>JAUNKN010000015.1:20047-46387 GCA_030532685.1 Bacteroidales bacterium | reverse complement strand
ATGAAATTAAGTCCGCGGAAATAATTAAATAAATCCGCGGAAATAATATACCAACTTCAGAGATAAACAATCTGGGGGCCCTATCCGACTGAAAACCAACAGGAATCTGACTGAAAATCAATAGGAAAGAAAAAATCATGAAAATCACCAGCTTCAAGAACACCATTGCACGACTCTTTGGTCGCCATGCCACCTCCTCCCAAGGGGAAGAGCTGCGCGTGGAGCAGACACTGCAAGAACTGTTCGACAAGCTCAACATTAAATGGGAGGCCACCCATGTGACCCAAGAGGGAAAAGAAACGCCCGAAAAGGACTACCACTTCCAATTTCAAAATGGTGATTTCCATGTCATGGGGCGCGAAGGACGTAGCTTCGTGCGCATTCACTTTCTTTTCTTTCTCGAAACTCCCTTTGGAGCCATCGACAATGTGCGCTACGCTTGCAACGAATTCAACCAGCAGTATGGCGACTTCAAAGTCATCTATTCGGTCAACGAACGCGAACACAGCATTGCTTTGCACGTCATGGCCAGTTTCCGTCTTTCGCCCATGAGTAGACAGTTGCTCCGAGATTTCGGTTCGACGCTGACCATGTGCTTCGAAGCAGCACGCTCTTTCCGGGACATCTTCGATGCGATTCAAAGCAACGACAGCGGCAATCTGGAGGAACACAACGCGATGAATGCTCGTGAGCGCCATTTGGCACACGAAGCCGAATTGATCAATCAAAACGGAGGGCACGAATGGCGTTCCAACGAGGTGGAACACCACTATTTGGAACAGCTCTTCTATACGCTCTGCGATACTCCTCTTGTGGGCTTTCATCGCTTACGCATTGTAGCCGACGAACTACAGGAACTCTCCGACCCCGACGCTATCGCACTCTACGACGTAACAGCAGCTCTCATTCGTCATGACAACGATGGAGCGCTTTTCATACGCGAAAGCGCTACGCTTCTCGTCGAAGCCACCATCGGAGGAGAGCAGCGACAGGAGTACCTTCTGCATCTGCATGCCGAAGACGAGGCTCAAGAAGTGCTCTACATGCGCCTCACCTTTGTACCGCCCATTCAAAACTTCTCTCCCACGCACTCGCGCATGGCTGCTGAGATTGCGCCCAGCCCCGTTCGTTCACTACTCATTGCCTACGACACCTCGACCACGAGCCAGCGCAAAGCCGAATTCGAGTATCTCTGGAAGGAGATGAACGACCGCATCGACAAAGGCGAGACGCTCAGTACAGAACAGCAATTTGTTGCTTTTTGCACCTGGCCCAATGCCAGCTACAATCTCTATTGGGGACGACGATTCTTCGAGTCGCGACGCTACTATGATGCACTGCGTCATCTGGAAAATGCCTACATCGCCCTCAACCAACACTACCATAGCCTGCGCAAATCAGCGCGCGACAACTTTTACCGACTGGCCTACTACATCGGTTTCTGCTATGCCGAATTGGGGCTCTACCGACAAGCCTACTATTACTTAGACATCGCTTTCCCACAAAACGACTACCAATACACCACCGAATATGTCAATGCACTGACCAATTCGGGCGATTTTCGTGCGCTCTCCATCATCAACAGCTTGCTACAAAGCATCTCTTCCAACCTCAGCAATGAGGAGGAGGAAAACAGCGAAGACATCGAGCACGCACGTCGTTTCTTGCAGTTTTTGAAACGTCGCAAAAGTTTTATCCTCATTAATCTAAGACAGCTCGACGAAGCCGAATTGCTACTCAAAGATCTGTTGGGCGATCCAGAAAATGAAGACTTTGCACTACAAAAATTGCTTTACATCCAGGAGCTACGCGAGCAGCAATCCTCCACCTCGCCTGCAACAGACGCTCCGCTCTAATTCAACAAAACATAGACCTACTTTCTCACTATGACAATGGTATCTCCCTCGCTGCTCTCTGCCGATTTTGGCAACTTGCAGCGCGATCTCGAAATGCTCAACGCCTCTACGGCCGATTGGTATCACCTCGATGTGATGGACGGAGTGTTCGTCCCCAACATTAGCTTTGGTTTCCCCGTGATGCAAGCCATGGCCCAACACGCCACAAAGCCCCTCGATGTGCACTTGATGATTGTGCAACCCGAAAAGTTCATCAAGGAAGTCAAGGCTTTGGGAGCTCACGTGATGAACGTACACTATGAGGCTTGCACCCACCTGCACCGTGTGATTCAAGCCATTAAAGCCGAAGGCATGCTGGCAGGTGTAACGCTCAACCCTCACACTCCTGTGAGCGTACTCGAGGAGATTGCCCCAGAATTGGATTTGGTCATGCTTATGAGCGTAAACCCTGGATTTGGAGGACAAAAGTTCATCCCTTCGATGGTCGAAAAAACAAGAAAGTTACGCGAACTCCTCACCCGAACGGGCTCCAAAGCACTGATTGAAGTAGATGGTGGCGTGAATCGTGAAACAGGTCGCCTACTCGTTGAAGCAGGTGCCGACATTTTGGTAGCAGGCAGTGCCATCTTCGGCGCAGCCGACCCTACAGCCGAAATTGTCGCCTTGCAAAACCTCTAAGCCCTTTTCCTCTCGGATTACTTCGCCATCACCAATGCTTTTTTCTGTACGAGAAATTTGTGATGGCGAGGTGATGCGAGTTTTTTCTTTGCGCTATGCCCCACCCTATTCATCTGATGCCTAAGCCCGCAGGTTCGATGTGCAATCTGAACTGCGAATACTGCTATTATCTCGAAAAGAAGAACCTCTACACCTCCAGCCCTCGACAGGAAATGAGCGACCAACTGCTCGAGCGCTACATCCAACAATACATCGAAACACAAACTGCCGAGGAAGTGCTTTTCACTTGGCATGGTGGCGAACCGCTCATTCGCCCCATCTCGTTCTATGAGAAAGCGCTTGAACTCCAACAAAAGTACGCCAACGGAAAAAAGATAGGCAATGCCTTGCAAACCAATGGCACGCTGCTCACCAACGAGTGGGCACAATTTCTCCGCACCCATGGTTTTCTCGTGGGCATCTCCATCGACGGCACGCAAGAAATGCACGACCGCTATCGTCTCTCACGCTCAGGCAGAGGCACTTGGAAACAAGTGATGCAGGGCATTGAAATAGCCAACCGCAATGGTTTGGAATGGAATGCCATGGCCGTGGTCAACAATTTCAACGCCGATAAGCCCAAAGAGTTCTACAACTTTTTCAAGCAAATCGACTGTCGTTACATCCAGTTCACACCCGTCGTAGAACGCTTTTTCCTTCACCCCGATGGGCGCCGTTTGGCCTCTCCTATCGAAGGTATTACCACCGCTCAAATGGCACCGTTCAGTGTGCGCCCCGAGCAATGGGGCTGTTTTCTCTGTGCAGTTTTTGACGAATGGGTGCGCCATGATGTAGGGCAAGTATTCATCCAACTCTTTGACGCCACACTCGCAGGGTGGATGGGCGTTACCCCTGGAGTATGCACCATGGCCGAAACCTGCGGCCATGCAACAGCCATCGAACACAATGGCGACGTATATGCCTGCGACCATTACGTATTTCCGGAGTTCAAGCTGGGCAATCTGATGGAAAAGAGCTTGGGAGAAATGCTCTTCTCTCCCGAACAAATAGAATTTGGCGAAAACAAGCGTCGCCTACTCACCCAACAATGCCGAGAATGCGAATGGCGCCATGCCTGTCATGGCGATTGCCCTCGTACGCGCTTCACGACGAGTCGTGATGGCGAGAATGGGCATCCCTATCTATGCGAGGGCTGGCAGCAGTATTTTTCCCACGTTGCTCCCGCCATGGACTTCATGAAACGACAGCTACTCGTCAATCTCCCTCCCCAAGCAGTCATGCGGGCCATTCATCGCCTTTATCCCGAGCAACAAGTATGATGCACATCTGGCCTTCCTCCCTCTCTTGATTCCTCTAAACACGCTCAATATCAGGATTTAGGCATTTTGTATTTCCCTCCTCTGAGGGTACATTCCTCCCTGCGAATGTAGCAAATTGAAGCAGCCCAACTAACCACATGCTATGCTCTGATCAAGAAAAACAAAAGAACCGCAGTAGGATTTTCGTCCTACTGCGGTTTTTATAATTCAAAGCACTGCACTGCGAAAGAAGCGATACAAAAGTGTTGGGCCTTTATTACTTATGCCCAAACGTTCACCATCGCATAACAGCGCAAAGAGTCTATGACGAGAAGATTAAGCCTCAGCTACGACTTCAAACTTAACTTCGCCAGTTACATCGCGGTGGAGCTTCACGAGAGCCGTGTAAGCACCAATTTCCTTCACGTCCTTGAGGACGATGCTCTTACGATCTACTTCGATGCCCTTCTTAGCCAATTCTTCGGCAATGTGAGCAGAAGTGATAGAACCATATACAGCACCAGTAGCGCTCACCTTGGTAGCAATCTGGATACCTTCTACAGCGTTGATCTTTTCAGCGAGTGCAATCGCATCGTTCTTGATCTTTTCGAGCTTGTGAGCCTGCTGCTTGAGATTTTCAGCGAGCATCTTCTTAGCCGAAGCCGAAGCGATGATAGCCTTGCCTGTGGGGATGAGGAAGTTACGGCCATAGCCGTCCTTTACGGTTACGATTTCGTTCTTGAAACCGAGACCTTGTACGTTTTCCTTAAGAATGATTTCCATGTGTGTGTCCTCCTCTTTTGGTTATTTCATCAAATCAGTTACGAAGGGCAGGAGCGCAAGGTGACGAGCACGCTTCACGGCCTGAGCCACACGACGTTGGAACTTCAAAGAAGTACCCGTGATGCGACGGGGAAGAATCTTACCCTGCTCGTTGAGGAACTTCTTGAGGAATTCGGGATCCTTGTAGTCGATGTACTTGATACCGCTCTTCTTGAAACGGCAATACTTCTTTTTCTTGACGTCTACCGTTGCGGGAGTCAAGTAGCGAATTTCAGTTGCTTGTGCCATAGTTTTTATGCCTCCTTCTTGTTTGAACGACGCTTCTCTGCATAAGCGGCAGCGAACTTGTCGAGTTTAACGGTAAGGAAACGGATAACGCGCTCGTCGCGACGGAAACCGATTTCCAGCTTTTCTACAACATGGGGTTCAGCCTTGAACTCCAACAACTGATAGAAACCAGTGCTCTTCTTGTCGATAGCATAGGCCATCTTCTTCAAGCCCCAGTTTTCTTCATTGATAATCTCGGCACCTTGTTCGGCGAGAATACCCTTGAACTTTTCGACCGTCTCCTTCATCTGAGCATCAGACAAAACGGGAGTAAGGATGAAAACGGTCTCATACTGATTCATCATGGTAGTGATGGATTGAGAGTGATTATAAATAATTTTCTTAGCTTTCACACCCAAAAAGGCATAAAAGCGCAGCAAAGATACGCATTTCCAATATTTTAGCCAAGCCCCAGCCATAAAAACGAACATTTTTTCTCTTATCCGTTGAAAAAGCACAACACTTTTCTTCCCAACATCTCCCCTACGCTCCCGATATTACGTTTGCCCAAATTCGCCATGCAAGGTATGCCCTAAAGGTTCTTCAGACGATTTCAGACTTTGTCGCATTGCTCGTTTTCTTCAAGTTTCGTCGCCTCCTCGCCAAACTCATTTTTAGGTGGGAGCTACGTCTTTTTACATCCCACGTAAAATTTTCTAACTCGCATCGCGGAGCACGCGCTTCCCAGTTGGTTTGTTTTGTTGCTCTCGCGCACGTTATCCTGTCATGGTGCTTTACTTTTTCCTTCCACCTCTTCCATCAAACCATGTTATTTATTGATTCTGAAACATTTGACCAATGGAGGGTATCCAAGAGCCTCTCCTCCACTGCGACATTTCCTTCCACGATTCAGTGGTAGATGTCGCTTGTCGCACATTGTAATTGGTGGAAGCAAGCAGGCACCCACTTCCACCAACAATCAGCTAACAATCAATCACTTGAAAGCATAATGGAAGCAATGGAGGCAAAAACACAGACACATACATGGAGGGTGCACGAAGGCAGCAAGAAGGCTGCGCTCTCGCGCTACACTTTCCCCAATCACAACCCGTGATCTTCGAGCAACGCTTTTATTCAATATCACCTCATCTTGAAGAAATCAAGGTATAATCCGATTGTTTTTTGTACCTTTGCACATCTATAAATAGGACTAAACAAAATATGACGCAAAACTTCTCGCCAAAAATCGCTCACATCCTCGCTGCAAGCAAGCAAGAAGCGCTCCGCTGCAACACCTCCAAGGTGGACTCGGTGGCCTTGCTGCTCGGCATACTTAGTGATGCCGATTGTGCGGCTCACAAAGTGATCGAAAAGTTTGGCATTCCTACCGAATCTTTGCGCTCAACGCTGCAAGAGCGCATACACAGAACCGATACAGAGATAGACCTTGCTGTTGAGCCTGCGCTCGATAGCGACGTAGAGCGTATTCTCCGACTTTCACAGTTGGAAGCACGCCTACAAAAAGCCGAAGAAGCAACAGACATACACGTACTGCTCGCCCTACTTCGTGACAACGTGAACGAAGGTAGCCAAGTGATGAAGGGCTTCAACATTGACTACAAAAAGGTGGTAAGCGAAATGAATCTCAAGTCAAGCCAGAGCCAGCAGCCTCAAGGCGACTTAAATTTTGCCGACGACCAAAATGGCGAGGGAGAAAGCCTTAACAATGGGCCTACCACAAAAACCGACAAAAGTCCCAAAGATACCCCAATCATAGACAACTACGGTAGCGATTTGACCAAAGCTGCTGCCGAGGGTGTGCTCGACCCTATCGTGGGCCGACATGCAGAGATTGAACGTGTGGCTCAGATTCTGTCGCGTCGCAAGAAAAACAACCCCGTGCTCATTGGCGAGCCTGGCGTCGGCAAGAGTGCTCTTGTCGAAGGCTTAGCACAGCTCATCGTTCAAGGGAAAGTGCCTCATCTACTCGCAGGAAAGCGCATCGTGGGCCTGGATATGGCCGCCCTCGTGGCTGGCACCCAATATCGTGGGCAGTTTGAAGAACGTGTGCGCCGACTCATAGAAGAGCTCAAGGCCCATCGGGAGATTATCCTTTTCATCGACGAGATTCACACCATCATTGGAGCTGGAGGTGCCTCTGGGAGCTTGGATGCTGCCAATATGCTCAAGCCTGCCCTGGCGCGTGGCGAAGTGCAATGTATCGGAGCGACCACCATCAATGAGTTTAAGAAAACGATCGAAAAAGATGGAGCACTTGAACGGCGTTTCCAAAAAGTGATGCTGGCTCCCACCACTCCCGAAGAGACACTGCAAATTCTACGCAACATCAAGGAGCGTTACGAGGAACATCATAGCGTGCAATATACCGAAGAAGCACTCGAAGCTTGCGTGCAACTCACGGAGCGCTATGTAACCGACCGTGCACTTCCCGACAAAGCTATCGATGCGCTCGACGAGGCAGGTAGCCGTGTACACTTGCTTAATGTGCAGGTACCCACACACATCGAACAAAAGGAAATCGAAACGACGAACCTTCGCACTCTCAAAGAAGCGGCCGCAAGCCGTCAGGAGTACGAATTGGCCGCCAAACTTCGAGATCAACTCACCGAAGCAGAAACAGAGTTGAACACGCTCAAAGAGGCATGGAAAAAGGAGCTTCAAGACCATCGCATCGTGGTCGATGCCGATAGCATTGCCAGCGTCGTATCGATGATAAGCGGCGTTCCTGCCGAACGTATGCAAGAAAGCGAAAACTTGCGCTTGAAAGGAATGAAACAAGCCCTGGGCGAGAAGGTGATAGCACAAGACCGCGCCATCGCCCGTCTAACACGCGCCATCACCCGCAATCGTTTGGGGCTCAAGGATCCGAATCGGCCCATCGGAACTTTTATGTTCGTTGGCCCTACGGGGGTCGGTAAGACGCATTTGGTCAAGACTCTGGCCGATTTCATGTTTGGCAGCAAAGATGCCCTGATTCGCATAGATATGAGCGAATATGGAGAGAAGCACTCCACCTCCCGCCTCATGGGAGCTCCTCCAGGCTATGTGGGCTATGAAGAAGGCGGACAGCTCACCGAGCGCGTGCGTCGTCAGCCCTACTCTATCGTTCTGCTCGATGAAATCGAAAAGGCTCATCCCGATGTATTCAACACCTTGCTACAAGTGATGGACGAGGGACGCATGACCGATGGAAATGGTACTACCGTAGACTTCCGCAATACCATTATCATCATGACCTCCAACAGTGGGAGTAGACAGGTCAAAGAATTTGGCGCTGGTATTGGTTTCTCTGCCTCCCCCGATGGGTTGTCGGCACAACAAGCCGAGAGTATTGTTCGCAAAGCTCTAAGCCGTCAGTTTGCTCCTGAGTTTTTGAATCGCTTGGACGAAATCATTATGTTCGACCCTCTTGATCGTGCCAGTGTAGCCCAAATTGCTCAGCTTGAGATTTCAGCATTGACCACACGTTTGGCAGCTACGGGCTATCAGCTTACACTCACTCCTGCCGCAACCGATTTCGTGGCCGAAAAAGGCTTCGATCCGCAATATGGGGCTCGCTCACTGCGTCGCACCTTGCAGGAGTACGTAGAAGGCCCCATTTGCGACATTCTCTTAGAGGGGCAACAGGGGCAGCACATTCTCCTCGACAAGATAGAAGGAGAAGAAACACTTCGCCTAACCCTCGAATAATTGTAAAAAACTCTCATTGCTTCAATCGAACTTGTTTCGCGTTTATGACAACGAAGATTGACCTTTTTTTGGCTTGCATGCAAGCCGAAGATATAGACACCGCGCTGTCGCTGGCACAAGAAGTGCCAGCCTGCGCGGTGCATCTGCTTGTAACGGATGCAGCATTGGTTCACCCTCAACTCGATACACTCGTCGTAGATGCTTTCACCTCAAGTAAAACCCTTCGACAAATCGCTGAAAAGAGCCAAGCTCCCCACGCAGCCCTCTTTCTCAAGCCTACCACTTTCCGTCCAGCCTATCGCTGTTTGCAACGCATGCAGCAAGTCGCTCTCGATTCTGACGCCGCCATGGTCTACTCCGATCGTTGGGAGCAGAAACAGGAAGTAGATGGTAGTCTTTCGACAGCAACCCTACTGCCTGTGAACGACTATCAACTGGGCTCTGTGCGCGATGATTTTGATTTCGGTGGGCTATGGTTTATCAAGGGAGAATTGTTGCGAGAATTTTCCGATAGCCATCGCAGTCGCTACAAGTATGCCGCCCCCTACGCGCTGCGTCTCTTCTTGAGTCGTCATGGCCAGCTGCATCATCTTCGCGAACCACTCTACACTGAAGTACAAAGTGACTTGCGCAAAAGCGGCGAGAAGCAGTTTGACTATGTCAATCCTGCAGCACGCGAAGTGCAGATAGAGATGGAGCGTGCTTGTACACACCATCTCCAACGCATTGGTGCGTGGCTTGCTCCCAATGAATTTGACGAAATCCCCAAAGCCTCCAAATCACAAAGTGAAGAGGGATATTTGGGCCAGTATAAAGCTGGTACAGAACTCCTCGACACTTCTTTTGGCGGCGAATATCCCGTAGTAGCTTCGGTCGTTATTCCCGTACGCAATCGCGTTCGCACCATTTGCGATGCGGTGCAGTCCGTACTCGAGCAAGAGAGCGATTTTCCCTACAATATCCTCGTCGTAGACAACCATTCGACCGATGGAACTCGAGAAGCTGTCGAACAGCTCACAAGCGACAAGCGCGTGATTTTGCTTCGTCCAGAACGCCAAGATTTGGGGATAGGAGGATGTTGGGACTTTGCCATACGCTCTCCCCACTGCGGACGCTATGCCATACAACTTGATTCTGACGATCTATATAGTGGTACAGACACATTGGAACGCATAGTAGAGGTGTTTCAAAAACAGAAGTGCGCCATGGTAATTGGTGCCTACCGAATGGTAAACTTTGCGCTCGAAACGCTTCCTCCTGGACTGATAGCCCACAGTGAATGGACTCCTGATAATGGAAGAAATAATGCTTTGCGAATCAATGGATTAGGCGCTCCTCGTGCATTTGACACTTCTATCCTACGCAAAGTGGGATTTCCTAATACGAGCTATGGCGAAGACTATGCGTTAGGGCTCGCTCTTTCGCGCCACTACCGCATTGGGCGCATCTACGACGAATTGTATTTGTGCCGACGCTGGGAAGGCAATTCCGATGCCGCGCTAAGCATTGATAAGGTCAATGCCCACAATGCCTATAAGGACGAATTGCGCAGTTTGGAAATCCGTGCGCGACAGCAGATGAATGCCCACTGGAATCATCGCATCCTTCAAGACGAAGTCATCGCATTCATCAGCCAACAGCTGAAAGATTGGGAGGAAGCCCGCGAGCGTTTCGAAGCGCTTGACACCAAAATTCAGGTACGCAGTTTGCATCACGAGGGTATAGAACTGGCCGTGCAGCACAATCCCATGCGCATCGTATCGACCAGTGCAAAAATCGATGCTGCCCACATCGAGAAACGCCCCTGCTTTCTTTGCGATCTGAATAGACCTACGGTGCAGCACGCCCTCCCCATTGAGGGACAATATCAAGTGCTCATCAATCCCTTCCCCATTCTCCCTCGCCATCTCACTATTCCCACGCGTCGCCACACCCCTCAACAAATCGACGAACACCTTGCCGCATTTTGCCGCATAACGATGGCACTTCCCGACTTTTTGGTATTCTACAATGGTGCACGTTGTGGTGCTTCAGCGCCTGATCATGCTCATTTCCAGGCAGGAGTGCGCGGTATTGTTCCCATCGAACGAGATTGGGGCAAATACGAAGGGCGTTTGGAGCGCGTGTATCCCCTCACGCCAGAGGAGGTTGCAAGTATGGAAGAAGCAGGATATACCGACAAGCGTACAGGTATCTATTTGCTCAATGATTATGCTTGTCCTGCTTTCGTCGTACTGGGTGAAGAGAGCGAAGGCGAACAAAAATTATTACGTAAGCTACTCAGTGTTCTTCCCATAGAAGAGGGAGAACACACGCCCGACTTTAACCTTTTGGCTTGGCGCGAAGAGGGCAATGCTGCGCATCCCGACCAACTCATTTGCGTTGTTTTTCCACGTAAGAAACACCGCCCCTCCTGCTACTTCTCCAAAGGAGAATCTCAATGTCTCATTTCTCCAGGAGCTTTGGATATGGGCGGTTTGATCATCACCCCACGTCCCGAGGACTATACGAATATCACTGCCGAGAAAGTCGTGTCCATTCTAAAGGAGGTGAGCTTGAGCAACGAAGAAGTAGAAGAAGTGGCGCAAAGATTACATCGCTCCACTCAACCTCAACTTGAACAGGAGGAAGGGGAAGACTCCCAACGAAGAGAAGAACCGACGATAGCCGTAGGCATCATGCGCGCTCCCAGCATACGATTTACTCTCAACAGTCCCTACACGGCCAAGGGGGCCATCATAGAAGGAGAACAAACGGTCGAATACCGAGAAGGAGCTATTCATTGGAATGGCAATGCCTATAGCCAACTCAATTTTCACCTTACGACCGAAGCGCAGCAATCCAGCTTCACGCTCCACGAGGTACCTATCGGAATCAATTTTCATTGGGAACGCAAACAGTCACAACGTTTCCACGGAGAACTCTCCTTGATGATTGAAGAAGAAGAACTTGTCGTCATCAACCGCATACCTGCAGAGCTTTATTTAGAGAGCGTGATAGCTTCGGAAATGAGTCCAACAGCTTCGGCCGAACTCCTCAAAGCACACGCAGTAGTGAGCCGCTCTTGGCTGCTCAAACAAATTGAGCAGCACCGTCAAGGCAATGCAGGCCCCTCCAACTTCTTTTCGTTCCAGCGCAAAGATGATGAATTTATTCGTTGGTACGACCGAGAAGACCACAACTTATTTGACGTTTGTGCCGACGATCATTGCCAACGCTATCAAGGCATCCCTCCACACACTCTCGCACAGGTGCAAGGGGCCATCGCTGCTACTCGTGGACAGGTGCTGAGCCACGAAGGTGCCATCTGCGATGCTCGTTTTTCTAAGTGCTGTGGCGGTATGAGCGAACGCTTTTCGGCCTGCTGGGACGATCACGACGAAGCCTATCTCGTCCCCGTGCGCGATGCAGCTCCACCAAGCCTCCTTCCCAACCTTAAAAACGAGACCGAGGCAAGGCAATGGCTCACCACACAACCCGAAGCCTTTTGCAACACCCAAGACAAATCGCTACTCGCTCAAGTACTCAAGGATTATGACCAAGAAACCAGCGATTTCTACCGCTGGCGCGTGAGCTACACTCAGGAAGAACTCTCCTCCCTCATCGCACGCCGTAGTGAAGTGGACTTTGGGAAAATTGTAGATTTGCAAGTCGTGGAGCGTGGCGATAGTGGACGCATCGTCCGCCTGCGTATCGTCGGTACGAAGCAATCGCTCACCATCGGCAAGGAGCTCGAAATACGTCGTACACTCTCGGAGAGCCACCTCTATTCAAGTGCATTTGTCATTGAAAAAGAGGGCGAAACACCCGAAGGCCTTCCTGCCCGCTTCACCCTCTTAGGAGGTGGTTGGGGCCATGGCGTAGGCTTGTGCCAAATTGGGGCAGCCGTCATGGCCGCTCAAGGATATGACTACGAACAAATCTTACAGCACTACTACCGCCATGCAAGCATCCAGCAACACTACCAGTAGCCGTCGCGCTCCATGGACTTGGGTGCCGACGCTCTATTTTGTACAAGGCATCCCCTTTGCCGTGGTCAATGCCGTGGCACTACTCATGTACAAACGCCTTGGGCTGAGCGATACGGAATGCGCACTCTATTCTTCGTGGCTCTCACTTCCTTGGGTGTTGAAGCCGCTGTGGAGTCCCTTCGTCGAGTTGTTCAAGAACAATCGCTGGTGGATCGTAACGATGCAAACGCTCATCGCTGTCGCTTTGGGCGGCATCGCTTTCACCCTCCCCACGAGTTTCTTTTTTCAAAGTACTTTGGCCTTGTTTTTCCTCATCGCCTTCACCAGTGCGACTCACGACATTGCTGCCGATGGCTATTATATGATTGCGCTCGACGAGCACCAACAGGCACTCAATGTAGGTGTGCGTAGCCTCTTCTATCGTGTGGGCACCCTATTTGGAGAAGGCGCATTGCTCATTATCGTGGGCATGCTCGAGGTCTATACGCGCAAACCTGCGGTGGCGTGGAGTTGGATGTTCATGGGACTGACCCTGCTTTTTTCGCTTTTCATGCTCTATCATCGTCTTGTGCTCCCCGCTGGCACATCGACCGAAAAGACATTAAGGGCAAAGCGCGACTTGCAGCAAACTCTGCAAAAGATTGGGGATACTTTTATCTCCTTCCTCCGCAAGCCCCACGCTCTCACAGCCATCGCCTTCATGCTCCTCTATCGCTTGCCCGAGGCTCTTCTCACGAAAATAACACCACTATTTCTCAACAGTCATATCAGCGTAGGTGGTTTGGGGCTGAGCACACAAGAAATAGGTTTTGTCAAAGGCACTGTAGGAACGATAGGCCTCATCGTTGGCGGTATCATTGGCGGTATTGTCGTGGCGCGCGATGGCTTTCGCCGTTGGCGTTGGCCCATGGTCATGGCCATCTCTCTGCCCAATATTTTCTACGTCCTCTTGGCCTATTATCAACCCAGCAATCTGCTTTGGATTGATTTGGCCATTCTCATTGAGCAGTTCGGCTACGGTTTTGGCTTCACGCTCTATATGCTTTTCCTCCTTTATTACTCACAGGGAGAATCCAAAACGGCACACTATGCTCTCTGCACGGGCTTTATGGCCTTGAGCTTGCTTCTTCCAGGCCTTATCGCAGGTTGGGTGAGCGATACTTTGGGTTATTATCGCAGTTTCCTCCTCGTGATGGCGCTCGTGCCCATCACTTTCTGGATAGCCTCGCGCATCAAAGTGCCCGACAATTTCGGACGCAAAAAGCAAGAATAATCTCGTCGGTGCTTATGGTAGCACCTCACGTTCGGTTTTTATGTCCTTGCAACACATTTGGAATGTTCTGCCGTGCAGGCAGAAAATCCTACGACGCAAGGAGAAATTTCTACGTGGGACGTAGAAAATCCTGCGTGGGAAGAAGAATTTCTTGCGTGGGAAGTTCGTTCTCCTCATTTGCGTTGGAAGGCGAGCTGCGTGCCTCTCTCTCCCCTTCTACTCCTCTCTCCATCACGCATCATCAACCTCCATTTTATGACTCCCGAAGAAATACGCAATTTGCGGCAAATCAACTTTCGCCAAACCAACGCCTATGCCATGCAAAATGGCATATTGCTCGGTGTCGTAGCCATAACCAGCTTGGGAAGCTTTGTTATAGGGCTGAGTTTCCCCCTGTTCTCCACCTTTTCGTTGCTCCTCACGCTCCTTTTTCCCCTTCTTGCCCTTGGACTCACGCTTCGTTTTCGTCGCGAAGTAGCAGCGCAACTCCCCTTCTCCTTTAGTCGTGGATTTTCGCACACGCTCCTTTCTGTGCTCTATGCTGGCATTTGGGCAGGTATCGCGACGTTTGTGTACATGGCCTTTTTCGACCATGGCTACATCTTCGAGCAGTATTTGACCCATCTCAGCCGCCCCGATATGCAACAAATGATGCAAGAAACAGGGCTCAATGAGCAAATCCGTGTGAGCACAGGAGGTCTAAGCCCACAGCAAGTCATCGAACAGCTGCGCGACATCAGTGCTGGCACCTATGCAGCCATGATCATTTATCTCTACATTCTCTCTGCTCCTTTGCTTGCGGTGTTGGGTGGTTTCATTGCCCTGCGCCGTTCTTCACGTTTCTAATCCTCCGCACACACCTTTATATCTATGGCTCACTCAGTGGATATTTCTGTTATCATCCCTCTCTACAACGAGGACGAAAGCCTGCCCGAACTCTACGCTTGGATTAAGCGCGTGATGGCGGCCAACAATTTTTCGCACGAGATTCTGTTCATCGACGATGGTTCTACCGATGGTTCATGGACCATCATTGAACAACTGGCCGAGACCGACACGGGTGTACATGGCATCAAGTTTCGTCGCAACTATGGCAAAAGCCCCGCCCTGTTCTGCGGATTTCGTGCTGCACAAGGGCGAGTAGTCATCACCATGGATGCCGACTTGCAAGATAGCCCCGATGAGATTCCCGAACTCTATCGCATGATTACGGAGGAGGGCTATGATCTCGTGAGCGGCTACAAGCAAAAACGCTACGACCCAATTTCCAAGACACTTCCCACCAAGCTGTTCAATGCCACAGCACGCAAGGTGAGCGGCATCCCCAACCTACACGACTTCAACTGCGGCTTGAAAGCCTACCGTTCGGAAGTGGTGAAAAATATTGAGGTATATGGCGAGATGCACCGCTACATCCCCTATTTGGCCAAGAATGCAGGCTTCGACCGCATTGGGGAGAAGGTCGTTCAGCATCAAGCTCGTAAGTTTGGACAGTCCAAGTTTATGGGGCTCAACCGCTTCGTCAATGGCTATCTCGACCTCATCTCGCTTTGGTTTCTCAATAGTTTTGGGCTCAAGCCCATGCACGTTTTTGGTTTTTTGGGCACGCTGATGTTCGTATTCGGTTTTCTCGCCACCCTGGCCGTAGGAGGTATCAAATTGTATCACTTGGCCACCAATACTCCCGCCCCCCTCGTGACCGATTCGCCCTATTTCTACATCTCTCTCACCATGATGATTTTGGGCACTCAACTGTTTGTTGCAGGTTTCTTGGGCGAACTCATCAGCCGCAATGCTTCTGGACGTAACGACTATCACATTGCTAAGGAATTGTAAGCCTATGTCGCTCTCCCGCCTCCTCGCCGTGTTCAGCCTGCTGCTGAGTATTTCGGCCTGTGCCAGCATCGACTGCCCTTTGGACAATCAGGTGCTTATGACCCTCAAATTTTACGATGCCGCTACGCAGACAAAGCTCACCCTTCCACAAACTCTCTCCGTCTATGGCTTGAAGAATGGCAAGGAGGAACTCCTCTTCAATCAAGGGAAAGACCTTTCCGCAGTGAGCCTTCCGCTCAACGTAGCCAGCGATCGAGACACGCTGATTTTGAAATTTACCGAAGGCGATGCAAGCATGAGCGAACGCATCGTCATCGACCATGCACGCCAGCAGCATTTCGAGTCGATCGATTGCCCTGCCGTAACCTTTCATACGCTCCAATCCATCGCACACACGAGCCACGACCTAAGCGTTCTGGCACTCGCTATTGAAAGTGTGCGCATAGCCAATCCCAAGGTTCAATATGAGGATATCGAACATCTCAAAGTGTTTTTCCGCACTTCTGCTCAGTAGTTGCTCGCTCCTCGCGGTGGCTCAGCAGCCTATCGCCAACGACAGTACAAAGCAATTCAAAGGCGTCCAATACGTAGACAAGGAGGCCGAACGGGCACTGCGAGCGCTCGGCAATCGGCGCGTGCCCCTGTTGGCGGGTATTAGCCTCTCGGCCGACGTGCTCGGAGCAGGATTAGCTCACATCACACAATATGGGCAATACGAGGCAGCCTTGCGCCTCAACCTGCGCAACACTTATTTTCCCATAGCCGAATTAGGGTTGGGGCGCGCTGATATGGTGGGCGAAACCACACAAATTCGCTTCACGACTCGGGCTCCCTATCTTCGCCTCGGGTTGGACTACAACGTCAAAGGTGACAAGCGCTCACGCAATCGTGTATTTGTCGGGGCACGCTACGGTGTTTCTATTTTCAACTACGACTTGTCAAGTCCCGGCTTGCTCGACCCTCATTGGAAAACGAGCACCCCTTTTCGCCACGATGGTGTGAGGAGTGCTGCACATTGGGGAGAACTCGTGTTTGGACTGCAAACCCAACTCTGGAAATTCGTTCACTTAGGTTGGTCTGTACGTTATAGGGCACGGCTCTACGAGAAAATGGCTCCCACTGGTCGAGCCGCCTATATCCCAGGCTTTGGCAACAACCGCGATGCCACGTTGTGGGGAGGTACTTTCAACTTAGTCTTTGATTTGTCGCAATTTTAGTTCTCATTCTCCATTCCTCCATGTCTAAACGCATTCTCGCCGTCCTTTTTCTCCTTTTGCTCATTGTAGGCACGGTGTTTGTTCTTTCCAGCTCTCAATTTTATAAGACTGAGGGACATATTTTTGGCACGAGCTATCACGTGGAATACTCTTCCAAGCACAACTTGGACCGAGAAATTCTGGCCGAACTTCAACGTGTAGATAGCGCCCTGTCCATGTTTAAGGAGCAGAGCACGCTTTCGCGCTTCAACAACAATCTTCCCTATGCTCCCAACGAGATGTTTGACGAAACCATGAAAATGGCACTGCACATCTCCAAAGAAACAGAAGGGGCATTCGACATCACCGTGGCTCCCTTGGTCAATGCTTGGGGCTTCGGCTTCAAGAACAGGGACGATGTTACGCAAACGATGGTCGATAGTCTGCTACAATTTGTAGGCTATCAGAAATTACAGCTCGTAGGGAAGCAATATAGAAAGGACGATTCTCGCCTCTCGGTCGATATGGGCGCCATTGCCAAAGGATATGGCGTAGACCGAGTGGCTCGTCTATTGGCCGCCAAAGGTTGTAAAAACTACATAGTCGAAGTGGGCGGAGAAGTCGTCGCACGTGGGCTCAATGCCAAGGGCGAAAAATGGACATTGGGCATCAACCAGCCTATCGAAGATAGTACGCAAACACAGCAAAGCTTGCAAGCCATCGTACGCCTCACTGATTGTGGCGTAGCAACCTCGGGCAACTATCGTAACTTCTACTATAAAGGAGGACGCAAGTATGCCCATACGATTCACCCTCACACAGGCTATCCCGTGGAGCACTCATTGCTATCGGCCACCGTCATAGCACCTACTTGCGCACAGGCCGACGCCTATGCGACCTCCTTTATGGTGATGGGGCTGGACAAAGCCAAACAATTTGTACAAAAGCACCCCAAGATAGATGCCTATCTCATCTATGCCGACGACAAAGGCCAACTTCAAACTTGGACGAGCAAACGCATGAAACATTACCTCGAAAACCAATAGGGCTGTCATGGAAAATCGCTTTTTCAATCGCCTCGTTTCTGTAAGCCTCTTCCAAGGCCTAAGCACGGACGACTTTATGCAAATTGCCGAACGTGTGCATTTTGACTTCCGCACCATCAGTGAGGGAGCCACCATCGTGCGCGAAGGCGAAGCCTGCGAACGGCTCATCTGCTCGCTCACAGGAACGGTGTGCAAAGAAGAACGCTGCGACAATGGAAGCTATTTTTTTCGAGAGTACAATGCTCTCCCTACCTTATTTCAGCCTGAACGCCTCTTCGGCCTACGCCCTCGTCACACAGCGACTTTCACAGCCGCTAGTGAGGTACAAATCATGAGTATTCCCAAACAAGAAGTACGCGAAATCTTGTTTCAGTGTGTACCTTTCCATATCAATTATCTCAATCATGTGTGCTCGGTTCAGCACCTTTGGGAAAATCGTCTCTGGCAAGCCGAACCAGACACTCTGGAGCAAAAATTCCTACGTTTCATCCTACTAAGGAGTTCTCGCCCCGCAGGACATAAGGAACTCATCATCGACATGATAGCTTTGGCACAAGAGCTCTCGACAACTCGATTGAGAGTATCGCACATGCTCAACACTCTCGCTCAAACAGGTATGGTCGAGCTACGCCGTCGCCACATCAACATCCCCTCGCTCGAAGCGTTACTTCAGCACATTCAGTCGCTCTAAACGCTCAGATTCCCTCGAAGGAGAAAAGCTCCGACTTCTCTTCTACGATTTTCCCTTAGCCCATCTTTTCCTTTCGTACTATCCGCTTCACCTCAATGATTTTGTGTACCTTTGCAGTAGATTTAGCTATTGTTTCTCTCGCATAGGACAACACGTCGTGATGCTCCGAGCACATTCTTCCTGTCTATGAAACTCATCTTGATGACCCGCCCAGAGTTTTTTGTCGAAGAGCATCAGATACTGACGGCACTTTTCGACGAGGGGCTCGATACCTTACACCTACGTAAGCCTGGCACCGAGCCCGTGCTACACGAGCGGCTCATAAGTCTCTTACCCACAAGCTATCGAAAACAAGTCGTTGTGCACGACCACTTCTATCTGAAAGGCGAATTTGGTCTCAAAGGCATCCACCTCAATAGTCGCAACACCGAACTCCCTCAAGGCTATAAGGGACACACCTCTTGTAGTTGCCATTCGCCCGAGGAACTCACCGCACGCAGTAGCTACTGCGACTATATGTTCCTCTCGCCAATTTTCCAAAATATGGGCAGTGGCGAGTTCCATAGTACGTTTCCCCCTCATGTTTTAGAAGAGATGGCCCGCCAAAAGGTTATCAACCGCAAAGTAATGGCTTTGGGAGGAGTCGGCTTGGACAATATCTCCGAGATTCGTGATTATGGCTTTGGAGGTATCGTGGTATTGGGCGACATTTGGAATCGTTTCAACCTCCATAGCTCGCCCGATTTTCGTGCACTAATCACTCACTTCCGCCAATTGAAGCGAGCCGTCGACTAATCAAGAAACACCAACCCACACATAACATCTCCATGCACAACAACATCAAGGTATTCTCTGGTACCAAGACGCGCTACTTGGCCGAAAAGATTTGTGAAAAGCTCAATCTC
Source organism: Bacteroidales bacterium (assembly GCA_030532685.1). GTDB lineage: Bacteria > Bacteroidota > Bacteroidia > Bacteroidales > Bacteroidaceae > Alloprevotella. The sequence goes on along the minus strand of JAUNKN010000015.1, from coordinate 26,876 downwards.
GAGCTTGGCGACCTCACCGTTACCTACTTTGCCGATGGTGAGTTTGAAGTTTGTTACGAAGAGAGCATTCGTGGCTGCGATGTTTTCCTTGTACAAAGCACCTTCCCCTCGGCCGACAACCTGATGGAACTCCTGCTGATGGTCGATGCCGCCAAGCGCGCATCAGCTCGCACCGTCAACGCTATCGTTCCCTACTATGGTTGGGCACGCCAGGATCGCAAGTCAAAGCCTCGCGTATCGATTGCAGCCAAGCTCGTGGCCAACATGCTCAGTGTTGCCGGTATCGATCGCATCATGACCATGGATCTGCACGCCGACCAAGAACAAGGCTTCTTTGAAGTGCCTGTCGATCACCTTTTCGCATCGACCATCATGCTGCCCTACATTAAGAGCTTGAACTTAGAGAATCTTTGTATCGCAACGCCCGACGTAGGAGGCTCAAAGCGCGCTAGCAGCTATGCGAAATACTTCGATTGTCCTATGGTCATTTGCAACAAGACTCGCAAACGCGCCAATGAGGTAGACTCTATGGAAGTCATTGGTGACGTCGAAGGTATGGACGTGGTGCTCGTAGACGATATGGTGGACACAGCGGGTACCATCACCAAGGCCGCCGACTTGATTAAGAGCAAGGGCGCTCGTTCCGTACGTGCGTTGGCTACCCACTGCATCATGTCGGGCCCTGCTGACGAACGTGTAAGCAAGAGTGCTTTGGAAGAAATCGTATTCACCGATAGCATCCCTTACAAGGGAAATTGCTCAAAGGTGAAGCAACTGAGTGTAGGTCCTCTCTTTGCCGAAACGATTCGCCGCGTACTCAATAACGAAAGTATCAGCAGCCAATACATCATCTAATTCTTCCTCTTTTCTCCTATAGCCTACTCTTTCCCTCATCAAGGGGAGGGAGTAGGTTTTTGCTTCTCCTCCAGCTTATGTCTTTACACACCACCGACGAAAAATTACAAGCTTTCGGGCGCTTGTTGCAAGTGATGAATGATTTACGCGAAAAGTGCCCTTGGGATCGCAAACAAACCAATGAAAGTTTGCGTCCTAATACCATCGAAGAAACTTACGAACTGTGCGATGCGATTCTCAAAGCCGACAACAATGAAATCTGCAAGGAGCTCGGCGATGTCTTGTTGCATATCGTTTTTTATGCACTAATGGGTGAGGAAAAAGGTGCATTTGACATTGCCGATGTATGCAATCGACTTTGCGACAAACTCATTTTCCGTCATCCGCATGTTTATCCTCCAGCCGAAGGAGAGGCAAGCAAAGCCGAAACAAGCAATGAAGTGCTCCAACAGTGGGAGCTGCTCAAACAACGGGAAAAAGACGGAAACACTTCTGTGCTAAGTGGCGTTCCGGCTTCGCTTCCTGCTCTCATCAAAGCCTATCGCATTCAAGATAAGGCTCGAAATGTGGGTTTCGACTGGGAAGAACGCTCTCAAGTGTGGTCGAAAGTCAAGGAGGAAATCGCCGAATTTGAAGCAGAGGTGGAACAAATGAATGCCGACAAGGCCGAAGCCGAATTTGGCGACCTCCTCTTCTCGCTCATCAATGCAGCCCGTCTCTATAAAATCAATCCAGACAACGCTCTCGAACGCACTAATCAAAAGTTCACACGACGCTTCAACTATCTTGAAGAACGAACTCTCAAACAAGGACGTTCGCTCACCGAAATGACACTCGCCGAGATGGACGAAATCTGGGAAGAAGCCAAACGCAACGAGCTATAATCACTCCTTCTCTTCATTACAAAACACAGCTGCACGAGGTATATTGTTCAACCTCGTGCAGCTGTGTTTTTTCCTGTCACTCTATTACTTTTATTAGGCTCGGCGCTGATACATCTCCTCGTAGTAGCGCTCGTAGTCGCCACTCGTGATATTGTTGAGCCACTCCTCATGCTCCAAATACCAGCGTACCGTGCGTTCTATACCTTCTTCAAATTGTAAAGAGGGCTTCCACCCTAACTCTTCGGTGAGCTTCGTAGCATCAATGGCGTAGCGCAAATCGTGCCCTGCCCTATCCGTCACATAAGTAATGAGATTCAGGCTTTCGCCTTCTGCACGCCCCAAAAACTTGTCTACAATCTTGATGACAAGATGAATGATATCGATATTTTTCCATTCATTGTGTCCGCCAATGTTATAGGTTTCGGCTATTTTTCCTTGGTGAAAAATCAGGTCGATGGCACGTGCATGGTCTTCTACATAGAGCCAATCGCGTACGTTTTCTCCCTTTCCATAGACCGGGAGCGGACGGCGGTGACGAATGTTGTTGATAAAAAGAGGAATGAGCTTTTCAGGAAACTGATAAGGGCCATAATTGTTCGAGCAGTTGGTCACCAGCGTAGGCATACCATAAGTGTCGTGGTAGGCACGCACAAAGTGATCGCTCGAGGCCTTGGACGCCGAATAGGGAGAGTGTGGCGTATAGGGAGTGGTCTCGCGGAAGAAATCGCTACCATAGGGGGCTTCTCCCTCGGGCTGGTCGAGTGTCAAAGCTCCGTACACCTCATCGGTCGAGATGTGGTAAAAGCGTTTGCCTTCATAGCCTTCGGGCAAACTTTCCCAATAGTTGCGTGCAGCCTGCAAAAGCGTGAGCGTGCCCATCACGTTGGTTCGGGCAAAGGTGAAAGGGTCTTTGATGGAACGGTCCACATGGCTCTCGGCCGCAAGATGAATAATCCCCGTAACCTGTCGTGTGCGCAACAGATCGCTGATTCCCTCATAGTCGCAAATATCCATACGCACAAATTCATAGTTGGAAGCTTGCTCTATGTCCTTCAGGTTGGCCAAATTGCCAGCATAAGTAAGCAGGTCAAGATTGATGATTTTGTAATCGGGATATTTCTGCACAAAGAGGCGTACGACGTGGCTGCCAATGAAACCTGCGCCACCTGTGATAAGAAGAGTAGGCATAGAAAGAAGAGTGGAGATTAAACAGTGGGAGCAACGATGTCCATTGCTTTCAAGCAAGCAACGAGGGCATCGCGCCAATGAGGTACGGGAAGTCCGAATGTTTCTTTGAATTTGCTTTTGTCGAAAACGCTATAAGCGGGGCGCTTCACTGGCGAAGGATAGTCACTACTGTAACAAGGCAACACGCTACACCTATCATGTCCCGCAAGCTGAGCTATGGCATGAGCAAAATCGTACCATGAGCACGTCCCTTCATTGGAATAGTGATAGATGCCCGCATGATTCTCGTGTTGGCGCACTTCGACAATGTGGTAAATCGCATGGGCTAAATCGGCGGCATAAGTAGGTGTTCCCGTTTGGTCAAAGACCACACGCACCTCTTCGCGCGATGCCGTAAGCGCGAGCATCGTCTTCAAGAAGTTTTGTCCATAGGGGCTGTATAGCCAAGCGGTACGAAAAATGAGGTGTTTCACTCCCGAAACCAAAATGGCCTGTTCTCCTCGCAATTTACTGGCACCATAAACGCCTGTCGGGGTGCCTTGTTGGTCCTCTCGACAAGGCGTGTTGTAGGGTTCAAGTCCAAAGACATAGTCGGTCGAAATGTGCACGAGCCATCCTTCCACCTCTTTCATCGCTTCGGCAAGATGCCGCACAGCATAATGATTGATGCGCTCACACAAATCAGCCCCTTCGCCCTCAGCCTTATCCACTTGCGTATAAGCAGCACAGTTGATGATCAATTCGATGTGCTTATCCTTCACCATCGCTCGTATTGCGCTGGCATCGGTAATATCAAGGTCTTCGACATCGGTGAAGAAGTAGGTATCGCGCTCGGTGCCCAAACTGGCCTGATACAGTTCGCTGCCAAGCTGACCTTTAGCTCCTGTTACGAGGATATTCATTGCTGTAAATCTTTGAGTAGAGGATGATGGCGATCCTTTTCGCTGATGATGGCCGAACTCAAATCCGTGTGCCAATCAATCCCCAAGGTTTCATCGAAAAGAGAAATCCCTCCATCGGCTTCTGGGGCATAATAATTGTCGCACTTGTATTGAAAAATTGCTTCGTCCGAAAGAACGGCGAAACCATGAGCCATACCTCGAGGCAAAAAGAGTTGTCGATGATTGTCGGCCGTGAGTTCGACGGCTACGTGCTGGCCAAAGGTCGGACTCTCGCGACGAATATCTACAGCAACATCCAGCACTGCTCCTTGCGTGCAACGTACGAGTTTGGCTTGTGCATGCTCGCCACGTTGAAAATGCAAGCCGCGCACAACTCCTCGCAGCGAGCGCGACTCGTTGTCTTGTACGAAAGTTACAGCAGCGACCTTCTCTTCAAACTCGCGCTGCGAAAAGGCTTCAAAGAAATAGCCACGTTCATCCTTAAACACACGTGGCTCGAGGATGTAAACTCCCTCGATAGCCGTAGCAATTACTTCCATAGATTATTCTTGCTCGGCCAGTCGCAACAAGTACTGGCCATATTGGTTTTTCATCATAGGCTGTGCCAATCGGCGCAGTTCTTCTCGGTCTATCCAACCCTGCTGATAAGCAATCCCTTCTAAGCAAGCCAGTTTCAAGCCTTGACGCTTCTCCAAAACCTCGATGTAGGTGGAGGCTTCCGACAGACTATCGTGGGTGCCCGTGTCCAACCAAGCAAAGCCTCGTCCAAGCGTTTGGACATAAAGCTCGCCAGCTTGTAAAAATTCTTGATTCACACTCGTTATCTCCAGCTCTCCACGCGCAGAAGGTCGAATATTTGCAGCAACGTCAAGCACTCGATTGGGGTAAAAATAGAGCCCCACAACGGCATAATTGGATTTTGGGCTTTTAGGTTTCTCTTCTATCGACAAGCAGTTGCCAGCCTTGTCAAACTCGGCCACTCCGTAGCGTTCTGGATCGCTCACCCAATAGCCAAACACGGTAGCTTTTTGGTTCTGCTCAGCTCGCTCGCGAGCTTCTCGCAACATACGACCAAAGCCTGCTCCATGAAATATATTATCGCCTAAGACGAGGCAAGCACTATCTTCGCCAATGAAGTCTTTGCCTATAATAAAGGCTTGTGCCAACCCATCGGGAGAAGGCTGCTCAGCATATTCAAAACGCACACCAAAGTCAGAGCCATCGCCCAGCAAACGACGAAAACTGGGCAAATCGTGTGGTGTAGAAATAATCAAGATTTCTCGAATACCCGCCAGCATCAGCACCGATATGGGATAGTAAATCATCGGTTTGTCGAAGATGGGAAGCAACTGCTTGCTCACCCCCTTCGTAATGGGGTAAAGGCGCGTACCACTCCCCCCTGCCAAAACTATGCCTTTCATAACACCTTTGTCTTTTATTTTCTAAATTCCATCTGCCCTCACCCTGCGCACTGCTGTCATTTTCTCATCGGAAAATGCTGCGACACAAGAGCGAGTAGCTTTCCTGGCATCTTAATACGGTAAGCCGCAACAGTATCACACGTTTCTCTCGGCCAAGGTTCAACCCAAACGCTCTCTCTTTCCTAAACAATGAGAGAGGCTAAGAACCCAACAACAACGAAAAAACGAAGTGAGAACTAAACACAAAAGTAAACAATATAATTGGATTGGACAAAGAGTGAATAAGAAATCTAACGCTCCTTCAAGTGCCGCAGTGAGAGCTCTGTACAAAAGGAAAACAAGTACGGGCCAATCGTGCCTTTCTCCCGAAATATAGAAGAGTCGTTCTTACGACACCATGCTTCAACACATCGGGTGGGCCTCTTTTGAATACTCCTTCGATGCTTCCTCTCCATACACTCTCACAACCTCCTTATCGTACTTCATCACGAACGAGAAATGCACTGATTTACAGCCTACTCCCATATTAAGTGAGCAGTTTCTCCTCCACTCTTGCGAGCCTCACTAAGCCCTTCTTAGATGGACAGAATGGAAATAAAGAAATTATTGCTGTCCGATAAAGTTTAAGAGGTTAGAGATTTGGGTGTAAAATCTTTCATTTTTCGCAAAATCAGCCTTCTAAGGGGCATTACGAACAGAAAAGTCGCTTGACAATGTTAGAAATGATAGCATGGAAAAATACAAGCCCCCTATTTCGTTTTTCCTTGTAAGCTACTCTATAACAATAAGTTTTGAAGCTGTCTTATTTTTTTACCGGACAGCAATATAAAGAAATCTTCTTCCCACGTAGGATTTTCTACGTGGGAAGAAAAAAAATCTGCGTGCGTCGTAGGATTTTCTACGACGCACGCAGGAAAATGCTCGATGAGCGAAATCACTTTCATTCACCGCTCAAGCAGAAAGAGAGAGGGCTTCCCTCCTCTTCTGTTAGGTCATAAACTTAAGCCTTTACCTTAAAGACGATATTGAAAAAGCTTCGCTTCGTGGGGGTTACTCCATCTCTCACTCGATAGGTCAATACTCCAGCTTCATTGAGGGTCAAATTGGTGAAGACCTCGCTATCGTAATAAGTAATATGGTATTCCAACTCATTGGCCGCCCACTGATGCAGAGCGGTCGAGGTGCTCGAAACTGCGGCGGCATTTGTGACAAACTGTTCTACATACTCGTCATAAAGATTGACCGTAAAAGTACCGGCCGAGAAAGACACATGGCCTTTGGCATCTTCCTCACGAGTAGGAAAAACCATTGGGGGCATATAGAAGAAGTCGGGAGCCATGTTTCTACGCCCCAACACCCCGTTGGCATCGGCAACAACGGCATATTGTGGCTTGAACACGACATTGGGGGTGTTAGCAAGAGAGCCATCTTTGTTTGTACTGATAGTAGCTTCCTCGGGCAGAGGAAGTTTACGCACACGCATCGTCCCATCAATATCGAGCGATTCGGTAGGGTTTTGATGATTGATTCCAACTCGCTGTGCATGTGTCAGCAATGAGACGGAGAGAAAAAAGAGAAA
>JAUNKN010000015.1:0-20037 GCA_030532685.1 Bacteroidales bacterium | reverse complement strand
GGTTGATAGAGTCTAATAAAATGAGTGAAGTAGTCTGCGACGCACTCGACTATTGCATCGCTACTTGACAGGATGCATCAATTGAGGATTCACCGGGACATAACATTGGCGCACAGTAGCTGTGGCTGCACGACTCAAGATTTTCCGTCCACAGCCGTCCTTAACGGTAACGCGGAGGGTTTGTGTCGTCCCAATAGGTTTCCTGAATAAAGCGTTGGAACGATAGATCGCTTGATGATATCCTCGACCAACCCACTTTCCTTCGTTTGGCAAGAATTCTTCCCATTCATATTGATAAGGAGGGCGACCATCCTTGTGAGTAACAGAGAAGATTGCAGGCAAATGGTCGCAAGCATCAACATCCAAAAGCTCCACCTCTTTCAAACGTGGGGTAACATTGACATCGATCGATGCATTGATCGTTTTTCCACATCTTGTGAGGTTCAGTTTTAGGCGATAAGTGCCACTATGCAGCGCAGCGTCGGCCTCTGGAATGTCTATGATGTGCTGTTCTACCTTTTTCCCATTGGGCAAGGTCCACTCACAAGTAGAACCTGGTATCTCATAGGTGTACACTTGCAAAGGATCGCCCTCGCAATTGTTCTGGGCAGAAACCTGGGCAAAGGGTATTTTCTCCACAGGTTTAGGGTGAAACTCGAAAGTGGAGCGCTCGCCACACGCATCGGTCACACGCACAAGGTATTCGGGATAAACGGGGGCATCCCACAACACCTGATTGAGAGCCCCAATATCGCTGCTCGTAAAGATGGCATCGCCCTTTGGTTGCTTGTTTTCGGCCTTGAATAATTCGTAGAGATAGGGGGCTTTTCCTCCTTGTACCGAAATCATGACAGCCGCCTCCGGGTGCTTTTCATTGCACATGAAGGCCAGTGTTTTGCTTGGCACAAGTTTGGGGCGGTCTTCGACCAGCTCAAACTCAATTTCTTGCCAAGGACAGCTTAGCCAATAGTGGACGCTATTATTGCCAGAAAGAATCACCTTATACTTTCCTGGTTTGTCAATTCTCACGGTCTTCCCGCGCTCTATGTTAGTATAGTAGCCCCAGCCCACGTTATTATTCGCTTTTTCGACTACCACACACGTACCCTGACTTGCTCCATAGATATTCCCTGTAGAAAATTCCCAGTCGGCACTCAAAATCCAACCTCCACATTCCTTCTCAACGGAAAATTGAAGAGGTTTCTTCAAGTCTTGTGCCCCCTCAAAACGAAATTTATAAGTTTTGATCGTTCCAGTACCTCCGATATCACAAGTTGCGGTATAATTGCCTGGAGGCCAGGGCAAAATAGGAGAGGATACATACTGGACATCCTTATCGGGCACCGTTAGGGAGCGTTCTTCAAAGTTTGGAGCATCGGAAGTAATCGTAATCACCGTCCCTACAGGAAAAGCATAATCACGATTTTGATAGTATTGCAGATCTTGCCAATTGACAGCAAAGTTAGTTATCACATGAGGAGTCGTTGTATTGTTGTAGCAAATACTTGGCCACTGAACCGTAAAAGGAAACTTCTCCGGCAAAAGCAGCGTATGTCGCACAGGAATCTCCTTCAACTTTACTCCATCTGCCGTAACATATTCTGCAACATAGTCCTTATTATACTCTATTTTGTACGTCAACTTTTCAGTTGCAGCTGTCATGGATTGCTCATGAAGGATATCATTGGTTGCTTTGTCGCGCAAAACGATTTTTGCCCCACAATGGCTATTCGTACGAAACGTAGGATACATCCCATCCATATAGTGGGCTTTGTAAAGATTATCTTCCCAAAAACGCAATTCATCGACTTCTTCTTTTTGTACGGTCACTCCATCGGCACTAATCGCTTCAAAGATGTAGCGTTTGTTAGGGTAAAGAGGAGTCACCCAATCTGTCCTTTGATTGTCGGGATAGTATTGCTGATTCTCATAAACTACATGTCCCGTTTCTTTTTCTTTGACCGTATAGTGCCAAGGATAGCACATCTCTCCCCCATTAAGCCAGAGCGGATGCATCTTATAAGTACCACACTCCCAAATCCTATCGCGAAAAGCATAGTCATTGAACACAGGAGTATTGTGCATCTTGATAGGCAAACGAGTAGGCGAAGATGCTCCTTTCACACGAATGCAAGCATCATACAAAGTTTTGCTATATAAGTCCTTATAAGACTCGGCTGTCCTCACGATACTTCTTGTATGACGATCGTGCCACCAAATCCGTTCCTCTGCCAAAAGATCTTGATAAGCTGTAGGTTCGACACCAGTAGGAGTGAGAGCGACTTCTATAAGATTGTCATAACGATAGCGTAGATATCTGACTCTCGTAGGATGATCTGTATCAAACTCTGTAGTCAACCAAAAACGATTACAATCATTCCCCTTTGCTATTTTTTCTGCTACATTCTTAGGTTCATCATAGTCCAAACCTAACCTTGCAGGAATGGGAGATTGTAGAGCATCGAGCGTAAATTCTACAGGAATTTCCGAACATCCATCATGGACATAAACCTTATATTTTCCTGCGGGGTAAAGACCGTCCAAGGTATAGTTCTCCCCATTTCTCTTCCAAGTGTCTACCTTTCCTACGAGCTCTGGAACGGGAGCTTCTTCTATTCGAAAGATAATACGTTCAAGAGGCACATTGGCTACAACGTTAAACACCAATTTCCCCAAACGCAAATCAACAGCAGGACTCTGTGTGTTGTCAATAAAAGAGGGACGAGAACCTCCAGGCTGTGAATCGGTCGACACCCATGTAACTCTGTGAGGAATGCGCTTCCCTTTGGGCAATCGGAAACGCTTTTCCACCTGAAACTCAGTCTTGGAATTTCCTGTTTTTGGATCGGGCAATGGACATTCTCCCGTTATGACGAGTACATACTCATCAGCATGGCCAGACAAAGACTGAAATGTGGGCTCTGCTTGCTGAAGTTTTTGCCCCGTAGGAAAGCGCAATTCATAGACAACATTGTGCCATTGACTCAGGTCTTTCTTACAAGACACAGTCAAACCACCATCTCCTTCACAAATCGGCTCAATCGTAGTTAAAGTGAAATCGCTCGCAATGGGAAGAGGAGGACAAGTAGTCGGAGATTGAGCTCTTCCTAAAAAGGGAAGAACTATAAAAACAAAAGAAAGAATATATTTGACCATTGTAGTTGCTTTTAGTTTCGACTCTCTACAAGCACACGGACTTTATAGAACTTATTTAATTCGAAGCACAATGCTAAAATAGCTATGTTCGGTAGGGAGTACACCAGGATGTACCTGATAGCTCAAAATCCCTTCTGCATTGACACTCACAGAGTGAAACAGTGAGGCATCATAATAATTCACATAATAGTCTAAATCCCGAGCAGCATACAAAGGAAGTCGAAGAGGCGTACTACTAATTGAGCGGCCATTGTTGTCACGAACAAACTGTCTACGATAAGCCTCATGAATCCGGGCATGAAAAGTTTTAGTAGCAGTATCGTAACTGGTAATGTCTCCAGCAGCAACAGGATAAATGGGTAAAAGCATTGGAGGCAGGTAAAAGAAATCTGCAGGCAAGCTGTGTCTACCCAACACACCTTTTGAATTGGCCCAAACGGAATGAGTGGGCTTAAAAAATTGATTTTCAGTTGGAGAAGCTGTACCATCTGGTTGTGTGCGTATCAGCGTTCCTTTCTCTCGAATGGATTTACGCAAACGCACAGTCCCATCTACATCCAACATTTCGGTAGCACTGCGCGTACCGATACCAACACGAGGAGAAGGAGCAGTAGAAGAAGTCGTGGGAGCTTGAGCTTGCAGTAATAAGAAATTACACAATAGCAGTAAGTTCAACAGCAACAAACGAATAAAGCTGCAATACATAAAAAAGAAATCTATAAAAATATTCTGTGAGATAACCTGACAATGTGGTTAAAGCCCGGCAAAGTTACAAAGAAAAACATTGTACATCACAATAATTCAATACATTATCCCCAAAAACAGAAAAAAACACCATAAACAAAGAACAAAAAAAGAGATTCTTGTTTCAACATTCTCATATAATTCGACAAAATATATTCCAAAAAACAGAACAAGAAGAATTATTCAAAACAATAACCGAAAAAAAGACCATAGATGCGTCATCGAAAACAACGAAGACGATAAGTCTATCTATTTACGTCCGAGAGTTGGCTATATCTCGAATTGAGAGGTAGTAGCTTTCACAATCATTACATCTATAATAAACACACAATATTCGTTCCTCTTGAGCTGCTCATGAATAAAGAAGTGCAATAGCTTTAGAGCAAACATAAAGTATGAAAAGGTGTATATGTCGGCAGACTATCGAAAAATAAAAGACGCTCCAAAACACATGTCTTGGAGCGTCTTTATGTACATTTTCGTGTACAAGAATGTCAAATATCTGATTATCAGAATTTATTAGTGGAGCTGGAGGGGATTGAACCCTCGTCCAAACGGAGAGATAATAAGCTTTCTACATGCTTAGCTTCCTATTAAATTTTCGAGTTATGTTTGAGCAGAAGCGGCCTATCCATAACCTTATCCTCTAAAAGCTTCAATGAATGTGCAAGGCCACAAACATCTATCTCCTACTTGCTACACCACTATACCAGAACGCCAAGGAGAGAGAGCTTCTGAGTGATGTCTCGTCCCAACGCCTTGCGAAGGGATAAAGCTAATCTACTATACTTCGATTAGGCTGCGAGAGCGAAGTTGTTTTCGCCAGATAAATTGTTGATAGCCGAGATTTAAGTGCCCGCCACCGTCCGCACTGCATGCTTACTCACCAGCTCGTTCCGCTGTCAAATCCAGTCAGCCCCGAGATAGTTGCTGCAAAGGTAGGGAGAAAAAGAGAAGTTACCAAATTTTCTATGGAGATTCTACATTTGCAGCACATTCAAGCTATGATTGCCCATCAGACAGCTTCGATCCACATTACCGCGAACTCCTGGTATACGTCCCGTTTGAGTATATTGCCACATCATATAGTCTGTGTCGTCGGCCAAGATTGGAGGCTCTTTTTGGTACTTTGCTATCATCCATTGATAACCGGGAAATTCACCCACGAGATACTTGTTGTAAAAATTTTGATAGGTGTACAACAACGGACGTCGACCATAATGCGCCGTGACTCGTTCAATAAATTCCCTCAAATCAGCAACAAACTGTACCTGCCCTACGCCATTGGTCGTTTCGATATCTACGATGGGTACAAGGTCCTGATCCTCCTTGAGTACCGTCCGTGTCATGTTGGCAATTTGCTCATCCACACTTATTCGAGCTCGATAAAAGTGGTAGCTCCCCACCGACAAGCCCGCTTGTCTCGCGGCCTTAATATTATACCAATAGTAGCGATCCACAAGTTGTGCACCTTCTGTAGCCTTGATATAGGCATAGCTTACTTCACCTTCGGTAGCTACCCGTTGCCAATCGATTTCGCCCTGATAGCGACTCACGTCTAAGCCTTCACGATATTTCGTATTAAGGCGCCCAATACGCCCGACCTCTGGCAATGCCAGATTCTTGGGAGCAACGTCCTTGGATTGTCGAGGCTGTTCATCAGGAGCATTGCGCTCTATCTTTTCTTTCACCGAGAGATGTCGATAGTTTTTCTCCTTTCGAGGAGGAGTAGCCGCTTGCGACACCATCGTCCACGATAGTGCAAGCAACAAGAGCCAAACGGAAAAGAAACGCTTCATGAAACGAAAAAAGAAAAGGACATTAATACTGTTCGTTGCTATTTGGGAAATCGCAACTTTTCACATCGGTCACGTACTGACCAATAGCAGTGGTCATGATGGAGTGTAAATCTGCATATCTACGGAGGAACTTCGGCGAAAACCCTTTGTTTTTTCCCAACATATCGTCGATCACGAGTACTTGTCCATCACTCGCTCCAGCTCCAATCCCAATGACAGGAATATTAAGTGCTTTAACGACTTTCTGATTGAGCGTAGCTGGGATTTTTTCCGTCACGATCCCGAAACAACCGACTTCTTGCAGGGCGAGTGCATCGCTCAGGAGTTTTTCTGCCTCAGCTTCATCTTTAGCTCTCACTGCATACGTGCCAAACTTATTGATGCTTTGCGGAACCAATCCCAAATGCCCCATCACGGGAATACCTGCTTCAAGTATTTTTCGCACCGTGTCAATGATTTCTACCCCACCCTCTAATTTGAGAGCATCGGCTCCCGTTTCCTGCATGATGCGTATTGCATTGCGCACCCCGTCGGTAGCATTCACTTGATAAGTTCCAAAGGGCATGTCGCATACCACTAAAGCCCGCTTCACACCACGCACCACAGAGCGGGCATGATAAATCATTTGATCGAGAGTTATGGGCAGTGTAGTCATGTTTCCTGCCATAACATTGGAAGCACTATCGCCCACGAGTATCACATCTATACCTGCCTCATCCACAATGCTAGCTGTAGTATAGTCATAAGCCGTGAGCATGGCTATTTTTTTACCCTGTTGCTTCATTTCAAGCAAGCGGTGAGTCGTTACTTTGCGTGTATCATCAACGAGATATCCTGCCATCTGTCCTTATAATCTTGATAATGTGGAATACTTCGCCCAAAGGCTACTTTCCTGCGAAGGTACAAAGATTTTGTCGTTTATCCCTCGATGACACTTATTCTTTATGTATTATTTTGAGATTGAGTAGAATTCTCATCAACTTATTTTTTAAGAATCACTATGCTCAAAAGTATCATGACTATGACGCTAAGCGAAGTAAATATCTCACGAGGGTTGTAGAAAGCCTCATTCCACATTCTCTGAGTTGATACACAACGCATCTATCACAGAGGGCAAAAAATCTACAGTATTCCTAAACGTTGTAATTCAAAGAAACATTCGCGCGTAGCACGTATGTCAGCCATAGCATCGTGTGCCCCCTCAAACTCCCTACCAAAGAGTTTTACGTAGAGCTCTTGCAAGCGTGGCCACTTAGGGCCATAATGTCCTGGAATGTTGCAGAACTCGATAGTAGCCTGCATGGTACAAGTGGACGGGCGAGCTATCATGCAACGATAGTCGTACCCCAAACGATAATACTCTGCCCCCATAACTTTGAGATCGAAATGGATATTATGTCCCACCAATTGTGTACAGCGGTACAAGTCTTGATAAAACTCGAGCATTACTTCTCGAAGCTCTAAGCCCTCGGCCAATGCACGCTCGGTGGTGATGCCATGCACATCGGAGGCTTGCGTCGGAATAATGAAGCCTTCAGGACGTACTATCCTATTGCCTTCGTTAAGCGTATTCCCCTGTGCATCGGTCAGTATCCATCCCAGTTGAACGAGTCGTGGCCAATTGTCTGTATCGGTGCAGGAGGCTTGATAGTCGCGAGGAATTCCTGTGGTTTCGGTGTCAAAAAAGAGATAAACGGGAGAGGTACTCATGGAGATAAATAGCGTATTTTTCGAAGTACTAATGGAGAAAACTATTTGCAAAAATAGATATTTCAAGAATTAAAGCCTATTTTTGTAGCATAAAACGGCGAGGATGTTTTTCTCTTCGCCCATTTCTTTGTTTAGAGGCTCTCGAGGCCCTTTTATCATAAATGTATGTCTACCAGCACCGACAATCTACAAGAACTCAGCCAAGACCTGCGCTACCTATCGCTCTTGGCACGCGATTTTCCCAATATTTCTAAGGTCACCACCGAAATCATCAACCTCGAAGCAATCCTCCAGCTTCCAAAGCCTACAGAACATTTCTTGGCCGACTTGCATGGGGAGTATGAGGCTTTTTCGCACGTGCTACGTAATGCTTCTGGCAATATCAAACGTAAGGTCAATGACCTCTTTGGGAGCTTTATGCGTGAGCAAGACAAGAAAGACCTCTGTACGCTTATCTACTACCCCGAACAAAAGCTCGATTTGGTAAAGCACCGAGATGAAAATATCGAAGACTACTATCAATCAACGCTGCATCACCTTATCACCATTTGTCGCTCCGTAAGCAGCAAATATACACGCTCCAAGGTGCGCAAAAGCCTGCCTAAAGAATTTGCTTATATCATCGAAGAACTGCTCCACGAAAGTCAAGATGAACGCAACAAACAAGCTTATTATCAAGTAATTGTACAAACAATCATTGACACTAAACGGGCCGATCAGTTCATCATTGCCATTTGTCATCTCATCCAACGTTTAGCCATCGATCAGCTGCACATTCTTGGGGATATTTATGATCGTGGCCCTGGGGCTCACCTCATTATGGACAAATTGGCAACCTATCACAACCTCGACCTGCAGTGGGGCAATCACGATATGCTGTGGATGGGGGCCGCCGCTGGCAATCGTGTATGCATCGCTTCGGTGCTACGTTTGGCTTTGCGCTATGCCAATATGCCCACGTTACAGGAAGGCTATGCCATCAATCTCGTTCCCTTGGCGACCTTTGCCATGGAAACTTATGCCGATGATCCCTGCGAAATATTTCAACCCAAGTGTTTAGGAAGTAACCAACCAGGCGAGAAACAGCTGCGGCTCATGGCGCAAATGCACAAGGCCATTGCCATCATCCAGTTCAAGCTCGAGCATCAGATATACCAACGCCATCCAGAATGGGAGATGGCCGACCGCTGCTTGCTCAGTCAATGCGATTTTGAACGCGGCATCATCACTATTGATGGTATAGAGCACGAACTGACCGACAAGTTATTTCCCACAATCTCTCCCAAGGAACCTTGGAGTTTGACTCCCGAAGAGCGCGAATTAGTAGAGCGTTTGCGACGTTCTTTCCGCATTAGCGAACGTTTACAGCGACACGTTCAGTGTTTGCTCACTCGTGGGTCGATGTATAACGTATGCAATAGCAACCTCCTCTTCCATGCCTCTGTACCTCTCAACGAAGATGGCAGTTTGCGAGAAATTTCGCTCTTTGGGACGCCTCTTAAAGGACGAGCCTTGATGGAGCGCATCGATCAAACGGTACGCGCAGCCTTTGACGATGGTGCCGAAGACGACGAGAAGTCTTCTGCTCGCGACTTCATTTGGTATTTGTGGTGCGGTCCCGAAAGCCCTCTCTTTGACAAATCAAAAATGGCGACTTTCGAACGTTATTTTATTGCCGACAAGGCTACTTGGAAAGAAGAAAAAGGATGGTACTATCGTTTGCGCGACAGTGCTGAAATTTGCGATCGCATCCTCGACGATTTTGGCGTACGCGGACAGCACCGCCACATCATCAATGGACACGTTCCCGTACACGTGACCAAAGGCGAAAGTCCCATCAAGGCTGAAGGGCGCTTGATGGTGATTGATGGAGGATTCGCTGAAGCCTACCATCACACGACTGGCATCGCGGGCTATACTTTGGTCTATCACTCTCGTGGCTTCCAGCTCGTACAACATGAGGCATTCACTTCTACATCCGAGGCCATTCGCAATGGTACAGATATTGTCTCGACTACTCAAATTATAGAAATGACGGGGCATCGCGAAATGGTATCGGAAACAGACAAGGGACGCGAACTTCGCGCGCAAATTGACGATTTGAAAAAGCTCCTTAAGGCCTACAGAAAAGGTCTCATCAAGGAACGCGAATAGTCTCCCTCATTTTACAAGCTCACTCACCATAATTATAATGTTAGGCTACAAAACTTTGCATAAAAACGCACAGCTTGCAGCCTTTCTTCAATCCCATTGCATGAAATCGCTTAAAGAACTTTTTCGTATAGGCTACGGCCCTAGCTCTTCTCACACGATGGGGCCTCGAATAGCGGCCGAACAATATCTGCGCCGCAATCCCACTGCGGCTCGTTTTAAGGTTACGCTCTATGGTAGCTTAGCTTCAACAGGCAAGGGGCATCTCACCGACGTTGCTATTTGTGAAGTATTGGGCGGAGAACGCACCGATATTCTGTGGTGTCCCGAAATCGTACTTCCTCAGCATCCCAACGGTATACGTTTTGAAGCGGTGAGTACAGAGGGCGTTTCTACCGATGCGTGGACGGTCTTTTCTGTAGGAGGAGGAGCTCTTCTCGAAGAAGGACACAATAGCGTCGATACCCCCGAAGTGTACGAACTAAATCGCTTTGCCGATATCATGAACTGGTGCCAAGAACGTGGTATGGACTACTGGCAGTATGTCGATTCCTGTGAAGGCTCCGAGATTTGGGACTATCTGAATGAAGTGTGGAAAGTAATGCGCGAGGCTGTGGAGCGTGGTCTTGAACACGAAGGTGTGTTGCCTGGTGGACTCAATTTGCAACGCAAAGCTCCGCGCTATTACATCAAAGCTATGGGATATGGAAAAAATCTGCAGTCGCGCGGACTTGTTTTCGCCTATGCCCTAGCCGTTAGCGAAGAAAATGCAGGGGGAGGACAAATCGTCACTGCTCCCACCTGTGGCAGTTGTGGAGTAGTTCCTTCCGTACTCTATCATATCGCCAAGAGCCGCCAAATGAGCGACCGTCGCATCTTGCACGCATTAGCCACGGCCGGTCTTGTGGGCAATGTAGCCAAGACACTTGCCTCTATTTCTGGAGCCGAAGCTGGATGCCAAGCCGAGGTAGGAGTGGCTTGTGCTATGGGAGCAGCCGCGGCAAACTATTGCTTTGGCGGCAGCCTCTCGACCATCGAATATGCTGCAGAAATGGGATTGGAGCATCACTTGGGTATGACCTGCGATCCCATTTGTGGCCTCGTGCAAATTCCATGTATCGAGCGCAATGCTCATGCAGCAGCACGTGCATTAGATGCCAACATGTATGCAACGCTGGCCGAGGGAGTACATCATATTTCTTACGACAAGGCTGTATTGGTCATGGGACAAACAGGTCGCGACCTCCCCTCTCTCTATCGCGAAACTTCCGAAGGAGGATTGGCGACGGAGTATCACAAATAAAGCCATCAACTCTCCCCTATCGTATTTTATTACCGTCCGGTAAACCTCCTCCATATTTATCCTACCCGAAGGCCTTTGTAATAGGCCTTCGGGCTTCTTTTTTTCAAGAGTAAGGATACTATCCTATAAAAGTGTGCAAGTTCGGAATTTCTTAATTTGATGTTTAAAGACGTCACAAATTTAAGACATTCGGAACTTGCATACTTTTATGAGACAGTATCGAAAGAAAGGAATAGCTGTTCTCTAATCGAGGAGATAATTATTTTCCTCTCATCGTCCTATCCAACTCTCGGGATTAAGCTTCGCCGTTTCGCGACGTAGTTGGAAATGTAGAGTACAACGGCCAGAAGCGTCGCGAGCAACATTACCTAGTGTTTGTCGCGTGCTTACGCGTTGCCCTGGTCGCACAGAAACTCCAGAAAGATTACAATAGACCGATAGATATTGTCCATGGCGTACAATGATGTTGTACATCCCCCCTAAGGGGAATACCGCAGTAACTTCTCCATCGAAGACACTACGTGCTTGTGCACTTCCAGAACTTGTAAGATTGATGCCCTTATTGTCTAAACGCACATTGCGAAGGCCATCGACATTGTAGGAGCCGAAACGACTTGAAATTGTATAGCTACCTGTTATGGGAGCAGGTAAGCGCCCTTGATTTGCAGCAAAATTGGAAGAAAGACGAGTGTCGGTATCTGCTTCGGGAACGTAACTTGGCGTTGCTGTGCGTTGAGCTTCTCGTTCACTTTGTTCTCTTTCTCGATTAGCCTGACGGACGCGTTCGTTAGCAGCACGTTCCTCCTCACGCGCCTTTTTACGGGCTTCCTCGGCACGGCGCACCTCCTCTTGAGCACGGGCGCGCTCGTGAGCATCTTTTTCGGCTCGAGCTTTGGCTCGAGCTTCTTCTGCACGACGATTTTCTTCTTCCGCTTTACGACGGGCAGCTTCGGCTTTGCGTTGTTCTTCTGCAGCGCGGCGGCGAGCCTCCTCGGCTCTCCGAGCTTCTTCGCGGGCTTTGGCACGCGCGACAGCTTCTGCTTTACGACGTTCTGCTTCTGCTTTCCTTTTAGCCTCCTCTGCCTTACGACGACGCTCTGCTGCAGCTATTTCAGCTTGGATAAGTTGATCGATTCGTGCATTGAGTGCGCTATACTGTTTTTGTTGTTGGGCTATGGTTTGTTTGAGCGTAGCTTCTTTCTGATTGAGCTGCTTCACGACGATTTGTTGCTCTTGTTGCTGACCTTCTAATTTGGCTTGTTGTTGTTTGCCCTCGTGTAGTTTATTGGTCTTTGCAGTGCGTGTTTGAGTTAATTCGTCTCGTTTGAGGCGAACAGCCTGCTCTTTATTTTGAAGAATTTTTCCTTGTGCGCGCTGATACTTTGTGTATTCTTGAGCATACCGCAATCTACGGTACATTTCGCGAAAATCTTTGGCGGAAAATAGAAAGGTAAGTTTGTTTTGAGTCAATCTGTTTCGATGCGTGTAGAGGATACTACGCGAGTATTTGCGCTTGCACTCCGTGAGGTCTTCTTCAAGATGCTTCAACTCGACCTCTTGTACACCAATGTTGCGGGTCAGCGTATCTACCTCTTGCTGTATACCTGTTACGATGCGTTGTTGATCGCTGATTTGCCCATTAAGTGTTTGGAGAGTTGCGAGTTGTGCACTCACTTCCTTACGCGTACGATGTAGCTGATGCTGTGTTTCACTAAGCTTCTTTTTGAGCGAAGCTTGCTCCGATTGCAATTTGCGTATTCCATCATTAGTAGGCAGAGATTTATGACGACTATTTCTTTGTTTCGTCACCTTTTTGGAGCGATTGCTTGTGCTCTTTTTTCTACTGGTTTGAGTCGTACGAGCTTTGCTACGAGAGCGTTCAGATTGGGCCGATGCGGTAAGCGTCAGTCCAAAGCAGAAAATAAGAATACAGAGAAGTTTGTGCATAAGCGCTATGTGGGTTTATCGGAGCGACTTTAATAGAGCTGTAACATCAATAGGTTCATAGCCCGAGGGAACGCGAGTGTTGGGCGACCAGCCGTAATTGATTTTAAGGTTGGATAGGTTCAAATTGAGCGCGTAGTCTTTGTCAAGCAAATTAACGTCGAAGTGGTTATTCTGTGGTATTTTGTGCCCACGGATGCGTTTGTGTTTGCTTCGCTCTATACGCATTTCTACGACAAAGAGATGTAAAAAAGTTGTACTCAGTTCGTAGAGCTGACGATTGTCATCGTTCCACAAGAAGCCTTGTATGGTTTTGAAAGAGAGTGCTTGAGGCATTCCAAGGCTGGGAAGGTGCTCGTAACTACTATGTAGATAACGTTTGTGCAATCTGTCAAGCACAAGCACGCTATCAGGGGTGAAGATAATGCGCACTCCTTCTATGCCAAACTTTGTGAGCGAGAGTTGAATGACTTGATCTCTGCGCATGCGGAGTGTTCCACTAAACGAACGATCTTTACTGTCCGAGTCAAAGGACGCGGATATTTTTCCAGTAATCGCCAAAGGCTCATTAGGACGATAAGCATCACCACTACGCCACGTGGCACAACTTCCTAAAGTAAGGAGCAGCGCAAAAATAGGGAGAATACGAAGAAGAGTTTTCATGTTGAGCAGTGTTAAAGACGTTTACGTCGGATTTTGCGTTGTAAGCTCGAACGTAGTTTTTTGTCTTGAGTGAGTGTTTCAGCCTTTTTCCAATACTTGAGGGCTTGGGGGAGTTGTCCACATCGAAAATAGATGTCGCCTGCATGCTCGTAGAGATTGGCATCATCGGAAGAAACTTCTTCCTCGGTCTCCAACTGTTGCAGGCATTGGTCTATGTATTGACGAGCCTGTGGGTAGCGACGCATTTGATAGAGCACCCAAGCGTGTGTATCAAGAAAAGTAGGATTGTTAGGCTCTATTTCCACAATGCGGCTACTCATTTGGAGCGCCTTGTTCAAGTTTTTTCTCGAAAGGGCGAGGAAATAGGCATAATTGTTGAGCGTACTCACATGGTCAGGATCGTAAGCCAACGTGCGCTCATAAGCAGCAAAGGCTTTGGGGGTATTGCCGAGCTGATGTTCCAAGTCTCCCAAAGCAGCACAAAGCGAGGCGGCTACAAGACTATCATTTTCATTTTGTGCAGCAGCAATCTGTACACCTTGTGCAAATAGGTCTCGAGCAGCTTCATCTTGCTGCAATTCAATGTAACACAAACCACCAAAATAGAAATAAAGCATTTGCCGGGGTTGATGGGAGATACCCTCTCGGCAAATTTGGAGCAAGTTCTGCGGTTCGTCTTTCTTAGTCATGAGCTGTATGAGCTGCAAACGAGCACGCTCATTGCTGGGATCATTGCGAAGGAGAGCCCGCATAATGGGCGCTAACGAATCGTTAGGAAGTTTGGCTTCTTCAACGAAAGCTGCGGCCATTTGGGGCAACATTTCATTGGGTTGTGGGCACTGAAGTGCTTCAAGAAAATGCTCGAGTAGCCTTGTTTTATCAACCCTGCGTTCAAGAGCCTCTCGAGAATAGTGTCCTAAAATCCCCGTTTTTTGTTGCAAGGAGAAACTACTATCGCACATAAGATGCTGCATGTGCTGATGAAAAAGCTCTGTACTATCTACCATGTAATAGTAGTTGAGCATGGAGCTCCGTGCCATGGCATTGCTCGAATCGCTGGTGAGCACATCACCATAGAGGGAGAGCGCAGCCTCTGGATAGCCATTTTGCAAGTAAAGGTCCCCCATAATGACACGATAGCGAGGTTCTTGAGGATGTTCCTCGCAGAGCGACCAGATAGATTGATAGGCTTGCGTTGGATTGCCCATAGCTTTATAGATAGCGTAACGTCGCAAGCTGCTTTGCTCGTTACGTCCTTCGATAGCTTCTAAACGATCCAGGGTAGAGAGGGCTGTCGTGTAATTTTGTGTTTGTTGATAAAGTCGCAAGAGCACTTCCAGATTGTCCGTTCTGGGGTGTTCTTTGACCATTTGCTCATAAAGTCGAGCGGCACGAGCGTACTTTTTACCTTGTATGTAATGGTCGGCCAAAGTTTGACGATAGTGAGGATTGTTCGGCTCAAGTTGATGGGCCAAGAGAAGTTGCTGGTCGCCTCTCTGTCTCAATAGACTATCACCCTGAAATGGAAGAGCGATGAGGAGAAGGGCTTGTTCATAGAGTGCCTCTGAGGCATGAGGGTTGATGCGCAATGCCGCGTCAAGTAAATCGAAAGCAGCATCGGTGTTTCCCTTGTGTTTTTGACGTATGGCTTCGAGGTAGCATTTGTCGAAATCGCGTTGCTGCTTAGGCGTGAGGCGAGCGCGTGCTCGCTTCTCGCTCGAAACTAAAATCTCAGGGTCGTGATAATGAGCAAAAGGGCGACAAGCCACCAAAAACACACTAAGCAGAAAAAAAAGAAATGGTCGCATACTCATGGCTACTTAATCCCAGAATGTCCAAATCCCCCTTCGCCTCGTTCTGTACGATCGAGCTCCGTAACCTGCGACCACTCCACATGCTCGTAGCGCGCCACCACCAGCTGTGCAATACGTTCCCCATCGGCGATAACGAAAGGAGTGTCGCTTAGATTGATGAGTGCCACGCGTATCTCTCCTCGATAGTCAGCATCGATAGTACCAGGACTATTGAGCACCGTGATACCATGTTTTATGGCCAATCCAGAACGAGGACGTACTTGCGCTTCGTAACCTTCGGGGAGCGCAATATGTAGCCCCGTGGGCACTAAACATCGTTCGCCAGGCTTGATCGTGAGAGAGTGTTCGAGATGTGCACGCAAATCCATGCCTGCGCTGGATAGCGTGGCATATTCGGGCAGGGCGTGGTGAGAGTGGTTGATAATGGGGATTGTTGTCATTTTCAATATTTTGCACAGCAAATTTACAGAAAAAGCCGCATACGCCCTCACCCCTTGCTCTTGTTTTTGCTTAAATGAGTATATTTGCACCATGAACTGGCAAACACTCATCTCCTCTCAGCGCTTGGGAAAAGAAGATATCGAAAAGCTTCCCACCGAGCAACGCACAGAGTTTCAACGGGATTTTGACCGCTTGATTTTCTCCGCACCTTTTCGTCGACTACAAAATAAGACCCAGGTATTTCCATTGCCTGGGAGTATCTTTGTACACAATCGCTTGACGCATTCGCTCGAGGTGTCCAGCGTAGGTCGCTCCCTTGGAGCTGACGTTGCGCGTGCTTTGCAGGCCAAGCACCCAGAGTTGCACGATTCCAGTATCGACAGCATTAGTGCCATTGTCAGTGCAGCTTGCTTGGCACATGATATGGGAAATCCTCCTTTTGGGCATTCGGGAGAGGCGGCCATACGCTCCTTCTTCAAGGAAGGAGCAGGTCTTTCCTTAAAAGAAGAACTGCCCTCTGCTGTCTGGGACGACGTTACTCATTTCGACGGCAATGCCAATACCTTTCGGCTCCTCACGCACCAGTTCAACAATCGCCGACCAGGAGGCTTTGTGATGACTTACACCACGCTGGCCGCTATCGTGAAGTATCCTTTTGCCTCTTCCTTGGCGACAAAACCTAAATTTGGTTTTTTTCAGAGCGAGCAAAGTACCGTGCAACGCATTTTCGAGACCCTCGGAGTGCCTCGGCTCTCTGCAATAGAAGATAGCGCCTTGCGCTATGCTCGTCATCCTCTGGTTTATTTGGTCGAAGCTGCCGATGATATTTGCTATCAAATCATGGATATAGAAGACGCGCACAAATTGCGTCTGCTCACTACCGAAGAGACCACCCGTTTATTGTTGAACTTCTTCTCGCCAGAGGAGCAAGAGAATCTTCGTACGACTTATCCTCCTACTACCGACGTAGGCGATCAGATAGTCTATTTCCGCTCCTGTGTCATCAATGCCTTGGAGCGCGCTTGCGTACAAGTGTTTGTAGAACACGAAGAAGAAATTTTGGCTGGTCATTTCGAGAGCACTCTCATTCGTGAGTTGCCAGAGCCTTTGGGTAGTGCCTATCGTGCCTGTCAGCAAGTAGCCGTGCAACGCATTTACTCCTCCAAAGAGGTTACTGACATTGAACTTTCGGGCTACCAAATCATTTATACCTTGCTCGAACTTATGATTGATGCCGTGCGTTTTCCCGAAAAGCAATACAGCAAGTTACTCCTAAAACAAGCCTCGGCACAATACGAGTTGCGTGCTCCCGAACTTTCCACACGTATCATGGCCGTACTCGACTATCTTTCGGGAATGACCGATGTATACGCACTTGACTTGTATCGCAAAATCAATGGTCAGCAACTCCCCATGGTCTAAACCATAACTTCTTCTTCGCTCTTTCTTATAGTTCAGAAACATACGAGTCGCATCGTTCCCTTTCGAGGGTTCGATGCGACTCGCATATAGGGAGGCATGGCCAGATGGGTGCAAACCATCTCAATACAAATCCATCTTGGCCATACCATAATGTTTACATTCGCACAAAATGCGTAGAAATTCCCGTGTAGCCACCTTCGTATACTCTCCTTTGAGCAAATGATACGAACCTTCCATCACACTTTCTGCTCCTTGAAAGGGAATGCCTACCACTCCTCGCTTTTGTGCAATGGTAGCTGTCGAGAGCACTGTGATGAGACGACTATCGCGCACCAAGTCGATGAGTTCGTGCACATCGTTGAGCTCCAGACAAATGTTTAAATCCAAATCTTTGTTTTGGCTCATGTCATCAAATTTGGCTCGTGCTTGTAGTCCCACAGCAGGGAGTGCTATGCGATGATGCTGTAAGTCATACAAGCTGATAGAACTGTGCGTGGCCAAGGGGTGGTTTTCGCCTACGACGACGCAGAGTTCATTGTCAAAGAGAAAATGCGATTCCACCTGCTCGTAGCCCTGTGAAGGCTTGTAGGCCAATGCGATGTCTATCTCTCGGCGCAAGAGTTTGTCCATGAGTTCGGCCATAGAGTGGCTCACGATGTTGAGACGTATGCGCGGATGAGCTTTCATGAACAGGAGGATAGCCTCCTTCAATATAGGACTAAACGTATAAGTCACTCCGATGTTGAGGGTACCTCGTAGGCATTGTGTCACCTCGGCTATGCTTTCCTTGCAAGCTTCGGCTTCGTCAAGAGCACGCAAGGCTTGGGGCAAGAAGGCTTCTCCCACATCGGTCATCTCGACACTATGAGAAGAGCGACGCAAGAGCTGTACGCCCAATTCTTCTTCCAATTGACGCGTCTGTTGCGAAAGCGTACTTTGGGTCACATGGAGCTGGCGCGAGGCTTCCGAGAAGCTCTGGCATTCGGCAATCTTGGTAAAGTAGCGAAGTTGGCGGAGTTCCATGAAAAAAGAATTATAGGAGAAGTGAAGAAGAGGAGTGCACTTTGCGACGCATGCGGAGCAGGACATTCAACCCATGATTGCGAAAGGTGAAAAGCGGAATCGTCACCCCTACGACCATCATAAGGATAGTGAGTGTACAAGTGAGCCAGTTGTGTTGCAGCAGGTAGAAATAATGTTGAAACTCCTGCTCTTGGCTGTTGCCCAAACACTCCAGCAGCGCTTGTATGCTCCCATAGGCATACTTTCCGGGTATCATAGGCAGTAGTGCTGGAAAGGAGAGGCCTTCGGCAGGACAGCGCTTCCAAGCCGAAAGTGGGATAGCCAGTGTCCCGATAGAAAGACCCGCAGCAAAGGATGCGAGCGTGAGGTGGAGGCCATAGTGCAGCAAAATGAAGCGTACGATATGGCCTACGGCTGCCAGCAAAGCACAGGAAAAATAGGAACGCGATGAAGGATTGCTGATGCTGGCAAAACCAATGGCAGCGATGGCTGCAAATATACCATCATTGAACAAGTCGAAACAAGAAATCGTCATTAAAAGCGTAGGCAAAACATTACAACATAGAAATATCGACCAGTAGAAGTGCCAAACACAGGCCAATTGATAGACTCACGGTTATCATCATCGCGTGCAGAAAACGACTCACGGCACATACGTAGTGCCCATAAATAAGGTCGCTCACAGCATTGCAAAAGGGAATGCCTGGCACGAGGTAGAGCACGCTGGTAGCCAAAGCGATGTCGGGCGTTTGACTCAATCGAAACACAAAGCCCGAAGAGGTGAGTACGGCAGCCGTGAGTCCAGAAAGAATGGTCACGGCGCGATAGTCCCAGGACCAATGTGTGAGTCGCTGTTTTACGTAAAACCCTGCCACGGTTGCTACAAAGACAATGCCAATGGCCCACCAATCTCCTCCAAACAGACGACAAAAGGAAGCATTGGCCAGTGAGGCCAGGAGTAGCACCCATTGCGGTGACAAACGGGGTTTAGCCTGAACCTGAGCGATGGCTTCGAGCAACTGTTCCACACCAAGGTCCTCGCTTAGCACACGTTCGCTCAATACGGTGAGTTGAGTGATGGCCGCAAAATTGATTCCGACAGGCCCTATGGGAGAAAGGCAGCTATAGGAATGCTCACCCGATTGGTCCCAAATATTGAGTACCACATTGGTTGGCAGAATCGTAAATTCAGCTTTGATATCCCAAGCTTCGGCGATTTGTCGCAGATTGCGCTCAATGCGCATGGTCGATGCCGAAGCACAGAGCAAAGCGCTGGCATAAATCCCCAAAGCCTTGGCACAACGCTTCAGATAGGCATGCGTCTGTGCCTCTATAGCGTGTAGGCTTGCTTCGCTCATTGAGCACGGCGATAAGGAGCGTGAAGAAAGGCCTCGTCGTGGCAAGCATAGCCCTTATCCTCAGCATCGTCGAGTGCATTTTCAGCAAGAGGACGTTCGATATGGCGAAGCAAACGAAACAAAGTAGGCACGCAATAGAGCGCAGCAGCACCCAACATGAACACGACAATAATCATGGGTGCATAAGGACTGTGATGCACAGGGAGAGCATGAAGCAAGGTCATAGGTAATAAGGGATAAAGAGTGATAGATTTTGTTTTTGACGCTGCAAAGGTCGCGACATTCTGCCAACTGTCCTACACGGCTTTACGTTTTAATTCGATAGCAGCTATCGCTGGAGATTATAGCCATAGGAATATTGTCCCGACTCATTCGCAAGATGACACACACTTCTGCTTATTTTTCAATGTTTTATCTCTTCGTGATGAAACGGAATTGTATCGATGTTTTGTGCAATAGAAAGTCCAAAATTCTTCTTCCCACGTAGAAAATCCTACGTGCGTCGTAGG
>JAUNKN010000048.1 GCA_030532685.1 Bacteroidales bacterium | reverse complement strand
GCAACTGACTCTTAATCAGTGGGTCCAGGGTTCGAATCCCTGAGAGTGTACTCTTGTAAGCTTCATCTGTAAAAAGATGGAGCTTATTTTTTATACTCCATCTTCCACTTTCTGCCACATCTTTCTCTTTTTCATTTGGTCATTTCAAAATTATTGCTGTCCCAAGTAGCGAACCAACAACTGCCAAGGAATATCTACAACGTAAGGAAGCCATTACTAATGCTCTCTCACAATTGAGACTTGCCGCTATTCCAGAGGGTATTTATACCTTCAAAATTAGTAATAGAGAGCTGTACAATAAATCTATAAAAACTCTTTATCTCTCCTTAAGCGAAAACAACAAGACTGTAACGTCAGAACATGTAGATGGTGCCCACAAGTATTGGAAAGTGACAGTATCAGGTAACGGATACACCTTCCAAAACCTTGGCAATAAGAAATATCTCCCAATTCCCCAAACCAGCGTAGAAACTGACGCGCAAGACAACGCAGTACCCCTTTCCGTTATTCCCGTAGGCATACCTGGAAAGATCGCTTTCGGAGGAAACTCACAGTATACTTATTATCACGCCGATGGCTATGCAAAGGCAGTAGGTTGGGAATCAAATTCAGGACCCAGCCAATGGGAAATTGAAAAGGTAGAAAGCCCTGAAGCTACTATCAGCAATGATTTTCAAGGCTATGCTACTTTTGCTGCACCTTTCGCCACAACAATTCCTCAAGGGATCGAAGTCTTCACGGCTCAGAAATCCGGAAACCAACTGATGCTCAATAAGGTGGAAGAAAACGTTCTTCCTGCCAATACCGCAGTGATCATCAAGGGCACACCCAATACCACTCATACTTTCACCAAAAGCGAAGAAGAGGGCACTGCTCTTAACAACAATATCTTGGTAGCTTCTTTGACTCCCTTTGCACCTGCATCAAGTACTTACACACTTCAAAACAATGGCGAAGGGGTTTGTTTCTACCCTTACAATGGCGAAAAAGTCGTAGCCTTTAAGGCTTACTTCACCAACGGGACTACTGCTGGAACCAAAGGCTTCACTTTCGGCAATGTACTCACTGGTATTGACAAAGTGCAACCTACAGGTACTTCCTCCGAAAAGATTTTCGATTTGCAAGGTCGCCGCGTTCGTCAAGCGCAAAGTGGCTTGTACATCGTAAATGGAAAGAAAACGCTCATCAAGTAATCATCTGAAAAGTTTATTATTCGACCATGAAAAAAACATATAGCACGCCCCTCATCGAAACAATCAGCTACCAATCGGAAGGATTGATGGCAAACTCTCTCCCTATTGGAACAACCCCAGGCAGTAGCATGGGAAGCCCACAGAAAGAATGGGAAGACGATGAGTGGACCTACGAAGAATAAGCATCTTGAGAGTATTCAAAACACTCCTCTCTCTTAGTTTGAAGCAACCGTTACCCTTGGGTTTCGGTTGCTTTTTGTTGAGCCATTTGGCTATTCTATAGAAATGTGGTAACTTTGAAAGCTGAAAGCTCGGGAATAATGCAGATTGAGTATTGAACAGGCGTGAAGAGGTGGCTCGCGGCACTACATGGATATGCACTTCGCCTCCTCCTTGCCAGATCGTTCTCTTTTACTTATCCCAAAGATTACTAACACCTAAATCATGCAATACATCCTCGCGATTTTTATCGCCTTCTTCGCACTGCGATTGGGTTCACTTGCCTTTTCCATTCGCAATGAAAAACGCTTACTGCAAAAAGGTGCAGTACAATATGGCAAGTTCAACTCTCTCCTACTCACCCTCGCACACATCGCCTACTACTTCTCTGCGCTCTACGAGGCTTACCAATCTGGAACAGAGTTCAACACCTATTCCACCATCGGATTGGGAGTGATGGCTTTTGCCTACACCATGCTCTTTTACGTCATCTACAAGATACGTGACGTATGGACACTGAAACTCTACATCGTTCCCAATCAACGCATCGATACGAGCTTCTTGTTCCGCACAGTTCGCCACCCCAACTATTTCCTCAACATTATGCCCGAGCTCGTTGGCCTTGCCCTGCTGTGCAATGCTTGGTATACCCTTTGCATTGGTTTCCCCCTCTATCTCTGCCTGCTTTTTGTTCGCATCAAGCAAGAAGAGCAAGCCATGAAAGGCCTTTTAAAATAGCTATCGCTCCGGCCTAACGATCTCGTACGAAAACGTGCGCTGCATAGCTCTCCGCTTCGTCACTCTGTTTTAGATTCTTCGAGTTTTCTCTCCCACTTTTCAAGCAAGCTTCACGCCTTTCGTGTCGCTTGCTTTTTTGTTGCACTCTTTGGCTACGTGCTGCAAATGTTGTACTTTTGAAGTGCTTTTTCTGCACAGCCTCTCATGGCTCTGCAACACATTTCGTTTAGTTCCTACTCTTATGACTCTTCAGCAAATCATTGCTTCGCGCCTACAGTTGCGCGAATCTCAAATCGCTCAAACCATACGCCTACTCGATGAAGGTGCCACCATTCCCTTTATCGCGCGTTATCGCAAGGAAGCCACAGGCAATCTGGACGAAGTGCAAGTGGCAGCCATTGCCAGCGAACATACAAAACTGCAAGAACTCGCTCATCGCAAACAATATGTGCTCGAAACCATCGAAGCACAGGAAAAACTCACTCCCGAATTGCGTCAGCGTATTGAGCAGTCGTGGGAAGCTACCGAAATTGAAGATATCTACCTCCCCTTCAAACCCAAACGACGCACTCGCGCACAAATGGCACGCGAAAAGGGATTAGAGGGCTTAGCCCAAAGTTTGCTGCTCACCCCCATAGCCAACCCTGAACGTACGGCCGAGAAATACCTAAGCGACCAAGTGCCCAGCGTAGAGGAGGCCTTGCAAGGTGCACGCGACATCCTCGCCGAACAAATCAGCGAGGACGAACGCACACGCAACACGCTGCGTACGACTTTTTCCCATCATGCCGTCATCACAAGTAAGGTCGTAAAAGAAAAGGAAGAAGAGGCGGCTAAATATCGCGATTACTTCGATTGGAGCGAGCCGCTGAAGCGTTGTAGCTCACACCGCCTATTGGCTATGCGTCGTGGAGAATCAGAGGGTTTGCTTCGTGTTTCCATTCTTCCGTCGGACGAAGAAGCCGCAGCAGAACGCATCATGCGTCCCTTTGTACGTAAAGGCTCAGCCTCGGCTGTGCAGGTAGAAATGGCTGCTCTCGATGCCTACAAGCGTTTGCTGCGCCCAAGCATTGAAACCGAATTTGCCAATAGTTCTAAGCAGGCCGCCGATGAAGAAGCTATACGCGTATTCGCCACCAATCTAAAACAACTGCTCCTCGCGGCTCCCTTGGGACAGCGTCGTATCATGGGTATCGACCCTGGCTATCGCACAGGTTGCAAAGTGGTTTGCTTAGATGCCCAAGGCACACTTTTGCACAACGAGACCATCTATCCGCATGCTCCTAAAAATGAGTACGCTCGCTCTTCCATGGCGCTAAAGCACTTGGCAGAACAATTTCGCATAGAAGCCATTGCTATAGGCAATGGAACAGCAGGTCGAGAAACCGAAGAGTTGGTGCGTTCTCTACACTTGGAAAATATCGATATCTTTCTCGTAAGCGAAGACGGTGCCTCGGTCTATTCGGCCTCTAAAATTGCTCGTGACGAATTTCCCAACTATGATGTTACAGTGCCTGGAGCTGTGAGCATAGGCCGACGATTGGCCGACCCGCTGGCAGAGCTTGTAAAAATAGACCCCAAGGCCATAGGTGTGGGGCAATACCAACATGATGTAGACCAAACAGCTTTGAAACAAAGCTTGGACCAAGTGGTGGAAAGTTGCGTCAATTCTGTGGGCGTAAACCTCAATACCGCGTCCCAACATCTGCTCACCTACGTGAGTGGATTAGGCCCTGCTTTGGCCAAAAACATTGTCGAATACCGCCAAGAAAACGGCCCATTCCGCACACGACGTGCACTCTTGCAAGTGCCTCGCTTGGGGGCCAAAGCCTTTGAACAATGTGCAGGTTTCTTGCGCATAGCCCAGGGCGAAAATCCTCTCGACAATACCGCCGTCCACCCCGAGCGCTACGCACTGGTGGCACAAATGGCCAAGGATGCTGGGCTTGATGTGCAACAACTCATCGACAATGCCTCCGCTCGTCAAAGCATCGACTTGCAACGCTATTGTACTGCCGAAGTAGGCTTGCCCACCCTCACCGACATTATGGCTGAGCTTGAAAAACCTGGACGTGACCCTCGAGGTACAGCCTCGGCATTTGCATTCGACGAGCACATCCGCAGCATTGACGACCTCGAAGTTGGCATGATACTTCCTGGGATCGTGAGCAACATCACAAACTTTGGTGCCTTTGTGGATTTGGGCATTAAGACCAAGGGCTTGGTGCACGTGTCGCAACTCGCCGACCACTATGTGAAGGACCCTGCCAGCGTCGTTGCTTTGCAGCAACAAGTGCAGGTGCGCGTACTCGAAATCGACGAGCAGCGCGGGCGCGTCGCTCTTTCCATGAAAGGCGTAAAGCAAAGCTAAGCACCTCCTCTCTTCGTCTTGCTCACGCTCTGCTCTCCCTCTTTACTTTCTTTCTCTACCTATTTTTCTCCTTCCATGACTCACGAATACTACATGCGGCAAGCTCTCCAACAAGCACAAGAAGCCGCCCATCGCGACGAAGTGCCCGTGGGCGTAGTAGTGGTGTGTCGCGATCAAATCATAGCTCGTGGACACAACCTCACCGAAACGCTACACGATGTGACGGCTCATGCCGAAATGCAAGCCATCACTGCCGCCGCTGACCACTTGGGAGGAAAATACCTCAACGAATGTGCCCTCTATGTGACCGTCGAACCTTGCGTAATGTGCGCCGGCGCTATCGGTTGGTCGCAGCTTGGGACGCTCGTCTATGGAGCAACCGATGCCAAACGAGGCTATTCCGTATATGCTCCCCATGCGCTACATCCCAAAACACAAGTCGTTGCTGGTGTTCTGGAAGAAGAATGCGGCCAACTCATGCGCGATTTTTTCAAACGCAAACGATAATGGCCTCATGCTCACTCACCAGCAGTTAGGACAAGCAGGAGAATGGGAGGCAGCCCTCTATCTGCTTCATCGCGACTACCATATTCTCGAACGAAATTGGCGTAGCCACCCTCACGAGATTGACCTCATCGCCGAGCAATACGGAGAAATCGTTTTCGTCGAAGTAAAAACCCGTAGCACCGACCACTGGGAAACTCCAGAAGCTGCGGTCGATGCCGCCAAGCAATACCGCCTTTCGCAAGCAGCCCTCCACTATCTGCGCAGCCACGGCCTTCACGATGCTCCTTTTCGTTTCGACATCATCGCCCTTGTTGGCGAAAAGCCTCCCTTTAAGTGCCAGCATTTCAAATATGCTTTTCCTCTGCGTCACTCTCCTTCTTCTTCCTTTCTATGACCATCTTGCTTCCCTCCACCTTGCGCTGGCAATGCCAACATTTTGACACCCTTCCCTCTACCATGGACGCGCTTGCTCACTCCCCAATCAACGAGGAGGAAATCCCTCTGGTGTGGGCCGATGAGCAAACCGCGGGGAGAGGACAACGAGGCACTCATTGGGAGAGTGCAGCAGGCGAAAATTTGCTGTTTTCTTTCGTCTTTCGTCCTCCTTGGGTCGAAGCCTGCCAACAATTTTTCCTGTCGCAAATCACCGCTCTCTCCCTCGTTGATGTGCTCAGTCCCATAGCCCAGGACATCACGATCAAGTGGCCCAACGATCTCTATCATCAAAACCACAAACTATGCGGTATGCTACTCTACCACCAACTCTCAGGGACACGCATCGCCAGCACCACCGTGGGAATTGGGCTCAACGTGAACCAAAAGCAGTTTTTCTCCTCGGCCCCCAATCCCATTTCCCTATGGCAAATCACAGGCCGCGAACACAACAGAGAAAAACTCCTGCACGACTTCATGAGCGCTTTTGAACGTTGGGGACGCAGCGATGCGTCACACATCGCACAGAGCTATTGTACCCATCTCTATCGCCGTGAGGGAATGCATGCCTATCAAGACACCCATTCGGGCGAAGTGTTTCGTGCCACGCTCCATCACATCGCCCCCGATGGGCTCTTAACGCTCTGTGACGAACAAGGGCGTCTGCGCTCTTTTGCTTTCAAAGAAATACGCTATCTTTGATTTTTTCTTTTTTCATGCATCGTTCCATTCTTCGCATCGCCCTACCCTCTATCGTAAGCAACATCACCGTGCCCCTTCTCGGGCTGGTAGATACTGCCATCACTGGACATTTGGGTACGGCGACTCCCATTGCAGCCATAGCCATCGGAAGCAGCCTGTTTTCGACCACCTACTGGCTGTTCAACTTCCTACGCATGAGCACAGGAGGGCTCACGGCACAAAGTTTTGGCGCCGAGGCCTGGCAGGATTGCGGTCTGCACTTGAGTAGATCGCTCACCTTGGGACTGGGCATCGCTTTGCTACTCCTCCTCTTGCAGCAACCACTTCTTTCTCTTGGACTCTTCCTGCTTCATCCCTCCCCTGCCGTAGCAACACTCGCCACGACCTACTACCAGCTCCTCATCTGGGGAGCACCCGCCATGCTGGCGCTCTTCTCGCTCAACGGATGGCTCTTAGGACTGCAAGATGCACGTTCGCCCATGTGGGTGGCTCTGCTCCAAAACATCAGCAACATTCTTCTCTCCCTGCTCTTCGTCTATGCTTTCGGTTGGGGACTAATCGGAGTGGCCTTGGGCACACTGTTAGCCCAATGGCTCGGTGCCCTGCTGGCTTTTTTCTTTGCTCTGCAACATTTACAACGACTCTCCATTCCTCTTTCTGCCCTTTCGCCTTGGCATCCTCTCTCGGCTTGGCGCTCCCTCTTCACGCTCAACCGCGACATCTTTTTGCGCACCCTCTGCCTCGTTTCTGTGATGTTCGCTTTTACGGCTTGGGGTAGTCGTTTAGGCAGCACGACCTTGGCCGTCAACGCCCTACTTCTTCAGTTTTTTCTCCTCGTCAGCTACGTCATGGACGGCTTTGCTTATGCTGGAGAGGCCCTTGGTGGACGACTTTATGGGGCACAAGACCGAACAGCTTTTCGCCAACTCGTGCGTCAATTATTTCTTTGGGGCATCGGACTTTCCATATTGTTCAGTTTTTCCTTTTTGTTAGGAGGCGACCAACTCGTGGCTTTGCTCACCGATTTGCCCCATTTGCGACAAACCGCTCACTTTTTTTTGCCTTGGGTACAGCTACTTCCTTTGGTGAGCTGTGCCGCTTTTCTACTCGACGGGCTCTACGTAGGTCTCACAGCCACCCGCCCCATGCTGATAGGAGTGGGCGCCGCCGCTATCATCTTTTTTGCTGTGGCTGGATGGCTCTCCCCCACACTGGGCAATCATGCCCTGTGGCTCGCCTTCCTTCTCTATCTCTTGACACGAGGAGCGATGCAAATGTTACTCCTTCCGCGACTCTTGCACAATAAATTTTCGGGAGCTCCAACTCCATAAATTTTCCCCACTGCTCAAGGCTTCGACTTCTCCTCCCTATGCTCCGTCGCATAGGGGGCTTTGCAACTCCCCTCTCAACGATTTTCTTGCTCGGTTGTAGGTGGTTCTAAATGTTCAGTACGGCCCAGAAAATCCTACGACGCACGTAGAAAATTCTACGTGC
>JAUNKN010000014.1 GCA_030532685.1 Bacteroidales bacterium | reverse complement strand
CACGTAGGATTTTCTACGACGCACGTAGGATTTTCTGCGTGGGAAGAAGAAAAAGCGGCTTGCCTTGTCCGATGCCGAAGAAGAGCAGCTTACCGTTGCAAGGCATCGGTCTAAGCCACAGCGCATGAATAGAACTTGTCTTGCCAAGAACAAGGGAGAGGGGAATACAAAGGAAAATGGAGCGGATAGGAAGGAAGAAGCATAAGGAGGGAATCGCTATGAAGCCACTACAAAAAATTGTCCCACTCAGTAGCTACTGAGTGGGACAATTACTGTGAGCCGAAAACGAGACTCGAACTCGTGACCTACGCATTACGAATGCGTCGCTCTACCAACTGAGCTATTCCGGCAAACCTCTTGGTTTTTCGGCTGCAAAGGTAGGGCTTTAAGGCGAAACAACCAAGAGAATCGAAGTTTTTTTCGTTTTTGAATCGCGATTTTTTTGAGCGGGCTCCTGTTACGATAGGGCAAAAGAGGAGCAGAGTGTGCGACGCTTATTTCTTGAAGGGTTTGCGCCATTCGCAGCCTTCTCTCCAGCGTGAGCAGCCAAAAGCACTGTGCCCTTTGATGACTTTGCCCTCGCCACAGGAAGGACAGGGCGAACCTGCACGCACCACTTTGCGCTTGGGTTTGTCTGTAGGATGAGTAGCCGTCGGAGCGGAGGAAGCACTTCGAGGAGAAGAAGCGGGCTGGACGGAAGAGGGAGCCTCGACACGGCGATGACTATTGTCGCGCATCACTTCCTGTACCAATTCTATGACCATTTGTTTGAGCTCGCCCATGAATTGTTGAGCCGAATAGCTATGTTGCTCGATGCGGCGCAGCTTGTTTTCCCACAATCCTGTGAGTTCGGCACTTTTGAGCAAATCTTCCTTGATGAGGCCTATGAGTTGTACCCCCGTGGGCGTAGCTTCAAGGCTACGACGCTGTTGGCGAATGTAGCCACGGCGATAGAGCGTTTGGATAATGGCAGCACGTGTCGAGGGACGGCCAATCCCGTTTTCCTTGAGGGCTTCGCGCAGTGTTTCGTCCTCAACATGGCGTCCCGCTGTTTCCATGGCACGTAGTAGTGTTGCTTCGGTATAAGGCTTGGGGGGAGTCGTTTCCTTTTGTGTCAGTGTAGGGGTATGCGGGCCGCTTTCGCCTTTGAGCATGTCGGGAAGGGTGCGCTCTTCGTCCTTCTCTTTTTCCTCCTCGGCTTTGTCTTTCTGAAACAGCGTGCGCCATCCTGCATCGAGTATCACCTTGCCCGTGGCACGGAAAGGGATGGCGGCAGCTTCGCCATCGATGGTCGTGGTCGCAAAGAGGCAGTCGGGATAGAAAATGGCGATGAAGCGACGCACGATGAGGTCGTAGACATTGCGCTGCAAATCAGTGAGGCTACGCGCCGGAACTCCTGTGGGAATAATGGCGTGGTGGTCGGTCACCTTTGAGGAGTCGAACACTTTTTTCGATTTGCGCAGTTGTGCTCCTCGCAGCGGTTGGAGAAGAGGACCATAGTGTTCGGCAATACCATTGAGGATGCCTTTGCATTTTGGGTAAATGGCGTCGGGCAGGTAGGTCGTATCGACACGAGGATAGGTGGTGAGTTTCGCTTCGTAGAGTTGCTGAATGAGTTGGAGAGTGAGGTCGGCCCCGTAGCCAAACTTCTTGTTACATTCCACTTGTAGCGAAGTCAAATCGAAAAGGCGAGGAGGAGCTTCGCTCCCTTTTTTCTTGGTCACGGTCTGCACGGTAAACTCCGTCCCCTCGATGGCCTTCAAGGCGGCCTGTGCCTCTTCTTGTTGGGTGAAGCCGCGCTTCATCTTTCCTGCGTTTCCTTCGTTGTCCTCTTCATTGTCGATGCGGGCAGTAAAGGTGGTGTCGCGATAGATGGTGGAGAGCACCCAATAGGGTTCGGGGCGGAAACGTTCGATTTCCAATTGTCGTTGCACGACGAGGGCAAGAGTGGGCGTCTGTACGCGACCTATGGATAGGGGTTGCGCGCCGCGTTGGCGAGTGTTGTCGCCAAATTTGAGCGTGTAGAGCCGTGTAGCATTCATGCCCAAAAGCCAGTCGCCAATGGCGCGACAAAGTCCAGCTTCGTAGAGCCCTTGATAGTCGGCTTGCGGACGCAAGGTTGCGAAACCTTCGCGTATGGCCTCTTCTGTCATAGAGGAAATCCACAGGCGCTCTACGGGACAGGTGGCCTGAGCCTTTTGCATCACCCAGCGCTGTATGAGTTCTCCCTCTTGCCCAGCATCGCCGCAGTTGATGATGCGTTCGGCTTTTTGAAACAAACGTTCAATGACTCCAAATTGCTCCTCGACTCCTTCCTTGAGGCGAATGCCAAAGCGTTCGGGAATCATGGGGAGTGCAGCCAGCGACCAAGTGCGCCAAAGGGGACTGTATTGCTCGGGGTTTTTGAGTTCGCACAAATGACCAAAGGTCCAAGTTACTTGATAACCATTTCCTTCGTAATAGCCTGCGTTGCGCCCCACACGTATGTGCTGGTTGGCACCGATAATCTTGGCGATATCGGCAGCTACAGAGGGTTTTTCGGCAATGCAAACAATCATGAGAGAGAAAGGGAAAGAAAGGAGAGGAGAAAAAGAGACTTTACAGAAGGGAAAAGAAGCTCAAGGAGCGAGCGCAAACTCACGTTCCATCTCCTCGTGCAAACTGGTGGAGGTGCCTGTGAGGAGCCCATGGGAGGTGAGCAGCCAAACGTGGTCGGCCTGCGGAAGTGTGAGCGCAAGGTCGTGGGACGAGAGAAGCACGCTCTTTCCCGTTTCGTGAGCGATGCGACGCAGCAGCTGTAAAGTGCTTTGCTTCGTTGGATGATCGAGGAAAGCCGTCGGCTCGTCGAGGAGAAGCAAAGGCGTGTCTTGTGCCAAGGCACGTGCAATCATGACACGTTGCCGCTCGCCATCGCTCAGTGTGCGCACTTCTCTCGACAAGAGAGGGGCGAGTTGGGTGAGCGCAATGGCTTGGTCTATGGCTTGGCGATCTTGTTGTGTCGGGGCACTCCAAAAGGGGCGATGCGGGAGTCGGCCCAGTGCGACCAGTTCGTCCACACGCAAAGCGGGAGCTTCAATGCGCGAAGTCAGTACGAGAGCAAGGCGACGTGCCACCTGTTCGGGAGGGAGCGCATCGAGCCTTTCCTTATTGAGGTAAAGCTCTCCAGCAAGCGGAGGAAGGAGCGTAGCAATGGTGCGCAAAAGGGTGCTTTTCCCCGTTCCATTGCGCCCAATGAGTGCGGTAAGCGTGCCTGCGGTGAGCGTAGCACAGAGGTCACGATGAAGCGCCTTGTGTTGATGCCCGATAGAAAGGTGTTCGAGGCGAAGCATAGTCAGAAGATAGGAGGGCTATGAGGGCAATATATATATTTCGTTTTTACGCCTCCGTAGCTTCGTCTTGAGCTTGCTGTACGGCTTGCGCCCGTTCCAAAGCGCAATTGATGTTGGGACAAATATTGTCTTGTCCAATCAAGGCTGGGAAACCCGCTTTTTCGAGCGTGGCACGCACTTCTGGTCGCACTCCCGACAGAATGATTTGCGTACCGTCTTGTTGGCTCATTTTGCAAAGGTTCTCGAGGTTGTGCACTCCCGTAGCATCGATGAAAGGAACGCGACGCATGCGAATAATACGTATGGCGGGGTGATCCTGCATTTCGGTGGTCATTTCCTCAAATCGGTTGGCCACGCCAAAAAAGAAGGGACCGTTGATTTCGTACACCTCCACGCCACTGGGAATAGGGAGTTTTTCGTCGCGCACTTCCATATCGATGATTTCGTCGTGGCTCAAATCGATTTCACGCGTGAGAACGGACAGTTGCGTAGCCTCAGCCATGCGACGCATAAAGAGTAGACAAGCCAAGAGCAAGCCTACTTCGATGGCAATGGTCAAATCAAAAAGCACCGTCAAACTGAAAGTGAGCAGTAGCACAGCAACATCGCTCTTGGGCTGGCTAATGAGATGACGGAAAGTGCGCCAGCCGCTCATATTATAGCTCACTACGACGAGCACAGCTGCAAGCGTGGCCATGGGGATGTAGGAGGCAAGCGGCATGGCAATGAGAAAAATGAGTAGCAATACCACCGCGTGCACGATGCCTGCGATAGAAGAAGCGGCACCATTGTTGATGTTGGTCATGGTGCGTGCAATGGCGCCAGTGGCAGGAATTCCTCCAAAGAAAGGTGCGACAATGTTGGCGATGCCTTGGCCCACGAGTTCTTGATTGCTGTCGTGATGATCGCCAGTTACCCCATCGGCTACTGTGGCAGAGAGCAAACTTTCGATTGCACCGAGCATCGCAATGACAAAGGCCGTGGGAAGAATTGCATTGAGGGTCGTCATCGAAAAATGTCCCTCAGCATCGGTAAACAGCGTGCGCCACTCAATGTCAAAAGCCGTGATGGGGGGAAGCGAAGCGGTGATAGCGCCAAAGCGATCGCCTATGGTTTCGATGTGAGTAAGTCCTGCGGCATTGCTGGCATAGACTCCCGCAGTCGTCAGTACGATGGCCACGAGCGAGCCTGGGAGTTTTTTCCACAGCCGAGGACTATAAATGATGAGTAAGAGCGAGAGGAGGCTAACAACCAGCGATTGCCACGAGAGAGTATCGAAGTGTTGCGCATAGCACACCCATTTTTCTAAGAAATCGGCAGGAACACCGCCCGTGATGCGCAGTCCGAGCAAATCTTTGACCTGCGTGGTAAAAATAGTGACGGCAATGCCCGAAGTGAAGCCCACAACGATGGGATAAGGGATAAACTTGATGATTGCCCCGAGCCGAAAAAAGCCCAATAACACCAAAAATACACCCGCGATAATCGTCGCGAGTAGTAAGCCCGACAATCCAAATTGTGCAACCACACCATATATAATCACGATGAAAGCCCCCGTGGGACCACCTATCTGCACGCGACTACCTCCCAGAGCCGAAATCAACACACCTGCTACGATAGCCGTGATGATGCCCACGGCAGGCCCAATCGTGTGTTGCACATCGCCACCAGGAGAAGCGGCAATGGCAAAAGCGATGGCGAGAGGAAGGGCTACGATACCCACGACGAGTCCAGCTATGAGGTCGGCCGAGAATTTGCGTCGGTCATAATTGCGCAAATCTTTGACAATGCGGGGAGCGAAACGAAAAGGTTGCATGCGAAAAGGGAAAGAATGAGGAATGGAAAGGAAGACGACAGGCCTACACGGCTCCCGTCTGCCTGCACAAGATGAAGAAAAATCGGGCAAGTGGAACGGTTCAACCGTGAGGTAGGGATAGAGAATAGAGAAAAGCTCGTGCTATGCTAAATCGACCACGGTGATGCCTGCACCTCCAAACTGTACGTGCTCGTCGCGGTAGGAGGCCACGCCCCCTACGGTATTGAGATATTGGCGCAATGTAGTGCGCAGAGCACCTGTACCAGTGCCGTGGAGGATGCGCACACGGCGCTGTTCGAGCAGCAAGGCGTCGTCCACAAAATAGCGTACGGCCGTGAGTGCCTCCTCGCTCGACATACCACGCACATCGATTTCGGGGCGGAAGCGTAGTTTCTTTTCGTACATGGCATCGCGCGTTTCTTTGGTCAAGAAGGTCGATACCTGCGAAATCGAGGGCTTTTCGACGGGTTTGTCGGTCACTTCGAGTCGCGAGAGAGGCACTGTGGTGAGCATGACGCCGAAGAGCACACGAGCCGTTTTGCCCTGCATGCTTTCGATGCGTCCCACGGTG
Source organism: Bacteroidales bacterium (assembly GCA_030532685.1). Classification (GTDB taxonomy): domain Bacteria; phylum Bacteroidota; class Bacteroidia; order Bacteroidales; family Bacteroidaceae; genus Alloprevotella. The sequence continues at coordinate 43,039 of JAUNKN010000014.1, read as the reverse complement.
GTTTGCCCTTTGATGCGCACGTAGCTGCCCACCTGCGGCTTGCCCTGTCGTGCAGGAGCAGCCGCAGGAGTAGAGTTGCCAGCCAAGGCTTGGACCAATCCTGCCAAGGCGGGTTGCTGTTTGCTCTTATCTTTCTTGCGTTCTTGCCGACGGCGTATCTGATCCATTTTGCGCGTGATGGCATCGTCGCCCGCCTTCTTGCCCTGCTCCTGCACCTCGTTGCGGAAATCCTGCAGCGAACGGCGCGCTTCTTGTGTGCGTTCGCGGTCGGCTTGGCTCTCCTTGATGGTGCGAATGGTACGCTCGATGGCTGCATTCGACTGCTGTATGAGTTGCTCGGCCTGATGGCGTGCATCGCGCATCACCTCCTTTTTCTCTTTTGAGAGAGTCGTGAGTTCCTCTTCGTATTGAGCGATGGTCTGCTCCAATTTCTTTTCGCGGTCGTGAATGCTACGCCGTTTTCCCTCCCAATACATTTTGTCGCGCACAATGTCTTGGAGATACTTGTCGCTCATCACATAGTCCTTGCCCACCATATCAGAGGCATAGCGAATGACCTCCTCGGGAATGCCTATTTTACGGGCAATCTCTACGGCAAAAGAGCTACCTGGATTGCCGATTTGGAGCATGAAGAGTGGCTGCATTTGTGAGCGGTCGTAGAGCATTGCTCCGTTGATGACTGTTGGCTCGGCCTCGGCAAAGTGTTTCAGATTTTGATAGTGCGTGGTGATGATGCCACAAGCACGACGCTTCACAAATTGGTGCAAAATGGCTTCGGCCATCGCTCCGCCTATTTGAGGTTCTGTACCCGAACCAAACTCGTCAATGAGCAGCAAACTACGCTCGTTGCAGTGGCGCATCATGGCTTTCATATTGAGTAGGTGGGAGGAGTAGGTGGAAAGGTCGTTCTCAAGACTTTGCTCGTCGCCGATGTCAATGAAGATATCGTCGAAGATGCCCGCGATGCTATTTTCGCGCACGGGTACAAGCATGCCACATTGCAGCATGTATTGCAAAAGCCCCACGGTCTTGAGGCAAACCGACTTACCTCCTGCGTTGGGACCAGAGATAATGAGGATGCGGGCGCGGTCGCGCAGCGTTACGTTGAGCGGTACCATTTTTCGCCCATGACGCTCCAGGCTTTGTTGCAAGAGTGGGTGGCGCGCCTCGACCCAATCAATGCGAGGTTTGGGGCGCATCTGAGGCACGATGGCCCCAAACTGCTCCGAGAAAATGGCCAGTGCACGCAGATAATCGACCTGTGCCAAAAACTGCATCGAAGCGAGAATATCGTTGATATGTGGACGAATCTCGCTCGAAAGGATTTGCAAAATACGAATGATTTCGCGCCGCTCGGCCGCTTTCAATTCGCGAATGCGGTTGTTGGCATCGACCACAGCGGCAGGTTCGATAAAGACGGTTTTTCCTGTGGCGCTTTCGTCGTGGATGATACCCTTGATTTTACGTTTCAAAGCTGGTGCCACGGGAATGACCAAACGGCCGTCGCGTAGTGTGGGCGAAACATCTCGCTCGATGTAGCCCTCTTGTTGCGCTTGGGCAATGATGCTGCGCAGTGAGTGGCTGATGGAACGCGAAGTCGTCTCGATGTCGTGGCGTATGGTGAGCAACTCCTTGGTAGCCGTGTCCTTGACCTTGCCATATTTGTTGAGTACGAGGTCTATGCGCTTGATGATTTGCGGGAAGCAGGCGATGCCCTCTGTCATGCGATAGAGAGCAGGATATTTGGCACGCAGGCTCGCATCTTCCTTGCAGGCCTCGTCCGTGTCCTTATTTTCATTGCTTTCTCCCTTGTCGTCATCGAGCTTGCGCAAGAAACTCACAATGCTCAGCACGGTTTGTAGTGAGCGTTTGAGATCAAAAAGGTCCAGCTCCTCCAAATAGGTACGTTCGGGGCGAATGCGCATCAGGGGCTGACGTACGTCGTAAAAGTTCTCCTCGTACACGTCCTCTTCTTGCTCCATAAATAGGCCGAACTCACGAGCCTGCGCCAACTGTTCGCACACTTGCTCGTAGGAAGTCGAGAATTGCACTTGGCTTTCCACCCATTCCGTACCCAGCGTGCTCATACAGCGGCCTTTGAGGAGGGTTCGCACCTCGGCAAAACCTATTTTTCGCTCAAAATTATCGGGATAAATCATATATATATGCTTATTTCTGACTGCAAAGATACGACTTATTTAGCAGTTTTTCCCCTCTCTTCAAATGAGGCTTGGGGTACAAATCGTGAGGGAGCTACTTTTGTGAGGATACAGGCCTGCTTGCTGTAGCCTCTCGTTAGAAGGTGCTACAAAACTCGCAACCTTAAAATCCTACGTGCGTAGTAGAAAATCCTACGTGGGAAGAAGAAAATCCTACGTGGGGAGGAGTTTTTTGCCCTCTTGAGAAGCACCGTTTTGTTTTCCTTGGGCTGTTGCTGTGCCATGGACAACAGATATCTATCTCAGGGCTGTGCAGCAGTGCGAGCGAGGATTTCGAAAAAAGGAAAGAGGCAAGTACTTTTAGTACTTGCCTCTTATCGAGTTGCGGAGACCCGACTCGAACGGATGACCTCCAGGTTATGAGCCTGGCGAGCTACCAACTGCTCCACTCCGCGATGTATCAATCAGGCTTTGTTCCCGATTGCAGTGCAAAGGTAGGGCCTTTCTTGGGAAGGAGCAAGGGAATGCGAGGAAAAGTGCATATTTTTTTTGAAAAAGTGCGGTTTTGATAGGCGTGATTATCAAAACCGCACTCAGTAGTGAGGAGATTAGAAAGGAACTTGTCCCGCAGGAGCTCCTGCAAAAGGGTCGGACAGCGGAGGGAGATCAGCTGGCGGAAAGTCGTTGGCCATGCCTAAAGGAGGAGGAGCAGTGGGACCAAATGTGTTTTCCTCGCCAGGAAGGGGGACGATGAGACTGTCGTCGGGGTTCTCAAAACGAGTGTATTGTCCCTTAAAGGTGAGCAGCACATCGCCCACGGCACCATTACGGTGCTTGGCAATGATGATCTCGGCCTTACCACGTAAATCGTTGCCGTTGTCGTCCTTGAAGATGCGATAGTATTCTGGGCGGTGAATGAAGAGAACCATATCGGCATCTTGCTCAATCGCTCCCGATTCACGTAGGTCGCTGAGTTGTGGACGCTTGGCTTCGTTAGTTGTTCCGGGAGTGGTGCCTACACGATTTTCTGTACCGCGATTGAGCTGCGAAAGTGCCAAAATTGGGATGTTCAGCTCCTTGGCCAAGCCCTTGAGCGAACGGGAAATGGTCGAAACCTCTTCTTGACGGCTACCAAAACTCATGCCGGAGGCATTCATGAGCTGCAAGTAGTCGATCATGATGAGGCGTACTCCATGTTCGCGCACAAGACGGCGTGCCTTGGTGCGCAATTCAAACACGGAGAGCGACGGAGTGTCGTCCAAGTAAAGGGGTTTGCCGTAGAGTTCTTTGATCTTGCTGTCGAGCTGGCTCCATTCGTAAGGTTCGAGCTGCCCATTCTTGAGTTTTTCGCTGCTGATCTCACAGGTGTTGGAGATGACACGGGTCATAAGTTGCACGTTGGCCATTTCGAGCGAGAAGAAAGCCACGGGGATATCTTGATCCACGGCGATGTTCTTGGCCATCGAAAGCGCAAAGGCGGTTTTACCCATGGCGGGACGTGCCGCCATAATGACGAGGTCGGAGTTTTGCCAGCCAGCCGTCATCTTATCGAGTTTGTGGAAGAGTGAAGGTATGCCCGACATACCATCGGCACGCGCAGCTGCAAGGTGCAGCTGTTCGTAAGCGGCATTGATGACGGGGTCGATTTGTGTATAGTCCTTTTTGAGGTTTTGTTGCGACAACTCGAAGAGCTTACCCTCCGCCTCTTGCATGAGCTCGTCCACATCGGTTGTGGGATCGAAGGCCTTGTCTTGAATGTTGGCCGTGTAGCTAATGAGTTCGCGGGCCGTCGCCTTTTGGGCAATGATGCGGGCATGATACTCGATGTGAGCACTCGACACAACTGTTTGGCTCAGTTGAGCAAGATAGGCTGGGCCTCCGACTTCTTCAAACTTGCCTACGGCACGCAGTTGCTCGCTCACGGTGAGAAGGTCGAGAGGCTTTTGGTCGATGTTTAGGCGACGAATAGCTTCGAAAATGGTGCGATGTCGAGGGTCGTAGAAACTTTCGGGTTTGAGAATTTCGCTGACCTGCGAGTAGGCATCTTTCTCGAGGAGGAGCGCTCCAAGCACGACGCGTTCAAAATCGAGTTCTTGAGGCTGCAAACGACCGAAACTATCTTGCGCGGGGGGCTGGATAGCTTTGGGTTTGGGAGTGCGTTTGGGAGTTTGCATCAGTTTTTGGACTTTTGAGGTTGGGCTTCATAACACCCGATATCGGCCTTTCCATCGGCAAGACGAGGGCGACCTAAACGATCGGTAGGGTATTGTTGGGCTACTACGGGATCGGCTTTTCCTACGGCCCAAGATTGAGGAGAAAGTGTGAAGGAAAAGAACAAACTACTCCAATCAAAGAGTGGGAGAAATTGCTGAGCGCGACGTGTGGATTCGGGCGCATCCTCTTCAAACAAGCAAACCGTGATGTTCGGTGAACTCGCTATTTTGGGCGTATTGAGTAGGCAGTTCTGAAAAGCATATTGGAACTTTGCGTTCTTGTGTCGTTGAGAAGGAAAGCCCATCACGTCGTCGGCATTATTGCCTGTGATTAGACAATTGACAAAACGAACTTCCAGTGGTGCTGCCGCGTTGTTGCGTTCGTTGCTATAAGAGAGCGCCACTCCTCGTTCGCCTACAAAAGGATAAAATTGGGCAATGGTACAATGGACAAAGTGGTGCCGTCCACCTACGAGGTGCACGCAATCGCCACCAGCGTTGGTTATTTGAGTATTGGCCGCATCGACAGAGCAGAGTGTGGCTTCGAGTGCATGCTCTTTTGTATTGTGAATGATACTATTGCGCAGCGTGAGGACGGGAGAAGACTGTTCATTCGGTTCGCAGCGTAGACCGTAGGCTCCACTATGAATGTCGCAGTGCTCCAAACGATTATCTCGGCTGGTCGAAGCAAAAACGACTCCTCCCCACTGATTAGGAATACGATCGTAGGCTTGCTTGGTGAACATGTTGCCCAAGCGATCACCACGCAATACGACGGGATGTTCCAACGTCCCGTCGACGACGAGCGTGCCACGCACTATGAGCGAGCTCCTTGGATGAAAATAGAGCCGTGTGCCTGCGGGAAGTGTGAGCGTGGCTCCTTGGGCGACAACCAGGCTGTCGAAAATTTGGTAAGGACGCTGAGCCTTTAGGCTTGTTGCTACAGAGATGGTTCGAGCTTTGAGGCGCTCTACATCTTGTCCCATAGCGGTGAGTAACACGTGCTGCCGCACACCACTTTCTAACTCAAAAATGAGTTTTTCTTCATAGGATTTCGGCAAATCCTGTCCTGTTTCGGGAGCCGTCATCTCTGCAAAAATCCGAAGACTATCGCCTGCGGGTAGGGTGATTTCTTCGGCGTACCCATTTTTCAGAAATTCTCCGTCGAGATTCACACGCCAAAGCGATTGCTTCCCACTGGCGAGATAGGTAGCCTTGATGCGAAGCGCCTGAGAGGCGTCGTTGTGCACGTCGAGCATTCGCGTGCTTGTTGGCTCGCCTGCTATGACGGTGTCGAAGGCCAGCGTATCGGTCGAGAAGCGTAGCTGGTGGCTGGGCGAAAGTGTATAATCCTCCTCGCCCCAACAGGAGGCAAGGAGGATGCATACAAAGGAGAAAGCGGCTGTGAGCAGCTGTTTCATGCTAAGCTTTGGGGATGTTGCGGAGCATATCGAGCAGATGGTCCCACACGAGTTGAACCGTAGGAATGAGCAGACGTTCGTCGGGCGAGTGCACACCACGCATCGTGGGGCCCATGCTCACCATGTCGAGGTGGGGATATTTTTCGCTAAACAAGCCGCACTCCAAGCCAGCGTGGATGCCCAAAACTTTGGGTTCGCGACCGTACAAACGCTGATAGCTTTCCACTGCCACGCGAAGGATATCGCTGTGGGGATTCATCTTCCAACCAGGATAGCCATCGTTGGTCACGCAAACAGCACCACCGAGCTCGAGCGTAGCCCGAATCATAGCGGCCATGTTCTCGAGATTGCTGGCTATGCTGGAGCGTTGTGAAGTCGTGGCCACGATTTGCTGACCTTGGCGGCGAATGCTGGCCAAATTGCTGGAGGTTTCCACAAAATTTTCGAGGTCTTGACTCATCGCAAACACGCCGTTGTGCACCACATAAAGGCTCTTGATCATCGCAACAGTAGGAGCTGCGGCTAAGCAAGTAGCGGGTGTTTCTTGGCTTTCGAGGTCGATGAGCATCGAGGGTTCTGTTACGGAGAACTCGTCACGAGCTGCAGCAGCAAAGAGATTAAGATCGATGCGCAGCTGTTCCTTGTAGCCCATAGGGACAGCCACAACTGCAGTTGCTTCACGAGGAATGGCATTGTGCAGACCACCTGCTTGAATGTCTACGAGGCGCAACTCCGTGTTTTGCATTGTGTTGTAGATGAAACGCAGCAAGAGCTTGTTGGCATTGGCGCGCTTCTTGATGATGTCGTCGCCAGAGTGCCCACCTGTCAAGCCTTTCACGAACACCTTGGCCGTGAAATACCCTTCGGGCATCGCTTCCTCTTCGATGGTGTAGGTGGCTTCGGTGCGCACACCGCCCGCGCAACTCACGAAGAGCTGACCTTCGTCCTCCGAGTCGAGGTTGATGAGATAATTGCCCGTTAAGAAGCCTGCCTGCAAGCCCATGGCGCCTGTCAGACCTGTTTCTTCATCGCTCGTGAAGAGGCATTCTATGGGGCCATGTTGGATGTCGGTGGCTTGGAGCACGGCCATCTGCATGGCCACACCGATACCATCGTCAGCACCGAGGGTAGTGCCTTTGGCCTTGAGCCATTCGCCATCGACGTAGGTCTGAATGGCGTCGTTGTCAAAGTCAAACTCTACATCCTTGTTCTTCTCGCACACCATGTCGGCATGGCTTTGCAAAACAACAGTCTTGCAATCTTCCATACCAGGAGTGGCGGGCTTTTTGATCAGGATGTTGCCAGCGGCATCAATTTGCGTATCGAGTCCTAAATCTTGGCCAAATTTCATCAAGAAGGCTTGCACCTTCTCCTCACGCTTTGAAGGACGGGGCACAGCGTTGAGCTGTGCAAAGCAGTCGAACACGGCCTTGGGGTGTAGTTGAGTCATAGGAGTAGTATTGGAAAGTGATGAGTCGGTGCATAAATAAGGAGAAAAAATATCTTATGCGCACCGAGTACTTAATTTCTGCAAATCGCTTGCTCTTTCGTGGGCAGGGGCGTATCTTTGCACCGCAAATATAGAAAAAACTTATGGATAAATTGCTCCTGGCTACGATAATTATTGTTGGTTTGGCCATGCTCCTCCTTTCGCTTGGGGTTTTAATCAAGGGGAAGTTTGCCAACACTCACGTGAGTGGCAATAAGGCTTTGGCTCAACGAGGAGTGCGCTGCGCTACCACTCAAGATCGAGAAGCGCGACGCCCCAATTCCAAAGCGGTAAGCGAGCATCGCAAGCCTTGAACCTCTTTCTCGAAATTAAACTTAGAACATCATGAACATCAAATCTTTATGGGCGTTTTCGGCTCTCCTCCTTTCGCTCTCTTTAGCTGCTTGCAAGAAGGCAGAAAAGCCAGAAACTCCTGTTACCACCAGCAAGGTAGAAAAGACGGAGACCAAGGCCATGGCTTATGTGGAAGTCGACTCACTGCTCACGCAATATACTTTCTGTATCGAGCAAAAAGCAGCGCTGGAGACCAAGAGTAAGCAATATGAGGCGCAACTGGCAGGAAAAATGAGCCAAATCCAGAAAGCGATGGCCGATTTCCAGCAAAAAATGCAAAATGGCGGTTTCACGAGCCAAGAGCAAGCCCAAGCTGCTCAGCAACGCGTACAGCGCATGCAAGAAGAAGCGGCTCGTCTTGAGCAGAGCTTGACCAAAAAGATGGCTGCTGAACAAGAAAAGTTCAACAATACCTTGCGCGATAGTGTACGTTCTTTCTTGAACGATTATAATAAAGCTATGCGCTATGAAATGATACTCTCCAAACAAGGTGATAATCTGCTCTATGCCAATCCTAAACTCGATATTACTAAAGCGGTGATAGAGGGGATGAACAAGCGCTATAACAAGGGCAAGAAGTAGGTTTACCTAAGCCCGCATGAACTTTCTCAGAGGGCTTTATGAAAAGTATGTGGCTCCCACTTAGGAATATCTAAGTGGGAGTTTCTTTTTTCTATGTGCGTCGCAGGCATTTCTACGTGGGAAGGAAAAAATCCTACGTGCGTCGTAGAAAATTTTACGTGGGAAGGAGGATTTCCTGCTTCTCATACAGAGAAGGCAAGGAAGCCTCATCTGCAAAACAATGTAGTTCATCAGCCATAAAAAATCGTGTAGCAGGCTATGCGTATTCCCTTCATATAATGGCTGATCGAAGATAAAACGCTCCATCCGCCTTGTGTGAGCCCTCGAGAGCTTGTCGCAAAAACACACCCACCGCAATGAGGATGTTCCATTGCGGTGGGTGATATAAAAAAGAGTTTCGTGGCTTAAAAATTGAAGTGAAAACCGAAGCGCACATTGCTTGTATCGAAATTGAAGCCTATCACCTCGTTGTTTTCGGCATAGTTATAGCCCACAAAACCAAAGTTGGTCACAAAAGTGACACGACGACTCAAATTCAAGGCCAAACCAGGACTCACACCCATGCCCCACGAGAAGTTCGTCTCTTCGTTGCCACGATAGGTCGTTTCCCAATTCATCTTCACGCCTCCATCAAAATACAAACTCACAGCTCCCCAGCGTGCAGCTGTATAGCGCGCAAAAGGTGCGATTTCAAACTCGCTGCTGGCCAAATCGCTATTCATCGAGTTCGTACCATAGCCGATACCTGCACAAAGCGCCCAATTATGGTTGATGTGACGTCCCATTTCCACACCGATCGATGCTTTGGTGATGGTGTTGTTCTTGGTCGTTTGGTTTTGCAGTTTCATACTACCACCTACAAAACCCTGAGCCTGAGCCACAAGCCCTACAAGAGCAAAGGTGGTGAGCAAAAGAATTTTCTTCATAATCGTTTGATATTTAGATAAAGTGATGAGAGCAAATGTAGGGACTTGTGCGCAGGGTAACAAGGATTTCTCACTTTTTCACGCTCTTCGGGCGAGTTTTATTCTCATTTTGTGCAGAAAACGTAGCAGAAGAGGCGATTTTCGCAACGAGCTTTGGGCTATTCGGAGGAGAGTTTGTAATTTCGCTTCCCAAAGCCTTCTCTATGACACATAGCGTTTTTATCGCTTCTCCCCTCCCCTTTTGCATGGATCGTTTTTTACAAACGCTCGATGTAGAGTTGGAATACGCTTGGGCCCAGGCCCCTGAGGTTCATGCTGAACGCGTGTACTATTTGTGGCAACCGCGACATTCCACCAGCGTATTTGTCATAGAACGCACTCACCGCGATCAAACTTGCCTTTCGATGGATGCGCTGGCCTCGTACGAAGACTATAGGCTCTTCCCTTATTTGGCCGATTGTCTCAGTGCTCAACTGCGTGGGGAAGGCATTGCCCATGTTTTTCAAGACTACGACGAAGAGTGGGCAGCCACCGCCATCGGCGAAGCCGTTGCACTGCTCAAAGCGCATCTGATGCTCGGACGTCGCTACTATCTGCATCAACCACTCGAACCATTCCAATATGTCGATGCAAGCCTCTTCGCGAGTGTTGCCGTGAGCGTTCATTCGGCCACTCCTCGCATTTATGGCTATCTACAACACTTGCTCCGTACAGGTCGTGTCCCGACGGCTCTGCACACAGGTTTTGCCACCAATGACGAAGAGTTGCTCGAAATCGAAGTAGACCTGCCGCAACATCGTAGCATAGGGCTCGTGCGGTCGTGGCAGCTCGACGGAAGCGAAACGTGGGAAAGTTTTGCACAGGAGGATGTTGATATGCTCCTCTCGCTGGCTCACCATTATGAGGGGGAAATCGACGGAGTCGTGCTCAACGATTTAGGCACGATATTCCAAGAGGGAATAGGAGTGGAGCGTGATGGAAAGGAAGCTGAACGATGGTGGAGGGAAGCGATAGCACAGGGTGATAGAACCTTCGCTCCCAGCAATTTAGGAGATTTATACCGCAAAGGCTGTCCTCCTCTACTACCCGATTTGTGCCAAGCCGTCGAGGCTTACAGTTTAGGCACCGATCCTTATGCCACATTCCGCCTCGGACAAGCGGCCGAAGAGGGCTGGACCGAAGCGCCCAATTTGGAACGAGCCACACAATTTTATCGCCAAGCCGCGCAGCAGGGCCACCACCGTGGCATTCGCCGTTGCCGAGAACTTGGCATCCCTTTTTCTGTTACCAATACACCATAACTGATATGTACACCGTAGACCAGCTCAACGAACAACTCATCGCTCTCTCCTTCTCTGAGGATATTGGCGATGGAGACCACACCACCCTTTGCTGCATTCCCGAAGAGGCTACAGGAAGTAGCAAGCTCCTCATCAAAGAAGAAGGTATTCTCGCTGGCGTGCGCATAGCTCGCGAAGTGTTTCGCAAGTTTGACCCCACGCTGACAATGGAGGTATTCATTGAGGATGGAGCGCATGTAAAGCCTGGAGATGTCGCCTTTATCGTGAGCGGAAAAACCCAGAGTCTGCTACAGACCGAGCGCCTTATGCTCAACATCATGCAGCGCATGAGTGGCATCGCAACGATGACGGCACGCTACGTGGCTCGATTGGAAGGTACCAAAACGCGCATCCTCGATACGCGCAAAACCACCCCAGGCATGCGCATGCTCGAAAAAGAGGCCGTGAAAATAGGTGGAGGTTGCAATCATCGCATCGGGCTGTTCGATATGATTTTGCTCAAGGACAACCACATTGACTTTTGTGGAGGAATAGCCAAAACCTTGGATCGTTGCGCACAATATCAAAAGGACAAGGGGCTGAACTTGAAAGTCGAAATCGAATGCCGCACCTTCGACGATATTCGTGCCGTCATGGCACACGGAGGAGCCGACCGCATCATGCTCGACAATTTCAGCGTCGAAGACACGCGCAAAGCCGTAGAACTCATTGACGGACGCTTCGAGACCGAAAGCTCAGGAGGCATCACCTACGAGACACTGCGCGACTATGCAGAGTGTGGCGTCGATTTCATTTCGGTGGGTGCACTCACCCACTCTGTGATGGGCCTGGACATGAGTTTCAAGGCCGTATAAACCACACAGACCGCTCTTCCTCCTTCGTTGAGGAGGAAGACTGGACAATGCTTTTTCTTGCTTTTCAAACTCTCACATATTTCTTCACATGAAACGCTACCTCCTTCTTCTCGCTGCCCTGGTTGGTATCACGGCTTCGGCCTGCACCAACCTGCTGGTGGGCAAGAAAGCCTCTAAAACTGGGGCAACCTACATCTCTTATAGCGCCGACTCTTACGGTATGTATGGTCGTCTGTTGCATTTTCCCGCAGGAAAGCATGCTCCTGGTACCATGCGCAAGATTGTCGATGGCGATACGCATCAACCCCTGGGAGAAATTCCCGAAGCTCCTGAGACCTACAATGTCATGGGCAACATCAACGAATATCAGTTGGCCATCACCGAAACGACCTTCTCAGGACGCGAAGAACTCGCTCCTAAACGACTCGAGGGGGGGATCGACTACGTGAGTCTCATGCAGTTGGGCCTGCAACGTGCCAAAAATGCGCGCGAGGCAATCAAAGTCATGACCGACCTCGTGGCACGCCACGGCTACTCCTCTACAGGCGAAAGCTTCTCCATTGCCGACCCCAACGAGGTGTGGGTGCTCGAAATGATAGGCAAGGGCGACGAAGCCAAAGGAGCCGTATGGGTAGCAGTACGCATTCCCGACGATTGCATCGCTGCTCACGCTAACCAAAGCCGCATTCACCAATTTGACATGAAGGACAAGAAAAACGTGATGTACTCAAAAGACGTCATCAAGTTTGCACGCTCCAAAGGCTATTTCAAAGGTAAGGATGCCGACTTCTCCTTCTCGGCGGCTTATTCTCCTGCAGATTTCGGCTCTCAGCGCTGGTGCGATGCTCGCGCTTGGAGCTTCTTCAACAAGCACGTAGAAGGTATGGAACGCTATCTGCCCTTTGTTACTGGCAAAAACATTGGCAAAAGCGAAGTGATGCCTCTCTACTTCAAGCCAACAGCTCCTCTCAGCTTGTCAGATGTGATGGAGGGTATGCGCGACCACTACGAAGGGACGGCTCTCGACTTCTCCTGCAACGCTGCTTCGGGAGTGTATTGTGCTCCTTACCAACCTTCGCCCTTGAAGTGGAAGCATGACGGAAAAGAATACTTCAACGAGCGTCCCATCTCGACCCAGCAAGCCAGCTATGTAGTTGTGGCAGAATTGCGCTCATGGTTGCCTCGCGAGGTAGGTGGCATTCTTTGGTACGGCAATGACGACCCCAATATGGTGCCCTTCACTCCTATCTATTGCAGCGCAACCACCGTTCCAGAATGCTATGCCGATGCTACTGCCAATGACCACACTTTCTCATGGAAGTCGGCTTTTTGGCTGCAAAACTGGGTGTCTAATATGGTCTATCCTCGCTATCAACAACTTTTCCCCGAGTTGAAGGCCAAACGTGACCAATTAGAGAAGATGTATGCCACCCTCCAGCCCGCTCTCGAAGCACTCGTCGTCGAGAAAATCAAGGCTGGCGATACAGCCTCTGCCATACAAGAGCTCGATACCTACACGACACAGGCTGCCGAACGCATGATGCTCGACTGGAAGGCCTTGGGCGAACGACTCATCATGAAGTTTAATGACCAAGTGGTGAAAAAGGAGAAAAACGGACAATGGGAACTCACTCCTCATGGTATTTGTGTCCCCCCCGAACGTCCTGGATATCCAGAACAATACCGCAAGGAGCTGATCAAAGCGACTGACGATCGCTTCCTCATGCCTCAAGCTCAATAAACGGAAGTTTTAGCTCAAAACAAGACCGCATCCTACAACATTTTGTAGGATGCGGTCTTGTTTTGAACCAGAATCTTCAAAGCGTTCTTCGCAAAGGCATCAAGGTATCATGGACTATCGGATATAAGGTGCGGATTCCTCGATAGTCGGGAAGAAGTAGGCTCATCGTGCGCCGCATAGAGAAAATCGCACCTACCACTGCCCATATTGAGAAAAGCAAGGCTGGAACATCATAGAACAAATCTCTCCATGCATAATACCTCACTGTTTCGGAGCAAGCCAATCCCAGTTCTTGCGCAACAGGGCAAAGAGCGCCTCCAAAATAAGCCAGACGCAAGAGGACAAAAGAAAACATGGCCCATCCCAATAAAGCCCATGCCCAAATGGAGAGACGCTCGGCCACATGAGGCCAAGAGCGAGACACCTTAAGCCGTCTACGCAAGCCTACGGCCTCCTTACGCAATTGCTGCAACATTTCTCCCTCTGGAATGTCCTGCCGTACCGCAGTTTCAGGGAATAGAGCGAAACCTATTCGATGAGCTTCGGCGTGAATGTCTATCAACAATTCACATTCTCCATACCCCAGTTCACGACTGTCGGCAAACCCTCCGCAGCTCCACCACCACTCTTTACGCAAAGCAATACAACGTGCATCACCGCCACAGGCTTTTCCCCACAGGGTGCAAGCCGCATTGAATGCCAAACGACGCTGCTGTTCGTAGCTGGTACGCAGACATTCGCTTCCCAAATCGTCAAAATCAACACGTCCTACGACGACATCATAATCCTCAGTGCAGTAAGCTTTGAGGTGCTTTAGCCATTGCAGAGAAGAGGGTTGACAATCGGCTTGCGTAAGCACCACCCAAGGAGCACGTGCAGCCCTCATACCCAAACTGAGTGCCGCTTGGCGAGGGTGAAGATTACGCATCGTACGAGGCAGTTGGGTATAACGCAGATGAGGGGCGTGAACTTGAGCGCGCTTCACCACGTCGTGGGTAGCTCCTTCGTCGTCTGAAGCATCGGCTATGATTACCTCATAACGCTCCTGCGTTTGATTGAGCCATTTCTCCAAATTTCGCTCTATCCACCGCGCCTCTCCGACACTCGGTACGACAAGGCTCACAAGCGGTGTTTCTACATTGTACTTGGGCTGTGCAGCAGTTCCATGCAATTCGATAGTTTTCTCCACGCTTTGTTGAAGTAGCCAGCTATTGAGCATTCGGAAAGCCCTCCATCTTGTAAAAGTAAGCCACAAAAGGGAAAGCAAGCAAAGGCTCAGAGGTATCCAATAAATAGAATAGAGTTGAAGCATAACGGAGCGTAAAAATATTTGCTTGCAAAAGTACATATAAAGGCTCCATCAACAAAGATTTTTACTCCGTTTTCGCAAGTTTCTCTTTCGCTCAAACGCTCCCTCTAATGCTTCTAAGCTCACGATTTTAGCGCACCATATCACTCGCGATTAGGTCGCCCCAAGAACCACACTTGCCGGATGGTTTGTGACTTAACGCACAATAAATCGCTCTTTTATCCACGGATAAAAAAGATGAGCACACTTAGCATCACTTTTTGACTCTTTCTTATTTGCTTTTAGCGTCACCTCATATAAATCAAAAGCTCTTGGCATCATGTCTTATGCCAAGAGCTTTGAATATCACCTTCCCAATACCAACTCTTTCTATCGCGTAGGAGAAAGGCTAAAAGTTTGCACAATATCTGCATAGGAGCTATTTTGCATTTGGCGCAGCACCTGTCCAAAAGACTTCTCCCAATCGGAATCGAGGGAGAAAGGAGTGAGTGGTTGAGAGGAATCTTCCACAAAACGTAGCGCTTTGGGGTCCTCCTCATTATAAAAGGCAGGATTGCCCAAACTGGCTTGTTTGAACCAATCTCGTATTTCTTGGTGGTTGCTTGCCGTAAGCTGAGTGTCGCACAGTAAATGGTAATATAACCCTAAGAAATCGGCTAAGTAGTAAGCCTGGTTATCCAACCATCTCTTCCTTGTTTCTTCGTCTTGATTATCGGTCTTTTCTCGTAAATAGAGTAAAGCTTCTTGCTTAAAGACAGCTAGGCGTACCACCACAAAGCCTCCACGCTGATGCTGTACAACAGCCGCTGCACGTTCCAATTCCGATTGAAAGATACTTTGTGCCCTCACTCCTATCCAAGAAAGCAAGGTCATCATCACTAAAATCACCCAACGCATAATAGAATGAGAAACTTATAAGTTATTTTTCCTCTTGCGCACGCCACGACACAAGAATGTAGATAGAGCGAATCTAACTTTGTGTTCATTGGCGCACTCGTCCTGCATTGCTCCGTGCAAACTCAGCCCAAGAACGAGAAGTTGTCTTACTTGCTTTCTTTTCGACCAGTCCCATAGGCAAAGCTCCTTTCACTCCTCGTCGATAATACGAAAGATAATGACAATAAGCCGCTCCCAAGGCATCGGTCGCGTCTAAATAGGGCAGCATATTGTCGTCCGGTATATTGAGCATCCGTTGAAGTAGCGCAGCAACCTGTTCTTTGCTTGAGGCTCCACTACCGGTGGCCGCTTGCTTGATTTGCATAGGAGTATATTCACAAATGGGAATTTGGCGAGCCATAGCAGCAGCTATTACCACCCCTTGTGCTCTTCCTAATTTGAGCATGGACTGCACATTTTTGCCATAGAAAGGAGCCTCGATTGCCAACTCGTCGGGATGAAAAGCATCGATAATCCCCATTACTCGCTCGTAAATGCGCCCCAGCCTTAGATAAACATCATTCACCCGACGCAAATCAATCACGCCCATAGCCAACATCTTTGCTTTTCGGCCTTGCACAGACAGCAATCCATAGCCCAATACATTGGTACCAGGATCTATCCCCAGAATTATGTGTTCATCTAACGCTCCTTTTGTTGTATTCATAAGGCAAAAGTAATGTTTATGGGGCGAAAGGTCAAAATTATTCTGTGAAAGATTATTGTGGTCAAGAAAATTGCGTACTTTTGCAGCCATAAGCTATACAATTAACCAGTAAAACACTATGCTGAAAAAGATTTTGATGACTTTCATCACAATGCTTGCCTTTGGGGCAATGAGTGCTTCGGCACAAGCCGTAATTACGTTTAAGAAAACCGACCACAACTTTGGCACCTTCAAAGAAGACGATGCGCAAACGGTAGAATTCCTCTTCACCAATACAGGAAACAAGCCCCTTGTTGTACAGCAAGCCGTAGCTTCATGTGGTTGCACCGTTCCTTCTTTCTCCAAAGAGCCTATTGCACCTGGAAAAATGGGTTCTCTCAAGGTTGTTTACAACGGTAAAGGGAAGTTCCCCGGCAAATTTAAGAAAAGCATTTCGGTACAAAGCAATGCTTCCAACTCTCTCGTTCGCCTTTATATTGAGGGAGATATGCTCGATCCCAAGACCACAAAATAAGTCGTTTCCTTTTTTCTCCGTAACTGTATGTTCTCTAACCACCATCTCGTCATAATGGCAGGAGGAGTGGGCAGCCGCTTTTGGCCTATGAGTAACGAGCAACGGCCTAAGCAGTTTCTCGATATTTTAGGTTGCGGACGCACAATGTTGCAGCTCACCCTCGATCGTTTTCGAGGACTTGTTCCCGCCGAAAATGTGTGGGTTGTCACTTCTGGCAATTACGCAGAAATGGTGAAAGAGCAGCTACCAGAAGTTCCAACGACCAATATCCTTCTCGAGCCCTGTATGCGTGGCACTGCAACTTGCATTTGTTATGCATCGTGGCGCATCAAAAAGCGCAACCCACGGGCCTGCGTTGTGGTCACTCCTTCTGATCACGATGTGAAGCAGATAGAAGACTTTCGTACCGCAATAAGCGAAAGTATGGAGTTTGCGGCAGAAACCGACGCCATCGTAACGCTCGGTATCAAGCCCACCCAGCCAGCCACAGGCTACGGGTATATCAAAGCTGACTTGAGCTATGCTTCTTCACGTATGAAAAGCATTTATGCTGTCGAAGAATTCCGCGAAAAGCCCGATTTAACCACGGCTCAGCAATACGTAGCTCAGCCTAATTATTTTTGGAATTCAGGCATCTTCGTTTGGAGCCTATCGACGATAGTCAATGCATTCCGCTTGTATGCTCCAGCTACTTCTGCCATTTTTGAAGGATTACTCCCCTACTACGATACTCCAGAAGAACGAGCCAAAATCGATGAAATGTTTCCCCTGTGCGAAAACATATCAGTCGATTATGCCATTATGGAAAAGGCCGACAGCGTCTATGTGCGCCCTTCTGAATTTGCATGGAGCGATTTAGGCACTTGGAGCTCCTTGCATGCCCAGCTCCCACATGATGCTTATGGCAATGCAGTGGTCGGCGATGACGTTGCACTTTTCGACTCGCACGATTGTATTGTGCATACCTCCAATGGTCGCAAAGTCGTCGTTCAAGGTCTCGAAGGCTACATTGTGGTAGAAAAAGATGATGCTCTGCTCATTTGTAAAATGAGCGAAGAACAACGCATCAAACTCTTTCACTAAAACAGACACACAATTCCAACAAGCACATTGCGAGTTTGCGGTGTGCTTGTTTTTTGTGCCCATTTCTTTTTCCTTCTTCTGCTTGCTCCTTCTTTTCGTTGCAGAGTCTATTCTTTTATCCCTATCAAGAGGTAGTCCGCTTCACCTTCTTACTCCACCCTATGTCTAATTTTTCCGAAATACTTCTACGTTGGTATGCCCAACACAAACGCGAACTCCCTTGGCGTGATACACGCGACCCTTACCGCATTTGGATTTCAGAAGTTATCTTGCAGCAGACTCGCGTAGCACAAGGATATGATTACTATTTACGCTTCATTCAACGCTTTCCTTCGGTCGAAGTGTTGGCTCAAGCCAGCGAGGACGAGGTGTTGCAGCAATGGGAAGGACTGGGCTATTATTCTCGCGCACGTAACCTGCATAAAGCCGCTCAACAAATCGTAGCTTTGGGCGAATTTCCTCAGGATTATGTGGGAGTGAGAGCCCTCCAAGGAGTTGGAGACTACACGGCAGCAGCCATCTGCTCTTTTGCCTTTGGACTGCCTACAGCAGCAGTCGACGGCAACGTGTATAGAGTGCTCTCCCGCTATTACGGAATAACAACTCCCATCGATACCACGGCAGGGAAGAAGGAGTTTGCCGCTTTAGCTTCTACGCTAATAGATGTACAACGCCCAGCCGACTACAACCAAGCTCTTATGGATTTTGGAGCTACGCAATGCACGCCTCGTGCTCCTCGTTGCCTCATCTGTCCTTTTGAAGCAAGTTGCCAAGCTCTGTCCTCTGGTCAAATCGAAAACCTCCCTGTAAAAAGTAAAAAGGTAGCCGTTTCACACCGCTACCTCACTTATGTGTTTATTTTTGAGCAAGACGAACTATACATTCGTCGTCGTCCCGTAGGAGATATTTGGGCGGGGCTCTACGAGCCCTTTCTCATCGAAACCGAGCAACAACTCGCTCCCGAGGAGGCGCTTCAACACCCACTACTCCTCCCGCTACTCCATGAGCATAGCAGCCTGAAGCTACTCGCCACAGATTTGCGCCATCAGCTCACTCACCGCACCCTCCATGCCAATGCTTTCGTGCTACGCAATCCCGCACAAGTTCCTCAGGGCATGCAGCGCATTGCCCTCAATCAACGTGCGGACTATGCCTTTCCTCGTCTTGTCAATCTTCTTTTTGAGTTGCTTCCTTAAGTTTCACAGCAACTTTACGTTCCTATCTACGAAAGTATATTTCGGACAAAGACTTCCGCTTCTTAGAAGGATTCTGAGCTTCTGCGCTTGCATAACCAATAGGCACCATCACCACAGGAATTTCCCTATCGCTCAAATGCAAAGCCTTGCGACAAAGCTCCACGTCGAAATTGCACACCCAGCACGTGCCCAATCCCCGTTCGGTCGCAGCAAGACACAAGTGCTCCGTAGCGATGGCCACATCTATGTCGCCATGCCCCTTTCTGTCGGATGGACGCACCCAAGCCTCAGCCTCGTCTTTACAGAGTACAAAAACCGCAGGTGCCTCTTTCATCCATTCTCTGGGATAACTCTCACGAAGCTGTGCCAACAATCCCGGTTCCGTTGTATAATAAATTCTCCAGGGCTGACGATTGACAGCCGAGGGAGCTAAGCGCACACATTCGACGATGTAAGCAATCGCCTCCTCGTCGGGGATGGTCGTTTGAAACTGACGCACGGAACTTCGTGCCTCGCAAAGAGAAAGAAAAGTATTCATATTATTCTTCGGTTTATGAGCAAGGAGGCTATCCCTATACCCACCCACTTTAGAGCCTTGGAGATATAAACTTTTTCCCTACTCTACCTTATTCATTGCTTTGGGGTAGAGAAGTCAGGAGTGATGATGCATGCGCCAAAACCACTGATTGAAAGCCTTTATTTTTCCCACTATTTGAAAGCCCATCGTTTCGTAAAGGCGGTGGGCTTTTTCATTGTCAGGATCCACAAGTAGTGTGGCGCACAAACCTTGCTCTTGTGCTGCAGAAATGGCCTTTTGCAATAATAATCGCCCGATGCCTCTTCCACGCACCTCGGGAACGATAGCCACACTATCAATATACCACTCTCCACATCCAGCTTCGTCCTCCATGTTCTCGACGTCTGTTCCTGCCAAGCACGATAGCTGTCGAAAAGTACGCAACCGCAAGTCTCGATACTCCTTTCCATCATAAGCCACGACGAGGCCTACGGGCTTCTTCCCCATTTGAGCAATGGTGCAGTGCCGATAGGAATAGAGCGTACCCTCTTGTCCGCACACCGGTGTGAGCTCCTCCCAAGCCTCTTGTTTTTCAGGCTTCAAGGGGAGCACATACATTTCCCAGTGCAAGGCTTCTAAGACCTGACGTGCTATGAAAGATGCGTCTTCGACCGTTGCGGGTCGGAAAGTAAACGTTTCCATAATTCTCTGATTTGTCGGCGAAAGTACGCTTTCTCCTTCATTTTTCCAAGTTATCAAGGCCTGTTTCTCTGCTTTTTAGCCCTGTAAATGCAAATCTTCATTAAGTTTCTTCTTTATCGGTTGCGACTAATATACTTTTGTCTTATCTTTGCACGCAACAAGACCTTGGAAGCGACTTCCTTGTTTCTTTGTATCAACAAGACATAATTAATCCTCTCACTCTGACAATCATTATGGCAAATATCTCAGATTTCCAGCTCACGAGCAAGAAGGGGCAAGAGATAGCCCTCTCTCAGTATAAAGGTAAGGTAGTGCTCATCGTCAATACGGCTACCGAATGTGGCTTTACGCCTCAGTATGAAGAGCTTGAAGCGCTCTACAAGCGCCACAAGGAAGCAGGCCTCGAAATTTTGGACATTCCTTGCAACCAGTTTGGCGGTCAAGCTCCTGGTAGCGACGAAGAAATTTCAGAATTCTGCTCTACGAAGTTTGGCATTGAATTCCCCCAATTTTGCAAGGCCGAAGTCAATGGCGAAGGCCAGCTTCCCCTCTACACTTGGCTCAAGGGCGAGAAGGGTTTTGAAGGTTTCGATCCCGCCCACAATCTCACACCCATTCTCATCGACATTTTTGACAAGAACATGCCAGGCTGGCGCGAAAGCAGCGATATCAAGTGGAACTTCACCAAGTTCCTCATTGACCGCGAAGGCAAAGTGGTAGCTCGCTTCGAGCCTACACACAACATGGCCGATGTCGAACAGCAAATCAAGGCTCTGCTCTAAGCAGAAAGCCCTATCCACAGAGCAAACAGGACAGATGAAGAAACGAATGTCGTGCCCTAAGTGCACGACTGCTATTTCGTGTCTATCATAACCAAGTGCAACTCTACATGCCCTACGAACAACTCAAACTCGACAATCAGCTCTGCTTTCGCCTCTATGCGGCGAGCCGCCTCATCATTCAAGCCTATCGCCCACACTTGGAGCGCTTGGGCGTGACCTATCCTCAATATCTCGTGCTCATGGTACTGTGGGAAACGGACAATCTGCCCGTGAACGACATCGCCAAGCGATTGGCCCTCGAGACCAACACCGTCACTCCGCTCATACAGCGCATGGAACGCGAAGGAATCGTGACGCGCAAAAAGGGAGAAGTGGACACACGACAAACTTTCGTGCGACTCACCGAAATGGGGCGCGCCATGCAGCAGCAGTCGGCCAATATCCCCAGCTGCATGCTCGACTTGTTGTGTAGCAGTGGTGTGAGCGAGAAAACGGTGTTCGACATTCAGCCTCAACTCGACGAAATCATAGAACATCTTCGTAAATAATCCATTCTCAACTCAATAACAACACAATGAAAAAACTTTTCTTTCTCCTCGTTGCCGCTGCAACGATGATGTCTTGCCAACAAAAGGCAGGCGATGCAACGACCATGGCTAACGACAGCACTGCAACCGCTGCTGCGACCGATACACTCGTATTCGAAGGTACTGTTCCTGCTGCCGATGGCCCCGGTATCCAGTATCAATTCACGCTCAATCCCGACAGCAGCTACACGCTCGTTGAGACCTATCTCGAAGCCGAAAATGGCAAGGATATGACTCAAAACTACACGGGCAAGGCCGAAGCCGTAGCCGTAGGTGCAGAAAAGGGCTTGAAGGTAGCCCTCGGCGAGGGTGCAGGTTTCCTCTACCTCAAGCAAGTAGGCGACAGCACTTTCCGTCTTGTGAACGATTCGCTCCAAGAAGCTGCTTCTGGTCTCAACTACGATTTGAAGCTCAAATAAGACTTTTATAGCTCGAGGGGCAGGCTCACTACCTGCCCCTCTTTTTATACCTCTTTGTATCCTCGTGCCATGAAACCCATCTATTTCCTTTCCGATGCCCACCTTGGCAGCCGCGCCATTCAGAGCCAGCGTATGCAAGAGCGACGCTTGGTGCGTTTTCTCGACTCTATCAAGCACAAGGCCGGTGCGGTCTATATGCTGGGCGATATGTTCGACTTCTGGCACGAATACAGCACCGTCGTGCCCCGTGGGTTTACTCGTTTTTTAGGCAAAATTTCCGAGCTGACCGACCTTGGCGTCGAGGTGCACTATTTCACGGGCAATCACGACCTGTGGATGACCGACTATCTCAGCACCGAATGCGGCGTCATCTTGCACAAGGAAACTTCCACCACCATTGAGCTGGGCGACAAACTCTTTTTTCTCGCCCATGGCGACGGACTGGGAGTCGAAGACAAGGGTTTTCGTTTTTTGCGAGCCCTCTTTCACAACCGAGTGGCCCAATGGCTTTTCCGCACGCTTGTGCACCCTCGCTGGGCCCTCGATTTTGGGTTGGAATGGGCGCGCCGCAGCCGCCTAAAACGCGAAGACGGGCAGGAACTGCCCTTCCAAGGCGAAGACAAGGAGCATCTCATACTCTTTGCCAAAGACTATCTGCGCGACCATCCCGACATCAACTTTTTTCTCTTCGGCCATCGCCACATCGACTACGATTTGATGCTATCGCGCACAGCTCGCGTGGTGCTCTTGGGCGATTGGATTAACTTGTTTACCTATGCCGTGTTTGACGGTGAGCATCTATTTCTCGAAGAGTATATCGAGGGGGAAACCGAACCTTAGTTTTTCTCCTCCATTTAGGAGCGCAACTCTTGGGTGTTGCTCCAACTATTTTCTTCTTCACACGTAGAAAATTCTACGACGCACGTAGGATTTTCTGCTTCCCATGCAGGCCATACCGCTGGCCGCTATTCTGCCTCATTCTCTCAGAAAGTTTCATTGGTCATGACTCCCATCGAACTCCTTTGTCCAGCACGCAATGCCGAAGTAGGCATGGCTGCCGTGCGCTATGGTGCCGACGCCGTGTATATCGGTGGCCCGGGTTTTGGCGCACGCGCCGCAGCAGGCAATAGTGTAGAAGAAATAGAAAAACTCTGTCGCTACGCCCACCTCTTTGGCGTGCGTGTCTACGTGACTCTCAACACCATTCTCTACGACCACGAGCTGGCCGAAGCCGAAGCCATGATACACGAACTCTATGCTGCCGGCGTCGATGCCCTCATCATTCAAGATTTGGCACTGCTCAAACTCCAGCTTCCCCCCATTGCGCTCCACGCTTCGACCCAGATGGACAACTGCACTCCCGAGCAAGCTCGTTTTTTGGAATTATGCGGTTTTTCGCAAATCGTCGTGGCTCGTGAGCTCTCGCTCGAGCAGATACGCGCCATTCACCAAGCCACCTCTCTTCCCATCGAAGCCTTCGTACATGGCGCCCTTTGCGTGAGCTATTCTGGACGATGCTACGTGTCACAACACTGCTTTGACCGCTCGGCCAATCGAGGTCGCTGTGGCCATTTTTGTAGGCTAAGTTTCGATCTGGTCGACGCACAGGGCAAAGTAATCTCCACGGCCCACCACCTCTCCTTGCGCGATATGAATCGCAGCAATTCCATTGAGCAAATGCTCGATGCTGGTGTGCGCAGCTTCAAGGTAGAAGGACGCTTGAAGGACGAAAGCTATGTGAAGAACGTGTGTGCACACTATCGCCAAGCCATCGATCGCATCATCGCGCGCCGTCCACAGGAGTTTTGCAGAGCTTCGCACGGACATTCACATTTCGATTTTACGCCACACATTGAGAAAACCTTCAATCGAGGCTACACCGAGTATTTTTTGCACCAACGTACGCCCGATGTGGCCTCCATGCGCACACCCAAAGCCATAGGTGCTCCCGTAGGACGCGTAGCTCGTGTGGGCGGGCGTGCCTTTTCGGTCGAAGGGAAAGCCAGTTTTTCCAATGGCGACGGCCTTTGCTATTTTGACGAACAGGGGCAGCTGCAAGGCTTTCGGGTGAACCGTGCCGAAGGCAAGCAACTTCATCCACTGCACATGCCCAAAGGACTACGTCCAGGCATAGAGCTGTTTCGCAACGAGGACAGAGCCTTTGAACAAACCCTAAAACGCTCGTCGACACAACGCTTGCTGAGCATCGACATTGCGCTTCGTGAGCGCAGCGACGGCTTGGGCTACGCACTCACGGCGCAATGCGAAAATGGCATCTCTCACACTCTGCTCACTCAAAGCCCCATCGTCGAGGCCCAAAAGCCTCAACGCGAAAGCCTTTTGCGCAACCTTTCAAAACTGGGAGGGACGGCCTTTGAGGTGCGCAACATCGATATTGAGACCGCTGGCGAACGCTTCATTCCTGCCTCTCAACTAAGCGAATGGCGGCGCCAACTCATCGAGGAGCTGAGCGAGAAAATCGTGGCCAACTACGTGCGCGATACTCGTCGCCCCATTTCTCCAGGACTTCGTCTTGACGGACAGCGGTTTGACTATACCGCCAATGTGGCCAACCAGCTGGCCTGCTCATTTCTCAAAGAGCACGGTGCGAGCGAAGTGCAAGTGGCCTATGAACTCGACGAAGTACCACAAGCCACACTCATGACTTGCCGCCACTGCCTGCGCTACTCACATGGCCAATGTCCCAAGGAAACAGGGCGAAAACCGACCTGGCAAGAGCCACTCGCACTGCGCCTGCCCGATGGGCGTAGTTTTCCGCTCAGCTTCGATTGTGCCAAGTGCGAAATGAGCGTGCATGCAGAGTAAAAAGGCCGAAAAACGCAGACATACCCACTTATGAGGAGGGAAATACGCATGCGACGTTAATAGTTTTTTATCTTCACGAGATTTATACCCCTTTTTGAGTATTGGAGCGGCTTGTAAAAGTGTGTAATTTTGCACCTGAAAACAAGTAGGCCTGCCCTCAAGTGCCTCAGAGCACAAAGAGCGCGCCACTTTCAATACTATTTATATGAAGAAAACCTCTACACTATTTTTGGCCAGCATCTGCACCTTTACAGCTGCTCACGCTTTGGCCACTCCCTCTCATGCTCCTCTCTTGAACCTTGATGTCATTGCTACAACTCCCGTGCCTCACGAAACGGAGGCCAACGTGACGGGACACGTTGTGGACAAAGCCACGGGTATGCATTTGCCCGGCGTGGTAGTCAGCATCAAGGGCACAAAGTTTAGCACACTGACCGATGCCACGGGACACTACTTCTTGAAAGACGCTCCCGTGGGCAAACAACAAATCGAGGTGCGTGCCGTGGGCTATCAACCCATGACGCAACAAGTGGAGTTGCAGGCCAACAAGAGTTTGCTGCTCAACATCGAGCTCACAGCCGAGGATGTTCAGCTCAGCGACGTTGTGGTTTCGGCCACGCGCAACGCGACTAAACGCACGCTCGCACCCTCTCTGGTCAATGTGATGGACATCAAGGTGTTTGAACGCACGCAGAGCAACGACCTCTCCCAGGCTTTGAAATTCCAACCAGGTGTTCGCGTCGAGAACAACTGTCAAAACTGCGGTTTCTCTCAAGTTCGCATCAATGGTTTGGAAGGCCCCTACTCTCAAATCCTCATCGACTCTCGTCCCGTATTTAGTTCCTTGGCAGGCGTTTATGGCTTGGAGCAATTGCCCACCAATATGATCGAACGCGTAGAGGTGATGCGCGGAGGAGGTAGTGCGCTGTTTGGTAGCAATGCCATCGCTGGTGTTATCAACGTGATTACTAAAGAGCCCACCTCGTCTTCGGCCTCTGCAAGCCACGAGTTACGCGGCATGGAAGGTTTGAGTTCTTTTGAAAACACGACCAACCTCAACGCGACTTACATCACCGACAACAATCGACTTGGTCTCACGCTCTTCGGACAAGTGCGCCACCGCTCAGGCTACGACCATGATGGCGACGGATATACAGAAACTCCCCTCCTTGACGGGCGCACCGTGGGTTTGCGTGCCTTTGGTAAGTTTACCGACTATGCCAAACTCACTGCCGAACTTCATGCAACCAACGAGTTTCGCCGTGGTGGCGACCGCCTGCGCGAAGAGCCCCACAACGCCAATATCGCCGAGCAGTTGCGCCACAACAATCTCAATGGTTCACTCTCCTACTCACAAGTCACCGAGGACGGACGCCACCGCTTCAATGCCTACACGTCGTTCATGAAGGTGAATCGCGACAGCTACTATGGTGGAGGTACTCCCGTCAATGAATTGATTACACTGGCCAAACAACGCCCCCTCACTTCTGACGAGGCGGCCGAAATGGAAAAGCGACTCATTTCTTATGGTCGCACAAACGGGCTCACCACACTGTTCGGCGGTCAGTATTCCTACGACTTCGAGCAATGCCTCTTTATGCCTGCTCAACTCACTGCGGGGCTCGAACACAGCCGCGATGAGTTGGACGATAAGAGTGGCTTCCGCCCCGAGTTTATCAACCAAACGGTATCTACCAATAGTGCTTTCCTGCAAAACGAATGGAAAACCGAACGCTGGAGCTTCTTGCTCGGTGGCCGCTTCGACAAGCACTCGTTGCTCAACAAGGGGATTTTCTCCCCTCGTGCCAATGTGCGCTTCAACCCCACGCCCGACCTCGTTTTGCGCGCCAACTATAGTGCAGGCTACCGTGCACCACAAATTTTTGACGAAGACCTCCACGTAGACAACGCAGGCGGCGACTTGATTCTCTCCGAGAACGCGCCCGACCTGCACGAAGAGCGCTCCAACAGCTTCAGCTTCTCGGCCGACTGGTACACGAACCTCTCGCCCGAATGGAAGCTTAATCTCACCGCCGAAGGCTTCTACACGGAGCTTCGCGATGCTTTCTCTACCGTACAGTCAGAGCGCACCATCAACGGACGTACCTACCTGATTAAGACACGCAGCAATTCGGACGGAGCACGCGTATATGGTGCCAACCTTGAAGGACGCCTCGCCTACCGCTCCATGTGGAGCTTGCAAGGAGGCCTGACGCTCCAACGCAGCGAGTGGGACAAAGAACAGCAATGGCACGAAGACGACAGCTACAAGACAACGCGTAAATACCGCACGCCCGACGTCTATGCCTACTTCGTATCTACGCTCACGCCCATCAAGAATCTGGACATCTCCATTTCTGGTAATTTCACGGGCTCCATGTTAGCAGGTCACGAGATTCCTACAGAGGAGAACGGAAGTCTCACAGAGTTCAATGGCGCTCCCGCTGCAACAATCGACGCTTCGCGCCTCATGATGGGCGAAGGGCAAACCGCTACCACCTACGGGCCTCGCACTTTTAAGACTCCCTCGTTCTTTGAGATGGGCATGAAGGTACAATATACCGTACCTATCTACAAGTACTATTCACTCGCTTTCTATGGGGGTGTTCAGAACTTGACCAATGCCTTCCAAAGCGACTTTGACCGTGGTCCCAGCCGCGACTCAGCCTATGTGTACGGGCCTACTGCACCCCGCAGTTTCTATTGCGGATTTAAGTTCACTTATTGATGCATCTCGCACGAGTATTTAGCTTTTTACTGTTCCTAATTTTTACCTTGATGGCCTGCGATCACGATCGACCGCAGGTCATCAGCATGGATACAAGTAGCAAAGTCGATTCTTCGGAATTTCGTACACGTCACCACTATTGGCGGCACTACAACTTCCTAACCACCGATAGTATCGGCCTTGAGACCAGCATCCCTGGGGCATTTTCTTCCATCTACGACGCAGATAGCGCCGCCCTCCTATCGGGCGACGCTATCGTTGTTGTAGATGTAACAAGTGTTCCCAGCGATTCTATCGATACCTTGTGGGTCATGGTCGCTCACGATGCCCAAACCATGGGCTGGGTACGCAATAGCGAATTACGCCGCAAGGTCGTTCCCGATTTTGCCATCTCACGCTTCATCCACACCTTCTCTGGAAGCCGCGTTTTAGTGCTCTTCTCGGTGTTGGGATTGGGCATCGTCTTTTATTTGGTACAAAATCTGCGTCACGCACGTTTCCAAATGGTTCATCTTCGAGACATCCAAAGTATCTATCCCACCTTGCTCTGTCTCGTGGTGAGCACCTCGGCTACAATTTATGGTGCTTTGCAACAGTTCGCTCCTGAAGTTTGGACAGAGTTCTACTATCATCCCACCCTCAATCCCTTTCTCGACAATCCCCTCTCCCTACGCCTTTTCTTGGCCAGCCTTTGGGGAATGCTCATTGTAGGGATAGCCGTGATCGACGACCTTCGCCGTCAGCCTGGCGTGGTCGATGCCGTTTCCTATCTCAGTTCCTTGGCAGGCGTATGTATGGTGCTCTATCTATTTTTCACGCAGTCTGTCCACATCTACGTGGGCTACGTGGCCCTACCTGCCTATTGGGCTTTCGCTCTGCATCGTCATTTTGCCTACAATTCCGCACGCTATCGTTGCGGACACTGTGGAGCAGCCATGCGACACGCAGGAAGGTGTCCCAAATGCCACGCCATCAACGAGTAGTTTTGTCGCAACTCCCCTCCACAAGTTCCTCAGCAATCAAAGCCAAGGAGTAGACAATAAGTATATCCTTATCTTCACGCGTTGTTAAAATCCAAGATTTTTCTCCGCTCAAATCTCTCAAAAACAATGGTGGACTCCAAGGAGAAAACTCCTCAAGACAAACAACATTTACTCTTATGTACAAAGAAAGGCCGGACACTCCTTGCGAAGTGTCCGACCTTTGTTTTTGATTGAGGGTGTTCTGAGCTTACTTGCGGCTCTTACCGTAACGGCTCATGAACTTATCTACGCGACCAGCAGTGTCGACGAGCTTGGACTTACCAGTGTAGAAGGGGTGAGAAGTCGAAGAAATTTCGAGCTTTACTACGGGGTATTCCTGGCCTTCGAACTCTATGGTCTCAGAAGTCTTGCAGGTTGAACGAGAGAGGAACATGTCGCCATTAGACATGTCTTTGAAAACTACGGGGCGGTAGTTTTCGGGATGCAATTCCTTTTTCATTTTGGATTTTAGCGTTTTGTTCGTTTATGAATACTATTGCCGTTGGCCGGCCTGCGTCCCGAGCGAACACGGTACGCCTGCGCTTCACGGACCCTCGGCTTGTGTCGCGCCGTGCTGGTACTTGGCAGCGACGAGGTTCTAAATCGGGTGCAAAGATACGTTTTTCTCAGACTTCGACCAAGGAGAAGTGTGTTTTTTCGACCTATCTCGCTAATTTTCTTTGGCATAGCTCTGACACGCCTTGGCCAGTTCTCGAGCTTGGGCACGCGCAGGTTTTCCTGTCGCAGTGGTGGGCAAAGCCTCTACTTCAAAGATGTGGCGTGGCCATTCAGCTCCCTGCAAATGAGGATGCAAGCAGGCTGCGACATCCTCCGAAGTAGGCGTATGCAGGAGCGTGAGCGCTTCGCCCAATACGGCATCGGGCACAGCGGTAAGTTGCACGGAAAACGGGAGGTGCGACAGCCGTTGCTCCAAATCCTCTATTTGCAATTTCAGACCGCCCGAACAAACCACGTTGTCCACGCGGCCTAAGATGCGAAAGCCTCCATCTGCCTCAAGCACCGCCAAATCGTTGGTCACGAGAGGAGCCTCATGCACCGCTGGCGCATGGACCACCAAACAACCACGTTCGTCCAGCTCCACACTCACACCCGGCAGCGGCTCGTAGGTTTCGCACTGCCGCTCGCCATTGAGCCGACGCAGGGCTATGTGCGACAACGTCTCGGTCATGCCATAACTGCTCCACACCTCTCCACGGCACGTTTGGAGCATCGCGTGCAGTTCCTCGCTGATGCTTCCTCCGCCGATGAGCACCTGCGGCGTGTCGCGCAGCAGCTCTCGCTGGCCTGGCGTGTTCAGTGTCCGAAAAGCCTGCATGGGCGTCAGCGCTACAAAGGTGGGTGGCGCGAGTAAATGTGCATAGGGCTGCGCACACGGGCTAACGACCAGCAAGTGCCAATCGCCCACAAAGCTACGCACCACTTGCATCTTGCCAGCGATAAACTCCAGGGGTAAACAAAGCAAAGCCACATCGCCAGCTTTCAAAGCAAAATGCGCTATCGTGGCGCGCGCCGAAGCGATCATGCGTGTCTTTTCGACCTCCATGCGCGTAGGAGCTCCCGTACTGCCACTCGTCTGCACCCACATCGTGGGGCTTTCCGCTTGCCATTCGGTTTGAAACCGAGCGAGCTGCTGGCGAAACTCGCGTTCCTGCTCCGTCCCGCGCCACAGTTGGTCGCCCTCAATGCGCAGCGCGATGCCCTCGTAGTTGTCCACAAAAAGCTGCCCCGTGCCCAAACCCTGCGGAGGGGCCGTTGCCGTATCGTAGGTCGCGGCGCACCACTGCGCAATGGCGTTGAGCCCCACGTTGCTTTCGAGTGCCGAAGTGGCCCAATGGGCAATACCTCTCGCATCGGCCAAATGCTGCCATTCCTCTGCGCCCGAAAAACCTCCGTGCAGGGAGGGCTTCAGTATGATATATTGGGGGGAAATGGTGTCGAGCAAGGCGGCTTTCTGCTCCAAACGATTGATACCGATGAGTTCCTCGTCGAGCGCAATAGGAATGGGGCTTTCGCGACACAGGCGCGCCATTTCGTCCCACTGCCCTGCGGCTATGGGCTGCTCGATGCTGTGAATATCAAAGGGCGCCAAGGTGTGCAACACGCCCAGCGCCTCCTCGGGCGAGAAAGCGCCGTTGGCATCGAGCCGCAGTTCGACACGTTCGCGCGGATAGCGCTGGCGCAAAATGCGTAGCAAATTGACTTCCTGCGCAAAGTCAATAGCCCCAATTTTGAGTTTCACGCAGCGATAGCCCAAGGCCAGTTTCTCCTCCATTCGGGCGAGCATCTCTTCATAGTCGCCCATCCACACCAGCCCATTGATGGTTATGCCGCGTTCCATGTGCGTGAAAGGGCTATCCCACAGTGCAAAAGCATCGCCTTTGCGGCAGGCTTCGAGGGAACGTTCGGCCGTTTCAAAGCCCATGAGGATAGAGGGAAAATCGCGCAGCAGCGCACGCGGCAGCCGTTCTTCCTCCTGCCACTGCGTGCAGGCCTGGCGCAGCACCTCCTCATAGTGAGGCACGTCGTCGCAGCTCAATCCTGGCAGCGGAGCACATTCGCCCAGCCCCACAATGGGGCGTCCGCGATGCTGGCTCTCGACACGCACATACCACACACGGCGTTCCGTATAGACGCCGCGCGAAGTACCAGCAGGAGCACGAAAGTGCAGTAGGTGGGCGGAAAAATCGACTTTCAGCATGGCGCGTGTTGTGCCTTAGGGGAGTTTGGGAAATTTCGACCAGTCGGGCTTGCGCTTTTCGAGGAAGGCTTGTCCCCCCTCGTGTGCCTCGTCCAGCAGGTAGTAGAGCATCGTGGCGTCGCCTGCCAACTCTTGGATACCTGCTTGGCCGTCCAATTCAGCATTGAGTCCCGCTTTGATCATGCGCAGGGCAAGGGGCGAGTGCTCCATCATGCGCTGTGCCCAAGCCACGGTCGTGTCTTCGAGTTCTTCGTAGGGCACCACCTTATTGACCATGCCCATTTGCTCGGCCTCCTGTGCCGAATAGAGTTGGCACAAGAACCAAATTTCGCGGGCTTTCTTTTGTCCCACGATGCGAGCCATATAGCTCGAACCAAAGCCGGCATCGAAACTGCCTACCTTCGGCCCCGTTTGTCCAAACTTGGCGTGGTCGGCGGCAATCGTAAGGTCACACATGAGGTGCAGCACGTGCCCACCGCCCACGGCAAAACCATTGACCATGGCAATGACGGGCTTGGGGAGGGAGCGAATTTGCTTTTGCACCTCGAGCACGTTCAAGCGGGGCACACCATCGCCGCCCACATAGCCACCACGGCCTTTCACGTTCATGTCGCCACCTGCGCAGAAGGCTTCTTGGCGCAGGCGTTCCTCACGAGGCAGCGCAGCCCATGCGGGGTCGCTGGCTCCCGTGAGCACCACCACGGCAATATCCTGTGCCTCGCGGCAATAGCGCAGGGCATCGCTCATTTCCATAACGGTCGTAGGGGTGAAGGCGTTGCGATAGCGGGGGCGGTTGATAGCGATGCGGGCAATGCCCTCATATTGGTCGAAGAGTATCTCTTGATACTCGCGAATGGGAGTCCAAGTACGCATATTTAGAGTAGGGAGTTAGGGATAAATACTTCAAAGATTACGGGACGCTGACTCTCCACGGCCAGCAGTTGGTCGATGAGTGCTGTGGCTTCGTCCGCAAATCGCTCCACATGCAACGCACGATAGGTACAGCCATAGCTTTGGGCTATGCCCACGGCCGTGGCACGATGTTCGGCCTTGATGCAAGCGGCATAGGCTGGGCTTTGCCCGATGCCTGCAATGTGGTCGAAGATGGCGCCACCGGCATTGTTGACCATGAGGATGCGCAAGCGGCCGTCGAGCCTTTCGTTCCAAAGGGCATTGGCATCGTAGAAAAAGGAGAGGTCGCCCAAGAGGCAAAGCACCTTGTGCTGACTCACAAGCGAATAGCCTGCAGCCACCGAGAGGCTGCCCTCGATGCCATTGGTGCCGCGGTTGCCAAAGATGGGCAGGGTGCATTGCGCAAAGTGACGATTGGCCCAGCGCACCATGGAGCTGTTGCCCACGAAGATGGCCTCAAGGTCCTGGGGCAGCGGTGTGGGAGCGGAAAATTTGTGCAGTGCCAGGAAGTTTTGCACGGCCAACTTGGGCGAGAGCATTTCGTCCAGCTGGCGAGCCACGGCTTGAAGCGGCGCGATGAGATGGGCCGAGAGGTGCATGAAAGTGTCGTGTAGCTGTGCCTCCTCGTCGATGCGCACCACCTTGCAGTCGGCACAGCGGCGCAGGAAGAGTTTGAAATGCTTGCTCACACTTGCTCCGCCCACATGCAGCACCATGTCGGGGCGCACATCGTCGGCATCGAGTGCATGCGCCACCGTGGTGTCGTCCGCTTGGCTCAGGCATTCGGCATAAAGGAGTGCTTTGCCCGTGGCCTGCAAGTGCAGCCACTCCACGGGCAGGGCTTCGGTGCGTTCGCCCACATAGACCACAAGGAGGCGCGAGGCCTCGATTTCGGCGAGGAGATTGGTGGGAATGGCACGCTGCCCCTCAGTCCGGTACTCGCAAACAGCACGCACCTTGGGCAATTGGGCTTCGGTATAATCGAAGAGAGGCTCGCGCAACGGCACATTGAGATGCACCACACTACCGCCCTCGTGGGCAGTAGCCAGCAAGGCTTCGTTGACCAAACGCTCCACCCACCAGCGTTCTTCCTCGTCGTGGGGCTGGGGCAAGTGCCAGGTACGGGCATAGGGTTGCAACGCTCCGACCTGCGGCAGGGTTTGTCCGTCCAGTTGGTCTATCCATTGCGGAGGCCTATCGGCCGAAAGAACAATGAGGGGGATGTGCCGCAAAGCGGCCTCGGCCACAGCTGGCAAAGTATTGAGCAGCGCACTGCCTGAAGTGACACACACCACCACAGGACGGCGCACACGCAGAGCAATACCTATGGCCACAAAGGCTGCGCTGCGCTCGTCGGTCACGGGGTGCAGATGCAGCCCTGCCTCGTGCAGGTTGTGCACGATGGCGGCATTGCGCGAACCAGGACACACCACGGCTTCCTCGATGCCATGAGCAAGGAGGAGGGCGGTGAGAATGTTGAGATGGGAGTGCGAAGAGTACATAGAAAGCCTTTTGCCTGCCTTTCGAGGTCGAAAAGCTAAGCAAAAGTACATAAAAAAATGCCCTAATCCAAGCCTTTGTAGCCCTTTCGCCGCTGCAAAATCGGCACACAAAATGCCTAACGACAAGGGGCATTTCTCGCCACTCAGAGCTATGCGTATTATTTCCGCGCAATTATTTAATTATTTCCGCGGACTTAATTTCATAATCTCGCGGGAATAATTAAATAATTGCGCGGAAATAATAAAACGATGTCCCACACTCATTTTTCTATCTCCTTGCGCCAGATAAATCCTCCTCCCTTCTGCCTCTCGCGCTCAAGCCTAAAAAATCCCTGCTGCAACATGTGTGCAGCAGGGATGAGAACTTGTAAAAAAGGAAAGGACTATCGCAAACGAACCTTGCGACCGCCAACGATATAAATGCCGGCAGGAAGTCCCTGAGTGTTGCCATCGGTGCGCAGCAAGCGACCTTGGAGGTCGTGAATGTGCAAGGAGGTGGACGGAGCTGTGGCGAAGGGCAAAGAAGAGAGCCCAGAGAGAATGGAATGTCCCTCAGCTTGGGCAACTTCTACAATCTCGTAAATGCCTGGCACTTGTGTACCTTGCCAAGAAAGACGCATTTTCAAGACATTGGGCTGGGCAGAAAGGTCGATGAGCGAGAGGAAATGACCGAGCGTTCCTGCTGAGGTCCAAGTGTGAGTAGCCTCGTTCCATAGTTCCACTTTTACTTCTCCACCTTGCTGGTTCCAATAGATTTGCACTTCGCTAAGGGGGGCAAGTTGCTGAAATTCATACACAAGACTACCTCCCTTGGCTTCGTCGATGGCCGTAGTGCCCTTCTTGTCGGTAGCGGCATCGAGACGAGTGCCACGTGCGTCGGTCACATTGGGGGCAAACTGCGCCTGGTAGTGCTCCAGATTGACCTGAATGTCATAGAGGCGCAACCACTTGTTGGTTTGAGGATTCGTCACAACCAATCGGAGGAATTTGGCGGCTTTGACCTGTCCCACAAAATCCAGATATTTCACATTAGGAGCATAGTCCGTGGCTTCGTTGATGCCTCCCGTCACCGTGTTGCGACCTTTCACACGAAGAGAAATCCATGTTTTTCCATCGACACTCGCTTCTACGCGTCCTGCTTGCAGGTGGTCGCCATTGAGCGTACCGAAATAAAGGCGCACATCCTTGACATCGGTGGGCGAAGCAAGGTGGAGGGTATAGGTATCGTCCCGCGCTTGATTTTTGTTGGAGGCAAAAAACGTGTGAGGGTCGCCATCGATAATGGCTTTCTTCCCCAAGGAGCTATTGCTCCCCCCATTGCCAGCAGAATTTACTGGCACGTCAATGTTAGAAATAGCTACCTGCTCGGGCAGCGTGAGGCTCAACTGAGCAGCAGAAAGCGTGAGCGACTGTTCGCTTTCCGTGTTGTTGTAGCAGACCAAATACTTCACCCAATCGTGCTGGGAGAGCTTGGCAGGAGTGAGCCGCGTCCAGTCTTTTCCGTTGGCACTGTACAGAAAATTGTATCGCTCCAGCAAATCGGGCTGGGCTTCGATGCGAGCGGGGCGTACGGGTTCTTTGAACATCATGCCGATATAGCTGCGAGGAGGAAGTGGACTATTGTTCAGTGTCAGATAGGCTTTGCCTTTGAAAAGGCGGACTTCTCCACGCAGCTGTTCACTGCTCTTCACCACTTCGATATCCTTGGTCGTGGTGCCAAAGAAGTTGCGTCCCAGGCCCTCGTTGTTGAGGGTGGCCATGAAGGGGAAAAAGTATTTGGCTGCGGGAGCACATTGGCGTTTGCTCACGGAAATACCATGTCCCAAACCTTCGAGAGCATAGGCCGTAAAGGCTTCGTCGGTGTCCAAGGAGGCGATGGTGTGGCTGGCCTGTACGTATTTTTCCCACTTTGTTGCCCTATCCTGGGCCTTGTTCACCTCGATCATGCCTCGTGTAGCGCCTACCATCGCATGGAGTTTGGCCAGCCAAGGAGCGAGATCAGCATAGAGGAGGCGGTCGCTCTCAACCTGCGAATCTTTCAAAGCCAGCATAGTTTGCAAGGCCGAAGCCAGCTTATCGAGCAGTAAGCTCATGCGTTGTGTATTGCCTGCCTTAAAAGCAGAGATAGCAGCTTGCATTTCCGTAGGATCATTCCAACGAATGTAGGGAATGAGCGTCTTGTAGGCCATGCGTTTCTCGGGGGTGTTTAAGATGTGCGAAAAACTGGCTTCCCACGATTTTTTGTTGTCGAAAGCATCGTTGTTCCACGCATAGTCGGCCACCGAGAAGAGAGCAGTCTTAGAGACTTCGCCCTGTTGCATGGGATTGCTCACAATGCCCAAACCATTTTCGAGCGCTTTGGGCATCGTGGCGTGCGTATCGACCGAGCGCATCTCCATAAAATTGGTGTACATATCGGAAGGATACACCTGCTCGTCAGCATTGTCATTGCAGGGATAGTTCCACCACCAAGCTACGTTGCGTCCCAATTCGCGCTTGGTCACGGCAAGGTCGCCACTATTGGGCACGCTCCAAACGCCTGCCCCAGTAATGTAAATCGTAATCTTGTCGGGACAGCTTTGCAAGGCCTTGTAAAAACGCTTGCGACGAGGCTCGGACACCCAGCTCAGGGTATAAACCTGCGGCACAAAATGTAGTGGTTTCACGCGACTTTCAGGCGTCGCACCTTCGGTATTCCACTTTTTGTCGATGGCCTTTTGCACTGCCGTGAGGCGATCGGCATTGGTTTGGCACTCTTGCTCGCTGTCGGGCACGCCAACATCATCGACAAAAACGGCAAATTGGCGCACACCGAGCTTATACATATTGTCGAACTTCGACATGATGCGCCTCACCACTGTGGGGTGTTTCACAAAGTCGTTGCCAGGATGAATGGCCCAAATGAAATTGACTTTGGTAGCTGCCGAGGTGGCTGCAATATCCTTGATGTCGTCTTGCGTGAGAAGCCCATTTTTGCGTTGTTCTGCACTGATGCGTGTCGGATAAGGCTTTTCCCAATCGGCAGAATGGTACACGTCGGACTTGGCACCATACATATATGTATTCATCTTCATGCGCATCATAAAGCGCATCAAATCTTTCTTGACAGCTACCGTATAGGGGTAGCCGTAATAGCCCTCTACAAGACCTCGGCTCTGCTGATCGGCATAGTCATTGAGGGTCACACAAGGCAGGTTTTGCGTGCCGCGTTCCAACATTTGTTCGAGCGAAGCCAAGGCATAGAAAGCGGCATCGCTCGTTTCGCCCACGATGACCACTTGTGCCGCTTCTCCTTCGTTGAAGAGGTGAAGGATGTGGCGGTCGAACTTGCCTTCTTTTTTCAACACGGCACGATTCAATCGCAGTGCAGTTGCCTTTTGTTCGGCGAGGCCATCATGCCCCGAAACGGCCAAATAAAGATTGCTTCCCGTCGCAGAGGGCTTCTCGGCAACGAGAGGAGTGAGACCTGCTCCTTGAAGCACTTGAACGGCTCGCGCACGGGTAGCCTGGTCAATATGAGTGTCGCATACGAGAGTCACTTGTTGAGAAAAGCGGACACTACCCTGCCCTGCCACCTGAGATTGGGGAATCGGATAGATGGTATAGACATCGGCAGCCGTCGCTGTGAGCCCTCCGAAAAAGAGCAAGGAGGCAAAAAGAAACGAGAGTTTGTTCATCTTTCTACGAGATATATTGATGATATTTGTAGATTTCCGCTTGCAAAAGTAAACCTTTAATAGCAAAAAGGCAAGATAAAACACGAGAAAGCCTAAAAAACGCATTAAAAATGGGATAGAAGTTCTCTTTTTCCAATTCTGTCCAGAGAAGCTCCTTGAAGAAATCACAGCTCACAAATAATTTGTATCTTTGCTCCCTGATTTAGTCGTCTCATTCGTATGAAATATGCCATCATAGCCGCAGGCGAAGGTTCGCGTCTGTCGAACGAAGGAATAGCTCTCCCCAAGCCGCTCGTCCCTCTGTGTGGACAGCCCATGATAGAGCGTTTGCTGCGTCTTTTTTTGAAGCAAAACGCCGAGGAGGTCGTGATTGTAGTGAACGACCTGAACCTCGAGCCTCAACAGTACTTGCGCCGCTTAATGCAACAACACCCCACGTGGCCATTACGTTTGGTCGTGGCTACCACCCCTTCTTCAATGCATAGTTTTGCTGCTTTAGCGCCTTACCTCGCTGAGGGGCCTTTCGTTTTGACAACGGTCGATACCATTTTTCTCGAAGCCGACTTTTCTCGCTACATCGCAGCTTTTCAAGAAGCGCTCGCCGAAGGAAAAGATGGGGTCATGGCGGTGACAGACTACATCGACGACGAAAAACCCTTGTATATCAGCACCGATGAGCAGGAACGAATTTTAGGCTTTCACGATGAACGTACTGCCAACTGCCACTTCATTTCGGGAGGTATCTATGGACTCACTCCGCGGGCCTTGCCTACCCTACAGCGTTGCCTACGAGAGGGACAAAGCCGCATGCGCAATTTCCAACGCGCGCTCATTGCTGACGGACTCTGGCTCACTGCCCATCGCTTTTCAAAGATTCTCGACGTAGACCATGCGAGCGACCTCGAAAAAGCCGAGGCTTTCCTAAATTCTGCTCCCAAATGATTGCTCTCATTGCACGAGTTACTCGTTTTTCGCCCAATAGTGAGGCACGAGATGCTGCGATTCTAAATGCAGTGGCTGCAGAGCTACGGGCGAGAGGCCACAGCTGCACGATTTGGGAGGAGGAAAAGTTGCCCAGCACTCCACGACATTGGCAAGCCGCTTTGTCCATGGCTCGCTCTCTCGAGGCTCTCCAACAACTAGCTCAGTGGGAAAACGATGGACTTCCCATTCTCAACTCTCCAACAGCCCTGTTGCACTGCACACGCTCGAAGCTGGACAAAATCGCTCTGCGAGGAGGCTCTCGCCTACCAAGTTTGGCTAACACCACTGACCTTGCGCAAATCGAACAAGCGATTGGCTATCCGCTTTGGTTGAAGCGGGGTGATGCGGCTGCTCAATCGGTACAAGAAGTGCAGTATATCAATTCACGAGAGGATTTGCTCACAGTTCTTCCACGCTTCTCGGACTATCCCGACTTTACGCTGACAGCTCATGCTGAGGGGCAACTGCTCAAGTTTTATGGTGTCGCACACACCCACTTCTTTCACGTTGCTCCTCCGGCCTATTCAAAATTTGGATTAGAGCACCACAACTCTCCTGTTGCCTCGCTGGATTTTTCTGGAGAAGCTCTGCAACAGCTCGCTCAAGTTGTGGCAGCAGAAAGTGGCCTCACCATTTACGGGGGCGATGCTATCGTGCGCGAAGATAGCTCTTTCGCCATCATCGACTTCAACGACTGGCCTTCTTTTTCCTCCTGTGTGTCTCCTGCTGCCTCGGCCATTGTCGAGTGTTTGCTCCTTCAACTCTAAACTCTTATGTCCACTCCCAACACGCTTCAATCGACTTTCAAAAGTCGCGATACGGAAGAAAATATCGACATCTATTTCACTCGCCCCATCGGCCTTTTGTGGGCGCGCTTCTTCCAGCTTTTTGGCACACACCCCAACGTCATCACCATTCTGAGCATCTTTATCGGTGCAGCCTCTGGCTGGTTCATGGCACAGGGCTATGCCTCTTGGGAAAATACACTCATTGGCATCGCTTTGTTGATGTGGGCCAATTTCTATGATTCGGCCGATGGGCAATTGGCACGCATGACCGGGAAAAAGACTCGCTGGGGCCGCATCCTTGATGGTTTTGCTGGCGATGTGTGGTTTGTCAGTATCTATGCCGCCATCGGCTACCGCCTCATGTCTCAACCCATTTTTCCTTTTTGGAGCGATAGTCCTCTTTGGTCGTGGTGGATTTTCCCCGTGCTCTACTACGTAGGCTTTCACCTCCACGGTGTGCAAAGCCGCTTGGCCGATTATTACCGCAACGTGCACCTTTATTTTATCAAGGGAGAAAACGGAAGCGAACTGGATAACAGTATGAAATTGCGCGAGGAGTACAAGTCCCTATCTTGGAACGAACATTTTGCTTGGAAACTATTTTTGCACTTCTACATCAACTACACAGCGGGGCAAGAACGCGACACCCCCAAATTCCAAGCTTTCAAACGCAGCCTTGACGCTCGCTATGGGCGCCAACTTCCAGAAGAGCTCGTCACGACGTTCCGCCGCGGCAGTTTGCCTTTGATGAAATGGGCCAATGCCATCAGCTTCAATTGGAGAGCCATTACGCTCTATAGCGCCCTACTACTCGCCGTACAAACTCCTTGGGCCATCATCCTCTACCCGCTCATCGAGAGCACCATTTTCCACACCATTTATCTCTACATGCGTCTACGCCACGAGACGCTCTGTGCTCGTATGCACCAAAGCCTTAGTTCAACCACCGCATGAAGCCCCTTTACCGCCATCTTTTTTTGCTTTTCGGCATTTGTGCGCTGGGCGTCATGGTGGTGCAAATGCCAGAGGGCTGGGAAAGCATAGCCGAGCATCCCGAACGCATCGCCAGCTATGCCCCTTTGATTGTCGGGATTTGGCTCCCCATCTACGCCTTAAATGCTTGGGCTTTCCAACTGATGGTCCACACCTCCGACCATCGTCTCCGCCTTCCCTTTCGCCATGCTCTGAAACTCACCATTTCCGGCTTTGCCTTTTCCTACACCACCCCTTTTGGTTCGGGCGGTGCTCCTTATCGCGTCATGGAATTGAGCCGTTTCATCGGAATGCCTCGTGCCATTTCGAGCGTGACACTCTACTCGATGATGCACGTGTTCTCTCATTTTTTTCTTTGGACCACTGCTCTTGTCGTCTTCCTCATCGTGCGCCATTCTCTACTCACAACAACCCTGTGGGCACTGGCTTTGGGCTACCTTTTGGTCTTTGTTTTGGCCCTTTTCTTTTTTCGCGCCGCCTATCGTCGAGGGATTATGGCTCGGCTCTTTACCTTACTTTTTTTTCTCCCGGGAATAGGGAAATGGGCGCGTCGCTTTTACGAAAATCGCCGCAGCTCTTTCGACACTATCGACCACAACATTCGCCTACTCTACCAGCATCCACGGCAATTTTGGGGCTCACTCACAATGGAATACGCAGGACGGCTTCTCAACGCCTTTGAATTTTACTTTATTCTACTCGCTTTCGGTCTTACCGATGCCACTTGGAGCGATGCCCTCATCATTTTAGGCTTTTCCTCGCTCGTAGGCAATCTGCTCTTTTTCCTCCCCATGCAAATCGGAGCTCGAGAAGGCAGCTTAGCCATCGTTGTCCCACTATTGTTTCGCATGGCCAGCGGCTCTTTGGGCCTGTACGTTTCGTTTTTCACGCGCATTCGCGAAATCTTTTGGATTGCCCTCGGCCTCCTTTTGGTGAAGGTGGGCAACCAGCGCCTCATGCGCTAACTCTTCTCTCCCTATGTCCACTCTACTCTTCGATTATGGCGGAACTTTGGACAGTGCTGCCCACCACTGGAACTATATCCTGCTCGACGGCTATCGCCAGGTAACGCAACAAATAGCACCCGAACTTCATATCGTATCGGGAGAAGTTTGGCGCGCAGCCTATGTCTATGCCGAACGTGCACTGGCTGCCCACCCCATCGTACAACCCGAAGACGACATGTTGGCCATGCTCGTCAAAAAAGTGCGCATCCAGTTGCAACATCTCGTGGAGAAGGGCTTATTGAGTCTTTCGGCCGAACAAATAGAGCACTCTGCCCAAGCCATTGCCCAGCATTGCGACACGGCCACACGCAGCACCATAGCTCAAAGTCGCAAGATTCTTCAAGCGCTACAAGAAAGAGGATATAAAATGCTCATTGTAAGCAATTTTTATGGCAATCTACATAGCGTGCTTCAAGGCTACGATTTGCTCCACCTCTTCTCTGCAGTCATAGAAAGTGCTGTGGTCGGTGTGCGTAAGCCCGACCCTGCGATTTGGCAATTGGGCATCGACGCCGCAGGTTGCTCGGCAGAAGCCTGTACGGCCATCGGCGACAGTTATAGCAAGGACATTGTACCTGCTGCCAGCTTGGGCTGTCGCACCATTTGGTACGAAGGCGAAGAATGGGAAGTGCGCCAACGCGACCGCTCCTTGCCCACTCACATTATCTCCCATCTCTCACAACTCCTTGAACTTTTTCCCTGATGTTTGAAGCTCCTCGCAAAGAATGGACAGAACTGCTCGCTCTGCTCCGCCTCTTGAATACCTCCTCGCTTTCCTGTGCCGATACTCGTGGT
This sequence comes from Bacteroidales bacterium, assembly GCA_030532685.1. Taxonomy (GTDB): domain Bacteria; phylum Bacteroidota; class Bacteroidia; order Bacteroidales; family Bacteroidaceae; genus Alloprevotella. Next base: position 1,334 of record JAUNKN010000014.1, on the reverse strand, counting down.
CGAGCCAGCGATGCCCACCATACGCTCGACTATGTGCAACGCCTCGAGAGCAATGGAACTCGCACTTATCGACGCAGCCCAGAGGGCATCGTGATCAGCACCGATGCCGAAGGAGGTCATGCTCCCATTCTTGTAGATTTTGAAATGTGGGAACAGGCCACTGCCCATGCTTTTGAATTGCTCCGAGCAGCCAACGACGATAACTTTGTGTTGGTGAGCGACGAAATGGAGGCTTGGCTCGACGAGATTCAGATGCTCAGCATCGGGGGAACAGGCGAGGGGCAACACCACCTGCTGCTGGCTCTCGATGGTGCGGCCCCTCAACTCGCAACCTTGCTTTCGCGAGTAGGTGGCGTGCCTACTCGACTTTTGGATGGGGGGCGCACGGCCAATATCAAGCTCGAACAGACAGGCACACGCTTTGCCGCTCCCATGGCAGCCAAAGTAAACTATCTGGAGAGCGAAGAGACGGTGCGCGATCGCATGCTACTGGTGGAACGTATGGGAAGTAGTCTGAAATATCACAATGTGGCCGACCGCGTGTTTCGAGCCAATCTCGCTCTCATCGACCTGCATTTGGGGCGCTTGCTTTGTGAGATGCTCCGCTTCTCTTATTTAGAAAATGTACTTCGGATGGACGAGCTCCTCGCTGCGCTGCGGGTGCTCAATCCTCTGAAGGTATCGACCGAACTCATCGAGAAACATCGCTACTATGAGCACCAGCTATCACGCCTACTCTTAGCTTGCTTGGCAGGCATGCGTCCAGGCAAAATATACCGAGGTGAAACTTCGCTTTCGCCCTACGTATTGCTGTTGCAACCCGATAGCCAAATCGTGATGTTCGACGGCAAAGACCGAGAGACTCTGGCCGGCTTCCTCCTGCACAACACTCGACTCGAACGAGGCGCTATGGAGAAAGATAAATATGGTAATTTGGAACGAGAGAACAATGTATATTACTTCAAACTCAATCTAAAAATCGCGCTCACCAAGCGATGAAAATCCTCTCCCTGCAAGGCACGAAAGCATATCTCGTTTGAAGGTGGGAGGAGGAACAAGGCTTCAAGCATCTCTCCACTACACACTATGGCTTTTTCCCTCGCTCGAGGACACTGCTCCATAGGCACGAGCGGCTGTGTCGAGATTTCGACACAGCCGCTCGTTTTTGGGTTTGGATACTTTGAGTTTTCGACTTTTATAGGGCTATCCTGCTTCCTTTTCCCAGCATCCACTCCAACGCGTGGCGCGCAGAAAACGATGTAGACCGTCCGCTATGGGACTTCCCTGCGAAGGAAACTGCTTTCTCTCACTGCAAAAGAATTGCTCTTCCGTGC
>JAUNKN010000013.1 GCA_030532685.1 Bacteroidales bacterium | reverse complement strand
AATACACATTCGGCGGCTTTGAATGCACATTCGACGGCGCTGAATACAGTTTTTGAATAGGCTAATGTTTTTTCTCTTCCTGATTAGGACTTTTTCTCCTCAGGCTGCCCTCTCCTTTTCCCCTCTCGTTTCTATCCGTACAGTCCTCTCCTCTGCAAAATCTCCTTCAATTTTATATTAGAACCAGGACGCTCTTCCCGAAATAAAGATTATTATCTCTTTTTCTTTCGCTCCAAAGTGGCGAAAGGCTCATTTCTCTTTTCTTCAAACCACAAGTATAGGAAAATTCCCGAAGCATAACCATTTGATGCGCAATGGGATTGACAAAAGTATTTAGTATCCGAGGGGGAAGAGCGTTTTAGTACAAAAAAGTTGGACAAGGAAAGTTTTTTTGTTATTTTTGCTGGCAGTTCAATCTTATTTATTTCTTCGCAATGACGAACTCCAAGGAACTTCCAGCCGTGATTTTTGAAACAAGCTGGGAGGTGTGCAATAAAGTGGGAGGCATCTACACCGTCCTTTCCACACGCGCCAAAACTCTGCAAGCACAAATGGGGGATAATCTCGTGTTTATCGGCCCAGATGTGTGGAAGGAAAAAGAGAATCCTCTATTTATAGAAAACAAACGCTTACATTCGGCTTGGAAAAAAGCCGCTACCGAAGCAGGAATATCTGTACGCATAGGACGCTGGAATGTACCAGGTGAGCCTGTTGCTGTGTTGGTCGATTTTCAACCCTACTTCGCCGAGAAAGACCATATTTATAAGGAAGCTTGGGAGCGATTTGGTGTCGACTCGCTACATGCCTATGGCGACTACGACGAGGCCTCTATGTTTAGCTATGCTGCAGGTAAGTTTGCAGAGAGTGTCGTTAAGTCGGCTTTTCAAGGAAAAAAAGTAATTTACCAAGCCCACGAATGGATGTCGGGCTTAGGAATGTTGTTTGTGCAAGAAGCTTGCCCCGAGGTACGCACCATCTTTACGACTCATGCTACCAGCATAGGACGGAGCATCGCAGGCAATGACAAGCTCCTATATCAGTATTTCTCGGGCTACAACGGCGATCAAATGGCAGCCGAGCTCAACATGGAAGCAAAGCACAGTATCGAGAAGCAAAGTGCACACCGCGCGCATTGCTTCACGACAGTGTCTGATTTTACCAATCGTGAGTGTGCCCAACTGCTTGACAAGGCAGCCGATGTTGTACTGCCCAATGGTTTTGAACTGGACTTTGTGCCCAAGGGGGCAAGTTTCACGAAGAAACGCAAGCAAGCGCGCAAACGTGTACTCAATGTAGCCAGCGCCCTCTGTGGCGAAACTTTGAGCGACGACACACTCATCATTTCGACCTCGGGGCGAAATGATTTTCGTTGCAAAGGCTTCGACGTTTACCTGGAGGCTATGGCACAACTCAACACTCGTCTGCGGGGCACAGAGCAAAAGGTACTCTCGCTCATTGAGGTGCCCTGCTGGCTCTTCGGTCCTCGCAAAGATGTGCAAGAACGCGTAGCTGCGATGGAGCAAAAGGGCGAAACAGAATGGGCTGCGGCACTCCCCTATCCCAACACCTCGCACGACTTGTACAACCTCAATGAGGATCGCATCTTATGCTTGATTCGAGAAATGGGCCTGGACAATAGTCGAGAACAAAACGTAAAAGTCGTGCTCGTCCCCTGCTATTTGGATGGTGCAGATGGTGTGTTCGACTTGCACTACTACGATATGCTCACGGCCAACGACTTGACACTATACCCCTCTTACTACGAACCTTGGGGCTATACCCCTTTAGAAAGTGTGGCCTTCCGTACTCCTTGCATCACCACCGACCTGAGTGGGTTTGGGCAATGGGTGGATAGTGTGTTGGGACGCAATGGACAGTTGGAAGATGGCGTGCGAGTGTTGCACCGCGACGATAGCAACTACTACACTTGTGCCTCAGAAATGGCCGATTGCATTCAGCAATATCTCCAAGCCGACAAGACGGCACGCGATCGTATGCGCAAAAAAGCGACTCGATTTGCCGAAAAAGCACAATGGAGTGAGTTCATCACGCATTATTATAAAGCCTATTCCCTTGCGCTTAATGCGTAAAAAGTTTTATCTTCAATATATCCGGTCATGAAACTACGTACACTTATTTATGCTATTCTCAGCTTGACGCTTGGACTCGGAGCGATGGCTCAAACAAAACATGATGTTGTAGGGATATGGCAAATGGTAGTAATCGACAACGAGGGTGATCCTAGTTACCTTCCCGTATTCAAAGAGATTCGTAAAGATGGAAGTTTTGTCCTTTTTCGACAAACGAAGATTACAAAGCCTTTCCGCATCACGCAATTCGGGACTTACAAGATGCTCAACGATAGCACCATGCGCGAACATATTGACCAAACCATCAACACTCTTGACCTTTTGGGCAAAGACAGCGACGTAACGCTGCGGTTCAATCAAGATGGTAGAATATTGATTTCTACGTTTTTCATACCTGGTAACCCCAACCAATTTCAAGAAATTTGGGTACGTTTGGCTCTCCCTCAAATAAGAAAAGAGGAACAGCCAAGCAATTTTTCAACAATGTAAAATATCAACCTCTTATAACGACCATGCAAGTCAAAATAACTAACGCCAATCATCCCCAATGGAAGACGGTGACGGTAAAAAGCCACATCCCTTCTGCTTTGAAACCTCTCGACGAAATTGCTCACAATCTTTGGTTCTGCTGGAATCAAGAAGCTATCGACCTGTTCCGTAGTCTAGACGGAAAGCTGTGGGAGGAAGTAGACCAGAATCCCGTGGAACTCCTGAACCGTATGTCTTATGCTCGCATGAAAGAGCTGGCTGCCAACACAGAAGTGATGGCACGTGTGGAAAAGGTGTATCAACTCTTCCGCAACTACATGGACGAGAAGCCCAATCCCGAACGTGCTTCGGTGGCTTACTTGTGTATGGAGTATGGCATGAACCACAACGTAAAGATTTACTCTGGTGGTTTGGGAGTATTGGCTGGCGACTATGTTAAGGAAGCTTCGGACAGCAATGTCGATATGTGTGCAGTGGGCTTCTTGTATCGCTATGGCTACTTTAGCCAAACGCTCTCCATGGATGGCCAACAAATTGCAAACTACGAAGCTCAAGATTTTGACCGCATGCCCATCGAACGCGTACTCGATGCAGAAGGCAAGCAAGTCGTAGTAGATGTGCCTTTCCCAGGATATACGGTACATGCTTTGATTTGGCGTGTCAATGTGGGCCGTGTGCCTCTCTATCTCCTCGATACCGACAATGACATGAACTCCGAGTACGACCGTAGCATCACGCATTCGCTCTACGGTGGCGACTGGGAAAACCGCATGAAGCAAGAATACCTCCTCGGTATCGGTGGTGTGCTTGCACTCGACAAATTGGGTATCAAGAAGGAAGTCTATCACTGCAACGAAGGACACGCTGCTTTGGCCAATGTGCAACGCTTGGCTGATTTTGTTGCTTCAGGGCTCAACTTCGACGAAGCTCTTGAATTGGTGCGTGCCTCTTCGCTCTACACCGTTCACACTCCTGTGCCCGCTGGGCACGACTACTTTGACGAGGGACTTTGTGGAAAATACCTGGGTCAATACCCCGAGAAGCTCGGTATCTCTTGGGACGACTTCATGGGATTAGGCCGCCAAAACCCTGCCGATAAGGGTGAACGCTTCTGCATGAGTACCTTCCTTTGCAAAACTTGTCAAGAGGTAAATGGAGTATCGTGGTTGCATGGTAAGGTTTCACAAATGATGTTCAAACCTATTTGGCCTGGCTATATGCCCGATGAGAGCCATCGCGAACATCAAATCCTCACACACGAGGAATACGAGAAGGCCTATAATATCAATCCAACAGAAAGCCACGTAGGCTACGTGACCAATGGTGTGCACTACCCCACTTGGTGTGCCAGCGAGTGGAAAGCCGTTCATAAGAAGTATTTCGGTGAAAACTTCTTTGGCGACCAAAGCAATCAGAGCATTTGGGAAAACATCTACAACGTAAGCGATACAGAAGTATGGGAAACTCGTGTGGCTCTGAAAAAGAAGCTCATCGAATATATCCGCGATCGCTTCCGCGATAATTGGTTGAAAAACCAAGGTGATCCTGCGCGTGTAATGTCTTTGCTCGACAAGATCAATCCCAATGCTCTCATCATCGGCTTCGCACGTCGATTTGCCACCTACAAGCGAGCTCACTTACTCTTCTCAGACTTGGAGCGTTTGGCCAAAATAGTCAACAACCCTGACTATCCCGTACAATTCCTCTTTGCAGGAAAAGCACACCCAGCCGATGGCGCAGGACAGGGACTTATCAAGAAGATTCACGACATTTCGATGCGCCCCGAGTTTATCGGAAAAATCATCTTCTTAGATAACTACGATATGGAGCTTGCCCGCCGATTGGTGAGTGGTGTAGATATTTGGATGAACACGCCAACACGTCCTCTCGAAGCTTCGGGTACTTCGGGCGAAAAGGCACTGATGAACGGAGTTGTCAACCTCTCCGTGCTCGATGGTTGGTGGTACGAAGGCTACCGTCCTGGGGCAGGTTGGGCTCTCACTGACAAGCGTACCTACCAAGATCAAGGGCAGCAAGACAAGCTCGATGCCGCAACAATCTATGGTATGCTCGAAAGTGAAATCATTCCGCTCTATTATAGTCGTGGTGCCAAAGGCTATAGTGAAGGTTGGGTGAAAACAGTAAAGAATAGCATCGCTCAAATTGCTCCTCACTACACCATGAAGCGCCAGCTGGACGACTACTATGCTCGCTTCTACAACCCTCTGCGCGATCGCTTTTCCATCCTCTCTGCCAACAATAACAAGGTGGCGCGTGAAATCGCAGCTTGGAAAGAGGCGGTGACACAACGTTGGGATAGTATCCGCGTAGTAGAAAGCCACTACGGAGAAGGATATGATCACAACACCCTTGTTTCAGACAAGGAATTCTGTGTTACGCATGTCGTGGACGAACAAGGTCTGGACGATGCTATTGGCATAGATCTCGTTGTAATGCGCCAAGACATCGAAACTGGTCATGACATAGTGTTCAAGGTACTTCCTATGCAAGTGGTAAAAAGCGAAGGCAACTTGTATACCTTCGAACTAAAAGCAACTCTCGAGGAGGCAGGTTCGTTCCGTACAGCTTTCCGCATGTACCCCAAGAACAAACAACTGACCTCTCGTCAAGATCTTTGCTACGTACGTTGGTTCTAAACTACATGGGCATTACATAGATTCATGTAGCTCTACCTTTTGTTTGAACGAACAATTCTTTCTATAAAAATCCGTGTCGGAGTTTTTCAAACTCCGACACGGATTTTTTACATACTGTTCCCTCCTCTAACAGGTGCAGGCTCCGAAATTCTTTAATTTGTGGAGCAATCAAAATCAAACGAAGGCAATAAAACTAACTATGCCGAAAGGTTAGTCCTCAACGCATCTCCCTCTTGTATAAACAAGGGGAAGTTTTACACTATTTTTCGAACCTCTCTCTAACCTCATCACGAGTAGAAAGATAAAGAAGCCAAACCGCATTTCAGGAGAAAACAAAACTAAAAAAGCTGCATCAAGTTCTTTACCTTGATACAGCTTCTCTAAAAGTCGGGGCGACAGGATTCGAACCTGCGACCCCCTGGTCCCAAACCAGGTGCGCTACCAACTGCGCTACGCCCCGCGATTCCCTTGAAATCGATTGCAAAAGTACAAAAAAATATTTGCATTCCAAGGGTTTCTTCCTCTTTTCTATACGATCAGAAGAAAAAAATCAAAGACTCTGAGTTTAATGTTTACAACGAGCGGCAGTATTGACGGTATATCCCTCTTCCATATCAATAAACTTGCCTTTATTTTTCAAGAAAGTAATGATGTCTTGAGGAGATTTTCCATCCACACTACAAGTATGAAAGGTTGCATCTGTACCAAACTGTTGCTGAATGGCCAACAATAAAGTTTCATCGGTAAATATACGCCCCTCCATCATATCGAGAATAGCATGTGCATGATAATCCATATCAATTATTTGGTATCGTGAATTAAAAAAAATGTTTCCAAGGAATTGTGCTCGAACAAAGTGAAAGAGCTAGACCTGTCGGAATAATCTTTAGCAAAAGAGGGGAATAGGAACGCCCCTTTTGCTCTGGACAGATATACAAATACAAGAAGTATAGTACCGTAGCTACCATCCCTCCCATGAAAAGCCCCATTAGGATGTCGCCAACATAATGGACTCCCAAATATAAACGTGTCCAGCAGTTAATGACCGTCCATCCTCCTAAGCTCCAAGTTACATACCGATGCCTTAACAACAATGCGGAAAAAGTACTCACTGCGGCAGTATTGGCAGCATGTGAAGAGAAGAAACCATAACTTCCTCCTCGGTATCCATTAACAATATCAACGAGATGCATCACATAAGGGTTCTGTGATGGACGATATCGCTCCACCATTGGCTTAAAGAGAGAAGAGGAAACCTGATCTACAATAAGGACACAAAGAGTTAGAACCAGCAAAAGATAAATAAATTGCTTCAGGCTATGAGCTCGAAAAAGGACATAAAGTAATGCAAGCAATAGAGGAATCCACGAAAGAGTTTGTGTGGCAAACCAAGCCACTCCATCTACATAGAGGGAGTGGCTTCCATTCAACAGAAAAGTAATTGTACTATCGATTCTCATAAGGAAGGATTATTGCAGACTTCCTCCAACAATGTCCAATAACTCGGCTGTAATAGCTTGCTGACGCGTCTTATTATACTGCAATGTAAGTTCTCGCAATAGTTCGTCTGCATTGTCCGTTGCAACTTGCATCGCTATCACACGAGCGGCATGCTCTGAAGCTAAACTGTCAAGCATCGCTGCATAAAGTTTCAAATGCTGCGCGCGCGGAAGCAAGGTTTCGATAAGAACTTCTGGATTAGGTTCTATAATGAAATTGTTCTCTACAACTTTCTCTTCCTGTTGAGGAAAGACAATGGGTAGTAATTGCTCGGTTCTGAGGATTTGACTACCGGCACTCTTGAAATGATGATAGACTGTAATCGCGCAATCTATTTCTCCTGTAAGAAAAAGCTGCATCAAGGTGGCGGACAATTGAGCGATAGGCGCATATCTTGGGGTGTCTAGTATCTCAGAAAGAGAATAATCAACCTCAAACCCTAATTTTCGAGCGGCATCCGCTCCTTTCTTTCCTATGGGATACAGGCGAGAAACTTCAATTCCCTTGGCACGATACTCTTCGAGCAAAGCACGCATCTGTTTGATAGCATTGCCATTAAAACCTCCACAAAGACTGGAATTGGAGGTAAAAACAATCAAGGCGATGCGCTGTACAGGACGAGCTTGAGCATAAGGAGAAGAGATTTCTCCTTCGAGCGAAGCCACGAAAGTACTCATCATTGCATTGAGTTTGCGCTCATAAGGACGCATTTGTTCAATGACCTGCTGAGCATGGTGGAGTTTGGAGCTCGCCACCATTTTCATCGCGCTTGTAATCTTTCGCGTACTATTGACCGAAGCGATGCGCGTTTTTACTTCTTTGAGTGAGGCCATAGTATCTGCTTAATTATTGATATTGTCCTGCTAAATCCGCTGCAACTTTGCGAATATGTCCTTCCACTTCCTCCGTGAGTTGTCCCGCAGCCAGCGGAGCTAACACGCTGTCCTTGTAAGAGGCACGCATCACATTGAGGAACTGCTCTTGAAAGTCACGTACTTTTTCCAAAGGAACATTAGACAAGAGCCCCTTAGTTCCACAATAAAGCACTGCAACCTGTTCTGCAACGGGCATAGGGCTATATTGTGATTGTATGAGCAACTGATTGTTTTTACGTCCACGATCGATGGTCATTGCAGTGACGGCATCCATATCGGAAGAGAACTTTGCGAAGGCTTCAAGTTCTCGATACTGTGCTTGATCAATTTTGAGCGTACCTGCAACCTTTTTCATCGACTTGATTTGGGCAGAACCTCCCACACGGGACACCGATATACCTACATCAATGGCGGGACGAAAGCCTTGGTTGAAGAGTGCAGTATCAAGATAAATTTGACCATCGGTAATCGAAATTACATTCGTAGGAATATAGGCTGAAACGTCACCCGCTTGGGTCTCGATAATGGGTAAAGCCGTAAGCGAGCCTCCTCCTTTGACCAATCCTTTGAGAGCGTCAGGAAGGTCATTCATCTGTTCTGCAACCTCTTGCTGATTGTTGATTTTAGCAGCGCGTTCGAGCAAACGAGAGTGAAGATAAAAGACATCTCCAGGATAGGCTTCACGACCAGAAGGACGACGCAAGATAAGCGATACTTCTCGATAGGCTACAGCCTGCTTAGAAAGGTCGTCATAAACAACAAGAGCGTGTTTACCACGGTCGCGGAAAAACTCGCCAATAGCAGCACCTGCAAATGGTGCGTAATACTGGAGAGCAGCACTTTCCGCTGCTGTAGCCGATACAATGATGGTATAGTCCATCGCGCCATTTTCTTTCAGAGTGTTGACTATATTTGCTACAGTCGACGCCTTCTGACCAATGGCTACATAAATACAATAAACAGGCTCTCCAGCTTCAAAGTACTGACGCTGATTGATAATCGTATCGATGGCTATCGCCGTTTTTCCCGTTTGTCGGTCGCCAATAATCAGCTCACGCTGCCCACGACCAATGGGAATCATGGAATCCACACTCTTCAGACCTGTGGCAAGAGACTCTGTTACGGGCTGGCGATAGATCACGCCTGGAGCTTTACGATCGAGAGGCATCAGATATTTCTCCCCCGCTATCTCTCCTCCTCCATCAATAGGAGTACCCAAAGGATTGATAACACGGCCAAGCATTTGCTCGTTGACCATGATTGAGGCCACGCGTCCAGTACGTTTTACGCGATCGCCCTCTTTGATTCCTTCCGAAGAACCCAAGAGCACAGCACCGACATTATCTTCTTCAAGGTTCATGGCCACAGCCATTACACCATTGGAAAATTCGATAAGCTCATTTTCTGTAACCTTAGTGAGTCCATAAATACGAGCTACGCCGTCGCCGACGGTGAGTACAATGCCCACTTCTTCAAATTTCACATCGGTAGCAAGATCTTGCAGTTGCTGCAAGAGTACCTCTGAAACTTCGCTGGGCTTTATATTATTCGACATAATTGTTTCTTGCGGTTAGGATTACTTCTTGAATTGGCGGCGCAGACGTTCAAACTGTCCGCGCAGACTTGCGTCCATACGATAATCATCATATTCAAGGACAAAGCCTGCTTCGAGCGAAGGATCAATACTTACTGTCAAATGGACATCGTTATCTTTCGTACGCTGCGCCACTAAATCTTTGAGACGCTGTTCGGTCTGTTCACCAACGGGAGTAGCCACCCAAAGTTGTGCACTTGTCATCCCTTTGCTTCGTTCATATTGACTCAAAAACGAAGTCGCAATGAAAGGCATGAGATGCGTACGTTTCTGTTGGGTAACCAAATCGATAAACTTTGCTGTGCTTTGGCTGGATGTTTCACGCTGCAAAACAAGACTCGCTGTACGAAGCAATCTGCCTTTTTCTTTATCGCCCATTGTTGGATTTCCCAATGCAGCAGCAAGCTGCGGAGCTCCTAAATAGCTGCGATGCAACTGCTTCATCTCTGCATATACGAGTTGCTCTTCCTGATTGTGGGAAGAGAAACGCAATAAAGCTTTGGCATAACGTGAGGCTACGATACCGATATCCATTTCGTGTATTATTTAGCGATGTCGTCTAAGATTCCATTGACAAAAGCCTCCTGTGCACCATCTTCGTTGATTTTTCTGCGCACAACTTTCTCTGCAATTTGAATCGACAAATCGGCCACTTGTGAGCGAATATCCAAAAGAGCATTCGCTTTCTCTACTTGAATTTGAGCCTTTGCTTCCTCAAGGATTTTGAGCCCTTCGGCCTCTGCTTTACTTTTCGCATCCTTGACGATAGCATCACGAGTAGCCATAGCTTCCTTCAAAATCTCAGCTTGCTTTTCGCGGGCTTCGCGTAGCATCTTTTCGCTCTCGGCTTGCAAGCCTGCTAACTTTTCATTGGCCGCACGTGCATTTTGTAGGCTTTCATCAATAAACTGTTTGCGCTCCTCGACCATACTTGTAATCGCAGGAAGTCCAAACTTGCCCAAGATAAAGAAAAGCACTGCAAACGCCACCAGCATCCAAAAGAGCAGGCCAAAGTCGGGAGTGAGAATTGAGGGTAAGTTCAATGACTCCATATCTTATGGTTGTGTTGCGTGGAAAAGACTCCTTGGTTTATTTAATGAGGAAGGCGCAGGCAGCTACGGCGAAAAGGGCAACACCTTCGATAAGGGCAGCCACGATAATCATGCTCAAACGAATGTCACCAGCAGCTTCGGGCTGACGAGCAATAGCTTCCATTGCCGAACCACCTACCTTACCGATACCAATACCTGCACCAATTGTTGCAAGACCAGCACCGAGTGCCATACCGAGCTGAGCAAAACCTGTAGAGGAGGCTTCCAAAAGTGAGAACATCATAATAGTGAGTTTTTAGGGTTGATTATTTTTGTTCAAATTGTGTTGCTGTGAAGCGTGCTACTCTTCGTGATGATCAGGCAAAGACAAACCAATGAACACTGAAGAAAGCAAGGTGAAGACATAAGCCTGCAAAAAAGCTACCAGTATTTCCAAGCAATTGAGGAATACCATAAGCACAGCACTAAATACGGTAAATACGCTTCCTATCGTAGCACTGATTTGCCAGGTCATGAATATCACGAACGTGAAAGAGAGAATAATGGCATGCCCCGCCATGATATTAGCAAAAAGACGTATCATGAGTGCGAAGGGCTTGGTGAAAATTCCGAAGATTTCTATCAAGGGAATGATGGGCGGAATTTTGAGCCAAACAGGAACATCGGGCCACAAGATTTCTCTCCAATACTCTTTATTGCCAAAGAGATTGACGGCAAGCATTGTGCCTACGGCCAAAAATAGCGTGATGTTTATATTTCCCGTCACATTGGCTCCTCCCGGGAAGATGGGAATGAGTCCTATAAAGTTGTTAGTCAGGATAAAGAAAAACACAGTGAGGAGATAAGGAGCATAACGCTTATAATGCTTTTCTCCAATAGATGCTTTAATCACGTCGTCATTGATCGACATCACGAGCATTTCTAAGGCTCCAACGACCCCCTTTGGCGCATCACTCTTTGCGTCTCGCTTTTTATACCAACGTGCCACTCCGAGGAACGTGGCCGAAAGGATGAAGACGACCAACCAAATTGTTGCCACATTCTTCGTAATCGAGAAATCCCAAGGACGTACACTCGTCCCGTCAGGAAGCCGCTCATAAATCTTGTTGTGATGCTCGGGGGAAAGATAAAAGCCTTCATATTCCTTCGCTTCATGAAAGCGGCTACTACTAAAGAGATGCCACCCCGAAGTTTGCCCTTTCACAATGACAGGAAGCGGAATAGAAACGTGCTTCCCATTCCACGTTGTGATGTGCCATTCGTAAGCATCGGCCAAGTGTTCAAGCACAAACTCCGATACGTTAATTTCCGCTGCCGCTTCCCCTTGCGAAGATGCACAAAGGGGCGTCGTACTTCCTAAAAAAAGGAATACGAGCAAAAGGAAATGATGCCGAAGCGATTGTTTCATGCTTTGTTTATTTAGTATGGCTGTCTTCTCTATGTCTAAGTAGAGTGGAAAAAAGCAGCGTGGCAAAATAGAAAATCAAGACGTTGACAAACGCTGTTGTGAAATAAGCCTCTTCTTGTTGTTTGAAATAGAAAATAAGTCCCACTGTACAGAACAACCTCAATAGAGAAAAACCAAGATTCGCTCCTACAAAATAAGCAGGTCCTTTCTCTCTAAGCTGTCCAACGACCCATAATTCCAAAATGGTGAAGGCAAAATAGAAAATGGCTAATCCCATAATCTGCTGCGCCATCAACACCAGGTCTACTCCACTCCATTTTTGTTCAAAAAAAAGCAAAGCAGGAGCTAAGCACAAGAAAACCAGCGCAAGTATGAGGATAGACTTCAAATGTTGTTTCATAATGCTAAGCCACTTCTACACATAGCGTTACGACATTGTCCTTTACCTCGATAAACCCCGATTGGATAGACAAAGAAAAGTCCTCTACTCCCCGACAAACAACCTCACCAGCAGTGAGAGAAGAGATAATAGGAGCGTGATGCACCAAGACTTCAAATTGTCCCAGTTCCCCGGGTACAAGAACGCTGTCTACTGTTGCGTCAAAGAGTGTACGTTCTGGCGAAACGATAGTTGCGTGCAATGTGTCGTTTTGTTTCATAGTCGGCTTATCCCTTAGCAGCGGCAAGGAGTTGTTCGCCCTTAGCAATCGCATCGTCGATGGTTCCGACGTTGAGGAAAGCCTGTTCGGGGAGATAATCGACCTCGCCGTCAAGTATCATATTAAAACCGCGAATCACTTCGTCAATCGGCACCATCACGCCCTTAACTCCCGTGAACTTCTCGGCAACGGTAAAAGGCTGAGAAAGGAAACGCTGCACGCGACGTGCACGGTTCACCACAAGACGATCTTCATCGGAAAGTTCGTCCATACCTAAGATGGCAATGATATCTTGCAACTCCTTGTATTTCTGGAGAATTTGCTTCACGCGCTGTGCACAATTATAATGTGCCTCACCAATCACATTGGGGTCGAGAATACGAGAAGTAGAATCAAGAGGATCGACAGCAGGATAAATACCCAATTCTGTAATCTTACGCGACAATACGGTCGTGGCGTCCAAGTGAGTAAAAGTTGTGGCAGGAGCGGGGTCCGTCAGGTCGTCGGCAGGGACATAAACGGCTTGGATAGAGGTAATAGATCCATTTTTCGTCGAAGTAATACGCTCCTGCATAGCCCCCATTTCTGAAGCCAATGTGGGCTGATATCCCACAGCCGAAGGCATGCGTCCAAGTAATGCCGACACTTCAGAGCCCGCTTGAGTGAAACGGAAAATATTGTCGATAAAAAACAGAATATCAGTAGACTTACCTGCTTCGGCTCCACTATCGCGGAATGATTCAGCAATGGACAGCCCAGAAAGAGCGACAGAAGCACGTGCACCTGGGGGTTCATTCATCTGACCATACACCAAAGTGGCTTGACTCTTCTCTACTTCGGTATAGTCCACCTTGGACAAGTCCCACTCACCACGCTCCATTGCTTCAAGAAAGTCATCGCCATATTTGATAACTCCCGATTCTATCATTTCTCTCAGCAAGTCATTGCCTTCACGTGTGCGTTCTCCCACACCGGCAAATACCGAAAAGCCGTCATGCCCCTTGGCAATGTTGTTGATCAACTCCATGATAAGCACCGTCTTACCCACACCGGCTCCTCCGAAGAGGCCAATCTTACCACCTTTCATATAAGGCTCGAGAAGGTCAATAACTTTGATACCCGTGTAGAGCACCTCACGGCTTGTTTTCAAGTCGTCAAACTTCGGTGGTTCGCGGTGTATAGGATAGGCATTCTCTATCTTAGAGAGCTCGCGCAGCCCATCTATATTTTCTCCTATCACATTGAGCATACGCCCCTTAATTTGCTCTCCCGTAGGCATAGAGATGGGAGCGCCTGTTTGTCGCACTTCCAAACCACGTGCCAACCCGTCGGTGTTGTCCATAGCAACTGTGCGTACGGTATCCTCACCAATGTGTTGTTGCACTTCGATGACGATGATACGCCCATCGGGATGAGTCACCTCCAAGGCATCATGAATGCGAGGCAACACTTCTTCGGCCGAAAGCCCTTCGGTCGAAAACTGCACATCGACAACGGGGCCGATGATTTGTGAAATGCGTCCAATGTGTTGGGTCATATACAAATTAAAGTGGGAATGGTGTGTAAGAATTGAAGAAGCCACATTGGTCAAATCGTCTCTGAGACAAGGAGATATACTCCACAATGAAGCTATGTCTTAATGCAACTTTGAAACTATATGCTCAACTCGTCAAGCACCTTGATGAGCTGCATGTCCATCTGCTTGTGCTCCTTGATGGCTTCGATAAAAGGCACGTAAACAATATCGTTGTTGCGAATACCGACCATCACATTGCGCTGTCCTTTGACCAGTGCATCTATGGCCCCGACTCCAACACGTGAAGCTAAAATGCGGTCAAGAGCAGAGGGTTTTCCGCCACGTTGCAAGTGGCCAAGGATGGACACGCGCACATCAAACTCGGGATATTCTCGATTGACGCGGTCGGCATAATAAATGGCGCCGCACTCGGGGCTCTCACTGACAATGACGATGCAGCTCTTCTTGGACTTGCGAATGCCGCGCTCCATGAATTGAATGAGCTGGTCGGCTCCCGTACTATCTTCGGGAATAATGGCCGCCTCTGCACCAGCAGCTATGGCCGAATATTGTGCGAGAAATCCTGCATCACGCCCCATCACTTCGATAAAGAAGATGCGTTCGTGGGAATTGGCAGTGTCGCGAATTTTATCCACGCAATCCATAATCGTATTGAGCGTGGTGTCGTAGCCTATGGTATTGTCGGTACCATAGAGGTCGTTGTCTATCGTACCCGGCAATCCGATACAAGGGAAGTCATATTCTTCGGCCAAAAGCATCGCTCCCGTGAGCGAACCATTTCCTCCAATAACGACAAGAGCATCAATGCCTTCACTCACGAGATTGTCGTAGGCGCGCTTGCGTCCTTCGGGAGTTTCGAAAGCTTTGGAGCGTGCAGTGCGCAAGATGGTGCCTCCTGTCTGAATGATGCCCGAAACGTCTTCGGTGGTGAAAGTCTTGATTTCTCCATTCATCAATCCCTCATAGCCGCGGTAAATACCCTTTACCTTAAAGCCATTGGAAATAGCGCTACGCGTCACTGCACGGATGGCAGCATTCATGCCTGGAGCATCTCCTCCGGAGGTGAGCACACCCACGCATCGTATTTTGGCCATATTTTATTGTATATAGATGTGTTTTTAATGGAGCGGCAAACGGGGCTCGAACCCGCGACCCTGGGCTTGGGAAGCCCATGCTCTACCAACTGAGCTACTGCCGCGACGAAAATTTGTGTTGCAAATGTAGCAAAAGATTTGGAAGAGGCCAACAGGCTATGCGTTTTTTTCCCCTTTTTATTGGCTTTTGCCGAATGTATTTTTTTGCCATACCCATTTTTCATTGCTCCTCATTCAGAGGAAAACGCTTGGGTGGCAATTTCCATTCAGACGGTATGTCAAAACAGGAATTGCCACCCAAGCAAAAAAAGTAAGAATCACTATGCCAACAAAGTGAATTTGGCAAATTTCAAGAGGAGTTTTTTCGTACCCACCTGCTCAAAATTGACCACAGCTTTGGCATTGTCGCCACTTCCCTCCAATTCTAAAATCACACCTCGCCCGAAACGCTCGTGCCTAATAACACTTCCCACTTCCAACTGTGGGATAGGGGGGATTTCGCGGCTGGTAGAGGATACTTGCACACCCTTTGAAAGTGGGCTTTGAGGGGAAGTTGAAGGGCGCAGAGTTGTGGGGCGAAAACGCGCGTGAGAAGCAGAATTTTCTACGTGGGAAGCAGATTTTTTTTCTTCCCACGTAGGATTTTCTACGTGGGAAGAAGAAATTCCTGCTCGCGTTGCTTTGTGCTCTTCCTCTCCAACAGAAGTAGAAGAAGACGAAACAGGCAATCCCGACAATGCTCGGCGCAAAGAGGGTGCAAGGTGCTGCATCAGTGTGTCGCCTCCCATCTCTTCTTCCTCCAAATAATGGTGGGCAATGTCGCGAACGAAAGGACTCTCTTCGGCATATTCCAAATTGCCATAACGATAGCGTGTTTTGGCATAGCTAAGATGACAAAAACGTTTGGCTCGCGTGACGGCCACGTAGAATAAGCGTCGCTCTTCCTCCATTTCACGTGGAAAGAGGCGAGCTTGGGTAGAAGGAAAAAGGTTGTCCTCCATCCCCGTCACAAAGACAGCATCGAACTCAAGACCTTTGGCTGCATGAATGGTCATGAGCGTGATTTTGGCCTCTCCATCGTCTTTTTGATCGGCATCGGTTTGCAGAGCAGATTGCTGTAAGAAATCGCTCAGGGAGGGCTGTGCCTGTCCCGTTTCTTCGAGAACTTCTTGTTCAAATGCTCGTATGGAGCCCAACAGTTCCTCAACGTTTTCTCTTTTGCTCTTCCCTTCTGGCCCCTCCTCCTGTTCGAGATCTGCTCGTATGCCTGTCGTGTCGAGCAAGTCGACTGCCAGGTTAAATGCTCCCATAAGGGGCGATTTGGCTCTCAGCTCGAGAATTAGATTACAAAAATTGGTGAGCTTCGCTTCCGTGCCTTTGTTGATTTTCACCCCATAGAGCGAGGGCTGCTCTGCCACAGCCCAAAGGCTGACTTGATGCTCGCGCGAGGCCGTGAACACCTTTTGTAGCGTGGTCGCTCCTATGCCTCGGGCGGGATAATTGACAATGCGCTTAAAGGCCTCTTCGTCGTCGAGGTTGTGCAGCAGGCGCATATAGGCAATGATGTCCTTGATTTCCTTGCGCTGATAGAACGAAAGCCCTCCATAAATGCGATAAGGAAGATTGCGCTCACGCAAAGCATCCTCAAACGAACGGCTCTGGGCATTGGTACGATACAAAATAGCCACCTCACCATAAGACACTTGCTCTGTGCGATGCAAGCGAGCTATCGTTCCCACGACCTTGGCAGCCTCTTCTTTGTCGCTCGCGGCAGGCATAATCCGAATGCGTTGGCCTTGCTCATTCTCACTATACACCACCTTGGCAATCTGCTCCTTATTGTGCCCAATAATGCTATTGGCCGCTCCCACGATGTTTTGTGTAGAACGGTAGTTCTGTTCGAGCTTCACGACTTTTGCTCCTTCATACTGCTTGGTAAATTGAAGGATATTGTCGATATTGGCTCCACGAAAAGAATAAATGCTCTGAGCATCGTCGCCTACTACACAGATGCGCTGATTTTCTCGAGTAAGCAAAGCCACAATGCTATGTTGGGCATGGTTCGTGTCTTGATACTCATCGACGAGGACATAGCGAAAGCGTTCGGCATATCGGCGACGTATCTCCTCGTTATGAGAGAAGAGAAGGTAGGTATAAAGCAACAAATCGTCAAAATCCATGGCATTTGCCGTACGACAACGCTGAAAATAGACGGCATAGATACGATGAGTTTCTCCGATATTGTCACGGCGATCTCGAGCAATTGTTCCTTCGTGCTGCGCATACTCCTGAGGAAGTATCAGTGCATTCTTAGCCTCCGATATACGACCATGAATACGAGAGGCCTTGTAGTTTTTGTCGTCCAGCCCCATTTCTTTCACAATAGATTTGATGAGCGAGCGCGAATCGGCCGTGTCGTAAATCGTGAAATCGCGCTTCATCCCTACAGCCTCGGCTTCTTGGCGTAACAAACGAGCAAAAAGGCTGTGAAAAGTACCGCTCCATAAACCACGAGCTTTACCCAACCCCACGATTTGCCCGATACGTTCGTTCATTTCCCGGGCGGCCTTATTGGTAAAAGTCAGCGCCATGATTTGATGCGGAGCATAACCATGTTCGAGCAGATAGGCAATTTTATAGGTCAGCACCCGCGTCTTGCCCGAACCTGCACCGGCAATGACCAGCAACGGTCGATCGCACACATGCACGGCTTCCCACTGGCTGGGGTTGAGTAAAGATTGCCAGAAGCTATCAGGGCGAGATTCAAAAGCATCACTCATGGGGGAGAGGGGGGTGTTGATCATGGCGTATTTTGCGCTGATAAAATTTCACACGCTGTACAAGTTCGTCATATTTGGCCTGGCGCAATTTGCAGGAGCCCGCACAGTTGCGCAAAAGGCTATCCTGACGCATTAGTTGCTCCTGCGCTTCTACAAGATCCACACTGTCCATCACTACAATAGCCGTTTCACGTGCACTCAAGGCATAGGGATATTCCTCACGAAGTGTTTTGATCGTGATACGGGCAGTTTTGAAATCTTTTTTTGCCAAAGCAACGCGTGCCGTAGCCAACAAAGGAAGAGCAGCAGCTTCGTCCTGCTGTCTGCGTTCACTCTGCTCTTTTGCACTGGGCTGGCAGGCTGTTAGGAAAAGAAAGAGAGAAAGAAAAAACGTGATTTTAGGCATATAAAGTCGATGTTTGATGGGCGAATTTACGAAAAAAGGCGCTTTTCCTCATGCTTTTGTAGGTCTTTCTACGGGTTTCGAGACAAAAGGAGAATACTTTTGTGGGATTTATCAGTATATTTGCAGCCCTAAGTCCTTAGAACTCTAATCACACTCAAGAATGAAAACAGCTACATTCCGACTTGAATATCGTACCTACGCCCCCGACGGCTCAGAACTCTCGGAGCTTGACCAGCAACTCGTAGAACGCGCCAAAGCTGCCACTTCTACGAGCTATGCCCCCTACTCTTCCTTTCATGTGGGCGCAGCAGTCTTGCTCGAAAACGGAGCAATCGTGAGCGGAAGCAATCAAGAAAACGCAGCCTACTCTCCCACGATGTGCGCCGAGCGAACGGCTCTTTTTTATGCCAATGCAGAATATCCCGATATCGCTCCGACGACTATCGCCATCGCTGCTTGGCGCGAGTTGGACCAATCTTTTTTGGCTTCTCCCATTAGTCCCTGCGGTGTGTGCCGACAAGTGCTCGTTGAGGTAGAAAATCGTTATCAGCGCAAACTTCGCGTCTTACTCTACGGACGTGATGCAATCTATGAAATCGCTTCGGCCTCGGAGCTTCTTCCACTCCGCTTCACGGGAGAGGCTTTGGAGTAATCTTAAATACAAACACACAAATAAAGAGCGCGGTGAAAAAGATATTTTCTTTTTCACCGCGCTCTTTATTTGTGCCTCATGCGCGACGAAAGCGCATCGACCGGTTTACTTATTATAGAGCAACCAGCTGCCAGGATAAGTATCGCTGAGCGTGGAGCGGCTCTGAACAGCTTGTGCTTTGCTATCGAAAGAGGAAGCGACAACACGATACCAGCCCGTTTGTCCATTGATGGTTTCATTCGTCTTGACGATGCGAGCAGCATAACCGCGATTACGCAGCGTATTCATCATACCCTCGGCATTAGTTTGGTTTACAAAACTGCCCGTAACCACGCTGTAAGCCTTCAAAGGCTCACCATTGACCACAGAGAAGCCACCCTGAATGGTACGTACGGGCGTATCGTCGGTATTAACGGGAGTAGTCACAACGGGAGCGACTTGCTGATTTTGAGGAGCAACGCTCACGGTTTGTGTATTGGACTGCTGTTCTTGAGCTCGTGCACGTTCATAAGCTTGACGATAGGCACTTTCTTGCGACTTACCACAAGCCGAAAAAAGAGCTACAGCACCGAGTCCGAGTGTAAAAAGGGCAATTTGCTTCATGGGACTTACTGTTTTTTCGATAATAAGTTAGGTTTTTACTATCCACACCTTGATGAAGGTAAACGCATTTTTGCGTTTCAACAAGACACAGATAGCCTTCTATTTCGCGCAAAGTTACAATGAAATACGTTTCCTAAACCACAAACAGAGCAAAAAAATCATTAAAGTCCTATTTTTCTTTACATTTGTGCGGCAATGTGGAGAATAAACTCTATCTTTGAAGCATCAATTATTCACCCCCTAAACACTGAAACAATGAAAGGTTTAAGTATTCTTGCTGCTTTCTTAGGCGGCGCAGCTGTAGGTGCTGCATGTGGTATTCTTTTTGCTCCCGAACGTGGAGAAGACACACGCTCACGCATCGCAGAAGCAATCCGTAAGCGTGGTATCAAGCTCAACGGCAAAGAGCTGGAAAGTCTCGTTGACGATATCGCCGACGAGCTCAACGCTACCAACGCTTAATTGGATATCTCGTGTTTTCGAGCGACAAGAACATAGACATCCTCGCTAGGCTCATCGGCAATTTACGCAAGTATGGCGAGCTTCGTTTAGAAGCATTCCAAGTAAGTACTGTAAGTAAAGTTACAATAGCGCTCACGGCGCTCATTGTTGGCGCGATTTTATTTGCCATTGTGGGGATAGTCATCTTTTTTCTCTCGTTAGCAGTTTTATTCCTCTTGGCCGACTATGTAGGCTATGCGTGGGCGGCTGCTATTGTTGCTGGAGCTTATCTATTGTTAGCCCTTATGGCTTACAGTTTGCGCCAGCAACTCTTCATGAATCCCATCGCTCGATTGCTCTCTTCTCTTCTTTTGGACGATAAACCTGTCGTTGATTCTGAAGAAGAGGAAGAAGCTTTTACTCACTGCGAAACTCCATCCTCTTTATGACGACCTCTCCTTCCACCCTTGCAGCTTTGCAGCTCCGCCAAACAGCGGTGTTGCGTAAGTTGCGCAAGATCGAAGATGAAATCGCAGCTGACTACCAGCAGCTCGTTGCTCCTGCGAAGCCTTCAAGCAACAAAGTTGAAACCTTTGTTCAGTCGGCCTCGAGAGCTTGGTTTGTGGTCGATGGCGTACTAACGGGTTACAAGCTGATGCGACGCTTTGGTGGCATCAGCCGTATGTTCTCGTCAAAAAAACGCAGATAAGTAGACAATTGAACGATGTCCTGTCACAAAGAAGTCAGGGAGCTGGAAGAATTCTTCAGCTCCCTGACTTCTTTCTTGTCTTATCCATCTTCCTCCTCGAACTCTTAAGAAACTCTGATTGCTCCTTCTTTTATTTGGCATTGCGTTCTAAGTTTTAAGAGCGTTTTTGATGAGAGAAAAGACCGAGGAAAAGAATATATATTGGGAAAGATATATTTCTTTCGCGCACGCTTTTCTATCCGAAATAAAAAAACTAAATTTGCCGTGCAACTTAAATCGTTTCATCATCATGGCAGATAAATGCAGTTTGGTCAGTATCGCTCATCTTTCTCGTGAGAAAATTCTTTACCTTATGGAGATGGCTCGAGAATTCGAGCTTCACCCTAATCGCAAACTCATTGATGGGCGCATCGTGGCGACTCTTTTCTTTGAACCCTCCACTCGCACACGCCTTTCTTTCGAGACCGCGGCCAATCGACTTGGCGGAAGGGTAATCGGCTTTACCGACCCCAAGGTAACCTCATCTACCAAAGGAGAAACGCTCAAGGATACGATCATGATGGTGTCCAAATATAGCGACGTTATCGTGATACGCCATCACTTGGAGGGGGCTGCACTATATGCTAGCGAGCTCACAAAGACTCCTGTCGTTAACGCGGGAGATGGGGCCCACCAACACCCTTCGCAGACCCTGCTTGATTTGTACACGATTCTACAAACCCAAGGCACGCTCGACAACCTCAACATTCATCTCGTTGGTGATTTGAAATATGGACGCACCGTCCATTCGTTGCTCATGGCCATGAGACATTTCAATCCCACGTTTCACTTTATTGCACCTCGTGAGCTTGCCATGCCCGAAGAATACAAGCAATACTGCCATCAATATGGTATCAAATATGTGGAGCACGAAGATTTCAATGAAGACGTAATTGCACAAGCCGATATCCTCTACATGACTCGCGTGCAGCGAGAGCGCTTCACCGACTTAATGGAGTACGAGCGCGTAAAGGATGTTTACATTTTGCGAGCAGAGATGCTCAACAAGGCCAAAGAGAATTTGCGCATTCTCCACCCGCTACCTCGTGTCAACGAGATCACACAAGATGTCGACGACACGCCCTACGCTTATTACTTCGAGCAAGCACAAAATGGATTGTATGCTCGCCAAGCCATCATTTGTGATGTTTTGGGCATTACACTCGACGACGTGAAACGAGACACCACTATTATTGACTAGCTTTTTGTACGGCATGAAACGCGAACAACTCATGGTAGCCGCTCTCGAAAACGGCACCGTTATCGATCATATTCCAGCGCATCGTCTTTTTGAAGTCGTACGCCTCCTACGCATTGACGAAGAAGACGACAATGCGGTATTTATCGGCTATAACCTACGCAGTAAACTGCTACCCAAGAAAGGGATTGTTAAGGTGGCCAACCGCTTTTACACCGAGGCGCAACTCAATCAGTTGGCCGTACTTTCCCCCAATGTCACCCATTCTGTGATACGCGACTACGAAGTGGTGGAAAAGAAAACGGTGGAACTTCCACAGGAGCTGGTCAATATCGTTCAGTGCAACAATCCCAAATGTATTTGCAACAATGAGCCTATGCCTACACGCTTCACCGCTCATCAATCTACGCTCACTTGTCATTACTGCGAAAAAGAGCAAGATTTGGGCAGCGTGAAATTGTTGTAAGCCCTCAAAGCGAACACAAAGGAAGCATGCTCCTTCGCACGCGTTCGCTCTTCTTCATTTTTACTTTTTCCTCCACCCAACAATCTTATTCAATATCCTTAAACACGATGGATCAAGAAATCTTTTCCTTAATAGAAGCCGAAAAGCAACGCCAAATGCGCGGTATCGAACTCATTGCCAGCGAGAACTTTGTTTCTCAACAAGTCATGGAGGCTATGGGCAGTGTGCTTACCAATAAATATGCCGAAGGTTATCCTGGCAAACGCTACTATGGCGGTTGTCAAGTGGTAGACAAAGTAGAGCAAATCGCCATCGATCGAGCTTGCCAACTTTTTGGTGCAGAATATGCCAACGTACAGCCCCACTCGGGTGCTCAAGCCAATGCCGCTGTTTTCCTTGCTTGCTTGCAGGCTGGCGACACTTTTATGGGGCTCAACCTTGACCATGGCGGCCACCTTTCTCACGGTTCCTTAGTAAATACTTCCGGCATCCTCTATCGCCCCATTGGCTACAATCTCGACAAGAAGACTGGTCGCGTAGACTACGAAGAGATGGAGCGTTTGGCCTTGGAACACAAGCCCAAACTCATCATCGGAGGTGGTTCGGCATACTCCCGCGAATGGGACTATGCACGTATGCGCAAGATTGCCGATGCCGTAGGAGCCATCTTCATGGTCGACATGGCTCACCCCGCAGGACTTATTGCTGCAGGACTGCTTGAAAACCCCGTAAAATATGCTCATATCGTGACTTCCACCACTCACAAGACCCTCCGCGGCCCTCGTGGTGGTATCATTTTGATGGGCAAAGACTTTGCCAATCCTTGGGGGCTTACTACGCCTAAGGGAGAAGTCAAGATGATGAGTCAACTCCTAAATAGTGCCGTATTCCCGGGTATTCAGGGCGGTCCTCTTGAGCACGTGATTGCCGCCAAAGCTGTAGCATTTGGCGAAGCACTGGCCCCAGAATTTAAGCAATGGGCTTCGCAAGTACAGAAGAATGCAGCTCGCCTAGCCGAAGAACTCGTGAAGCGTGGTTTCGACATCGTTTCGGGAGGTACCGACAACCACTCCATGCTCGTAGACCTCCGCTCAAAATACCCCAATCTTACGGGTAAGCAAGCAGAAAACGCCCTTGTAGCTGCCGACATCACTGTCAACAAAAATATGGTGCCTTTCGACTCACGTTCTGCTTTTCAAACCTCTGGTATTCGTTTAGGAACAGCAGCCATTACAAGTCGCGGTGCCAAAGAAGACCTCGTCGTAGAAATTGCGGCACTCATTGAGCGTGTGCTCAACGATTACGAAAACGAAAACGTCATCGCAGAAGTACGCAGCCACGTGAACCAACTCATGGAGAAGTACCCGCTGTTCGCTTGGTAAGGCTTCACACTCTCTCATTTTCCACCTGTTGATGGAAAAGCCCGCTATCTTGATGTTCACTCCCTATCTCTTCTACCGATATAGCTGTGAGGATATCAAGATAGCGGGCTCTTTTTATGAATGGCTCGCCCCATCCCTTTCAGTCTTAACAAAGAGAACTTTGTATTCATCGCTTCTTACCAGCATAGGCTTTTTTCAGAATAGCACACCATTCCCGAAACTCCTTATCTGCTCAATTATATCTAAGAGAGGCAGACTTCAACAAAAAATTCTGAGAGGGGAAATCCTACGTGGGAAGGAAAAAAATCTACGTGGGACGCAGGATTTTTTCCTTCCCACGTAGGATTTTTTGCAACGCACGTAGAAAAACGATGGTCTCCTCTATAAAAACGAAGCTTAAAGCAGAAGATTTCACGAGAAAACGGTAACTTTGCACTCATACGAGTTGATAGCTCGTTTCCCTTCTCCGTGTTTCCTTGTGAAGGAGAATTCTGAACGAATTGTCATCCATCGTTGGTTTTACCTCTCAAAGCGTCATCGTTTTATGCTCATCGATTTTCAAAACCTCAATATCATCATCCAAGAGCGTACTATTCTTAGCAAAGTGTACTTCACGCTCAGTCAGGGTGAGTTTGTCTATATCATAGGCCGTGTAGGGAGCGGAAAGAGCTCGCTGCTCAAGACGATTTATGCCGAGCAATACTTTGAGGGAGATAAAGCCATCGTATTGGAGCAAGACCTCACACGCCTGCGTACGAAGCACATCCCCGCCTTACGTCGACAAATGGGCATGGTGTTCCAAGACTTCGCCCTACTCCCACACATGACTGTAGAGAAAAATCTCGATTTTGTGCTGAGAGCCACCGACTGGAAGGACAAAGAAGAGCGCCAACAACGCATCGACGAGGTCCTCGAACAGGTCGAAATGCTCGACAAGAAATTTAGTTTTCCTCACGAGCTCTCTGGAGGCGAGCAGCAACGCATTGCCATAGCACGTGCATTGCTCAATCGTCCTCAAATTATTTTGGCCGACGAGCCCACTGGCAATTTGGACCACGAAACCAGCGATCGCATCATGCAACTGCTCCGTTCCCTCACCGATCAAGGCACGGCCGTAGTCATGGTGACTCACAATCTGAGCTACCTTCGCAACTATCCTGGCGTCGTGTATCGCTGTCACGAAGGAACATTGCGCGAAGCCAGTCAAGAGTTTATCCAAACGGATTATAGCACCGAAGAAGACGAAGATTAAGACAGAAACCTCTAAAAGACATAAAGATGAAAGTGTACAAATTTGGCGGAACCTCTGTGGGCACGCCCGAAAGAATGAAGGAAGTGTGCCAACTCATCACCAGCGATGGCGAACAAAAGATTATCGTACTCTCTGCCATGAGCGGTACGACCAATAGTCTTGTCGAAATCGCAGACTACTTCCGCAAGGGTAATCCCGAGGGAGCCAGCAATATGGTCGATGCTCTTCGCTCCACCTACTACGCGCACCTCCCCAACCTTTATGCCTCTTCCGAAGTGGAGGAAAAAACACGCCGTCTGCTCGACGAGATTTTCCTTCAGCTCCACGAGTTTCGCAATCGCGATTTCTCCGACGCCGATGAAAAAGCAATTCTGGCCAAAGGCGAAATCATGAGCACCAATATGGTGACAAACTATCTGAAAGAGATTGGTATCAAGGCGGTGCTGCTCCCTGCACTCGAGTATATGCGTTTGGATCGCAATGGCGAGCCCGACTTGGCCTACATACGCGAACGTTTAGGCGAACTGCTGAAGGCTCATCCCAACTATGATATCTACATCACACAAGGCTTCATTTGTCGCAATGCCGATGGACAGGTAGACAACTTGCAGCGTGGTGGTTCGGACTATACTGCTTCGCTCATCGGAGCAGCTATTCGTGCCGATGAAATTCAAATATGGACCGACATCGATGGTATGCATAACAATGACCCTCGTTTCGTGCCCAACACCCATCCTGTGCGTCAGCTCAACTTTGAAGAGGCAGCCGAATTGGCCTACTTCGGAGCTAAGATTTTGCACCCCACTTGCGTACAACCCGCCCGATATGCAGGCGTTCCCGTGCTGTTGAAAAACACGATGGAACCTACGGCCGCAGGTACTACCATCAACAATGATCAACAAGAAGGTGTGATCAAAGCTGTAGCCGCGAAGGACGACATCACGGCCATCAAGATTGTGAGCTCTCGTATGTTGCTGGCTCCAGGCTTTATGTGCAAGGTGTTCAATGTGTTCGATAAATACAAAACGAGTATCGACATGATCACCACCAGCGAAGTGGGTGTGTCGTTGAGCATCGACAACACGAGTCACTTGGCCGCCATCGTCGACGAACTGAAAGAGGTGGGAACGGTCGTTGTCGACGAAAACATGTGCATCATTTGCGTCGTTGGCGATTTGCGTTGGAGCAACCAAGGTTTTGAAAGCTTAGCAGTCGAAGCGCTACACGATGTTCCCGTGCGCATGATTAGCTATGGAGGCTCAGACCACAACATTTCTTTCCTCGTTAAGATGGAAGACAAACAGCGAGCTCTGCAAGCCCTACAAACCAAACTTTTTGAACAGTAACGCTCAACTAATACAATGAAAACCAATGCGCGCCCTATGGGGTACGCATTGGTTTCTTTTGCATCTACACGATATGGATATTCAACGTTTTTCTCAAGAGAAAACTCCTTTTTACTACTACAATCTCCCCCTTCTGCGTCGCACCCTTACGCATATCAACGAGTGCATTTCCGCTACCCCACACTATCACGTGCACTATGCCGTGAAAGCTTGTGCCAACCCCACTGTGCTACGAGAAATAGCTGCCGCAGGTCTGGGCGCCGATTGTGTGAGCGGTGGCGAGGTAAAGGCAGCCCACGAGCATGGTTTTCCTGCTCATCGCATCGTTTTTGCAGGTGTGGGAAAAGCCGATTGGGAAATAGAACTGGCACTCTCGCTCGGAATTGCTTGCTTCAATGTGGAAAGTATGCCCGAATTGGAGGTAATCAACGAAATTGCCACACGACTCAAAACCGCTGCCAAGGTAGCTTTTCGCATCAACCCCAACGTAGATGCTCACACTCACGCCAAAATCACTACGGGCCTAGCCGAAAATAAGTTTGGCTTAGCGATGAGCGATATGCTTCCTGCCATACGGCGCTGCGAACAACTCTCGCACGTTGAATACGT
The DNA here is from genome assembly GCA_030532685.1 of Bacteroidales bacterium. Lineage (GTDB taxonomy): Bacteria > Bacteroidota > Bacteroidia > Bacteroidales > Bacteroidaceae > Alloprevotella. Next base: position 21,979 of record JAUNKN010000013.1, on the reverse strand, counting down.
GGGATTGCACTTCCACATCGGTAGTCAAATCACGGAAATGCAACCTTTTGCAGAGTTGGGCGAACGTATCAACGAGCTTCAAGAGCAACTCGAACATGAAGGCATCTTCACTCGCACCATCAATGTGGGAGGTGGTTTGGGCATAGATTATCAAGCACCCGATACACACGAAATCCCAGACTTCTCTGCTTACTTCTCTACATTTCGCCAGCATCTTCGTCTACGAGGGCATCAAGAATTGCACTTTGAGCTTGGACGCAGTGTCGTGGCTCAATGCGGTAGCCTCATCACACGCGTTCTCTACGTTAAGCAAGGGCATGAAAAGAGCTTTGTCATCGTCGATGCAGGAATGACCGACCTCGTGCGTCCTGCCATGTACGGCAGTTATCATCAAACCGAAAATTTGACGCATCCTCAAGGCAAACTCCACACCTACGACATCGTAGGCCCCATTTGCGAATCGAGCGATGTGTTCCATACGGACTATCGTCTCCCCGAGGCTCGTCGAGGAGATCTTCTCGCTTTCCGTTCGGCAGGAGCCTATGGAGAAATCATGGCCTCACAATACAACTGTCGCACTCTTCCTCATAGCATCACCGACTAAAGCCATGTCTAATTTTGGCCTCTATATCCATGTTCCTTTCTGCATAAAGCGCTGTACTTACTGTTCGTTTTACAGCACTACGCGAGGCAAGAAAGAGCGAGGGGCATTCATGCATACGCTCATTGAAGAGATGCGAGCTCGTCCTGCTTCACAACCCATTTCTTCGGTCTATTGGGGAGGAGGAACTCCCTCTCAGCTTGATGCAGAAGAGTTGGAACAAAGCTTCGAAGCATTGCGCACGCATTATGAACTTTCTCCCACAGCCGAAATTACTTTTGAAGCCAATCCCGACGATATTGATGAGGCGAAAGCTCGCCACCTATATAGCCTCGGTGTGAACCGCGTGAGTTTAGGCGTGCAGAGTTTTGACAACGCCATGCTACGCACGCTCAATCGCCGCCACGATGCTCAGCAAGCTCGTGCAGCAGTCGAGGCCATTCGTCGCGCAGGAATAGAGAATGTGAGTATCGACCTCATCTACGGACTTCCCTCTCAAAGCCACGAACAATGGGAGCTGGATGTTCGTGCTGCACTCGCACTCGACATACAACATCTTTCGGCCTATGCACTCAGTTACGAACCTGGCACAGTGCTTTATAAACAACTGCGTCAAGGCCTTGTTCAAGAAACTGATGAGGAACTATCCCTGCGTATGTTTCGCACCCTGATTGCTCATTGCCACACTGCGGGTTTAGAGCAATACGAAATCTCCAACTTTGCCCTTCCTCATTATGAAAGTCGACACAACTCGTCTTATTGGGCAGGAACTCCCTACATCGGTTTAGGGCCTGGAGCTCACTCCTACGACGGAAAAACAACACGCCGTCACAATCAAGACTCCTTGGCTCGCTACACCGAAAGCATAGATGGCATCGTGCCACACACCTTAGAGGAGCTTTCTATCACAGAGCAGCAAAACGAAATGATCATGACTCGTCTACGCACACGTGAAGGGCTGGCCCTACCTTTGTTTGCTCAGCAATTTGGTGCAATTGCTCAAGAACATTTGCTGCAAGCAGCTCGCCCTCACCTGCAAAAAGGATGGCTCAGCTTAGAAAAGGATCGACTCTCCTTGTCCTACGAAGGAATTTTCGTTTCCGACTATGTTATGGCCGATCTCATGGCCGATTAGTCTTTCTTTCACCACTATGCTTCGTTTCTTACGCAAATGGATGCTGGTATTTTCCATCATCTTAGGGGTCGCGCTCTATTTTGGTTGGATGGCCTTACCCTTTGGCCCTGCTTATGAGGGTGTGGCAATCAAAGGAATCTCGAGCCTCCAACCTTGGCTCATCTTCGCGATGCTATTTCTCACTTTTTGCAAAGTCGAGTTGCGTGCGCTACGCCTATATCCTTGGCATTGGAGAGCTTTGGGACTACAAGCTGGAGCGTTCCTCGCAGGAGGAATACTATCGCTCGTTGCTCCTTCATTTCTGACATCAGTTCTACAAGCTGCGATACTCTGTTTCATTACTCCAACAGCTACCGCTGCAGTCGTTGTGGTTGGTAAGATGAAAGGAAACATTGAGGCAACCACGAGCTATACCATCTTGAGCAATCTGCTCGCAGCATTACTCATCCCCCTTGTTGCTCCAATCGTACACCCTGCTCATGCTCATGGTTTATGGGAAGCTGTATGGACGATTCTCGCGCGCATTTTTCCTATGCTCGTCGCTCCTCTTCTTTTGGCCTTAGGGGTACGTTTGTTCTTTAAAAATTTACATCGACACATTCTCTCCTTTCGCGATTTAGCTTTCTATCTTTGGGCCATAAGCCTTACTCTGGCTATCACCGTAAGCACCAAAAGTATTGTAGAAAGCAAAGCCTCGTTAGTGTTGATTAGCACCATTGCTCTGGTGACATTTTTGGCTTGTAGTTTGCAGTTTTTCGTAGGAAGGAAATTAGGTACAACACCCATAGATGCGCTCACCGCGGGGCAATCCTTGGGACAGAAGAATACCGTATTTTTGATTTGGGTAGGCTATACCTATTTTCATCCTTTGTCAGCTATCGCTGGCGGTTTTTATTCCATCTATCACAACGTGTGGAACAGCTATCAACTCGCCAAACGCAATTCTGCGTAATCTTCCTCCTTTCGGTAATCTCTCCACCTCTTTAACTAAACGACTTACTATGATTTTAGCCAATCTAAACGATAGTGCACGCTACGAAAATTTGCACCCTTTGTTCAAACGCTTGTTTGACTACATCAAGAACCACGATTTACGCCAAGTACCCGCCGAGCGCATTGTTCTCGAGGGCGAAAAGCTGTACATCAATGTAGCCGATGTCAAACTGAAACAAGCAGAGGAACAGAAACTTGAGGTGCATCGTCGATACATTGACATTCATTTTCCCTTATCAGGGAGTGAAACATGTGGATGGACTGCGCTCAACCGTATCACGCAAGACAGCGAATCTCCTTTCAATACAGAAGAGGATTATGCTCTGTACGACTTACCGGCCGAAACCTATTTTACGGCACAAGTTGGACAATTTTACATTCTGTTCCCAGAAGATGCGCATGCTCCCATTATCGGAGAAGGTAGCCTAAGAAAGCTCATTGCTAAAATAGAAATCTAAACACTCTCCAAAGCCTTCTCATCATATCTTATGAAGCATCTCTTACTCCTTCTGTCCTGTGGTATTGTTCTACCCACTTTTGCACAGCAGAACGATTCCTTGCTCGTACAACGTGCCGATACAACAGAGCGGCCCGACCATCAACTGAGCAGTGCCCTCGTTGTAGGGGCTCGCCAAAATAAAGTTGAATCAGCGGCAATGGGGCTGAACTATTTGCGCCCCGAACAAATCAAGAGTATCCCTACACTCTTTGGCGAAGCCGATATCATCAAAGCACTACAAATGCAACCGGGAGTATCTCCTGGCTTGGAGGGTTTTGCAGGAATGATGGTACGTGGAGGAAATGACGACCAGAATCTTTTCCTTATCGACGGAAATCCCATTTATCAGATGAACCACTTCGGCGGCCTTTTTTCGGCTTACAATATCGAAGCTGTACGGGATGTAGCTTTTTATAAGAGTTCATTTCCTGCCCGATATGGTGGACGGCTTTCGAGTGTTGTAGACATTATCACGAAGCCCGGAGATGTGCAGAAATACCATGGAAGTTTCAATATAGGACTCACCGCTGCCAACTTAGCGTTCAGTGGGCCCATCGTGAAAAATCGGAGCTCTTTCAATATTGCAGTGAGACGCTCTTGGTTCGATTTGCTACTGACACCTCTTATGGCTTTGGAAAACGCATCCACCAAGGAGGAAGGAGTAAAAAATGGATTCTCCTATGCCTTTACCGACATCAATGTTCAGCTCAACCACCGCTTTGATCGCTTCGGTACCTTAGCCTTTACTGGCTACTATGGCAACGATCGACTCACCATGGAGTCTGAGTATTGGAATCCTCGGCACTTAACAGGCTCCAATGCCTACCGCAACAAAATAGAAGGGGTGATGAATTGGGGCAATCTATTGGCCTCGCTCAAATGGCAAATCCCCATAGGAAAGCAATGGTTACATAGCCTAACAAGCTCATTTACTCGTTATGGTTCACTCATTAGCACCGATGAAGAAAACCAACTAGGAGAAACTGGTCAAAGTGACTACGAGCGAACAACCTTGTTTCACGAGGTAGCCAATGGAATACAAGATTATAGTTTGCGTTCACAATGGTTATGGACTGGACACAAGGATGCTAAGGTGCGCTTGGGGCTGGATTATGTCTACCATCATTTTAGCCCAGAGAAAGTTAAAGAGCGTAGCAATCCTCCTCGACAAAAATCTCCCTATCGCAACGAATCGCTCAATGCCCAAGACCTCTCTATCTATGCCGATGGAGAAATCCGACCTTTGTCTTGGCTACAAATCAATGCTGGTGTGCGAATGTCTGACTTCATCGTACAAGGCATCAACTACTTTGAATTTGAGCCTCGTTGGTCAGCCAATGCTCGCTTATTACCCGATATGAGTATAAAAGCTGGATATGCCCGTATGAGTCAATATGTCCAACAGGTAAGCGACGCTTTCATCTCTCTCCCTACGGACTATTGGGTACCTATCACCAATACTTTGCGTCCTCTCACAAGCGATCAGTATTCGATTGGTGCCTACTATACGTTGCACAATCGTTGGAATTTTTCCGTAGAAGGATGGTATAAAAAAATGTATCATTTACTCGAATATCGCGATGGATACGATTTGCTATCAGCATCAGCATCGTGGAGTGAGAAATTGACTTCTGGAGTAGGAACTGCCAAAGGCATAGATTTCCAAGTAGAGAAGAACTTTGGACAATTGGCAGGATTTATTGGCTATGGGCTACTTTGGACCGAACGTCTATTTGAAAAAAATAATGGAGGACGCCCCTACCCTTCCAAATACGACAATCGTCATAAAATCAACATTGCATTAAGTTTCAGAGCGACTCCACGTTTCGAAGCCAACGTGGCCTGGACGTATATCTCAGGCAGTCGTACAACACTTGCTCTCGAACAGTATGAACGCTCCCACACAACGAACCCAGATGCTCCTGTGACCAACGACTACGACAATCGGTCCTCGCTGGATTACATCAACCAAAAGAACAACTTCCGACTCCCAGCCTACCACCGCTTGGATGTAGGGTTCAACTTCTATCGCCCTCACAAGAAGAGTAAACGTACGAGCATATGGAACATTAGTTTCTACAATGCTTACTCACGCATGAATCCCATCTTACTCCGAAAGGAAGAGAAAAGCGAAGTTCATGTTCTTCCCAACGGAAATATCTCCTCCGAAACGCGCTTGGTGTTCAAGTCTGTGAGTCTTTTCCCTATTATTCCTTCGGTATCTTATACCTTAAAGTTCTAAAGCTATGCGTTCTACTCCTATTATTATCAGCAGTGTTGCAATACTTATTGCAGCCTTGATGAGTAGTTGTGTCCGAGAAATCGATCTCGACTATCAACGCCCTACGCCCACATTAGTTGTAAATAGTATTATTAGCCCGCAACATGACGTCACTGTGCGAGTCGCAAAAACAGTTTTTGCTACGAACCGCAACACTCCCTCTCACGTGGAGAATGCGACTGTGCTGTTAAGTATAGATCGGGCCAATCCCGTAGTACTCGCTCCCCGTTCAGAATCTCTAAAAGAGCTACAATCAAAAGGTTTTTATACCGCTCCACTGCGTGTACAAGAGGGACAATATGTTAAATTGGAAGTCAAAACTCCCGAAGGCAACCATGCTACCACGACGGGGAAAATGCCACGCCTTGTTCCTATCAAAGATTTTAAACACTCCTACGTCGATCGTATAGACAAAGAATACATCCCTCTTCCTGACGAAAGCAGTGGTAAACACACCATCCGCGAATTTACCTACGAGATAACCTTCTCTGATCCAGCACAGGAACGGAACCATTATTTTATACAAGTACTCGATGAGTACCGTTCAGGGTTCGACATCGATTATAGTCGTAACGAAGTGTTTCGTGCGCAACTCAAAGCCGTCGATTTGTTCGATGCTAGCAATTTGCTAACTCGTCGAGAAGGAATGACTTTCAACGATGATCGTTTTGATGGACAAATCCATACACTTCGTTTAGTCGAACGCAATCATGCTCCCGACTTTTATCTTCAACAGAATCGCAAGAGGGAGATACGCCTCTATTCTATCACAGAGGATTACTATCGTTACCTGACACAGCTCACCAATGGGGATGAAGATGTATTCAACTCTGCACTTGTAGAAGCGGGATTGGCAGATCCTCCTGCTATCCACAGTAATATTATCGGTGGAGTCGGCATTTTGGGGTTGATGCAAGTAGATATTCGACACACCAATATCGGAGGAAAATAAAAGTTCTTGGAACAAAGCAACCTCTCAAATTCTCTACTAAACATATTTTCAAGAAACAGCAACTGATTATCGACAACTTTTCAGTATATTTGCCTTCGCAAAATGGGAGCAAAGCCTTGTACTTTCGAGCTTGGCTTTGGCTCTGTTTCCAATTCAAATCTAAAAATTAACAAGACAACCACATGAAAGCATATGTATTCCCTGGTCAAGGCGCACAATTTGTAGGAATGGGAAAGGAGCTTTATGACAAGCACCCCGTGGCCAAAGAACTCTTCGAGAAAGCTAATGAGATACTTGGTTTTCGCATTACCGATATTATGTTTTCGGGAACCGATGAAGAGTTGAAACAAACCAAAGTGACACAACCCGCAGTGTTCCTACACAGTGTGATTAGTGCGCTCTGTTTAGGAATTGATTTTCAGCCCGATATGGTAGCAGGACACTCTTTGGGAGAACTTTCTGCACTTACTGCGGCTGGTGCGCTTTCCTTCGAAGATGGCTTGCGCCTTGTAGCCAAACGCGCTTTGGCTATGCAAGCAGCTTGCGAAGCTCGTCCAGGAACAATGGCAGCAGTCATAGGACTCGAAGATGCTCAGATTGAAGACATTTGCCGTCAAGTAAGTGAAGAGACAGGTAAAGTTGTAATCTGTGCCAACTATAACTGTCCTGGACAACTCGTTATTTCTGGCGAACGCGAGGCTGTAGAAACAGCCGCAACTCGTCTCAAGGAAGCCGGTGCTAAACGCGCATTGGTGTTGCCCGTTGGAGGAGCATTCCACTCTCCTGTTATGCAGCCTGCGAAGGAAGAATTGGAAGCCGCTATTGCAGCTACGACTTTCAATACCCCTCGTTGCCCCGTTTATCAAAACGTAGATGGCGCAGCTCACACGGCTCCAGAAGAGATCAAGGCAAATCTAATAGCTCAACTCACGGCCTCTGTTTTGTGGACCAAGGAGGTCGAAGCGATGATTGCTGCTGGTGCGACTACCTTCATCGAATGTGGACCTGGAAAGGCTCTACAAGGTATGATTGCCAAGATAGCAAAAGGTAATGAAGCCATCAGTGTGCAAGGCGCTGCGATGTAACTTTACAACAAATAGAAAGGAGCAGATGTGCGAGGCCCATGGTTTCGCTCGTCTGCCCCTCTTTGTTTTGCTGCAACCATAGAAGTCAATGAACATCTACCAAATCTTCACCCGTCTTTACGGAAATCCTAATAGTTCTAATATCCCTCATGGCACTCTGACGGAGAACGGATCAGCCAAACTCGAGTCTTTTACCACCGAGAAACTTCGTCGTATAAAGGACTACGGATTCTCGCACGTGTGGTTCACTGGAGTTATAGAACATGCCACACAAACAGACTATTCTCTTCATGGAATAGCCAAAGACCATCCTGCTGTGGTCAAAGGTAAGGCTGGCTCTCCTTATGCTATTAAGGACTACTACGACATAGACCCTGATTTGGCGATCAACATAGAAAGCAGGATGGACGAGTTTGAGTCGCTTGTTCACCGCATCCATGAAGTTGGTTTGAAGATGGTCATTGATTTTGTTCCCAACCATGTCGCACGCCAATACCATTCCGACGCCGCTCCCAAAGATGTAGAGGATTTGGGAGCTAGTGACGATAGTGAACTACACTTCTCCACGCGCAATAACTTTTACTATTGCTGGGGCGAACCTCTTCATACCGACAATTTCAGCCATGGGGCTCCTCAAGAATACCCCTACTTAGAATATCCAGCAAAAGCTACGGGCAACGATCAGTTCGAAGCATGGCCGTCACGAAACGACTGGTACGAAACGATTAAGCTCAACTACGGTATTGACTATTGTGGCGGACGAACACGTCATTTCGAGCCAATGCCCTCCACGTGGAGCAAGATGTTAAGCATCCTACAGTTCTGGGCTCACAAAGGAGTAGATGCTTTTCGTTGCGATATGGCAGAGATGGTGCCTGTAGAGTTTTGGCATTATGCGATTGGCGAAATCAAGCGCGATTTTCCTCATATTATCTTCATCGCCGAAGTCTATAACCCTGCAGAATATCGCAACTACGTTCACCATGGTAAGTTCGACTATCTTTACGACAAAGTCGGACTCTACGACACGCTCCGCTCCATAATCCGTCACGAGGCTCCAGCGGCAGCAATTACTGGAGCTTGGCAAGCCACCGACGACATTAGGGAGCACATGTTGTATTTTTTAGAAAATCACGACGAGCAGCGTATCGCCTCAGACTATTTCGTAGGAGAGGCTCACAAAGCTCTTCCTGCTGCAGCTGTAGCGGCTTTTTTGGGACACAATCCCTTCATGATTTATGCTGGTCAAGAGGTCGGTGAACGTGGAATGGAAGAAGAGGGATTTTCAGGAAGAGATGGGCGTACCACCATCTTTGACTATTGGAGTCCAGAAAGTTTACGTAAATTAGCCGCTCTTCCTCAAGAAAACCAACTTACGAAAGAAGAGCAGTTCCTCTACGACAGCTACCGCACCCTGCTTCAACTTCGCAACGAGAGAACTGCCTTTCGCGAAGGTGCATTCTACGATGTGATGTATGCCAATTACGATTGGGCAGAAAATTTCAATCCCGATCGTCACTATGCATTCTTGCGTCATACTCAACAGGAAACGATACTCGTTGTTGCTAATTTCTCTGACAATATTGCAGCTTGTGGAGTGCGTATTCCGTCTCACGCCTTCGAGTGTCTAAATCTCTCCGAAGGAGAATATCTTGCTACCGATTTGATTACCCATCAAAAAAGTAAGCTTGCTCTCCTGCGCGACAAACATTGTCACGTAAGCGTTCCTGCACGCTCCTGTATCGCTCTCTCTTTCAAGACCCACTAATACCGAAAGCTCTCATGCTCGTTTATCCCTGCTGCAAAATCAATTTAGGGCTCAATATTGTTGCACGTCGCTCCGATGGCTATCACAACCTCGAAACGGTGTTCTATCCCATCCCCTTGCACGACAATCTCGAGGTACTCGAAGCCCGTAATGCCACCGCCCCCTATTTGCTGCACCAAACAGGTTTGGACGTTGAAGGAAGTCCTGACAACAACCTTGTTGTGCGTGTACTGAATTTACTCCGCGAAGATTACAAGCAAATTCCCCCGGTCGAAATATGGTTGCACAAGCGTATCCCCTCGGGAGCAGGATTGGGAGGAGGTAGTAGCGACGCGGCCTATATGATGCGCCTGCTCAACGAACAGTTTGGCCTTGAGATGACCGACGAAGACATCGAATTTCGCTTGTCGCGTTTGGGAGCCGATTGCAAATTCTTCTATCACTCTCGCCCCGCCTATGCCACGGGGATTGGCGATGTTCTCACTCCTATCCCTTTCGATCTCGCAGGCTGGGATTTCGTACTGGTCAAACCGAACATCCACGTTTCCACTCGCGAAGCCTATTCGCTCGTACAGCCTAAGCCCTCGCACGAAAATCTTTTGCTTTCCCTCGATCGCCCCATAGAAACTTGGCGCGACACCGTAACAAATGATTTTGAAGCAAGTGTTTTTGCCCAATATCCTCAGATTGCAGCCATCAAGCAAACACTATACGATATGGGAGCTGTTTATGCTTCTATGTCAGGTAGCGGCTCCAGTGTGTTTGGACTTTTCCGCAAAAGCCAACCCGAAGCCGAAGAGGTGTTTCGTGATTGCTTTGTCTACGAAACAAAACTGCGAATGCCCTAACTTGTCAAAGCCATGACAGACCAGCAAATAGAAGAAAACAAGCAGTACTTCCAACACTTGTGTCGCGAGTATATCAAACGAGAAGGAGTGGAGCGCCTACTTCATTACCTCGAGCATTCCACCGACTTCTATACTGCTCCCTCTTCCACCTCCTTCCATCTCAACGAACGAGGTGGTCTATGTCAGCACTCCCTCAATGTCTTTGACACGGCATTGCGCCTGCATCGTGCTATTCTCAAGCCTGCCATAGAGGCAGGGCGCTCCAATCGACAAGAAACAATCAGCGACGAAAGTATCGCTATCTGCGCCCTACTCCACGACGTGTGTAAATGCAATATCTACCACGAAACCGAAAAATGGCGTAAAGATGAGCATGGCCGCTGGCAGTCTTACCAAGGCTACGAACTTGTCGACGACTTCCCTTTCGGACATGGCGAAAAATCCTGCATTCTCATTCACCATTACATTCGTCTTACGCGCGAGGAGCTCCTTGCCATCCGTTGGCACATGGGAGCATTTGAAATGACAGAGAATGGTTCCTCAGGCCGCAAGAGTTTCTATAACGCTTGCCAATCCTGCCACCTCGTCCCTCTTCTCCAAGCGGCCGATTTTCTCACCGCTCAATGTTTAGAAACTACCATACAACACTAATTGCTTCTTTATGAAAATCAGAGTAGGTTTTGGCTTCGATGTTCATCGTCTCGTTCCCAATCGCGACCTTTGGCTCGGAGGTATAAAAATCTCCCACACTCATGGGCTTTTGGGGCATAGCGATGCCGATGTACTCATCCACGCTATTTGCGATGCGCTCCTCGGAGCTGCCAACTTGCGAGATATAGGTTTCCATTTCCCCGACACAGGAGCCGAATACGAAGGAATAGACAGCAAAATCCTTCTGCAACGCACCACCAGCTTATTGGCCGAAAAAGGATATCGTATAGGCAATGTTGACTGTACGATTGTGGCTGAGCAGCCTAAACTCAACCCTCATATTCCTGCGATGCAAGCCTGTTTAGCTCCTTTGATGAACATCTCTATCGAAGATGTCTCTATCAAAGCCACCACCTGCGAACGAATGGGTTATGCAGGTAGAGAGGAAGGCTTCACGGCTTACGCTACGGCACTCATAGAACGAGATTGAACGAGTCTTCCTTCTTCATTTTCTATTCTATCTCAAGGAGTCGCTCTCCCTACATTCATATTTCCTTGCTCTTAAATCCGATAAAAGAGCCGTGGTCAAACTCGAGTTTGACCACGGCTCTTCTTGTATAAAATCGTTTTAGCGCATCATAATCCCCGTATAGGTTCGACCAGAATGCAATCCTTGTTGGCGAGCAGAAAAGAAACTATCGTCTTGCTGGTAACTATCTATCCCCGCGACAAGTATATGTTCCAGCAATATCCCACTCTCTTCTAAAAGATGTGTACAAGCAGCCCATAAATCCACGTGAGGACGGGTATAGTGTCGGGCAACAATGCTTTCGGGAAAGCCCGCTTGCAAAAAGGCTTGTACCACCTCTTCGCCCACTTCAAAAGAAGCCACCGAAATACTGGGTCCTATCAGTGCACGCGTTGTACTGGGATTTGCTCCTAAAGCCTGCATCACTTCGAGAGCTCGTTGAGGAATGCGTTGCACCATTCCTTTCCAACCCGCATGTACGGCGGCAATCGTTTGACTCGTAGTGTCGTGCAATAAAAGCGGCACACAATCGGCAGTCGATACTCCTATACACAATCCTCTTTCCTGCGTGACCAAGGCGTCGATATCTTGTAGCGCATCTTTTTGCTCATCAGCACTCAGTGACCAATAATTAGCGTCTACGGTGAAGACCTGTGCCGTGTGCGTTTGATGAGGTAGCAACAGACGAGACTCCTCGATACCTAACTCTTGGCACAACTGCTGACGTGATAGAGCGATATTCTCTTCCCTATCGGCCACATAGGGGGTGAGATTAAAGCTGGCATAGGCTCCTTCTCCACAACCTCCACTGCTACGTAAAGTGGAAAAAGCACGAATCTCGCTGCCCCAATCATAGTTCAACAATTCCATAGCTCAATCTTCCACGTCTTCAATTTCGTAATCTTCGATTTCCTCAATATCATCGTCGTCTACCTCAAAGGCATCATCATCCCAGTCATGGAAGTCGCGGTCAAAGCGTTCTACCTCACGATCTCGATGCACGATGCTTCCTCCTTCGGCCACCGATTGCAGTTTGTTGCTCTCTGAGTTGAGTTCTTCCCAAAGCATATCTTTGAGTTGCAGGATGTGGTAGCCAGATACGGCACTAATAAACACCACGGGCAAGTCGTCGGGAAGATCTTCTCGGAGCATCTCCATGAGTTCTTCGTCCAACAAATCGCTTTTGGTCACCGCCAGCATCCGATGTTTATTGAGCAAACCTGGATTGAAAGAGCCCACCTCATTGAGAAGGATTTCATATTCTCTCTTGATGTTGTCGGTATCGCCTGGCACCATGAACAAGAGTAAAGAGTTGCGCTCGATGTGACGCAAAAAACGCAAGCCTAAGCCTCTTCCTTCTGCTGCCCCCTCAATAATCCCCGGAATATCGGCTATCACGAACGAACGCCCATCGCGATAAGGCACAATTCCCAAAGAAGGCTCGAGTGTGGTGAAGGGATAATTCGCGATTTTGGGGCGTGCATTGGAAAGCGAAGATACGAGCGTGGATTTTCCCGCATTGGGAAATCCGACAAGTCCTACGTCGGCTAGCAATTTGAGCTCCAAGACCACCATCATCTCCTGCATAGGTTCGCCTGGCTGTGCAAAACGAGGAGCCTGATTGGTAGCAGTTCGGAACTGGTAGTTTCCCAATCCGCCACGCCCTCCTTTCAAGAGCATCACCACTTGACCATCTTCAGAGACATCACAAAGGAATTTCCCCGTCTCTGCATCATAGGCCACTGTTCCTGGAGGCACATCTATGTAGCGATCCTCTCCATCTTTGCCCGTGGAGCAACATTTAGAGCCGTTACCACCATGGCCCGCAAAGATATGGCGCTCATAGCGCAAGTGAAGCAGCGTCCAATAGTTGTGGTTGCCACGCAAATAGACGTTGCCTCCACGACCACCATCGCCACCATCAGGGCCTCCAAGGGGTTGATACTTGCCACGATGCATGTGCATAGAGCCACTGCCGCCCTTTCCCGAGCGGCAGTAGACCTTGACGTAGTCGATGAAATTGGATTCCATAGCTTTTTGAAAATGGGAATGCGCTGACGAGGTGCGCCAGCGCATAAGTGAATACAGTTGTACGAGAATTAGATAGCGTCGATTACCGCGCAGAGTTTGGCATTGATTTCTTGCAATTCGCCATAGCCTTGCACGCTGTTGCGAATGCCTTCCTTGTCATACCACTCAATGAGGGGTGAAGTCTGCGAGTGATAAACAGCCAAACGCTTGGCAATGGTTTCTTCATTGTCGTCTGCACGACCGCTGGTCTTACCACGATTGATGAGGCGCTCCATCAGCATCTCGTCGGGCACATTGAGCTCAAGCATCGCGTGCACCTGAGTTCCACGCTCGGCCAACATTGCTTTGAGGGCCTCGGCTTGAGGAATCGTACGGGGGAAACCATCGAAAATGACTCCTTGTTCCTTGGGCAATGCATCGTAAGTTGCGGCAAGGATGTCGATCATCAACGAGTCGGGAATGAGCTGCCCATTGTCGATGAATCCTTGGGCGGTCTTCCCCAATTCCGTGCCTGCCTTGATTTCGGCGCGCAGCACATCGCCTGTAGAAATGTGGTCAAAACCATATTTTTCTACCAAAATATCGCTTTGTGTGCCCTTACCTGAACCAGGAGCACCGAAAATGACAAGATTTTTCATGGAGAGTTTATTTTGTATTGCTTAGTTGTTTACCACAGTGTAAATGGCTGGAAGATTTCGACCATAGCCATCATAGTCCAATCCATAACCTACGATAAAGTCGTTGGGAATGGAAAAGCAAGTGTAGTCGATATCGAGCTCTACTTGCATATTGCCAGGTTTTACGAGCAAAGCTGCCAAGTGAAGTGCCGCAGGATTCTGCTTGCGCAAGTCGGCCACGAGTTTCTGCATCGTAAAGCCCGAGTCAATGATATCCTCAATGATCACAACGGTGCGACCTTCGAGATTCTCGGTAAGCCCCAGCACTTCTTTCACATGGCCCGTAGTGCCCATGCCTTCATAGCTTGCCAAACGCACAAAGGAGATTTCGCTTGGCGTTGTGATGCCACGCATCAAGTCGGCTGCGAAAACAAAAGAGCCATTGAGTACGGCAAGAAACAGGGGATTCTTGCCCGCCAAGTCCTTATCTATCTGTGCAGCAACCTCGGCTACACGTTGCTGAATCTGTTCGGCAGTGATAGAAATGGTAAATTGGCGGTCGTTGATCGTTACGAGGTTCATAGTGCTAGAAATTTGTCTGCGAAAATACAAAAAAAGACTGAAAGGAACTCACCTATCCTGCGTTTTTTCTACTTGATAGGTGAGAAATGCTACGAGAAAAAAGTTTCGGGCTCAAAAACGGAAAAATAAAGGTCCGATTTAGAAAATTCTACGTGGGAAGAAAAAAATCCTACGTGGGAAGAAAAATTACGCACCACGATTTGGAGGATTTCTTCCAACAGGCAGCAAGCAATCCCTCTTAACAAAAAAACATGTTCTATGAATAGCTCAACAAAAAAGCCGCAGCCCAAGCGTAGTCTTTGTGAGAATCTACGCTTAGCTGCGGCAGTAGGCTTAAAAAGGGAAGATAGTAAACTTTATTCTTCGAGCTTGCGGTAACGGATGCGCTTGGGTTCTTCTGTGCCCAAACGCTTCGCCTTGTTCACCTCATAGTCGGAATAAGAGCCCTCGAAGTAGAAGACATTGCCATCGCCCTCGAAAGCGAGAATGTGAGTACAGATGCGGTCCAAGAACCAACGGTCGTGCGAAATAACGACGGCACAGCCTGCAAAAGCCTCCAAACCTTCTTCCAAAGCGCGCAAGGTATTAACGTCGATATCGTTGGTAGGTTCGTCGAGCAACAGGACATTGCCCTCCTGCTTCAGCGCAAGCGCCAAGTGCAAACGATTACGTTCTCCGCCAGAGAGTACGCCACACTTTTTTTCTTGGTCGCTGCCCGAGAAATTGAAACGAGAAAGGTAGGCACGGGCATTGATGTCGCGCCCGCCCATGCGCATCAACTCATTACCTTGCGAGACAACTTCATAAACACTCTTGTTGGGGTCGATATCCTTATGTTGCTGGTCTACGTAACTGAGCTTCACTGTTTCGCCCACTTCAAAGGTGCCTGCATCGGCCTTTTCGAGCTCCATAATCATCCGGAAAAGCGTGGTTTTTCCAGCTCCATTGGGTCCAATGACACCGATGATGCCGTTGGGAGGGAGCATGAAGTTCAGATCATTGAAAAGTGTCTTTTCCCCAAAGGCTTTCTTGACGTTGATGGCTTCGATAACTTTGTTGCCAAGGCGAGGACCATTGGGAATATAGATTTCCAAATGCTGTTCCTTCTCACGCTGGTCTTCGTTAAGCAGTCGGTCATAATTGTTCAAACGAGCCTTTCCTTTGGCTTGTCGAGCTTTTGGAGCCATGCGCACCCATTCCAACTCACGCTCCAAAGTTTTGCGACGCTTGGAAGCCGTTTTTTCCTCCTGCTCCATGCGCTTCGACTTCTGTTCGAGCCAAGAGGTGTAGTTGCCCTTCCAAGGAATTCCCTCGCCACGGTCGAGTTCGAGAATCCAGCCCGCAACATCGTCCAAGAAATAACGGTCGTGGGTCACGGCTATCACTGTGCCTTCGTATTGGTTGAGATGCTGCTCAAGCCAGTCTATACTCTCGGCATCGAGGTGGTTAGTGGGTTCGTCAAGGAGTAGAACATCTGGTTTTTGCAGCAGCAAACGGCAAAGAGCAACACGACGGCGCTCACCTCCTGAAAGAAATTCGCATTTCTGATCGGCTGGTGGACAGTTGAGAGCAGCCATCGCGCGATCCAGACGACTGTCGAGATTCCAGGCGTCGGTAGCATCAATGATATCTTGCAACTCGCCTTGACGAGCGAAGAGCTCATTCATTTTATCAGCATCCTCATAGTATTCCGGCAAACCAAATTTTTGGTTGATTTCCTCATACTCGGCCAGTGCATCTACCACATGCTGCACTCCTTCCTCTACAACTTGGCGTACTGTTTTGTCGTCGTCCAAATGGGGTTCCTGAGGCAGATAGCCCACAGAGTAACCAGGAGAGAACACGACTTCGCCTTGATAATCGTTGTCGAGCCCTGCGATGATTTTCATCAGCGTGGATTTACCCGAACCGTTCAAACCGATGATGCCAATCTTAGCGCCATAGAAAAAGCTCAGATAAATATCCTTGAGTATCGTTTTGTTGCTTTGCTTGATGGTCTTGGTGAGCCCCACCATCGAGAAAATGATTTTTTTATCGTCTACTGTTGCCATTATATATTGTATGTTGTTGTCAAACGAAAAAGAAGAAAGCGTGCCTTAGAAGATAACGCGGAAATAGAAGCGTATTCCCCACTTCGTGGTGTGTGGGTCATTGATATAAGTGAGACGCCGCACATAGTCCACGTGCAAAATCTTGAAAATGTTGTGTATGCCCACAGCAAACTCCATGTAGGGTTGCTCAGGGTTCATAACCCGGCTGGTCGAACGGAATGTTCCGTCGTGCTCAAACACGCCAGGGAAATGATACAAATCGGTGCGCTCCTTGTTAGCCTCCAAGTAAGGATTGTTCTTATCCGTGAGGCGTCCCCATAGGACGTTGAAACCGATATGTTCACGTATCTTCAGACGATTGATGAGTGGAATGCGATTAAAGATTTTGCCATGAAGATTCCAGTTGAACATGAGCTGGGCATAGCGGTCGTTGAGAAACTCCATGTTGTCGACCAAATAATACATATCGTCGTCATAGACGTAGGCTAAATTGGCGCGGGGCATAATGAGCAAAGGGAAGGGAACACGATTCCACTGCGCACCAGCGGCCATGTCGAAGTCCATTCGTCCCCAAGAGTGCAACCAAAAGCGCTTGCGTACGCCTATTTCCGTGAGATTGTAGGTATAATCGCTCAAGAGCCCTTTAAGACCAAGCGTGTGGGAAACACGATAAATCGGAGCTTCCTTATTCACAAGAATGCGGCGCTGTTTGGTATTGATGTAAGCAACACCTGGTTGGTACTGCAACATCATCGACAAATCGGTCATGTTGAGATAGCGCACATTACGGTCTGCCAAATTTACGCGATCGGCTGTACCGTATGGCACGGTGCGATAATCATTTCCCGTGCCGATATGCTTACTCAATCCGACAGGCTGATAAAACAGCTTATAGGTAGGTTCAAGCTGGTCATAGCGCAGCTGGGTCTTCCATTGTAGGCCATTCTCCCATTCACGATCGTAATAGAGCTTGAAACTACGATTGTACATCATGTGCTGTACGGGGCTCCATTTCAGTGCGACAAACATATTGTCTTTGTCGGTAGAGAGCCATTGATCGGAAGGCGTCATCACGTCATAAGAATAGTTGAGCGTGAGGTTGGATACGGGAAACTCCATCGGGCGGTAGTTCTTCTTGCGAAAAGAGTAAGTTGCTTCGCCCATACCCTTCCAACGCTGGTCGCGAAAACCATAGGCCACATAGCCACGCCAAAAGAGATTTGGACTGAAATGGGCTGTTGTTTGCGCAGAAGCACGAAGACGAATGCCGTCTACGGGATTGGTCGTTACGATCGTATTTACGGGGCCTATATCTACCTTAGAAGGATGCTCCTCGTCGATAGAAGTGGGGACAAAGTTCTCAATAAGCGACTTGGTGGTCCAAATAATGGGCTTCAAACCTGGCATATTGAGCAATCGCTTCACAAAAAGCGACATCGTCCCCTCTGTCTTTGTGAGTTTCTCCGTACGGTGTTCTCCCCAAAACTGCTCCGTTTGCATGCGGGCATCTGCTTCAATTTTGGTGTCGCCTTTGAAGCGGAACAATCTCTGAGAAAGCGGTTCAAAAGAATAGTTGGTATATTCCGTGTAGCGTTTCACCTCCATTTTGTTGAGGAACTTGACCGCCTCAAGCACCACAAACATGTCGTTCTTCACGAGTACTTGTTCGCCCGTAGGAAGTGGAGCATACTCCTGCGCTATATTGATGCGCTTCACGAAATTTACAGTCGATTTAATCGGAATGCTGATGTCAGCCTTGGCTACACGATAAGTACTATCAGCATGGATATAGAGCGAACCAGTGAAGCCAAAGTCGCGAGAATTGTTTGGCCCAAAACTTACTTGAATACACTTATTTCCAGCAACATAGGTCGTATCCTCGAGAAAGTAGCGATAAAAGGCAATGGCCGACTTTCCCGCCAAAGGGCTCAAGAATTGAGATTGTAGGAAACGTATGTCGTCCTCGTAAATGTTTACCTCGGTAAACACATCTTGGAGCATCGAGTTGAGAATGTCGCCCGTATCAATCAGTTCGTTCATTCCCGTAGTTCGCTGCCCTTTGATGATTGTTTTCTTCTCGTTTTTGTCTTTCCTATATATCTCCTGGGCGGCGGTTTCATCGACCGAAAGCGGTAGAATGAGCTTCCCCGTTTCCTTCGATATCTCTACGTGTTCTTTAAGAAAGGGAAAGTTTTTGAATGCTCCCTCTTCAAAGATTTTAGGCGTTACATCGCTAACGGCAAACGAGAGCTTGTCGTATTTCTCCACGCTATAATAGTCGTTATTGCGCAGATTGCTCGCTCGTTTGGCCGCTATCACTTTTTCCATGAGTATCACCGCAGGATTGTTCTTGCGAGAATACTTTCCGCGTTTGCCCTTTACGGTGGCTTCGTTCAATCCAAAGTCCGTGCCACGCAGTTTTACGATGACAGAATCGCCCTTCGTGATGCGTTGACTCCACGTTTCGTACCCCACGCTCGAAACAAAAAGTTTCACACCACGACGCAAGGGAAGTGAGAAATGCCCTTCGGTGTCCGTTTGAACACCATTTTTTCCTCCATCATAAAACACATTGACAAAGGGGACGGCCTCCCCCGTTTTAGCATCAATCACTCGACCCACCAATTGCTGGGCCAATGCTCCGAGCGTGGAGCAACAAAGGAGAAGAAAGAGCAAAAGCTTCTTTTCCATAGAAGATAAAGTTGGGAAGTGTTGCGAATAAAAAATTATAAACGTCGGTTGTCACGCCGCTCTTTGTTGGAAAAAGGTAAAGGTTGGGCCGTGGCCTCATCGTGTCGCAGGCGATTGCGATAAATATCGATAGCAGCAAAAATAGCCGCACGGAACGAGGATATAGAAGCGACTCCACGGCCTGCAATATCGTATGCCACTCCGTGATCTGGCGATGTGCGAACAATGGGCAATCCCGCGGTGAAGTTAATCCCTGTCTCCATCGCAAGCGTCTTGAAAGGAGCTAAACCTTGGTCGTGATACATGGCCAGCACGGCATCGAAATGACGATACTGTCCAGCTCCAAAAAAACCATCGGCACTGTAGGGGCCAAAGCAAGGCACACTAGCTTGCGAAAGCTGCTCGACGAGTGGACGAATCACGTCGCACTCCTCTCGCCCTATGACACCTTCGTCGCCACAATGGGGGTTGAGACTCAACATCGCGATACGTGGTGTAGAAAGCAGGAAGTCTCGTTTTAAACTCACCAACAACTGATGCAAACGATGGGCCAAACGTTCGGTAGTGATGTGTTGCGCCACTTCGCTCACCGGAATGTGCGTTGTAACGAGAGCCACACGCATCAATTCGTTCATGAGCACCATGAGAGCTTGCCCACCCAACTTTTCGGCCAGGTATTCGGTGTGTCCAGGAAATAGAAAGTCCTCTCCCTGCACCGTGGCTTTGTTGATCGGACAGGTCACCAAGACTTGCAGCTTACCATTTTGAGCGTCAGCCACTGCCGCGTCAAGTGCTTTTCTCGCCCACTGTCCAGCCTCGGCTGTAGGCTGTCCGAATTCCACTGGTATCTGTGCCCCTTGGGCCACGTCAATGAGATTGAGTTGCCCGTCGACAGCTTCGTCCCAAGAGGTTATGCATTTCCAGCTCTCCTCAAGCTCTAGAGCTTGAGCATGAGCACGTGCAGCACTATCGCTGCCGTAAACAATGGGAGTAAAAAGCTCTAAGATTTCAGGTTCGGCAAAAGTTCTCAATATCAATTCGTAACCAATGCCATTGGTGTCGCCGTGGGTGATACCCACTCTTATTTTATTTTGCATAAATCATTATTATTGAATCCTCTATTCCGAGTTGGGTAGAGTCTTCTTTTCAGTCTTCGCTCCTTATTTGGGAAGAAAGGGAAGTCAGCGCGTTACACGAGAGCGGGCCCTTCCCTATCAAGCACGCTCCTCCATCATTTTCTTAGTAGTGAGCATGCCGCAAGCTGCATAAATATCTTGCCCTCGAGAAGCACGTATGGTCGTCGTGATACCTTTTCGTGTGAGATAATCTCGCAGACGCACCATCCCGGCATCGTCTGTACCTTGAAATGGAGTGTCGGGGATATGATGGAAACGAATGAGGTTGATGCGGCAATCGAGCGGTGCAAGTAGTTTCACCAAAGCATCGGCATGCGCCTCACTATCGTTAAGCCCACGAAACACGATGTATTCAAAAGTGAGGCGTCGCTGTTTGGCCCCTTCGGCATAATCCTCGTCCGTTTTGCGCGCAAAGTCATACTGTTTCAAGAGATTCACCATATCCTCAATGCTGAAGGCACGCTCGGCAGGCATCATTTGCTGACGCTCCTTGGCCAGAGGATGGTGCAGAGATATAGCCAACGAGCATTGGCTCTCGTCCAAAAAACGTGTCAAGCCCTTGACCAGTCCAACTGTCGATACCGTGATGCGTTTGGGACTCCAGGCATACCCCCAAGAAGCTGTCATGGCTGCGGTGGCTCGCAGCACATTGTCGATATTGTCCATCGGTTCGCCTTGCCCCATAAACACTATATTGGTGAGCTTCTCGCGCTGAGGTAAGGAGTATATTTGATTGAGGATATCGGCCGCCGAAAGATGGGCCATAAATCCCTGCCGCCCTGTCATGCAAAAGGCGCAAGCCATCTTACATCCTACCTGAGAAGAGACACACAGCGTGGCGCGCTCCCCATCCGGGATATAAACCGTTTCGATATACTGACCACGAACAGTGCGATACAGATATTTGATGGTACCATCGCGCGATTCCACACTCTCTACAGGGGTAGATATTCCCAACTGATAATGCTGGGCGAGCAGTTGCCGTGCATTTTTAGAGAGATTGGTCATCTCCTCTATCGAACGCACGTGCTTGTCGTAAATCCATCCACATATTTGCTTGCCAACGAAACGTGGCAATCCTAAATCGGTGGCCACCGTTGTAAGTTCTTCGAGGGTCATCCCCAAAAGGGCTGGTTTTTCGTTGGAAAAAGCTGTGGACATATATCAGAATAGAAAATGAGTATTCTCGGCAAATGTACAAAAAAATACTGAGTGATTTTTCGCTTAATCCTAAAATAAACCAAACGTCCTCGTTTCCTGAGCTTTCGGCACACTATTTGAGGCGTAAAAGTGCAAAAACTGTAGCAGAAGCACAGAAATATCCAAACAGGCCTCCCTCCTCTTCTCCCCAGTTGCCCTCCCTGTCCTTTCCCCTTGAGCAACAAGTCGAAATTGCTCCTCTTCTCGAGTGTTTTATTGCCCTCCAGAGAGCCGCCTTTCGAGCTCTCATTTTTCAACTCCCCACACAGGATTTTCTTCTTCCCACGTAGAAAATCCTGCGTCCCACGTAGGATTTTTTCCTTCCCACG
>JAUNKN010000047.1 GCA_030532685.1 Bacteroidales bacterium | reverse complement strand
TTGCAAAGAAAAAATCAAGAAAATCTGCAAGCAGAGGAGTTTTGATAAGTAAAATGGGCAAAAAATGAGGATAAAGGGCGTTTTGAAGGGATTGGAGAGGAAAAGGAAGAAAAAGGGAAAAGGAGGGGTTCATAGGGGTGTAAAGAGAGATGCAGACATTCTCTATATATTGCCCCCTCTCATACGGAAATGGTATTTCATCTCTCCTACTAAGCGCTTTCCATACTCGAGAGCTCATTCTCGTGCTTGTATCTATACGAGTGCTGTATTCTCGTGCTTGCTACTCTACTCGCATGTGTGTATGTGCGCATTCGCGCGTACATGTGCAAATACGCGCGTACGCGTGTATGTACACGCTCATGCGCGCTCCACTTTTTGTGACTTGACATTTACCTCCACTGCTTCCACAAGACGTACAATACATTGATTACCAAATAGATGAACAACTATTTGCTTCCACAATACATACATTGCCGACATCTTGTGAACTCCCAAATATGGAAGAAAACAAAAACAGCCTCCATTGGCGTGGAAGAAAAATCAAAGGTTCCTTACACAATATATACCTCTCACTATCAGATACTTACAAACAAGAGTGGAAGCAGTGGAAGTAAAAAACACAAACTATATGGGATATACGCGCGTGCGTGAGAAAGAAGAGGAAGAGGAAAGGAAGTGGAACAAGAAAAGGAAAGGAAGGAAAAGAGAAAGAGAAGAAAACAAGAAAAGAGGGAAGAAGAAACGAAAGAAAAAGAAAGAAACTCCTCTCCCACCCTCGAAAGTGGGAAGAAGAAAAACCGCGCTGCGAGCTAGAATTTCCTAAGTGGGAAGGAGAAATCTACACGTCAGAGAAAGAAGCGATAAAACAAGATGAAGATACGAAACTACCCAAGGAACTAAAAAGCCCCTTTTCAAAGCATATCGCAATGTAAGGTTTTCAATACCCTGCAATAAGTAGTCAAAAAAGGAGGTTTTTAGGTCTATTAGAATGGAAGTCGTGCAAAATGGGGAGTTGTGTGAAAATTTTTCTAAAAAAACTTCGCTACAAAAATTTTTCTCCCTATTTTTGGAGTGTAATCGAAAGCTCCAGTCTCCCGTGATGCCTCGCAGCGAAGCACGTGGAGGGAGAAAGCCTATGAACCGACAAACAAGATAGTCTATGTCCTTTTTACAATTTGACAAAACGCAAATGACCAACTTGCAGGAGTCGCTAATGAAGGAATTTCTGCTGACCAATGCCTCGGGGGCCTATTGTGCCTCGACGCTCGTGGGGTGCAACATCCGCAAGTATCATGGTCTTTTTGTGGTACCCGTGCCCAGCATAGACGACGACAACCATGTGCTCCTCTCGGCATTGGACGAGACGGTGGTGCAGCATGGGGCGGACTTCAATTTAGGTTTGCACAAGTACGAGGGCGAAAACTATAGCCCCAAAGGACACAAGTACATCTTAAAGTTTACGTGGGACAAGGCGCCAACTTGGATATATCGCATCGGAGGCGTGGTGCTAAAAAAGGAAATATTCTTCCGTGGAGAGCGCGATCGCCTGTTCATTCGTTACACATTGCTCGAGGCTCATTCGCCGACGACACTACGCTTGAAGCCTTATTTGGCTTTTCGCAGCGTGCGCCAATGGACACATGAAAACGGAGTGGCCAACACCAGCTATGGGGAGGTGGAGTGTGGTATCAGTATGCGCTTGTACGAGGGATACCCTGACTTGTTCATGCAGCTGAATACAGAAAAAGCGGTATGGCATCATCATCCCGATTGGTACAGAGGTATCGACTATCCTAAGGAGCGCGAACGTGGATACTATGAAAAGGAGGATTTGCTCGCACCTGGGCATTTTGAAATGCCCATCGAGTTGGGCGAGAGTATCATCTTTACGGCTTCGATAGCGGAGCGCGACCCAAAGACGTATGCGGCGATTTTTGAGGAAGAAATGGAGAAGAAGCTTCCACGTGATAGTTTCTATCATTGTCTTGTATCGGCCGCTCACCAGTTTCGCCAACAGCGCGAAGGCGAGGAGTATCTCGTTGCGGGCTATCCTTGGTTCAAACCTCGTGCACGCGACACGTTTATGGCTCTCCCTGGACTAACCATTTCGATAGGAGAAACGGATCAGTTTGAGCGGTATATGGATACGGCCCAAAAGGCCATAGAAGACTTCATGGAGGAGCGCCCCATTTCGGTAGGCATTTACGAAATGGAGCATCCTGATGTGCTGCTGTGGGCCGTGTGGGCTTTTCAGCAATATGCGAAGTTTGTGGGACGCAAACAGTGCTTTGAGCGATACGGAAAACTGATACTCGGTATCATGAGCTACATCTATGATGGCAAGCACCCTAACTTATTCACCCACAACAATGGATTGCTCTATACCAATGGCCGCGACCAGGCTGTAACGTGGATGAACTCGCAGGCTTATGGGCGTCCCATTATTCCTCGTTCGGGCTACATCGTAGAAATCAATGCCTTGTACTACAACGCCAAGAAGTTTTTCCAACAAATGCTCATCGACAGCGAGGAACGTGCCAATTTGGTTTTGGCAGAACGTATTGAGGAAGAATGCCGTTTGTTTGAAAAATCGTTTCGCGAAGTTTTCCTCAATGAACATGGCTACTTGCTGGACTACGTGGACGGACATCACCGCGACTATCGCGTGCGCCCCAACCAGTTGCTGGCCATCGCTCTGGACTTCTCGCCACTCACGCTCAAGGAGCGCAAAGGCATCCTCGACATCTGTACGCGCGAACTCAACACTCCTAAGGGCATCCGCTCCCTCTCGCCCAAGAGCGAGGGTTACACTCCTTACTACATAGGCCGACAGGAGGAACGCGATCGCGCCTACCATCAAGGAACGGCATGGCCTTGGCTCACGGGATTTTATCTCGAAGCCTACTTGAGAGTCTACAAGATGAGCGGTGTGAACTACATCGAACGACAACTTATTGGTTTTGAAGAAGAACTTTTCTACCATTGTGTAGGTACTATCCCTGAGTTGTTCGATGGCAACCCTCGCTTCTCGGGACGTGGCGCCATTTCTTTTGCGATGAACGTGAGTGGTATCTTGCGTGCCATCCGCTTGCTCCAAAAGCATCAAACCGAAATCATCTAAATTTTGCCCTCTACCCTCCTCCTGCTCGAAGGAATCTGAATAGGGGTGAGTGACCTAAAAAAGGAGTAGAACGGTAAAAGTTTTTGACGGGCAACACGAAAATCAGGTCCCTTCACGACCTTTCTTCAACTGCGAAAAAGCGCCTGTTGAAAACGAAGAATAACGAAAAGCTATGAAAGTATTAATGTTTGGCTGGGAGTTCCCTCCTCACATCTTGGGTGGTCTGGGCACAGCTTCCTACGGAATCACCGCAGGTTTGGCTCAACAGCCCGATATGGACATCACCTTCTGCATACCTCGACTATGGGGCGATGAAGACAAGAGCTTCATGAATATCATCGGGCTGAGCGAGACGCCTATCGTGTGGCGCGACGTGCACTACGACTACCTCAAGGAGCGATTGGGCACCAAGATGACACCCGAACAATACTATGCGCTGCGCGATAATATCTACGCCGATTTTTCCTATCGTCAAGTCAACGATTTGGGATGCATCGAGTTTTCGGGGCGCTACCCCGACAATCTGCACGAAGAGATCAACAATTATTCAATTGTGGCAGGTGTCATTGCTCGACAGCAGCAATATGATGTGATACACGCTCACGACTGGCTCACCTATCCCGCTGGTATTCACGCCAAAAGTGTGAGTGGACGCCCCTTGGTGATTCACGTGCATGCTACCGACTTCGATCGCTCACGCGGGCAAGTGAATCCGACCGTCTATGCGATAGAAAAAGATGGTATGGACCATGCCGATTGCATCATGTGTGTATCGGAGCTCACGCGCCAAACGGTCATCAACCATTATCACCAAGATCCCGCCAAGTGCATAGCCATGCACAATGCCGTCTATCCCTTGGACCAAGAGGTGCAAGACATCATTGCTCAACGACGTCCCGTGGAGGAAAGAAAAGAGAAGGTTGTCACCTTCCTGGGACGCATCACGATGCAAAAGGGGCCTGAGTATTTCGTCGAAGCGGCCTCACTGGTTTTGAAGCGCACTCGCAACATCCGCTTCTGCTTTGCCGGTTCGGGCGATATGATGGAAGCGATGATTGATTTGGCAGCACAACGCGGCATTGCCGATCGTTTTCATTTCCCGGGCTTCATGAAAGGCAAACAAGTGTACGAAACATTCCGCGATTCAGATGTTTACGTGATGCCTTCCGTTTCGGAACCTTTCGGGATTTCTCCACTCGAAGCGATGCAGTGTGGTGTGCCCTCCATCATCTCGTACCAGAGTGGCTGTGCCGAAATTCTCGACAAGTGCATCAAGACCGACTATTGGGACATCGAAGCTATGGCCGATGCCATGTATAGCATTTGTACCAACGATGGGCTCTACGAATATCTGCAAACGGAGGGCAAACGCGAAGTTGATGCCATCACCTGGGAAAAGGTGGGGCAACGCATACGCCGCTGTTACGACGACCTCTTGGCACGATGGTAGGTTTCACCACGCGCCTCCTCTCCTACACCTCCTTTCTTTCAAATATCTCTGCACATGAAAACCATTTGCCTTTATTTTGAGATACACCAAAATATCCACCTCAAGCGTTATCGCTTCTTCGAAATCGGCAAAGACCACTACTATTACGACGACTACGAAAACGAACGCTCCATCACCGAAACAGCAGAACAAAGCTATATCCCTGCCCTCAAGACGCTCATTGAGATGGCACACCGATATGGCAAGGAGTTCAAATGTGCTTTCTCCCTTTCGGGCACAGCCATTGAACTGCTTGAGCAATACAGCCCCGAGGTCATCGAACTACTTGATGAATTGAACAAAACGGGCTGCGTGGAATTTCTCGCAGAGCCTTACAGCCACGGTTTTTCGTCCATTCGCAATGAATAAAGTTTTAAGGAGGAAGTTGCCCGCTTGTCGAGCAAGATTAAGGCGCTCTTCGGCGTTACTCCCCAGATTTTTCGCAATAGTGTGCTGATGTACAGCGACGATATTGGACAACTGGTGGCCGAAATGGGCTTCAAGGGAATACTGGCCGAGGGAGCAAAACAAACGCTCGGCTGGAAGTCGCCCCACTACCTCTATCACTGCGCGCTCAATCCCAACCTGAAACTCCTTTTGCGCGACCCAGCTCTCTCGGAAGACATCAGCTATCGCTTCAACGACTCTTCATGGAGTGGCTATCCTCTCTTTGCCGAAACCTATGCACAGTGGATTGCCGATTTGCCTGAGGAGGCACAGGTTATCAACCTCTTCATGGAGCTATGTGCCATTGGTATGTTCCAACCTCTTTCGAGCAACATTTTGGAATTCTTCAAAGCCTTGCCCGAACAGCTGCTCAAGCGCGGCATCAGTTTCTCCACTCCCAGCGAGATCTGCGAAAAACTCGAAAGCGTAGGACCTGTACATGTAGAATATCCCACCACATGGGTGGACGAAGAGCGCGACCTCTCGCCTTGGTTGGGCAATGTGATGCAGCAAGAAGCCCTCAACAAGCTTTTCTCGGTAGCCGATCGTGTACGAATTTCTCGCGACCGACGTCTCATGCAAGACTGGGACTATCTACAAGCCTCCAACAACTTGCGCTTCATCTCGACCAAAGCCAATAGCTATGGTGGCTATCGCGGCATCTATTCCTCTCCCTACGATGCCTTCACGAACTATATGAACATCTTGGGCGATTTCATCACGCGTGTCAACAATCGCTATCCTCTCGACATTGACAACGACGAACTCAATGCTCTACTCACCACCATCAAGAACCAAGGCGATGAGTTAGCCATCAAGAATAAGGAAATCGAAAAGCTCAAAAATATGTTGGCGCGCCTTTCTCCCTCATCTAACGAGGAGAAAACCAAAACTCGCTCTTCCAAGAGCAATACTCCGACTTCGACAAATTCCAAAACAAAGAAAGCCGCGAGCAACAAGAAAACCAGCACGCCAAAATAAACAATCTCTTCCTCTTACTAAATCTCAACAAGGTGGGCACTTTGTCGTGCCCACCTTGCTGCGAAAAACAGTTCTATGAAACCTACCCTTCTTCCTCTTCTCCTCCTTCCGGTTTCGGCTCTGGCTCAGCAGAACACTCGCCCCAACGTCATTCTCCTTTATGCCGACGACTTGGGGTATGGCGATCTCTCTTGCTACGGAGCGGACAGAGTGAGCACCCCCAACATCGACAAGATGGCCGCTGAGGGCACACGCTTCACTCGCGCCTATGCTGCCGCAGCAACAAGTACTCCGTCTCGCTACGCGATGCTCACAGGCGAATACGCTTGGCGCAAACCTGGCACAGATGTCGCTGCAGGCGATGCAGGTATGATCATCAAACCCGAACAGTTCTCCATGGCCGACCTCTTCCGTCAAGCGGGCTATCGCACAGCTGCTATCGGAAAGTGGCACCTGGGATTGGGCGAACGCACAGGCGAGCAAGACTGGAACAATCTCATCTCTCCCGCTTTGGTCGACCTGGGGTTTGACTATTCCTATATTATGGCCGCCACTTCCGATCGCGTGCCCTGCGTGTTCATACAAAATGGCAGAGTGGCCAACTATGACCCCACGGCCCCCATTCAAGTGAGCTACAAGGCCAACTTCCCAGGCGAACCTACTGGCCGCAGCCACCCGGAACTTCTCTACAACCTCCGTCCATCGCACGGGCACGACATGAGTATAGTCAATGGCATCTCACGCATTGGTTACATGAAAGGTGGTGGCAAGGCCTTGTGGCAAGACGAGAACATTGCCGACTCTATTGCCGACCACGCACAACGCTTCATTCGAGAGCAAAGCGAAGCTGGGCAACCTTTCTTCCTATACCTCGCGACCAATGATGTGCACGTGCCTCGCTTCCCACACTCTCGCTTCCGTGGCCGTAGTCCTATGGGCCTGCGTGGCGATGCTATCCAACAGTTTGATTGGACCGTAGGCCAAATACTCCACACACTCGACAGCCTCAAGCTGAGCGACAACACGCTCATTCTTCTCTCCAGCGACAATGGTCCCGTCGTGGACGATGGCTATGCCGACAATGCCGAGCAACTACTGGGTACTCACTCGCCCACAGGGCATCTGCGTGGCGCGAAATATAGCGCATTTGAAGGCGGAACACGTGTCCCGCTCATCGTACGCTGGCCCAAACGCACGCCATCGGGCAAAGTGTCCAAGGCACTCGTGTCACAGATAGACTTCTTCGCCAGTTTTGCCGACCTTTTGGGACTCCCACTCAATCAAGAGCAGGCTCCCGACAGCCGTCCCCAATTGGCTTCCCTATTGGGACAGAGCAAGAAGGGTGCTCCTTATGTCGTGCAGCAAGCGGCCGACAAGACTTTGTCGATTTGTACCGACCGCTGGAAGTTTATCGAACCTTCTAAGCACGGCCCCATGGTGACTTGGGGGCCAAAAATCGAGACAGGCTATCTACCCAGCCCTCAACTCTATGATATGCGCAAAGACGAGCACGAACGGCAGAACATTGCCGAGCGACAGCCTAAAGAGGTGCAGCGCTTGCAGACTTTGCTCAAAACTATTCGTCAGCACTCATCTACACGTACGATTCGATAAGCCATCGTTCAACACTTATAGCTTCCCCTCGCTTCTCTTTCTCGGAAGAAAAGCGAGGGGATGTTCGTTGTGAAAAGAGCATATTCTACCGCCACTCTCTCTGCCTTTGCAACTCTCTCTCCAAACGCTTCGTTTCTGCTTCCCACGTAGAAAATCCTACGTGCGTCGTAGAAAATCC
>JAUNKN010000012.1 GCA_030532685.1 Bacteroidales bacterium | reverse complement strand
GGTATTTATAGAAAGAAAAAGAATTACCAATCGGCAGCAGTCGCATTGAATATCTGATCGCAAATGTCGCGAAGCATCTCCTCGACCAAGCGTTCTTGCACTTGTGCCAGCTGCAAATTGGCATCGTAGGAGGTAGTCGCCGTGAAGGGACGCTCCCACTGTTGGTTGGTTTTTCCATTACGGAAGCGCACATTGACCGTAATGCTCAACTGTACTTGGGAAGAAAACCCATCGGCCGACACCGATTTATTGAACTGGTCGTATTTCGTGATTTCGCCAGCGAGGTGCATATCACCATTGCGTTTCACCAAGCGCAGTCGTGTCTGATTGGTATAGACGTCCTGAAGCCGATTGTTGAGCATGGCTTCCATGGGAGCCCAGCCATAAGGAGCACGATTGGCCAAACGGTCGATCTGGATAGTCTTGATGATATCGTAGTTGATATTGGTACCCGTGAAGCGGTAGCTGATGCTGCAAGCCACTCCCACAAAGAGCGATACAAGCAACAGCAGGCCACTGGCTACTCGAGAAAAAAAGAGGGGACGTGACATAAAAAATAAAAGCACTAACGAGGTTTAGAGGTCGTCAAGACCATACTCCTTGATTTTGCGATAGAGCGTGCGCTCCGAAATGCCAATTTGCTCTGCCGCTTGCTTACGATGCCCGCCTGCACGAAGCAGCGCCTGCCGTATGAGTTGCCGCTCCATATCGTCCTTGGTAGGCAAATTGCCTGAGGCGGAGGGACAATGCAAGTCGTCCTCTTCTACCTCTTCGGCCTCTTCGATGGTATCGATGGGCGCAGCAGAAGCAGTGCGATAAGACAACACATTCGACACGGTAGCAGGAGCGAAGGTCGAGGAAAGAGAGCCGCGCTCCTGTTTGAGCAGCTCAATCTCGCCTTTCATTTTCTCAACCTCATGGCGCAGCACATTGATCATCTGCAAGATAAGCTCGCTCTCAGAAGAATCAAAACCTCCAGCTGCTCGCGCAGGCAGCGCAGAAGGAGGGGCAACGGCCAATTGGGTACGTTGCCCTTCTGCTGGGATGTAACGTCGAAGAATTTCGGGCGTAATTTCTCGTTCGTCGGAAGTGACCGACATACTTTCAGCTACATTCTTCAGTTGTCGCACATTCCCAGGCCAAGGATAAGCTAGCAGCATCTGCTTTGCTGCCTCATTGAGACGAACGGGGGGCATCTGGTAACGCTCGCTCATCTCAAGCGCAAACTTCCGAAAAAGGATATCTACATCCACTCCACGTTCGCGCAAAGCAGGCACACGGATATCAATGGCTGCCAAACGATAAAACAGGTCCTCACGAAAACGGCCTTCACGAATGGCACGCACCATATCGACATTGGTCGCGGCCACAATGCGCACATTCGTGCGCTTCACTTCGCTCGACCCCACGGGAATGAACTCTCCCGTTTCAAGAACGCGCAACAGGCGAACTTGCGTTTGCAAGGGCAATTCTCCGACCTCGTCCAAGAAGAGCGTTCCTCCATCGGCTGCCGAGAAATAACCTTCGCGGCTATCCACACTTCCTGTGAAAGCTCCGCGCACATGGCCAAATAGCTCTGAATCGATGGTGCCTTCGGGAATGGCTCCACAGTTGAGCGCCAAATACTTCTTTCCTTTACGGGGACTATGATCGTGAATGATGCGAGGAAAAATCTCCTTGCCGACTCCATTTTCCCCTTGTATCATGACCGAAAGATCCACACGAGCCACCTTCAGAGCCACTTCCAGCGCACGATTCAGTGCCTCGCAGTTGCCCACGATGCCATAACGCTGCTTGACGACTTGAAGTTCTTTGCTCTGCATGAAGAAAACTAAAAAAGAGAATGCCACAGGGGCATAATGACGCAAAATGATACGACTGCAAATTTACTCATTTATTTTCAACTCTCCCATTTATCCCATAGAATTTCCTTATATTTGCTGACAACATCTAATCATTATGCGACACACATTCTTTTCTTTAGCCCTCGCCTTTTTCACTGCATTTTCCCTCTTTGCACAAACGAGTAGCGAAACTCCCGAACAAAAAGCCGAACGTATGGATTGGTTTGCCAAGGCCAAACTGGGTATCTTTATCCATTGGGGGATTTATGCCGTAGATGGAGTGAGCGAAAGTTGGTCGTTTCACAACGGCTACGTACCCCACGAACGGTATATGGCGCAAGCCAAAGGTTTCACGGCCAAGCACTACCGCCCGAAAGAATGGGTAGATCTCATCGAGGAGAGCGGCGCTCGCTACACAGTTATCACGACCAAGCATCACGATGGCCTTGCTTTGTGGGACACGAAACAAAACCAACTCAGCACCCGACACGCCACTCCTGCCGCACGCGACTTGCTCACCCCTTTTGTACAAGAAGTCAAGAAGCGGAAAAATCTTCGACTCGGTTTGTACTATTCGCTCATCGATTGGTCGCACGAAGATTATCCAGGATTTCTACGCGACCAAGCTCGCTACGAGATCAAGAACGACTCGGCTCGATGGCAACGCTTCTGCCGTTTCAATATGGGACAGATGGAAGAGCTCTCGAAAGCCTATCGCCCTGACCTTTGGTGGTTTGACGGAGATTGGGAACATTCGGCACAAGAGTGGCGCAGTCCCGAAATCATTCGTCTACTACGAAAATATAATCCTCAATGTATTGTCAATTCTCGCATTCAAGGATACGGCGACTATGCGACTCCCGAACAGGGCGTCCCCGTGGTTCGTCCCCAAGATAAATATTGGGAATTATGCATGACCATCAACGACTCTTGGGGCTATCAACACACCGATAGAAACTACAAATCGGTGCAACAGCTCCTGCGCACTTACGTCGATTGCCTATCGAATGGAGGCAATTTCTTACTCGACATCGCCCCCAAGGCCGATGGTACACTTCCCGAAGAACAAGTGGAAGTTCTGAAAGCTTTTGGACGTTGGAACAAAAAGCATGCAGCGGCCGTGTACAACACACGAGCAGGCATACCCAGCGAACACTTCCACGGGTACACCAGCCTCAATGCAAAAGGAGACATTCTCTATCTCTATCTTCCCTATCGCCCCACGGGACCTATCGAAGTCAAAGGTCTCATAAATCGCGTGCATCGTGCATGGGTGGTAGGGCATGGAGCACGACTCAACCATAAAGTCTACAACAAGGCCTACTGGAGTCAACTCCCTGGAAACTTGTACATAGACGTCCCAGAACACGTGCTCGACCCCAACATCACGGTTATCGCTCTGCTCTTAGATGGACCTTGTCAAATCTATCGAGGAGAAGGCAAAGTCATCACCTCCAACTAACTCCTACCATGCGCCTCTACGCTCTATTCTTCTCCTTTCTTTCTCTCCTTCCCTTATCGGCCGACGGCTTACGACATCGCTACGCTTCCTTGCTCACTCCGCCCCTCGTTTATCATTGCACACACACCACTTCCCCCATAGTGATTGACGGGAAACTCAACGAAGCAGATTGGCAACGCGCAGCACACACCGCCCCGTTTGTCGATATTCAAGGCAAAGGAAAGCCCCTCCCCTTATATCCTACCACTGCTCAACTCTTGTGGGACGAAGAGAACCTCTATGTCGCAGCAAGAATCATAGAGCCTAACATCGTGGCTCGTTTACAGCAACGAGATACGATTATTTGGAAAGAAAATGACTTTGAAGTATTTCTCGATCCTTATGGAGAGGGGACGCATTACTACGAGTTTGAAGTCAATGCTCGCGGCACAATGATGGATTTGCTGATGACACAACCTTATCGCACAGAAGGCTCTTTCCTAATAGCTTGGAATTGCCCGGAGTTACGGTATGCCATTCACCAAGAGGGGACACTCAATCAAAGCCACGATGTCGATAGTTTTTGGTGCGTCGAAATGGCCATTCCGATACGAAGTTTGCGACATAATTTCGACTATCAACGTGGCGGTACTGCAGGAGAAACTTGGCGTCTCAACTTCTCTCGCGTACAATGGCTCAAACCACAAGGGCCAGAAGAAAATTGGGTATGGTCGCCTACAGGGAAAATAGACATCCACATGCCTGAACGATGGGGCTATTTACACTTTGTACACTCCGAATCTAACATTTCCCCCAGCTCGAACTTTACAGCCGACTATCAACTACTATGGGCTTGTTTCTATGCACAACTCGATTATTATCAGCAATACGGAAGCTATGCAAGCAATTTAGAAATCCTCGGAGTCACAGCAAGTGACCTCGCGAGTATTGCTACAGAAAGCAAGCTACAGCTCAATGCTTGCCAATCACAGTTTCTCCTCACTCTAACTCAAAGCGATGGTAGTCGATATACCCTTGATCAACACGGAAAATGTCGCTATCGAAAACCAGAATCACCTCTTCCCTCTCCTCTCTAATATCTCATGCTAACACGTCTTCTACTTCTTCTTTCTCTATTTGGGTTACTTCTTTCCTGCGTGTACGACTCCAAATCAGAAAACGAGCATCCTTCTCCTCTATGGACGATCCAACAGCCGCTACCCAGCTTCTCTGTAACAACCAGTGATGGACGAACGCTCACTCCAGAAAGCCTCAAAGGTACTGTCGCAGTAATCGTCTTCTTCAACACAAACTGTAGCGATTGTCAGCAATTCCTCCCTACTATAGAAGCACTGCATCAACAGATTCAATCAGGTACTTTTTCCCTCCACGTCCCTGTCACGCTGCTACCTATTCCTCGTGCACAAACCGTAGAAGAAGTAAACCGCTACTGGCAACAGCACTCATTCTCTTTCCCCTTTGCCGCCACAAAGGATCGTAGTATCTATCAGCTGTTTGCTCGCAGTGGGATACCGCGCGTCTACATTGCCACCTCCGAAGGGATAGCCTTTCAATGTTTTGACGACAAAAACCCTCCAAGCCTCGAAATCCTTAAAAAGAGCATTGAGCAAGCAGCACTTTCTTCCTTTAAATAACCTCTCCTAAGACTAAACTAAAACGAGCCACGCCTTCTCCCTTGGAGCAAAGGTGTGGCTCGCCTCTTTTTTATTCCCCCTAAGGAACTGTATAAACCCTCTCATTGAGGGACAACATCAGGGAAAGCAAATTCTCTTTTGAGACAAAAACTACTACTTCTCTATTTTACCCTCAAAACGCATAGAAACACGTGCCATGGTCACAAAAGCCAGTTTACTATGACAGGATAAGTAAAAATGCAACACACCATCCTCCACACGGGCTTTCCACTCGTCTAAGTTAATTCCCATAGAGCCTCCTACCTTAAAATGGAAACGTCCTGCTTTAGACGATTTCTTCTGCACAAGTAGCTCCCTACCTTGTAAACGTATCGGCACATTGATTTCAACGTAGCCGGGCATCTTCCCAATCGCAGGAATTTTCCCCCGCAAACTGCCGGTACTATTATTGTCTAGCTTCAATACAAAATGTTGCATAGGAAGAGAGGCATAGCTTCTACCATTCACACGCACCTCACTTAAAGTTCCTTCAAAGCTTTGTGCAGATAAAAGTAACACAACGAAAAAAGAAAGCAACAGCAAATAATAACGCATAATCTTTTGGGATAAAGAAAAAGCCCACTCTCTCTGATAGAGAGAATAGGCTTTATAGAAGGAAATAAGAGACTACACCTTGATTTCAACCTCAACACCGCAAGGGAGTTCGAGCTTCATAAGAGCATCGATAGTCTTGGGGTTAGAGCTGTAAATGTCGATGAGACGCTTGTAAGTAGACACTTCAAACTGCTCACGGCTCTTCTTGTTAACGAAGGTAGAGCGGTTGATGGTGATGATGCGCTTGCGAGTGGGGAGGGGGATAGGACCGCTCACGATAGCACCAGTTGCCTTTACATTGGCTACAATCTTAGCAGCCGACTTCTCAACGAGCGTGTGGTCGTAGCTCTTGAGCTTAATGCGAATCTTTTGACTCATTGTTTTGTAGTATTAAAGCCGAGATGGGTGCGTGGGATAAGAGTCGTTTGCTATCCCACGCCCACCATCGACAAATTGATTGAATTACTAAAAATTCGGGAATTGAAATTACTTCACGAGATCAACGCGACCCTTCATTTCTTCGAGTACCGAGCGAGCGATGCTGCTGGATACGGGGAAGTGGTGGTCGTATTGCATCGAAGAAGTAGCGCGACCAGAAGTGATTGTACGAAGAGCTGTCACGTAACCGAACATCTCAGCGAGGGGCACAGTAGCCTTCACTACACGAGCGCCAGAACGGCTGCTTTCCATACCTTCTACCTGACCACGACGCTTGTTGAGGTCGCCAATCACATCACCCATGTTTTCTTCGGGAGTGATTACATCGAGCTTCATCATGGGCTCCATGAGCACGGGGCCTGCTTGGGCACAAGCGTTCTTGTAAGCCTGAATAGCGGCGATTTCGAAGGAGAGCTGGTCAGAGTCAACGGGGTGGAACGAACCATCGAGGAGTTCTACCTTGAGGCTATCGAGGGGGAAGCCACCGAGCACACCGCTCTTCATAGCATTTTCAAAGCCCTTCTGAACAGAGGGGATGAATTCCTTAGGAATGTTACCGCCTGTCACCTTATTGACGAACTGCAAGCCACCTTCCTTGAAGTCTTCATCGACGGGACCTACATTCACGATGATGTCGGCAAACTTACCGCGACCACCGGACTGTTTCTTATAAACCTCACGGAGGTTAACCGTCTTGGTGATAGCTTCCTTGTAGTTAACCTGAGGCTTACCTTGGTTACACTCTACCTTAAACTCGCGACGCAGACGATCGATGATGATATCAAGGTGGAGCTCACCCATACCTGAGATAACGGTTTGACCGCTTTGCTCGTCGGTACGTACAGTGAAGGTAGGATCTTCTTCGGCCAACTTAGAAAGACCAGTAGAGAGCTTATCGAGGTCCTTCTGAGTCTTAGGCTCAACTGCAATACCGATAACGGGCTCGGGGAAGTCCATCGATTCGAGCACGATAGGAGCACCTTCCTCAGCCAAAGTATCGCCTGTGCGAATATCCTTGAAACCGACACCAGCACCGATGTCACCAGCAGCAATCACTTCAACAGGATTCTGCTTGTTAGAGTGCATTTGGAAGAGGCGAGATACACGCTCTTTCTTGCCTGAACGTACGTTGTAAACGTAAGAACCAGCTTCTACCTTACCAGAGTAAACACGGAAGAAAGTGAGACGACCTACATAGGGGTCGGTTGCTATCTTAAAGGCAAGAGCTGAAGTCCTTTCGTCCTCGCTTGCCTGACGTGTCTCGGCCTCACCAGTATCGGGGTTGGTACCTTCGATAGCAGGAGTATCAAGAGGAGAGGGGAGGAACATGCAGACATAGTCGAGCAATGTTTGTACACCCTTGTTCTTGAACGAGGAACCACAAGTCATAGGCACGATATTGAGAGCGAGGGTACCCTTACGGATAGCAGCAACGATCTCTTCTTCGGTCAAAGAATTGGGATCTTCGAAGAACTTCTCCATCAAGGCTTCGTCTTGCTCAGCAGCAAGTTCGAGCATCTTGGCACGCCACTCTTCGCACTCAGCGAGAAGGTCGGCGGGGATTTCTTCAACATCATATTCAGCACCCATAGCCTCATCGTGCCACAGAATAGCCTTCATCTTGATGAGGTCTACGATACCGCGGAACTTTTCCTCAGCACCGATGGGCACACTGATAGGACAGGGAGTAGCACCGAGAACGTCCTTCATCTGACGAACCACTTCAAAGAAGTTGGCGCCAGAACGGTCCATCTTGTTGACATAACCGATACGAGGTACGTTGTACTTGTCAGCCTGACGCCATACAGTTTCAGACTGGGGTTCAACACCACCCACTGCACAATAAGTAGCAACAGCACCGTCAAGTACACGGAGTGAACGCTCTACTTCGGCCGTAAAGTCTACGTGACCCGGAGTGTCAATGAGGTTGAACTTGTATTGAGTATTAGCATACTTCCAGAAAGCTGTTGTAGCAGCAGAGGTAATCGTGATACCACGCTCCTGCTCTTGCTCCATCCAGTCCATGGTTGCGCCACCTTCGTGTACTTCACCAATCTTGTGGGTCTTACCCGTGTAGAAGAGGATACGTTCAGAGGTCGTTGTCTTACCGGCATCGATGTGAGCCATGATACCGAAGTTACGCGTGAGATGCAAGTCTTGCTTTGCCATTGTTCTATCTCTTGTTTATGGGGATTAGAAACGGAAGTGTGCGAAGGCACGGTTGGCTTCGGCCATACGGTGCATTTCCTCTTTACGCTTGAAGGCTGCGCCTTGCTCGTTGTAAGCATCCATGATTTCAGCAGCGAGCTTATCGGCCATGGTCTTACCACCACGCTTGCGAGCGTAGAGAATCATATTCTTCATCGAAACGCTTTCCTTACGGTCAGGACGGATTTCGGTAGGAACTTGGTAAGTGGCACCACCGATACGACGGCTCTTCACCTCAACTTGGGGAGTAATCTTATCGAGAGCCTGCTTCCAAATTTCGAGAGCAGTCTTCTCTTCACCTTGCATCTTCTCGCCTACGATTTCGAGAGCGCTATAGAAGATAACGTACGATACATTTTTCTTACCATCGTACATGAGGTGGTTCACGAACTTCGATACTTTTTGGTCGCCATACACGGGATCAGGAAGGATCAGGCGCTTCTTTGGTTTTGCTTTACGCATTGTTTTGTAGGAGATTTGGTTTTGTTTCGGGCTGCATCATTGTCTTCAGTCATCACCGCCAATAAAGCGGCGACTTACTCAACCTTTGTGCAAACCAATGTTCTTTCGTTGGAAGAATAGAGAAGCGAGTCATCGACAAAGAGGAACTCTCTCATTTTGCTGAGAAGTCTTCATGGGAAACTTTCACCCATTACTCTCTTGCGACATGCGGCTCACTTCGCGCTCCGCTTTTTTACTTCTTAGCGGGCTTAGGACGCTTAGCACCATACTTAGAACGACGCTGAGTACGGTTGGCTACGCCAGCGGTATCGAGCGTACCACGCACGATGTGGTAGCGCACACCAGGAAGGTCCTTCACACGACCACCGCGCACGAGCACGATGCTGTGTTCCTGAAGGTTGTGACCTTCACCGGGGATATAGGAGTTCACCTCCTTAGAGTTGGTCAAACGTACACGAGCGACCTTACGCATAGCCGAGTTTGGCTTCTTAGGGGTTGTGGTGTACACACGCACACACACGCCACGGCGTTGGGGGCAGTTGTCAAGGGCAGGCGACTTTGACTTGTCGGCTGCTACCGTACGTCCCTTGCGCACAAGCTGTTGGATAGTAGGCATTTTGGTTTGTTTTTATGATTATATATTATTGTATTTCCATCTATTTCAGGAGAGGCATAGATACAATATGCCCATTCGACGTGCAAAGTTAGCACTATTTTTCGGAGTAGCCAACAGTTTCTATCGGTTTATTTCTCCACTTTTTTATTCTTTGACCACGGTGCAGAGGCTCATCTCTCCTCGTCCTGCTCCAGCTCCAACTGCTCGAATGCGCTCATGGCGTATTCCATATTGAGCAATGAGCAGGGTGCGTATTACCTCTGCACGTGCTCTACTCACTCGAGCATTGCGCACAGCATCATTTCCAGTCCCAACAAAGCCTTGTACGACGAGAGTCGCTTCGGGATTCCTCTTCAGACATTTTGCCAAGCGTTCGACAATGGGAAATTGCGCTTCATCGACCATGGCACTACTTCCTGAAAAGACGATGCGTTCCTCGAGAATTTGCCTCCGCCCAATGCGATCGCTCATTTGGGGCCAAACGGTGAGAGAATCGTTTTTCTGTATCGTGGGAGGTGGCAAAGTTTCCTCTTTTTCTACCGCATTTTGAGCGGGAAGAGAGTCTTGAAGCTGTGCGATGCGCTGTTGCTGCTCCAAAATGATTTGTTCTTTGGAAAGCAAATCCTCTCGCATCTGTTCGGTTTCGGTGCGCAAACGCTCTATCAACTCATCCCTACGCACACGATGCCCTGGGGACAGCGGAGCGACGGCGGCCAAATGGTGCCCGCCACGCGAATTGCGAAAATAATAGGTCAAGGAGAGGGCGCAGTGAATATCTGCCTGCGACTTGCTCACGACAATTTGCTCGAAAGCCTTACCCGAACGCAAGTTGTAGATTAGAGCGGGACGCAAACCTAAACTCCAAGCTCGATTGCGCGACAGGAAGACGTTGAACTCAGCTCCCAATTTCGCCGTGATATAGTCGGCCTGAGTCGAACCTTTGTCAAAGGTATGCCCCCAGCCTGCTCCAACCTTCCCGACCAGTTCCACCCAGCGTGGGCGACCATGATAGCCTCCCAGCCATCGGCTCAAATTGAGCGTCCCCACGACATTAAAGGCCATTCGATCGTCGTAGGTACGATAGGCTGCTCGGTCGCCCTGACAATAGACGCCCTCCAGCCCTACTCCCAAGCTGGCAGTGAGCTGTTTGTGCAGAGCGACTTCGCCCACGGGACTCACCAGCTGACGAGCAAAAGAATAAAGAAGCGGGTGGCTAATCCCTCCTCCCCAAGAAAGCGACCAGCCATCAGAAGAGGTGGGAGCATAGATGGCCGTTTGTGCCTGCAGCGTTCCTGCCAGCAGGATAGACACAAGGAGCATCATGATTTTTTTCATACTTTCTTTCATACGTTTTGAAGTTTACCGCCCAGCTATCAAAAGCTCTAAAATCAGACATTTCCTACTGACAATGAGCGGCATACTAAGCCTTGCAAAATTACGACAAGGACGAGACTCGACCAAGAGATTCCTCATTTTTGCGATTTTGGACTTGGCTATTCTGAGTAAAAAAGCTACTTTTGCCAAATAGGTCTGACACACTTTGCACTGACAAGATGGCATTTGGCACTCATTTTGCGCTGTGCATCGACAGCCGGTGCCACGTGCATCGCGATTATATCTCCTCATCTATCAACCTCCATAACACAATCATGGAACAAGAACAAAACCAACAACAGCTCCAAATCGAGCTTACCCCCGAAACTGCAGGCGGCACCTACAGCAACCTGGCCATCATCAACCACAGCCACCAAGAGTTCGTCATCGACTTCATCGCTGCACTGCCTGGTTTGCCTCAAGCTCGCGTAAACAATCGCCAAATTCTCACTCCCGAAAGTGCCAAGCGCTTGCTCTTTGCTCTTCAAGACAATGTCATGAAATATGAGCAACAGTTTGGCCCCATCGCTATGCCTGGTGCACCTGCTCCCCAGCAAGCCGAAGGCATCGGCCGCACGGCTACGCCTTTTGGCATTGGTGAAGGCAACGCCTAAGATTTGGAACTGCCTCCTCTCCAAAATCCCCCATGAGTTTCGACTCATGGGGGATTTTTGTTGATAGCTCCTCGCGTCCCTCGCGGCTCTTCTTCCCAATTCACCTCCAAGCCCGTCTCCCCGACAAACAGCGTAGTCCCTCGCGCGCGCAACTCTCACTTATCGGACATGTATTTTTGCTTCCACTCCTCCACAAAAAGCGCTATTCCTCTTTATTTCAGGCCTATAAGCTATGGAGGGCAAGCACAATTCCCCTTCCACTCTTCAAGCATTCTCCTCCATCGGCTGTGGGCAAGTGTTTTCGTTCCCTTCCACTTCCTTTTCAGCTCATAATCAGTCGGCTACTCAGAAACATGGAAGCAGTGGAAGCAAAAAACAACTACAATATAGGGAGACATACACACGCGCGTGCAAAAGTCGCATGCAGGAAATTCTACGTGGGAAGAAAAAAATCGTAGCTCGCAGCCCCGTTTATTTTGTTCACAGCGCGAAAAGCTCCTCACGCACGCATCTTCAAAATCTCCTGTCATACGGGCAAGACTACAGATTCTCTATGCGAGCCCTTAGCAGCTATTCCAGCAAACTACCACAAAGGTTATGAAACACTCCTCCTGCTTCACAACCAAGAGCCCACAAAAAACGATTTTGCTATTCTTGGAATAGCAAAATCGAGAGAAATCAAAAAATGCGGAGCGTTTTAATCTTATTTAAGCCAACAAGAGGGCATTATTTCCTCCGCGAGGAGTGTATACCCCCGTCAGGAAGCGCGCTCTATTTTAGCTAAGAAGGTATGAGCTTCACCACGACGCAAAAGGGTGGCTCGATAGCCCATAATTTCGGCCTGTTGAGCTAAGGTGTCGAAGTCGAGATAAAGCCAATTGAAAGTAGGCCCTTCTATCTGCCCATAGCTCATGCGATAGTCGACTTCGCCATAATAGCCTTCGACTTCGCTCAGGTCTATGAACCCCTCCTCGTCCTCATAGATATAGGAAAGGTCACAGCTATCGGTAATCACCTGTCCACCTGACGCCAGCAGCTGATCAAGCCGAGCAAAAAAAGCGGGCAGCTCGTTCAGACCGCCGCAAATGCCTATGCCATTCATCATCATGAGAATGGTGTCATAGCGCTGGGGGAGTGCATCGTCAAAAAAATCGGCACAACGAGCCTCTCGCACTCCGCGCTCGCGCATCACCTCGAC
Organism: Bacteroidales bacterium; assembly: GCA_030532685.1. Lineage (GTDB taxonomy): Bacteria > Bacteroidota > Bacteroidia > Bacteroidales > Bacteroidaceae > Alloprevotella. Next base: position 36,721 of record JAUNKN010000012.1, on the reverse strand, counting down.
ACTGAGTGGACTGATGTCAATGGCAGTGACGTCCAAACCTCGCGTTTGTAGGGCAAGCGCATGGTTTCCCGCTCCTGCTCCGACATCGAGCACGTGCCCTCGACAATGTCGCAGGGCTTCTTGCTCAAGGAGCGGCATCTGAAGAGGAGAACGAAAGAGGTGGGGCACGGGAAGTTCGTCGTCGTCAAACATAGAAGAGCGCACCACCAAGGGCTGTGCTTTACCCTCATGATGATAGTCGGCGATGGCGCGACCCATGGGGTCGTTGTGGGGAGAGAGGAGCATAAAAAAGACTGTGATTGAGCAAATGCAAAGCCACGAGAGAAAGAGACGATGTGTTGCAAAGCCTACAACTCAAGGGGGCGACAAAGTTACGGAAATCCGTGATATTGCAACAACTTTGCTCACGAAATTCGAGGCTTCAAAATGCAAAGTTGCTATCCACCCAATGATACCACACAGCCACAACAAACTCTACCCACAAAAAAGACTCCCCATCGTACGACGACGTACAACGGGGAGTCCAATATAGAGTTTGACAGACAGCGAATAGCCTATTCGCTGCGGCCCAATTCATCACGTTCGCGCTCACGCTCACCATACTCGTCGGCATCGCCCACGACAATACGATTGAATTCGCGCAAACCAGTACCTGCAGGAATGAGGTGACCGCAAATCACGTTTTCCTTCATACCCTCGAGCAGGTCGGTCTTACCAGAAATGGCAGCTTCGTTGAGCACCTTGGTGGTTTCCTGGAAGGATGCGGCCGACATGAAGCTCTTCGTTTGCAACGCGGCACGAGTGATACCTTGCAATATCTGCGTCGAAGTAGCGGGCATAGCGTCGCGCACCTGCACTTGCTTCTTGTCGTGACGCTTGAGGAGGGAGTTTTCCTCACGGAGCTTACGCGCCGTTACGATCATACCTCTCTTCATCGTTTCGCTGTCGCCAGCGTCGGTCACGACTTTCTTGCCCCAAATGCGATCGTTCTCTTCGGCAAAATCGTTCTTGTCGATGAGTTGCGATTCGAGGAAGCGCGTGTCGCCAGGCTCGTTGATTTGTACCTTGCGCATCATCTGACGAACGATAACTTCAAAGTGCTTGTCGTTGATCTTTACACCCTGCAAACGATACACGTCTTGCACTTCGTTCACGATGTATTCCTGAACAGCTGTAGGCCCTTGAATAGCCAAGATGTCGCTGGGCGTCACGCTACCATCGGACAGAGGAGTACCTGCACGCACGTAGTCGTTCTCCTGTACCAAGATTTGCTTGGAGAGGGGCACGAGATACTTCTTGATTTCGCCCAACTTAGAAGTCACGGTGATTTCGCGATGACCGCGCTTCACAGAGCCCATCGTAATTTCACCATCAATTTCGGAAACCACGGCAGGATTGGAAGGATTGCGAGCCTCGAAGAGTTCCGTAACACGGGGCAGACCACCGGTGATGTCGCCTGCCGAACCAACGGCACGAGGAATCTTGACGAGCACATCGCCCGCCTTGAGCGTTTGAGCATCGTCCACCACAATGTGACCATTGATGGGGAAGTTGTAGGTACGTAGCGTCTGTCCATTCTCATCGACAATGTGAGCAGAAGGAACGAGTCCGCGCTCACGGCTTTCGATGATGATGCGCTCACGCAAACCTGTAGCTTCGTCTTCTTCGACACGGTAGGTAACACCCTCCTTGACATCTTCAAACACGATGCGGCCGCCTGCTTCGGTTACGATAACGGCGTTGAAGGGGTCCCACTTGGCAATAACAGTACCCTTCTCGACTTTCGCTCCATCGTTCACAAAGAGCTGTGAACCATAGGGCACGTTTTGAGAAGAGAGAACGATGTCGGTGTTCTCGTTGACAAAGCGAACTTCGGCCAGACGCGAAACAACCACCTTACCAGGCGTTCCATCGTCGCCCATTACATCGACCGTACGCAGCTCGTCAAATTCGATGCGGCAATCGTTCTTGGCCACAATCGAAGCATTGGCAGCAGCACCACCAGCGATACCACCAGCGTGGAACGTACGGAGCGTCAGCTGCGTACCAGGTTCACCGATGGACTGAGCGGCAATCACTCCCACAGCTTCGCCTCGTTGCACCATCTTAGACGTTGCAAGGTTGCGACCATAACACTTCACACATACACCATGCTTGCTTTCGCAAGTGAGTACGGAGCGGATTTCGACTTCTTCAATGCCCGCCTTCTCGATAGCATCGGCGATGCCTTCGGTGATTTCTTCGCCCGAATGCACGAGCAAATGGCCATCGTTGGGATGCAAAATGTCATGCACTGACACACGACCCAAGATGCGCTCAGAAAGTGACGAAACGATTTCGTCGCCATTCTTCAACGCGGTGCAAACAAGACCACGCAAGGTTCCGCAGTCCTCCTCGTTGATGATCACATCGTGCGACACATCGACAAGACGACGAGTGAGGTAACCGGCGTCGGCCGTTTTCAAAGCGGTGTCGGCAAGACCCTTACGAGCACCGTGGGTAGAGATGAAGTATTCAAGTACAGACATACCCTCCTTAAAGTTGGAGAGAATGGGGTTTTCGATAGTAGAACGGGTGTCGGCACCAGCCTTTTGAGGCTTGGCCATCAGACCACGCATACCTGCCAACTGAGCAATCTGGTCGGCGCTACCACGAGCTCCCGAGTCGAGCATCATGAACACGGCATTGAAGCCTTGGTCGGCTTCGGTCATTTGCTTCATGAGCGTAGACTTAATGTCGCTATTCACCTTGGTCCAAGTGTCAATAACTTGGTTGTAACGTTCGTTGTCGGTGATAAAGCCCATACCATAGTCACCCATGATTTGCTCAATGCGATCGTGACCAGCTTGTACAATAGTGGCCTTCTCCTCGGGAATGATAATATCGTCGAGGTTGAAAGACAGACCACCTTCGTAGGCCTTACGATAACCGAGGTTCTTGATACCATCGAGGAATTCGCAGGCACGAGCCATACCTACCGCCTTGATTACGCGAGTAATGATGTCGCGCAAAGACTTCTTTGAAACAACGGTATTGATATAGCCCACTTCAACGGGGATAATCTCATTGACGATGACACGACCTACTGAAGTTTCCACCAAATGGCGGAGAGGCAAACCGTGCTCATTGATATCGTCGACCATCACCTTTACGGGAGCGTGCAGCGATACACGTTTTTCGTTGAAAGCGATGATGGCTTCTTCTGGCCCATAGAACGTCAGTCCTGAGCCCTTTGCACCTGGACGTATTTTGGAAATGTAGTAAAGTCCGAGCACCATGTCCTGCGAAGGAATCGCAATGGGCGAACCATTGGCAGGATTGAGGATATTGTGGCTCTGCAACATGAGCATCTGCGACTCCAATATAGCCTCGTTCGAAAGGGGAAGGTGCACAGCCATCTGGTCGCCGTCGAAGTCGGCGTTAAAGGCCGTACAAGCGAGGGGGTGCAGCTGAATAGCTTTACCCTCAATCATACGGGGCTGGAAAGCCTGAATAGACAAGCGGTGAAGCGATGGAGCACGGTTCAAGAACACGGGGTGTCCCTTCATCACATTTTCAAGGATGTCCCATACGATGGGTTCGCGACGATCCACGATTTTCTTGGCGCTCTTCACGGTCTTCACAATACCGCGCTCGATGAGCTTACGGATCACGAAAGGCTTATAGAGTTCGGCCGCCATGAGTTTGGGCAAGCCGCACTCACCCATCTTCAGCTCGGGGCCTACCACGATAACAGAACGACCAGAGTAGTCCACACGCTTACCTAGAAGATTCTGACGGAAACGACCTTGCTTTCCCTTCAAAGAGTCAGAGAGAGACTTCAAGGGTCGATTGCTTTCGCTCTTCACGGCCGAAGACTTGCGACTGTTGTCGAAAAGGCTATCGACGGCTTCTTGAAGCATACGCTTTTCGTTGCGCAAAATCACCTCGGGGGCCTTAATCTCGAGCAGGCGCTTCAGACGATTGTTGCGAATGAGCACGCGACGATAGAGGTCGTTGAGGTCGGAGGTGGCAAAGCGGCCACCATCGAGAGGAACGAGAGGGCGCAACTCGGGAGGAGTCACGGGAATGATCTTCATGATCATCCATTCGGGCTTGTTGCGATCCTTAGAGGCACGGAAGCTCTCTACGACTTGCAGACGCTTCAGGGCATCGTTCTTACGAGCCACTGAGCCATCGGTATTGGCACGATCACGCAACTCGTAGCTCAACGCGTCAAGGTCGATACGCTGCAGCAGATCGAGCAGTGCCTCGGCACCCATCTTTGCGATAAACTTATTAGGGTCGCTATCCTCAAGATATTGATTTTCCTTGGGAAGTTTCTTAAGTGCTTCGTGATATTCATCCTCCGTGAGCAAATCGTTCACGGCATATTCATCACTCAGTACACCAGGATTCACTACGACATAACGCTCATAGTAGATAATCATGTCGAGCTTCTTGGTAGGAATGCCCAAGAGGTATCCCATCTTATTGGGGAGGGAACGGAAATACCATATGTGCGCTACAGGTACGACCAGCGAAATGTGGCCAGCACGCTCACGACGCACTTTCTTTTCGGTTACTTCTACACCGCAGCGATCACAAACGATTCCTTTGTAACGAATACGCTTGTATTTTCCGCAATGGCACTCGTAGTCCTTCGTTGGACCAAAAATGCGCTCGCAGAAAAGACCATCACGCTCAGGCTTATAGGTGCGGTAGTTGATGGTTTCGGGCTTCAACACCTCACCATAGGAATTGCCCTGAATCTCTTCAGGAGAGGCAAGACCGATGGTAATCTTCGTGAAGTTGGTCTTTATCTTTCTGTCTGTTTTGAAAGCCATACTTACTGTATATATTGTGTGTAAGAAAGATTTGTGGAAAAGGCTAGGGGCAAAAGCAGAGGGTATCTCCCCACTACTTTTGCGCCCCCAACCGAATTAGTCGAGAGAGATGCTGAGTCCCAAACCACGCAGCTCATGCAGCAAGACATTGAGCGACTCGGGAATACCGGGTGTGGGCATAGGATCGCCCTTCACAATAGCTTCGTAAGCCTTAGAGCGGCCTACGACATCGTCCGACTTGATGGTGAGGATTTCTTGAAGCACATGGCTGGCACCAAAGGCTTCGATAGCCCACACCTCCATCTCTCCGAAACGCTGACCACCAAACTGGGCCTTACCGCCCAATGGTTGCTGTGTAATGAGAGAGTAAGGTCCGATAGAACGAGCGTGCATCTTATCTTCTACCATGTGACCCAGCTTAAGCATATAGGTCACACCCACTGTTGCTTTTTGGTCGAATTCTTCACCAGTAGCTCCGTCGTAGAGCTGAGTAGCACAGTAGCGAGGAAGGCCAGCCTTGTCTGTCCATTCGCACAAATCTTCGAGATGCGCACCATCAAAAATGGGAGTAGCAAACTTCACACCCAATTTCTTACCCGCATAGCCCAATACGGCCTCAAACACCTGACCGATGTTCATACGAGAAGGCACACCAAGGGGGTTGAGCACGATATCAACGGGGGTACCATCGGCCAAGAAAGGCATATCTTCTTGACGAACGATGCGAGAAACGATACCCTTGTTACCGTGACGACCTGCCATCTTATCTCCAACACCAATTTTACGTTTCTTCGCGATGTAAACCTTAGCCATCTGAATGATACCGCTGGGAAGGTCGTCGCCAATAGTGATGGCAAACTTCTTGCGCTTCAGCACAGCATCCATTTCATTGTGCTTATGGAGATAGTTGATGATAAGGGCACGAACCATGCCGTCGATGCGTTCGTCGCCTGTCCAGTTAGAGAGCTCGAGCGCGGTGAAATCGAGCGTAGCCAACAAGCTCTTAGAGAACTTAGCTCCCTTAGCGATTACTTCAGCTCCCATATTGTCCTTGACACCCTGAGAAGTGAAATCTTTGGTCAGTGCCAAGAGCTTGTCGAGCATGACCTCGCGCAACTCGTTGCTTTCCTTCTCGAACGTATCGTCGAGCTTCTGCAACTGAATCTTGTCCGCTGCTTTCTCTGCACGAGAAACCTTGTGCACGCGGCTAAACAAACGCTTGTTGATCACGACACCAGAAAGTGAGGGATTCGCCTTCAACGAAGCGTCCTTCACATCACCAGCTTTATCGCCAAAAATGGCACGAAGCAGTTTCTCTTCTGGAGTGGGATCACTCTCTCCCTTAGGAGTGATTTTACCAATCAAGATATCGCCTGGAACGATACGAGCACCAATGCGAACGATACCATTTTCGTCGAGATCTTTCGTAGCATCTTCCGAAACGTTAGGAATATCGTTGGTCAAGACTTCCATTCCACGCTTCGTTTCACGCACTTCAAGCGAATACTCATCTACGTGTACCGAGGTCAAAATATCTTCACGCACCATGCGTTCATTGAGTACGATAGCATCTTCATAGTTGTAGCCCTTCCAAGGCATGTAAGCCACAAGAAGATTGCGACCAAGTGCCAATTCTCCGTCTTCCGTAGCGTAACCTTCGGTGAGAATATCTCCCGCTTTTACACGTTGTCCCTTTTCACAGATAGGACGAAGGTCCATCGTCATATTTTGGTTGGTACGACGGAACTTGGGAATTTCGTATTCAACAGTCGAAGAAGCAAAGGAAACAAACTCTTCGTCAGCAGAACGGTCGTAGGTAATCACGATTTTCGTAGCATCTACGTAATCAATGACGCCATCGCCCGTTGCAGTAATCATTGTACGGCTGTTTTCGCACACTTGCTTCTCGATACCTGTGCCTACAATAGGAGCTTCGGAGCGAATGAGAGGAACAGCCTGACGCATCATGTTCGATCCCATGAGTGCACGGTGAGCATCGTCGTGTTCCAAGAAGGGAATCAAAGCAGCTGCAATTGAGGCAATCTGCTGAGGAGCCACGTCCATCAGATTGACTTCCGAAGGAGGAAGTACGGGGAAATCACCATCTTGACGGCTCTTCACCACAGTACGTACAAACGAACCATCGGGACGCAAGGGAGCATTACCCTGTCCAATCACCTTACCTTCTTCTTCCTCCGCAGAGAGGTAAACAACGTGATCGTTGTTCAGGTCGGCCTTATAGATATCGTTTCCTTGTTCATCCTTCTCTCCGCTATTGCCAACTTGGCGATAAGGCGTTTCGATGAAGCCCAAGTCATTGATCTTTGCATAGACACAGAGCGAGCTAATCAGACCGATATTCGGACCTTCAGGGCTTTCAATAGGACAGAGGCGACCGTAGTGCGTATAGTGTACGTCGCGCACTTCAAAGCCTGCACGCTCACGAGAAAGACCACCAGGTCCAAGAGCAGACAAACGACGCTTATGCGTCACCTCAGCCAAGGGGTTCGTTTGGTCCATGAACTGCGACAAAGCATTGGTACCAAAGAAAGAATTGATAACGCTCGAAATCGTCTTAGCGTTGATCAAGTCTGTAGGCGTGAACACTTCGTTGTCGCGAACATTCATTCGCTCACGAATCGTACGGCTCATGCGAGCAAGACCAATAGAGAACTGGTTAGAGAGCTGTTCGCCTACTGTACGTACACGACGATTAGAGAGGTGGTCGATATCGTCGACAGAAGCCTTAGAGTTGATTAGTTCAACCAAGTACTTAATAATCTCAACGATGTCTTCACGAGTCAGCACGCGCACATCCATCTCGGTATCCAAACCAAGCTTTTTATTGATGCGATAGCGTCCTACTTCACCCAAATCATAACGCTTTTCCGAGAAGAAAAGATTGTTGATTACTTCGTGAGCACTTGTCTCATCTGCGGGGTCTGCATTACGGAGCAAACGATAGATGTACAACACTGCTTCACGTTCACTCTTAGCCGAGTCCTTCTGAAGCGTATTGAAAATAATCGAGTAGTCTGTACCTTGTTCTTCGTTATGGTGAAGAAGAATCACATCTACTCCGCTTTCAAGAATAGCCGCACTTACCTCTTCATCAATCACGGTTTCTCGATCGAAAATCACTTCGTCACGATCGATAGAGAACACCTCACCAGTATCCTCATCAACAAAATCCTCGGTCCAGCTCTTAATGACACGTCCTGCCAACTTACGACCAATTGCTTTCTTCAGATTGGTCTTATTGACTTTCACTTCTTCGGCCAAGTTGAAGAGCGCCAAGATATCTTTGTCGTCTTCGTAACCTATTGCACGCAACAATGTGGTTACAGGAAGCTTCTTTTTACGATCGATGTAAGCATACATCACGTTGTTGATATCCGTAGCAAATTCAATCCAACTTCCCTTGAAAGGAATAATACGAGCGGAGTAAAGCTGCGAACCATTAGCATGGACACTCGAGCCAAAGAACACACCAGGAGAACGATGCAGCTGAGAAACAACAACACGCTCGGCACCATTGATAATGAAGGTACCATTGTCCGTCATGTAAGGAATAGGACCAAGGAACACACTCTGCTCTACGGTCTCAAACTCCTCATGATCAGGATCGGTGCAAAAAAGTTTCAACTTAGCCTTGAGGGGCACGCTATATGTAAGGCCACGCTCCAAACACTCGTTAATGGAATAACGAGGTGCATCGATGTAGTAGTCGAGGAACTCAAGCACGAAGTTATTGCGTGTATCCGCGATAGGAAAGTTCTCGGCAAAAACCTTAAACAAACCATCATTTTTACGCAACTCATAAGGCGTGTCCAGTTGTAGGAACTCTCGGAAAGACTTCAACTGTACGTCCAAGAAATCCGGATAAGGCATCGGATTATTAACGGTCGCAAAGTTGACACGGTTGTTGATGACTTGGGACATTCGATTGTCGTTTATATCGTTATATTTGTATATTCAAGTGCGACCATAGGCAGGTATCAGCCACCCATGACCTGGTGCCTATCGGATATAGACACAAAAAGGTTAAGAACCCTCTACCAGAGGATTCTTAACCAAGCCCCTTTTCAGGGGAGTATCTAAATCGAATTAGGCGAGTTCTACCTCAGCACCAGCCTCTTCGAGAGCCTTCTTGAGGGCTTCAGCTTCTTCCTTGCCTACGCCTTCCTTCACCTTAGCGGGAGCACCGTCAACGATGTCCTTAGCTTCCTTCAAGCCGAGACCGCAAGATTCCTTCACAGCCTTAACAACTTGGAGCTTAGCAGCACCTGCGCTCTTGAGAACTACGTCGAACGAAGTCTTCTCTTCAGCAGCAGCACCAGCACCAGCGGCGGGAGCAGCAACAGCAACAGCTGCAGCAGCGGGTTCAATACCATATTCCTCCTTGAGGACAGTAGCGAGTTCGTTAACTTCCTTAACGGTGAGGTTCACGAGGGTTTCAGCGATAGCTTTGATATCTGCCATAATAGTATGTATTATTGATTTGTTTGAAATCGTAAGTTTATGTCGATTGCTCTGCAAACGACGAAATAGGGTTTTATGTGCGCTGCTCAGCTAAGCCGCGCATCGAGTTTTACTCGGGGCGTTCGCCAAGAGTTTTAAGCACACCATGGATGGTATTGCCAGCACCAGAAAGCGCAGAGATAACGTTCTTTGCAGGGCTTTGGAGGAGGGCCACCACGTCGGCGATAACCTCGCTCTTGCTCTTGATTGCGCAGAGCGTATCGAGCTGATCAGCACCCACATAAGTGCTTTCTTCAGCATAAGCAGCCTTCAGAGCGGGGATACCCGTAGCCTTACCAGCTTCTTTGATGAGCTTAGCGGGCACATTAGCCACATCGCAGAACATCACAGCAGTGTTGCCCTTCAATACGGGGTAGAGTGCAGAGAAATCTTGTTCGGCAGCTTCAAAAGCCTTCTCAAGGAGAGTATTCTTCACCATGAGGAGTTTCACCTGCTGACCAAAGCACTTACGACGCAAGTCGCTCGTTTGCTCGGCATTCAAACCCGTAAGATCTACGAGGTAGAAGTGTGCGTAAGTTTTCAGTTGTTCACCGAGTTGTTCGATGATAGTAGCTTTATCTTCCTTTCTCATGATTCAAAATTAAATTAAGCTTCTTCGACGGTCTTAGGATCAATCTTGATGCCTCGACTCATGGTAGAAGAAAGATAAATACTCTTGATATACGTACCCTTAGCAGCGGCAGGCTTGAGTTTGATGATCGTAGAGATAAACTCCTTGGCATTGCCAATCATCTTCTCAGTGTCGAACGACACCTTACCGATAGAGGCGTGGATAATACCAGCCTTGTCCACCTTGAAGTCGATCTTACCAGACTTCACTTCGCGAACGGCCTTAGCAACATCCATCGTCACTGTACCACTCTTGGGGTTGGGCATAAGGCCACGGGGACCGAGTACACGGCCGAGGGCACCAATCTTACCCATGATGGCAGGCATCGTGATGATCACATCGATGTCAGTCCAACCACCCTTAATTTTCTCGATATATTCGTCGAGACCTACATAGTCAGCACCAGCTTCCTTTGCAGCAGCTTCCTGATCGGGCGTGCAGAGGCAGAGCACTCGTACAGTCTTACCAGTACCGTGGGGCAGCGAAACAACGCCGCGCACCATTTGGTTAGCCTTACGAGGGTCTACGCCAAGACGCACGTCGATATCGAGCGATGCGTCAAACTTGGTGGTAGTAATTTCCTTTACCAAGCTGCAAGCTTCCGCGAGGGTATAAGCCTTACCTGCTTCAATCTTACCGGCTACCAACTTTTGATTCTTCGTAAGTTTACTCATTGTTCAAACAGATAGTAGTGTTAATAATTAAGCGGGGAAGTCTCCCTTTACGGTGATACCCATGCTGCGTGCAGTACCAGCTACGAGACGCATAGCGGCCTCGATGGTGAAGCAATTCAAGTCGGGCATTTTGTCTTCTGCGATAGCCTTCACTTGTTCCCAAGTCACCTCAGCGATCTTGGCACGGTTAGGCTGAGCAGAACCGCTCTTCTGTTTGGTTGCTTCCAACAGCTGAATAGCTACAGGAGGAGTCTTGATAACAAAGCTAAAGCTCTTGTCGTTGTAGTAAGTAATTACAACGGGGAGCACCTTGCCGGCTTTCTCCTGAGTTCTGGCGTTGAACTGCTTGCAGAAATCCATGATATTGATACCCTTAGAACCGAGAGCAGGACCCACGGGAGGGCTTGGATTTGCAGCGCCACCTTTAATCTGTAATTTGATTAATCCAGCAACTTCTTTTGCCATTTTGTTGATAATTGATTGTTTGAAGGTTTGAGAGGATTATCAAGTCTGCGATGCGTAACCGTCGCGACTACTCCTTCTCGACTTGCATAAAACCAAGTGTAAGGGGCTGAGCGCGCCCAAACACTTTGACGCTCACCGTAACAGTACGTTTCTCTTCGCTCACCTCTTCGATGACACCAGAGAATCCACTGAAAGGACCGTCTTTTACCTTTACGCTATCGCCCACCACAAAGGGAATCGCCACATCAATAGGTGCTTCGTCGAGTTCGTCGACTTTTCCTAAGATACGATTCACCTCGCTGGGACGCAGGGGGGTTGGATTGTCCAAGCCACCCAAGAATCCAAGGCAGTTGGGAGTACTTCTGAGCTCATGAGCAATCTCACCTACGAGCTTAGCTTCCACAAGAACATACCCCGGCAGATAATTCCGTTCCTTCACAACGCGCTTAGTGCCTTGCTGCTGAACGACCTTTTCCGTCGGGATGAGAACCTGAGAAACAAAATCACCGAAATGACCGTTTTTAATCTCGGCATCGATGTACTCCTTCACCTTGGCTTCCTTTCCACTCACGGCACGCATTACGTACCAATTCATTTCAATTTGAGCCATAATCTGTGAGAGTTTTACAAGCTGTAGACAAAGTTCATGATTGTCTCAAAAAGCGTATCCATCGCGAAGATGACCAATGCAATGAGCATGGAAGCAACGAGTACTACAATTGCATTGTGCGTCAACTCCTGGCGTGTAGGCCATGTGGTATTATGCGCTAATTCTGAGTACGAATCCTTGCAATATTGAATAATGCGATTCATATTTCTTTTCGATTTGGCACGGGAAGAGAGGCTCGAACTCCCGACACCTGGTTTTGGAGACCAGTGCTCTACCAACTGAGCTATTCCCGTAGGGATAGCCCCAACCCAGTATGAGCTGGGGCTATTATAAAGGTTGTAAAGGCGACTTATTAGTCGAGGATGGCAGTAATCTGACCAGAACCTACAGTGCGACCACCTTCACGGATAGCGAAGCGGAGACCTTCGTTGAGAGCCACAGCGTAGATGAGTTCTACAGTGATCTCTACGTTGTCACCAGGCATCACCATTTCTACACCTTCGGGGAGAGTGATCTCACCGGTGCAGTCCATAGTGCGGAGGTAGAACTGAGGACGATACTTGTTGCCGAAGGGAGTGTGACGACCACCTTCTTCCTTCTTGAGGACGTAGATAGAAGCCTTAAACTTCTTGTGGGGCTTGATAACGCCGGGGTGAGTGATCACCATACCGCGCTTGATTTCCTGCTTGTCGATACCGCGGAGGAGGAGACCTACGTTGTCACCAGCTTCACCTTGATCGAGGAGCTTACGGAACATTTCAACACCTGTAACTACAGACTTCTTGTCTTCACCGAGACCAAGAATCTGAACTTCGTCACCAACCTTGATCACACCAGTTTCAACACGACCAGTAGCAACAGTACCACGACCTGTGATCGAGAACACGTCTTCTACGGGCATGAGGAAGGGCTTATCGCGATCGCGAGGAGGCTCTTGAATCCAAGTATCGCAAGCTTCCATAAGCTTGAGGATGCTTTGCTCCCACTCGGGCACGCCGTTGAGACCACCGAGAGCAGAACCACGGATGATGGGGGTCTCAGCTTCGAATTCATACTGGCTGAGGAGATCCTGCATATCCATTTCTACGAGCTCGAGCATTTCTTCGTCTTCCACCATGTCGCACTTGTTGAGGAACACAACGAGACGAGGAACGTTTACCTGACGAGCGAGCAGGATGTGCTCACGAGTCTGAGGCATAGGACCATCAGTAGCAGCAACTACGATGATAGCACCGTCCATCTGAGCAGCACCCGTTACCATGTTCTTTACATAGTCGGCGTGACCAGGGCAGTCTACGTGTGCATAGTGACGATTGGCAGTTTCATACTCAACGTGCGAAGAGTTGATCGTGATACCACGCTCCTTTTCTTCGGGGGCATTGTCGATCTGATCGAACGAACGAGCCTCGCAGAAACCGTTACGAGAGAGAACAGCAGTGATAGCAGCAGTAAGAGTAGTCTTACCGTGGTCTACGTGACCGATGGTACCAATGTTCACGTGCGGCTTGGTACGCTGGAATGTTTCTTTTGCCATTTTGGTGGTTATTTATATGTTTGTAATTTCAATGTAGACAAAAAGAGACCAGAGAAAATCGGTAGGGCCATCTCTCCAATCTCTTTCAGAGAGCTGTTAGCGGGACTTGAACCCGCGACCTCTTCCTTACCAAGGAAGTGCTCTACCGCTGAGCTATAACAGCAAGACTCAGGTCTTAAATTTGAGCGGGAAACGGGGCTCAAACCCGCAACCCCCAGCTTGGAAGGCTAGTGCTCTATCAATTGAGCTATTCCCGCAATTTTCTTCGCACCACAAAAAGGAAACAAAGAAGTGGGTAGTGATGGATTCGAACCACCGAAGGCGTAAGCCAGCAGATTTACAGTCTGCCCCATTTGGCCACTCTGGTAACTACCCTTAAAAAATCGAAGCCGCGCTTTCCTGACCGCTAAGCCGAGGCGCGCTTTCTTCCTCAATTCGGGTGCAAAGATAGGGACTATTTTTTTACCCGCAAAGTATTTGGCATTTTTTTTTCGCTTCGACCGCTTTTTTCAGGCCTCGGCCCTCAGCCCTCCTCTCTCCCTCTTAGACAGAATCAGAAAAAGGGTGCCACTAAGCAAGCGCATAGCAGCACCCCTAAAAATTCAATCAACTTGAAAGAAGCTAAGAAGTCGCTCTTGCGCCGAGGAGTAAGCTTTATTTGCTCTCGTTCAATTCACGGCGGGCCATATCGACCACAGCATCGATAGCTTCCTCAAAGGTGTCGGCCACCTTTTCGAAGTGCAACTTACGACCAGACAAAGCAAGGTGCAAATTGGCTTCTTTGTTTTTTGCCGATTCAGGTTTCACCACTTTGAGAGTAAGCTCGGCAGCAATGATATCACTATACTTATTAAGCTTCTCTACCTTCTTATCAATATAAGCCACGAGCTGCTCGGTGGCATTGAAATGCTGGGTGTGCAATTGGAATTTCATAGTTCCGCTTGTATTAAAGAGGTGAATACTATGCTGCCCAAAAGAGCAAGCAGAAACGCACGAGTCGCTTCTCTTCCACACAAGGAAGTAAGATGGCGAACTTCGATAGGGCGAATTTAGAGAGAAGTTTTGGCATGGCCAAAGTTTTCCCGCATTTTTTACAAGCAGATATTACAAAACCACTCCATCCTTGGCAATTCTCGCGCGCGTTGCCTGCCTATATATCTCAAACTTTTCCTTTCACAAGTTCCACAACAAAACACACCTCGCTAATATTCAAAGAATTAAGTAGTGGAAGGAGATACTTTTCTCTTCCACAACCTTCTCTCCGCCTGGCCCTACATAAGATGTAGGCAAAAACGCCATTTCCTTCCACATCATAAACCACTCATCAACAATCATTTATACACGAAATGGAACTAATGGAAAAAAAACACTCCGACCATGGAGATCTATACGCGCGCGAACCAACTTTCTCCACTCCCCTTCCTCAACACTCTCTCCCCAATCACTTCGACACGCGCCCCCAACTAAAAGGAAAAAACTGGGACGGAGGATTTTCTACATGGGAAGCAAAAATTTCAAACTGCGAGCAAGACTGACACCCAAGCTCTCGCTTTCGAGCTCGACACAATTTTGACAAAAAAAGATAGATACAACAAGCCACTACTCCATCCATCAGCTGTTGCCCAACAGGAAACTGCGAGAATCTCTCTCATTTTTTTTCGCCCAAAACACCACCCCTATCCTACTATAAACCAAGCATATAACATAAAATAACATCAAAACTCTTTCCACGAAGTGGCATAAAACCACTTTTTCGGGATGTATACCCTTAGAAAGGTGTGTGCACTCCCTCCTTTTTTCCGCTCTTTTTCGCCCCAAAATCCTCCCTTCTCCCCTCCCCTATCCTCAATCTAAAAAACAGGCAGATAAGTTGCGATTGTTCAAAATCCATCCATCATTCAATTCATCTTACACTTCATCTCTTATGATTTACAAAGATTTTATTTGGCGACTATTCAGCGCCTTCATCGACAGTCTCGTAGGTTTCTTCACTCAAAAATTCGTATTCTCTCCCTTCAGCTCCCCTCGCCCCACAACAACTGCGCCACCAAAGAGCAGGCACTCTCGCTCTCAAAGTCGCCAAAATCTACATCGTCGCCTGCACGAATTTCTTTGCCAGCACTATGAACTGCGCTATAATATGCTCAGTGAGCAGGCCGAATTTCGCATCCGTTCAAGCAATTCCCCTTGGCGAGCGGTGGACCAACGTGCCTTCAACACACTCACCATGAAGGCTGTGGACGAAGGGATGGGCACTTGGAGTTTGGACATGAACCGCTTGCTACACTCCGAATGGCTGAACGAGTACCATCCACTGCGCGACTATATGAGCAATCTCCCCGACTGGGATGGGCACGACCGACTCACCCCACTGGCACAACGCATCAGCCACGAAAAGAACTGGATATTGGGCTTTGGAGTATGGCTACGTGCCTTGGCTGCTCAATGGATGGGCGAACTGCACGTCACAGCCAATGCCCTCGTACCGCTGCTCGTGAGCCGGCAACAGGGATTGCGCAAAAGCACCTTTGCGCGACTACTCATGCCTCCTGTGTTGATGCCCTACTTCTCCGACAAATTCGATCTCACTGCCGCCGCAGGCTGCGAACAGCGATTGGCACGCCTTGGCCTTGTCAATTTAGACGAGTTCGATCGCTATACTCCTCGGCAAATGGCGACTCTGAAAAATCTTTTACAACTGCGGCAGCTCACTATCCGTCGACAGTTTACGCAACAACTCGTGGCGCTCCCCCGCATGGCTTCGTTCATCGGAACGAGCAATGAAATGGAGCTATTGAGCGACCCGACGGGCTCGCGGCGCTTCCTTTGCGTCGTAATCACTCAAGCCATAGATTGCTCTCCTATTGAGCATGCTCAACTCTTCGCCCAATTGCGCACTGAAGTGCTCGCAGGTGCTCCCACCCATCTCACTCGCGCAGAGGAGGCGCTCATCGAAAAATCCAATTTACGCTTTCGCCACACTCCTCCTGCCGCCGAGGTCTTTTGGAAACGCTTCGCTTCCCCTCACCATCTTCAAGAAGGTGAACTTCTCTCGGCCACCGATATTTTCATGGAGTTGCAAAACCACTACCCTGCCGCCTTTCGAGGGATGGCTCCGAGCCACTTCGGGCGTATTTTGCGCAGCTTGGGATTGCCGATGAAGCACACAGCAAAAGCCAACTGCTACCGAGTGATGAGAAAGAGGGACAAGAAGAGCGACAGCACACCCCGCCCGAGGAGGCAAAGAATAGCGCTGCTGCTAACGATTTCCGCAGCCCCTCATTGTCGTGGGGCTGCGGAAACAAATGCGGAAGCAAGAAAAAAGAAAGCACTCTCTTTCAAAGTGAGCAAGAAATCAAGTGAGGCTGCAAGATAGAATAAGGGAGCCCATTTAGAGCTCCTCCTTCTTACCTTTCTTGGCTTCGCCCTCACTCCTCGGATGAGCTTGGGCATACTGACTCTTTAGTTCTGCCAAAGTCGTGTGGGTATAAATCGCGGTGGTCGCCACACTCTCATGCCCGAGAAGTTGTTGGATGGCTTCGAGTTGAGCACCATGGGCGAGCATAGCCGTAGCAAAGGAGTGACGCAGGACGTGAGGTGTTTTTTTGTGCTGCGTTGTCACTGCCGAGAGGGTGGTACGCACCATGACACGAAGAGCGTCATAAGTCAAACGCGTAGCACGTGCTGACAGAAAAAGAGCAGAGACATCGTGAGGCTTATCGCTCACAAAGGAGGCTCGAACCTCCAAATAATGCTGCAAAGCCATCGACAATTCCTCTCCAAAAGGCACAAGGCGTTGCTTATTGCCCTTTCCTGTCACACGAAGTTGGGCTACTCGCAAATCGACATCCGACAAATCAAGCGACAACAATTCGGCAGAACGCAGTCCCGTGTGATAGAGCATCAAAAGAATGGTGCGATCGCGCTGACCGACATAATCGTCGGCAAAAGGATAATGAGCAAAAAGCCTGTCCATTTCGCTCTCGCGCACAAAAGTTGGCAAACGCTTGGGCTGCTTGGGATTGCGCACAAGACGAGCGGGATCGACCTCCACTCTCCCCTCTCTCAACAGGTACTTAAAAAAGGAGCGCAAAGCCGATAAACTCCGAGCAACCGTGCGAGGAGCGTAGCCTCGCTCCATCATCGAAGCGACCCAATGACGCACGTGTTGCTGCTCGATCGTGGCCCAAGAAATTGGAGCAAAAGCGGCTACAAAGTGAGCTGCGGCATCGTCCAAGGCAATACGATAGACCTCTATGGTGCGCGGAGAAGCTCCACGCTGAGCCAGCATATAATCCAAAAAGTCAGTAATCCAGGCAGTCATAAAGGCAAATCTATTTGTGAGGAAGAGGGAGAACACAAGCAGCGGAGGGAGTGGGGAGTTCAACAGCCCTTTTAGTATGCCCCTCACAGAAAAGGGTAAATAAAAAACCGCCACCCCAAAAGGAGCAGCGGTATAGGAGGGACAAGCCAATTAGTCTTGGTTGCGACGAAGCTGAGTCACGTAGATAGCGTGCTCCATTTGGAGGCGCTTCACAACGCTGGGCTTGCGGAATTCCTTACGACGACGGAGTTCCTTACCAATGCCGCACTTGTCAAACTTTCTCTTGAACTTCTTGAGGGCGCGTTCGATGTTTTCGCCTTCCTTTACGGGTACAATAATCATTGCTTTGTGATATATTTTGTTGTTTTGTTAGATGACATACGCCAATGCACCAAGTGCTTCGAGGTGCAAAATTACGTATTTATTCTCGTTTTCAAGGACTTTCGCCCAAGAAAAATATCATTTTACCGCGATTTCGAGCAAAATCGCGAACGCAGTGGCTGTCACAGCTCAACTGCGAGAAGAGCAAAAGGGAAGTAAAAGCAATGTCTGGGCGTTAGGTAAAACGTGCCTCCTTTCGTTTAGAATGTAATATAAAGTGCTCCAAGAGAGAGGAGCCATAAGTCTTATTTTAGCAGCGCACTAATTGAGAATGCGACGAGCTCCGACGTAACGACGAGCGTAATAGGCATCGGTACTATGATCCACACGAATGCCCGAAGAGGTACTGGCATGGATAAACTTGAAGTGACCTGTATGACCATCGACCTCGGTAACGATGCCCACATGGCCTACGCTGCGGTTTCCCCCACGAGCGCCTCCAAAGAAAACGAGGTCACCTCGTTTCAGTTCGGCTTGAGCTACGGGTTGCCCTTCGGTATATTGGCTTCGCGAGGAGCGCGTGAGCTGTATGTCATGTTGTTTGTAGACATAGCTAGTAAAACCACTGCAATCGAAGCCATTGGGACCGCTTTGTCCTCTGCGATAGCGCACTCCGATGAAACGGAAAGCGGTGTCCAAGATGCGGTCGATGGTCGAGCCATTGCGAGCCACGAGTTCTGCTGCGGCCTCAACCTTGTCGCTCTCGGTGGCATGAAAACGCTTGGCTGCACGCGTCAGTTCGAGAGGTTCGAGATGA
This sequence comes from Bacteroidales bacterium, assembly GCA_030532685.1. Classification (GTDB taxonomy): domain Bacteria; phylum Bacteroidota; class Bacteroidia; order Bacteroidales; family Bacteroidaceae; genus Alloprevotella. The sequence goes on along the minus strand of JAUNKN010000012.1, from coordinate 17,998 downwards.
CGAGCAGCTTTCTCCATGCGCGCCTGCAAAGGCAAAGAGTCATTGTCCGCGACGGCTTGATAGTCGGCCACGTCTTGCTCATACTTGGCTTGCACGCTATTGATTTGCGATGCACCGAGCCAACCAACGGTGGCCACAGCAAAGGCAAGAATATAGTGCTTGGTTTTCATGCAAAAGTAGTTTCGGGTTTCAAAACGGGGCAAATTTACCACTTTTTGCGCATTCAAGCAAGCAAATCAGGTAGAAAGCTCAAAAATCACGTATCTTTTTGGGTCGAAAAACGCCAAGAAAGGGAGAGTAGAAAATAACGCCCCAAGGTTTCGCTCCAATTGCGTTGATGAGAAACGGCAGAAATCATGGCACGGTAGCCATTATTTTGCCCGAAAACATCAACACAAGCCAGCCGCAACAAGAGGGAACGGTCGCGCAGAAAAGCGCGCGAGAAGGAGAGTTCAAACAAAGTTTGATGCAAATCTCCTTTTTCACTTTCATAGCCGAAACGGCTGTAATGATTGAGCCGTGCCGTGCATTCAAAACGAGCAGGGAGTTGTAAATTGCCGTCCAAACGCAGAGTATGGGCGAACAGAGAAAGACCTCCTTGCTCCAAGTGGGCACCATGCTGATGCAGCCAGTCACCTCTATAAGAAAGTGAAACACGGAAGCCTTTACGATTGTATTGCGGACGGAGATGAACGGAGGAGTGGTGCGTATGCGTGCGCAATAGAGAGGCCTCATCGAGCGACTGAGTAGTAGCATAGTGCATACCATAATTGTACTGATGGAACAGATAAACCTGCATCGTCCAACGCTGATCGGCTGTGAGCGGCCAGTCGTATTGCACACTACTATTCTGCTCAACTTGCCAATCCTCATTGATCGGGCGCGTGCTCACGATTCCCGTTTTGCGATCAAAGGCCGCAGCTTGCTGCTGTCCATCGCGGTACAAATAAGTCTGGGAAAGTACATATAACCTCCCCACTCTATTACGATGTGGTGCGCTGTGATGAAAACTGCGCGAATAGCTGGCGGCCAATTGATGATAATAGGTGGGACGCAAATGAGGATTGCCCATTACAATACGCAGCGGTTGGCTATAATCCGCAGGGCGATACAAATCCAAGAGAGAAGGATACTGTTTGGCCAATCGATACTTGGCATACACCTTCCCTATGCTATCTACCCCCTGAATGAGAGTAGCTTCAACACTCCAAGGACGACGAGTTTCTTGCCAATGCTGCGTGGTTTGCTTGCCCTGAGTATAGTCCATCGACACGTACTGCCAAGGATGGTCGAAGCTTAAGGATAGATGATTCTTTCCCCATGTGTAACGCAACCATGCATTGGCGCGATGCGTCAATTCCCTGCTGGGCTGCCTGCGACTGATCGTTTCGTCGAAAGTGCTCTCCTTCCAATCGGGATAATCACTGGTGGGCAATGTCCCCAAAAGAGAAGGGGCCATGGAAAACTGCGCAAAAGGCGTCCCCTGCAAACGATCTAAACGAAAGCCATCGACTCTATCGTTCTCGGTATTGGTGCGCAAGTCATAAGTTGCACCAAGCACAAAGCCTCTTCCTAATACTAAATGGAAGTCGAAGCAACTACTGGTAAAGAGGGAGGAATTGTCGCGCTGACGATAACGATGAAACAACTCTTTCGGTTTCGTCAAAGAGGAATAATATCGGTAAGAATCGAGCGAAAAGTCCTCTCCTTGGTTTTGCTCCGATATGAGCATATGCCGCACATCGACCTGAAAACTCGACGAAAAATTATAGTTCGCACTAAGCGAATGGTCGAAGCTCACCCCCTCATCTCCACTGCGCTGACGAGCCAGCTTGCGGTGCAAAATCATTTGAGCGGGCCAAGCCTCCTCATTTTGCTGCAAAATATCCAAAACATTGACTCCAGGAAGAAAGGGATTGCTCGTCCATTCGCCCGAGAGGCCATTCAAGTTCGAATGAAGGCGATTGATGTAGACATTCGCATCGTAGGCCACTGTACTTTTGGCATGCGGCGTCCACACAAAGGAACTATGTCCTGCCCAACGCCGCTCTCCTCCTCTACTCTCGCTGCGTTGAGCGGTATATCGGTGTGCCTTGTCCAAGAACATTTCTTCTTCTTGTCGCGAGGCTTGGTAAGTTTGATTGTCATTGTAGTCAGCAGAAATGTCTACTTTCCAATATCCTGGACTATACTCTTTCTTCCCACTATTGTACATAAAGGTTATACCTGGAGCGACATACTGATTCCGTCCTGTGCCCCCGCTATCACCAGACACCTCTCTACCATCGCCACTATACCACAATTCTCTGCCTATATTATTGGCATTGCCAAAGGCTGAGACACGCCACCGAGGCACAAAGGTATTGGCATAGCCACGCGCCTCCCAACGAGCACTCGTTCCCGCACCGGCCGTTGCCTGCCCTGTCCATACTCCCATATATTTGCTGCGCACCAATACGTTGAGCACCACTTCTCGCTGCCCGTCGTCATACCCCATACGACGCTGCTTGTCAGGGAGTCGCTCATAAGCCTTGACCTGTTTCATCAGGTAGGCAGGAAGTTGAGAAAGTGCACGCTGAGGGTCACTGATGGAGAAGTCAAAATCGTTCACCAGCAAGCGATCCACTTTCTTTCCCTTATAGTAAAGTTCTCCCTTGCGCATATCCATACCAGGAAGCGCGAGCAGAGCTTGTCCCAAAGTGGCATTGTTCTCAAGCGTGAGAGCGTCCAAATCATAGAGGAGCGTATCACCTTTGGAAACAAACAAAAGACGAGCAGCTTTGGCCGTTGCTTCGGCCAAGTGATGGGTTGCCAAAGTATCGGTTTGTGCAGAAAGCCACTGCACGAAACCTACCACGAACAAAAACAGAAGGATACGCCTCATAACATCAAGAATGATAATACAACTGCAAATATAAGAAAAAATACTCCCTCCCTACATTTCACACAAAAAAAATCCCCGAAGAACGATTCCTACGTTCTTCGGGGATTCTTTGTACTTATTTCTTCTCCTTGCGGATGGGGTCGTCATATTTTTCTTGCAGACGCAACAATTCGGCCTTCAGTTCGCGAGTGATACGTTCGGTACCGGGCTTGCCGTAGAGGTTGTTCATCTCCTTGGGATCGGTCTTCAAGTCGTAGAGTTCCCAAGCATCAATGTCGTTATAGAAGCGGATGAGCTTCCAACGCTCCGTGCGCACACCAAAGTGCCGTTTCACAGAATGCTCGGCAGGATACTCGTAGAAGTGATAGTACAAGCTCTTGCGCCACTTCTTGGGCTGCTTGCCCGTGCGCAAGATGTCGAGGTAGCTTTCGCCCTGAATGTCGCCGGGAATGGGAGCGCCTGCGAGGGCGAGGAAAGTGGGAGCATGGTCGATGTTTTGCACCATCGCGCTGATGTCGCCACGCGCCTTGAAGCCCTTGGGCAGACGCATGAGCAGAGGAGTAGAAAGACTTTCCTCGTACATGAAGCGCTTGTCGAACCATCCGTGTTCGCCCATATAGAAGCCTTGGTCGGAGGTGTAGACAACGAGCGTATTGTCGAGCAAACCTTGCTCCTTGAGGTGGTCGAGCAGTCGTCCCACATTCTCATCAAGACTCTTCACCACCTTGGCGTAGTCGCGCATATAGCGCTGGTACTTAAATTCAGCCAAAGCCTTGCCCGTGAGTTGGCGCTTGTGGAAATCGACAGAGAGCGAATCGTAGAAATAGTCGTATTGCATACGATCGCGCGTATCCAAACGGCCTATCATCTCCAAGTAGCCCGTGTTTTGACGACGTGCATGAGGATTCAGAATCTTCGTGTCGTAGTCCATCATCATGTCCTTATCGATGCCCATCTCGGCCGATTGCGCAGCCACACGTCCTTGATAGTCGTCGTAGAAATTGTCGGGCATGGCGAAAGTCTTATTTTCGTATTCGCGCAAATCCTTGATTTCGGGCAACCAGTTGCGGTGGCAAGCCTTATGATGTACGAAGAGAATGAAGGGTTTTGCCTTGTCGCGCTGATTGTCGAGCCAATCGATGGCCTTATCGGTGATGATGTTGGTGAGATAGCCCTTGACGCGATAGGTGCCCTTCTCGTTGATGAAGTCGGGGTTGTAGTACGAGCCCTGTCCTGGCAAAATATCCCAGTGGTCAAATCCTGTGGGCTTACTATGCAGGTGCCACTTACCAATCATGGCTGTCTGATAGCCTGCCTTTTGCAGCAGCTTGGGCATGGTTTGTTGCGTACCGTCAAAAATCCCATGTTCATTGTTGGTGAAACCATTTTTGTGCGAGTGTTTACCCGTGAGCAAACAAGCACGCGAGGGGCCACTCAAGGAGTTGGCCACGAACGAACGCGTAAACTTGACACCATCGGCAGCGATGCGATCCAAGTTGGGAGTCTTCACGTGGGTGGCGTCGTAGGCCGAAAGCATTTGCGCCGTGTGGTCGTCGGTCATGATATAGACCACATTGTACTTCTGCTGCTGAGCCGCGGCCAGCGTGGGCAGAAGGGCGGTGAGAAGGAGGGGAGAGGTACGCATAAAATAGAAAAGTAGTGGGGCGAGCAAACTCGCCAATGAGGATAAGAACCAATTGCCGCCAATCGTCCAACCTGGTCTGGGCTGTTTCGCTCGGAAGGAGCGCACACCGCAGGGAGGAAAGACAACTCGCGGCAACTGGCCTTGAAGATGAATGAGAAAGAGGAAAAGCCGAGCAGAAGATTATTGCTGCGTCATGCTATAGGCTAAATCCACAATTTGCTGTGCCAAGGCATCGGCTTCTTCGCGAGTGTGCGCTTCGGCATAAACGCGGATGATGGGCTCGGTGTTGGACTTGCGCAGATGTACCCACTTGTCGGGGAAATCGATTTTCACGCCGTCAATGTCGGTAATCTGTTCGTTCTTGTAGATTTCCTTGATTTTCTGCAAGAGCGCAAAGATGTCGGTCTTAGGATCGAGGTCGATGCGATTTTTGGAGATATAATACTGAGGCAGGCTGTCGCGCAGTTCGCTGGCCTTGCAGCCCAGCTTGGCCAAGTGGGTGAGGATCAGGGCTATTCCCACGAGGGCATCACGCCCCGAATGGGCTGCGGGATAAATCACACCACCATTGCCTTCGCCTCCGAGCACTGCTCCTGTTTCCTTCATTTTCGTCACGACGTTCACCTCGCCCACAGCTGCGGGGGTGTAGTTGCAGCCATACTTCTCGGTCACGTCGCGTAGGCCACGCGTAGAGGAGAGGTTGGACACAGTGTTGCCAGGGGTGTGTTGCAGAACATAGTCGGCCACGGCCACCAGCGTGTTTTCCTCGCCAAACATCGTTCCGTCCTCACAAATCAGTGCCAGACGGTCGGCATCGGGATCGACCACAAAACCGATGTCGTGACGTCCCTTGCGCATGAGATTGCGTATTTCAGAGAGGTTTTCCTTGAGGGGCTCGGGATTGTGCGCAAAATCGCCCGTGGGCTCACAGTTGAGCAGCGTCACTTGTGTCACGCCGAGCTGTCCGAGGAGCTTGGGAATGATGACACCCCCCACGGAATTGACCGCATCGAGTGCGACAGTGAAGTGGGCGCGACGGATGGCCTCAATGTCTACCAGTTCCAACTGCTTCACCACTTCGATGTGGCGCTGGTCGTAGCTAAAGTTCTGAATGAGGCACCCCAGATTGTCGACATCGGCAAACTCATAGTGGTCGGCATTGGCTGCACGTACCACATCGGCAGCTTCTGTGGGAGGGAGGAACTCGCCATTCTCATTGAGAAATTTCAAGGCATTCCACTGGCGGGGGTTGTGGCTGGCCGTCAGGATAATACCTCCGCAGGCATTTTCCATCTTCACCGCCAACTCAGTGGTGGGCGTCGAAGCCAAACCGATGTTGATCACATCGAATCCCATGCTCATGAGCGTACCGCACACGATTTGCGACACCATCTCGCCCGAGAGGCGCGCATCGCGGCCTACTACGATTTTGCGGCGATAGCGGCGGCTCACCACCTTTTCGCGCAAACTGGCATAAGCCGCTACTGACTTGGCGATATCCACGGGGTTGAGCGTGTCGCCGATGTGGCCACCAATGGTGCCACGGAAACCTGAAATCGATTTGATGAGGGTCATAGAAATATGTATGCTTTGGAGCTACAAAAATACAAACTTTTTGGTAGTTGCAAGTGCTCCTTCCCAAAAAAATACAAGAAAGCGCAAGAAGAGTAGCAAAGCAAAAAACCGCAACAAGATGTAGAACAATCTTGTTGCGGCTCAAACCATTTTATTATGAAGAGCAAAAGTTCAGCAAAAACTTATTGCTGCTGTGCTTGCGCAGCAGCGATAGCGGCCTTGCCCGTAGCCGTTTGCGAATAGTGATGGTAGAACACATCACGGTAGTAAATCATCATATTGAGTGCGCGAGGCACGATGTCGGTCAGGTCGTAATTTTCCGACAGGAGCATTTCAACACCCGCCCACACAGCATTTTCAAATCGGATGCAACCCTTGGCCACCTTTGTCTCGGCATTGGCTTTGTCGAGAGCGAGCAGCACATCGGCACGGTTTTCGTCGGTCACCTCAAAGATTTGAGGGAAGAAGAGGTTCAGGAAAAGCTCGTCCTGCTCATCGCGAAAATGCACGAAATCGAGCGTTTGAAATTTAAACTGCAAGCCAAATTCGGTGCCCTCGGGACAAAAACCTTCTTTTTTGAGATATTCTGTGAGATTTTCGATGAATGTCATGATGTTACGTTTTGTTGGATAAATAGGGCCGTGCCCATATTTGATTTTTGTACGGCAAAGATAGCAATTCTTGCGATATGCACAAAAAAAAGCGGCACTTTTTTAGAAGCACAGCTCCCTGCCCATCAGTGCCCAAAAGGGGCATCAAACTAAGGAAGCGCTCCTCGGCAACACAACAGAAGAGCCTCTAAATGAGAGCACCTCACAAGGGGGAGCAAAAAAGTAGGAAGCAAAAAATCCTACGTGCGTCGTAGGATTTTCTACGTGGGACGCAGGATTTTTTTCTTCCCACGTAGATTCTTGGCCTTCCGTCTCGTTTATGTCTCCGAGAAGCAGCGAGCAAGTTTCTCTCGCGATGCCGCTGTCCTCTATCCCACTTTGCACAACACTCCTACGATGCCTCGCTCACCACAAAGACTCGAAAAAGAGCCTCTCTCTTTGCAGGGAGTTTCAAGCCACACGCTCCAAGCGAAAAGCAAGGAATAGCACCGACTTTTCTGCTACGGGCGTTTGCTCTTTTGCACAAATGCCGTAACTTTGTGGGCAGAAATAAAAAACAAAGATGATAACTGCTGAACAACTCAAGGCTGTGCACGACCGTGTAGAGCAACTGAACCGCTACCTCGACATCGAAGCAAAAACGATGCAATATGAGGAGGAACAAATACGCACACAAGACCCCTCGTTTTGGGACGACCGCGAGCGTGCCGAGGCACAAATGAAACTCGTGAAAGGACTGGAAAAGTGGATTGTGGGCTACAAAGCGGTGCGCTCGCTGGCCGAGGAGTTGCAGCTGAGCTTTGAGTTTTACAAGGACGAGATGGTCACGGAGGAAGAGGTCGACGCCGCCTATGCCAAGGTGCTCGAAGCCATTGAGGACTTGGAACTGAAAAACATGCTCCGACAGGAGGAAGATGCCATGCCTGCCGTGCTGAAAATCAATTCGGGAGCAGGCGGAACGGAAGCGCAAGACTGGGCATCGATGCTCATGCGCATGTACCTGCGCTATGCCGAGGCGGCGGGCTATCGCACACGCATCTCCAACCTGATCGATGGCGACGAAGCGGGCATCAAAACCGTCACGATGGAAATCGAAGGCGAAATGGCCTACGGATTTCTCAAATCGGAAAATGGCGTGCACCGCTTGGTGCGCGTGAGCCCCTACAACGCGCAGGGCAAGCGCATGACGAGTTTTGCCTCGGTCTTCGTGACTCCACTCGTCGACGATAGCATCGAGGTCTACGTGGACCCTGCTTGCATCAGCTGGGACACCTTCCGCTCGGGAGGTGCTGGAGGTCAGAACGTGAACAAGGTGGAGACGGGCGTGCGCCTGCGCTATCTCTATAAAGATCCTGACACGGGCGAAGAGGAAGAAATCCTCATCGAAAACACCGAAAGCCGCAAACAGCTCGAAAACCGCGAAAACGCTATGCGATTGCTGCGCTCTCAGCTCTACGACCGCGCACTTCAAAAGCGCAAAGCGGCACAAGCAAAAATCGAAGCTGGCAAGAAAAAGATCGAATGGGGCTCACAGATACGCTCCTACGTCTTCGACGATCGCCGCGTCAAAGACCACCGCACCAATTTCCAAACTTCGGACGTGGGTGGGGTGATGGACGGCAAGCTCGATGGCTTTATCAAAGCCTACTTGATGGAATTTGCCGACGAGGGCGAAGCCTAAGAAAAGGCTACCCTTGCTCGACGCTCCCTCCACTCGCACTCCTCCACCCTATTCATTCATCGAATCACTCTAAAATCTACTCACTATGTCTACTCCTCAGAAAAGAAGTAAAAAAGAGGCCGATGCACAGCAGGGACGCCGCGTATTTATCAGCATCATTGCTGCTTTGGTCATCCTGATGATTGTAGCCTTCATTGGCTACTCACAGCTCTAAAAGCACGCAAATGGCCATAGAGATTGAGCGCAAGTTTCTCGTACGAGGAGACTTTCGCCCTCATGCCACGAGCCACTCGCGCATCGTGCAAGGGTACTTGTGTGCCGATACAGGCCGCACAGTTCGCGTACGTCTGCGCGACGAGGAGGGCTTTCTCACCATCAAAGGCCGTTCCAAAGACGGCGGACTCTCGCGCTACGAGTTTGAAAAAAACATCACTAAAGACGAAGCACTATCGCTCCTCACTCTCGCACTCCCTGGCGTCATCGACAAGGAGCGCTGGCTCGTGCCACACGAGGGCTTGACGTGGGAGGTCGATGTGTTCCATGGTGACAACGAGGGGCTCGTCGTGGCCGAAGTCGAACTGTCCCACACCGACCAAACTGTACCCTTGCCCGATTGGGTGGGTGAGGAAGTGACGGGGCAGCGCCAATATTACAACTCCGCCCTCACCCAACGCCCCTACAAAATGTGGGAGCCATGAGCCTTTTGTCCAAACTCAACGAAGTGAAACAAGGGATTTCCCAAGAACCACAACACCGCCGATTTCCTCTGGAGGAAATCGGCGGTGTTGTTGTTGGCAAGCAAGAGGCGGCACTTATTGTATCTTCACATCAAGATACTGTGCCAAAATATCCTTGGCATTTTGCTTGCGCTCGGCGGTGAGATTTTCTACCCCTTCGAGCGGATAGCTCATGCCCATGGCTTCGTACTTGTGGATACCCATCGTATGATAGGCCAAGAGCTCAACGCGCTCAATGATCGAAGCATATTTCTGCAAATACTGCCCGAGAGCGTGCAAGCGGTCGTCGCGGTCGGTGATACCAGGCACCACGACATAGCGCAACCAAATGGGTTTGCCGCGCTCGAGGAGATAGTCGAGCGTGCGGGCGTTGTTGGCGCGAGGCACTCCGATGTAGTCCTTGTGCAGCTCGTCGTCCACGGTCTTTACGTCATAAAGCACAAGGTCGGCAGCATCAATGGCACGCTGGGCGGCTTCGCCACACACACCACCTGCCGTGTCAAGGGCGGTGTGGATGCGCTCGGCACGACACAAACGGAAGAAGGCTTCGACAAATTCGGGCTGCAAGAGAGGTTCGCCACCCGAGAGGGTTACGCCGCCGTTGCGAATGAAGTTTTTGTATTTGCGCACTTCTTGCATGAGTTGCTCGGGCGTCATCTCATACTGAACCTCTGCACGCAAATCCCAAGTGTCGGGATTGTGGCAAAACTGGCAACGCATAGGGCAGCCCTGTAAAAAAGCCACAAAACGCAGGCCAGGACCATCGACCGTGCCCATTGATTCGATCGAATGAATGCGCCCTGTGATTTCGCGAGTTTGTTCCATGATTTTGGTTAATGTCTATATCGAAAAAAACAAGAGATTGCGACAAAACTTGCGTTTTGCCACAATCTCTTGTAGTATTGAAATGTGCGGCTGAGAGCTGAATTAGCGGCAGCTGCTGATGGTGCGAGAAATCACGTCGAGCTGTTGCTCCTTGGTGAGCTTGATGAAGTTCACAGCATAACCCGACACGCGGATGGTGAGCTGGGGATACTTCTCGGGATGCTCCATGGCATCGTAGAGGAGTTCGCGGTCGAAGACGTTCACGTTGAGGTGCTGACCACCATCGGGAGTGAAATAGCCGTCCATGAGGTTCACGAGGTTGGCCACCTGATCGGCATTGTCCTTACCGAGCGTAGCGGGCGAGATGGCCCAAGTGTAAGAAATACCGTCGTGAGAGTGGTGGAAAGGAAGCTTAGCTACCGAAGCGAGCGAAGCAACTGCGCCCTTCACGTCGCGACCGTTCATGGGGTTGGCACCAGGTGCGAAAGGAGTACCGGCACGGCGACCGCAAGGTGTGTTACCCGTGTGCTTACCGTACACTACGTTAGAAGTGATGGTGAGAAGCGACTGAGTAGCGATAGAGTTGCGGTAAGTATCGTGCTGACGCATGTATTCCATGAACTTCTCTGTGATCATCACGGCAATCTTGTCGGTAGCGTCGTCGTTGTTACCAAAGGGTACGTATTCGCCTTCCTGCACGAAGTCGGTAGCGAGACCGCGCTCGTCACGAATCACGCGCACCTTACCAAACTTGATAGCTGCGAGCGAGTCGGTAACGATAGAGATACCGGCGATACCACTGGCACGAGTACGAAGCACGTCGCCATCGTGGAGGGCCATTTCGAGCGCTTCGTAGCTGTACTTGTCGTGCATGTAGTGGATAATGCGGAGGGCGTTGCAGTATACCTTAGACAACCAGCGCATCATTTGCTCGAACTTCTCCATCACCTCTTCATAGTCGAGGTATTCGCTCGTGATGGGCGTATAGATGGGAGAAACCTGCTTACCCGTGATTTCGTCACGACCACCATTGATAGCGTAGAGCAAGCACTTTGCAAGGTTGGCACGAGCACCGAAGAACTGCATTTGCTTACCAATCTTCATGGGCGATACGCAGCAAGCGATACCGTAGTCGTCACCGTAGTCGGGGCGCATGAGATCGTCGTTCTCGTACTGGATAGCCGAAGTCTGGATAGACATCTTGGCGCAATAGTCCTTCCAAGCCTGAGGCAGGCGAGTAGACCAAAGCACAGTGAGGTTGGGCTCGGGAGCGGGTCCGAGGTTGGTGAGCGTGTGGAGGATACGGAAAGAAGTCTTCGTAACCATTGTGCGGCCGTCCATACCCATACCACCGATAGACTCCGTAACCCAAACGGGGTCGCCAGAGAAGAGGGCGTTGTATTCGGGGGTGCGGAGGAAGCGCACGATACGGAGCTTCATCACAAACTGGTCGATGAGTTCCTGAGCTTCTTCCTCAGTGAGAACACCAGCTTGAAGGTCCTTCTCGATAAAGATATCGAGGAAAGTAGATACACGACCGATGGACATTGCAGCACCGTCTTGGTCCTTGATAGCTGCAAGGTAGGCGAGGTAAACGTATTGCACAGCCTCGCGAGCGTTTTGAGCAGGACGAGTCAGGTCGAAGCCGTAGCCTTCACCCATCTTCACGAGGTCCTTCAAAGCGTTGATTTGCTCTGTTACTTCTTCACGCTGACGAATGCAGTCGTCGGTCATCTCCTGAATGTCGATGCGGTCGAGGTAACGCTTGCGCTCTTCGATGAGGTTGTTTACACCATAGAGAGCTACGCGACGGTAGTCACCGATGATACGGCCACGACCATAGGCATCAGGCAGACCAGTGATAATGTGGCTGCTACGAGCGGCGCGAACGTCGGCAGTGTAAGCCGAGAACACACCTTCGTTGTGGGTCTTGCGATACTTGGTGAAGATTTCCTTTGTCCAAGGATCGAGTTCATAACCATAAGCAGTAAGTGCGTTTTCCACCATGCGGATACCGCCCTTGGGGAAGATACCGCGCTTGAGGGGAGCATCGGTCTGCAAACCTACAACAACTTCCTTGTCCTTATCGATATAGCCAGGACCATAGGTCGTTACACTTTGAGGAAGGCGAGTTTCTACGTCATAAAGACCCTTCTCACGTTCCACCTTGAACATTTCGCCAAGCTTTTCCCAAAGGGCGAGAGTGTTTGCAGTGGGGGGAGCTAAGAAGCTCTCATCGCCCTCGTAAGGGGTGTAGTTGTACTGGATAAAGTCGCGCACGTTAACCTCGCGCTTCCAGATGTTACCATCGAAGCTATCAACGATGTTGGAAAGTTTCATAGGAATATATGATTATGAGTTTATGTATAAGCAGTCCTATTGGTCTTTGCTCGTGTCGCGCGCTCGCGCGCTGCTGAACGAGAAGACGCTGCAAAAGTACAGCCACATTGCGCACTCTCCAAAGAAATGCGCAAAAAACAAACAAATTATTTCGCTTGCGACCTATTTTGCAGCCTTTACCACACAAAAAGCTATCATAAGCCCACTCATTTCGTCGCAGACGACCATTTTATTCCTAAAAAAGGAAGTTTCAGCACTAAAAAAAGAGGTATCGCCCAAGGAAGCGATACTTCTTTATAAATAGTCTATGGGAGAGCAGGCATTTAGTCGAAACGATATGCCACGCCAAGCGAGAGCATACCTTGGCTGTAGCCGCTCACGATTTGTCCTTTCAGCTCGGCCTGTAAGAGCCAGTTACGATTGAGTTGATACTCCCCACCTACGCCCAGGTTCAGCCCCACTCGCATCTCCGTTTTGCTCTCGGTAACGAACGGAAGAGGATTCGTCGAAGTTACCTTGGGAGCATCGTAACTCCAAAACATTACTTCCAAACCGCCTAAGGGGTAAATATTCACCTTATCGGCCACAGGAACGAGATAGTGTACATTGCCATATACGCCCCACAAGCTGGTGCCACTGCTGGGAAAGACATTCATACCCACTTCGCCACGCCATTCTTTTTCAAATTGATACAAGCCTTTTACGCCAAGGCCAGCACTGTTTACTCTGCCAGCAAAATTGAGGTTACCTCCGATGTATTTACTTTCTTTTTGCGCAGAAGCTCCCAAAGCAAGCACCATTGCGCCCATAAGCAAGAAAATTTTCTTCATAACTATATTAAGTTGGTTTCAACAAACGCAATATCACGCTTGCGACTGCGAATATAAGAAAACTTGACGACAAAGCGCCAAGCTCTTTTTCTTTTTTAGCTTTTCCTCCCTTTGTTCTCTCTTCAGCTCAACCTTGGACAAAAAGAAAACATCCTCACCGTCTTTAGTAAGACTATTGAGGATGTTCTTCGTACTCCGAGCCGGGGTCGAACCGGCACAGGTTTCCCTATCGGTGTTTGAGACCGACGCGTCTACCGATTCCGCCATCGGAGCATCATTTGACTGCTTTTGACCAGCAGCTCAACGATTACGGCTGCAAAAGTACACATTTACCTGCATCCCTCCAAAACTTTTTCGCAAAAATATAAGGTAGCCCTTCATTTTATCGTCCTGGCTTCAAAAAGGAAGCAGTCAGTCACAGAGCTTCAGGATTATTTTAAGTATATTTGCCGTGTAATCTTTCCCCCATCTGTCTTGCTATTTTTTATGAGGACACACGACTATTGCATCATATTGGCTGGCGGAGTTGGGCGCCGCCTTTGGCCTGCCAGCCGCGAGCAACGCCCCAAGCAATTCATCGATTTTTTGGGCGTAGGGCGCACTCTGCTGCAACTCACCTACGATCGCTTTGCTGCCATTCTCCCTCCCCAAAACATCTACATCTCCACCTTTGTCGATTACGTTCCGCTCGTTCAGGAACAGCTCCCCGAGCTTCCCGCTCACCAAATTCTGGCCGAACCCGTGCGCCTTTCCACCGCTCCCGCTGCGGCTTGGGCCTCTTGGCACATTGCTCAGCGCGACCCCGAGGCCTGCTTTATCGCCAGCCCTTCCGATCAGATTATCACCGCCGAAGCCGTTTTTGCCCAGGAAGTCTGCGAAGCTTTCGACTACGTGCGCTCGCAGCAGCATTTTTTGGCACTCAGCGTGAAAAGCACAAGCCCTGTCACAACCTACGGCTACGTACAAAAGGGCGAAGCCTTGAGCGCTCACCACTTTACGGTCAAGAGTTTTACGGAGAAACCGCCTTTAGAATTTGCCCGCACCTTTGTGGAAAGCGGAGAGTTCTTGTGGAACACAGGCTTATTTCTTTGGCAAGCCAGCACCATGAGCAGCGAACTCACCCGCATCATGCCCGGGCTATCGAATCAGGCACTCATCATCGCCAATCCTCTCGAGGAACAAGCTCTCGTGCGGCGCTGCTACCCAGCTGCCACGCACCAAACGCTGGACAATGTCGTGCTTGACCAGCGTAAAGACACCCTCGTCCAAGAATGCCATTTCGGCTGGAGAGATGTCGGGACTTGGTCGTCCATGCGACAAACTCTCTCGCTCAATGTCGATGGCAATGCTTGCATCGGCGGGGCGGGCGTCATCTTTCAAGACACTCGCCACACGCTCGTCAATCTCCCCGAAAACATGGGGGCTGTGGTGCGTGGGCTCGATGGCTACCTCGTAGCATTGGAGGGCAATATGCTCGTGATTATGCCCAACGACGACGACACTCGCCCTCACCGCTTAGCCACCGAAGCTCAAATGCGGCTGGGCGAAGAGTTCTTATGAGTCGAGTCTTGGCTTTTCCAACTGCGCCAGGCTATCCGCCCAGCCACCAAGACCCAAAGCACCATGGCAATATGGCACCAAACGGGCCACACCAAAGGCAATAAGGTAACGAGTAGGGCAAGCTGCAAGTGCAACAAGTGCACCATGGTGCGCGGAGCTATGCGTTCCTCCAAGAAAGTGGAGCAAGCATGAGCGCACTTCTGCATGAGTGGACGCTGAGCCAAATAGTCTACCCCAGCAGCCCAAGGGCGAAATTCTATCGCTGTGTCTTTGTCGAAAGCAAGAGTCGATGGCATATTCTTGATGTTTTAAGGATTTCGTACTGCAAAGATACGCTCACTTTTTGCCCGCGACTGTCAAAACAGAAGCTCGCTCGTTAATTCCCTCAGGCACGGCGGCCTCTCCATTCACAAAAACGCCAGCACTTCGAGAGTGCTGGCGTTTTTTCTGTGCTTAGGACAAAGCTATTCTACATTTTCAAATCGCAGACCTTCGCCCTCACTGTTCACACGAATGGGGTGTGCATTGTTCACACGTCCTGCAAGGATGGCACGCGACAATTCGTTGAGCAAAAGACGCTGCAAAGCGCGCTTCACGGGACGAGCTCCGTAGTCGGGATCGTAACCTTCGCGGGCGATGAATGCCACGGCATCGTCGGCCACTTGTAGCTCAATCCCCTGCTCAGACAGGCGACGGGCAATGGCGCCAATTTGCAAGCGTACTATTTGTTCGATTTCCGTGCGGCTCAGCGGTTGGAACATCAAGAGGTCGTCAATGCGATTCACAAACTCGGGGCGCAAACCTGGCAACGCTTGCCCCGTAGGACTGATGCGAGGCTGCGTGAGCAACTGCACGAGAGCTTCGCGCTGGCGTTCGTCATCGCCAGCCACCGATTCGACGTCCTTGCTCGTGAGCAGGTTGGAGGTCATGATGACGATGGTGTTTTTGAAGTTTACGGTGCGTCCCTTATTGTCCGTGAGGCGACCGTCGTCGAGCACTTGCAGCAAGATGTTGAACACGTCGGGATGAGCCTTCTCTATCTCGTCAAAGAGCACCACGGAATAAGGTTTACGACGCACCGCCTCGGTGAGCTGCCCACCTTCGTCGTAGCCCACATAGCCCGGAGGAGCCCCAATGAGCCGAGTGGCCGAGAACTTCTCTTGATATTCGCTCATGTCGATGCGAGTCATCAGGTTTTCGTCGTCAAAGAGGCATTCGGCCAAGGCCTTAGCCAGCTCCGTCTTGCCGACACCCGTCGAACCGAGAAACACAAACGAACCAATGGGACGTTTCGGGTCTTGCAGGCCTGCACGAGAGCGGCGCACGGCATCGGCAATGGCCGTGATGGCCTCATGCTGCCCAATGACACGACGGTGCAACTCATCTTCGAGCGTGAGCAACTTTTCGCGCTCGCTCTGCAACATACGTTGCACGGGAACACCCGTCCAGCGGCTCACCACATCGGCAATATCATCGGCCGTAACCTCTTCTTTTACCATCGCCTCGACTCCTTGGCGGCGGTGCAACTCTTCCTGCACCTCGAGAATCTCGCTTTCCAAGGCTTGCAGGCGACCATAGCGTATCTCGGCCACACGAGCATAGTCGCCCTCACGCTCGGCACGTTCGGCCTCGTGTTTCAGCTGTTCTATCTGTTCTTTGTTTTGCTGTATCTTCGTGATGAGTTCGCGCTCGCCCTCCCATTGCGCTTTGAGTGCCTGTTCCTCCTCTGTCAGATTTTGAATCTCGGCATCGAGGGTATTGAGCTTGCTCTCATGACTGGTATCGCTGGCAGCATCGGCCTCACGACGAATGGCTTCGCGCTCAATTTCGAGCTGTCGCAAACGACGAGAAATTTCGTCGAGCTGTTCAGGTTGGGAGTCGCGCTCCATGCGCAGGCGTGCCGCAGCCTCGTCCATCAGGTCGATGGCCTTGTCGGGCAAGAAACGATCGGAGATGTAGCGATGCGACAGGGTCACGGCAGCAATCAACGCGTCGTCTTGAATGCGCACACGGTGGTGGTTTTCGTAGCGTTCCTTCAATCCGCGCAGGATAGAGATGGCGTCCTCGGGCGTAGGCTCGTCCACAAGCACCGTTTGGAAGCGTCGTTCCAGTGCCTTGTCCTTTTCAAAATACTTTTGGTACTCCTCCAAAGTCGTCGCCCCGATGCTGCGCAATTCGCCTCGTGCCAGAGCAGGCTTCAAGATGTTGGCAGCATCCATAGCGCCCTCGCTCTTGCCAGCCCCGACAAGCGTGTGAATTTCGTCGATAAAGAGAATGATGCCTCCCTCGGCAGCCGTAACCTCCTGCACCACACTTTTGAGGCGTTCCTCAAACTCACCCTTGTATTTCGCCCCAGCGACCAAGGCTCCCATATCGAGGGAGAAAAGGCGCTTGTCGCGCAGATTGTCGGGCACGTCGCCACGCACGATGCGCTGTGCCAATCCTTCGACGATGGCGGTCTTTCCCGTACCGGGCTCACCAATGAGGATGGGGTTGTTTTTCGTGCGACGCGAGAGGATTTGCAGCACACGACGTATTTCGTCGTCACGACCAATGACGGGGTCGAGACGTCCCTCACGGGCTTCGGCCACCAAATCGCGGGCATACTTGTTCAAGGATTGATAGGTGTCCTCGCTACTAGGGCTATCGGCCTTGCGCCCTCCGCGCAATTCGCCCACAGCCGCAGTCAAGCCTTGTGCCGTCATCCCTGCATCTTTGAGCAGTTGTGCTGTGGTCGAAGGCGTCGTGAGCAGGGCATGCAGCAGGGCTTCGAGCGTGGCAAACTGGTCGCCATCTTGACGCGCCTTGTCCTGAGCTGCTTGCAACACGGCATTGGCTTCGCGATCCAAATAGGGTTCGCCACCCTCCACACGAGGGAGCGACTGCAAGTGGCGTTCGAGAGCTGTGCGAAGCATCTTTTCGTTCACCCCAGCTTTGCCCAGGAGAAACGAAGTGGCACTCTCGCCCACGGCCAGCACTCCTTCCAGCAGATGAGCAGGAGTGATGGCTTGTTGGCGCAACTCGCTGGCTTTTTGCACAGCATGTTGCACGGCCTCTTGGGCTTTGATGGTAAAGTTGTCAAATTGCATAGTCTTTTCTTTTTATGTATTATGCCCTATCTGGCGCAAAGCACGCGCCAAAGCCGAGCGGCCTGCCGTTTTGTCTTATCTCCCTGTTCCTCAATAGCTTCGCCCTGCCCTTTCGGCAGCAGGAGCGTCGTTTTGGCTGGGCGTCCCTACTCTCAAGAGGATGTGAGGCTTGTCGACGATTCTACGTCCCACGTAAAAAATCCTACGTCCCACGTAGAATT
>JAUNKN010000001.1 GCA_030532685.1 Bacteroidales bacterium | reverse complement strand
CAAGGATCGTAGTAGGCCAAATCATAATAATAGGTGTCGTACCAAGGCGAAGAAACAAGTACTCCTCGAGGAGAACGGAAACGTACAATACGAGCCGTCATCGACTGCTCGTCGTCGGTCTGTAAACTATCAGCAGCACCTCGCCGAGAGTGCTTGGAGCGACGATTATAGTCGTCTATATCGCGTTGAGCAACACGATGCTCTGCCCAATCGTCATAGTCGAAAGCTTTATTCCTTTGAGAAGAGGAAGATATTTGTTGAGCAGTGTGTTGCTGAGTGGTCTTTTTTGAGGGAACGAAATACACATCGTCCTGCGCCATAGCAGTGCTACTCAATGAGAATAGTGCTACAAGTGATAGAGCAAAATGTTTCATAATGATTTCGTTGTTAGAGGATTATTTTGTGCCGCTAAGATACGGAATATTTTTTCAGTCAGCTTTCACTTCTGCCCGAAAAGAAGAGAGAAATGGTAGCTTTTTAACAAACGAGAAGACAGGAAGTGCTTATTCTATATCTTTTGAGAAAGAAAAAAGAAGTTCCATTGCATGATGTCATTGCTGTGAGACTGTATAGAAGAGAAGGAGCTTCGTAGGAGGGAAAGGAGTGGGGCTGAAGAGCGATTGAGAAGCGTGCTAAAAGTGCAAGACTTACTTTTCTATATCTCAGAGAGAGGGGAAGAAGGAGGAAAAATAAAATCTTACATCTGCCTTGGAGAAAAGGTGCCGTGAGGGCCTTTTATTTTTCTTCCACGTAGATTTTTCGTCAGCGAACTATCTCGCTGGATAATAGAGCGTTACCATTTTAGAGTAGATGTATAGGTAACGATTTAGAAATGAGCGAAGTGCATTGATACACATTGTTTTGAATAGCCAAAGAACGCTCACTTTTACTACTTGCAAAGGTACATATTTGCGAGGGAAAGTGAGCGTCTTTTCTTGTTTTTCTTCTTGTCAGTGAAAGAAAAAAGCAATTACAGCCGTTGCGAGCGGTTGCGATTGATGAGTTGTTTCCATTTCTGCTCGCACCAATCGGTAATGGGAAGCCCGTTGATGGTGAGGAGCGGTCGTTTCTTCTCATCCTTGATAATACGGATTTCACTGTCCTCTTCCGTAAACTCTCTCTTGTATAATCCCGAATAGGCTTTAGCCGTACCTCGCTGGGGGGCTTCCGTTCGATACATCTCCGCTATCCTATCATCAGAGAAGTTCATCTTTCTGAGCATCAGACGGATATTCAAAAGCTGGTAGAAGCCACTGAAGAAACGTTTTATCCAATTCCGCTCTTCCTCGTAAATCTGCACGGTTTCTTTCAATTCGGCAATGGCTCTGTCCCTTCCCTTGACCATGTCCTTCAAGAGAACGACTTCCTTTCGGATTTCATTCTTCTCCTTTTCCGAAAGATACTGTTGCCGTTCGGCTTCCTGTTCCAAGTCTGCAATACGCTTCTCTGCCTTGTCGAGTTCGGAGTTGCCAAAGAGGGAGTACAGCGTGCCTTTCATTCGGAGCTTGCCTGCCTGCTTCTCCAGCTCCTTTATCTTGGCTGTGAGTTCCGCCTTTTGAGCTTCCTTCTCTTTCGTGGATTTGAGAATTTCCTTGTAATACTCCATCGTGGTGCGGTGCTTGGCTACCGAGCCGTGTACGCCCCGTTCCAACCCGAACCGTTGCACTCGCTTGGCATAGTCCGTCTGATACTGCTCCAGTTTCTTTGGCGTAAGCACATCATCGGCACAAAGCCGTACCTTGTTCTTCTTCGTCTTGTACTTCCGCTTGCCGTTCTCGGCTTCCTCCTTGGCTTTCCGTCTTTCACCCGTAACAATGGGGACGACCGTGGCGTGAATATGGGGCGTGTCCTCGTCAGCGTGGAGTGTCGCAGCGACCACGTTGTCTGCTCCGAAAGTGGAGCGAAGCCAATCCATTGATTCATCGCACCACTCATACAGGCGTCCTTCTTGCTCTATGCGAGCCATATCCTTTGGTGAGCTTGACAGAATAAAGCGTAAGGCTTTGACTTGGTTCTTTGCTACCTTTCGGTAGATACCGGCTGTGGCGATGCGATGTTCTATCGCTTCGCTACGGTTGGTCACATTTGCAGGGAATTGCACCAATTCCCTGTTCAGGTGTGTGCGAGAAGGATCAACGTTACTCGGGGTATATGTCCGCACTATATGAGCGGTATTTCCCGAGTCGTTGCTTCTCGCCTTGTCTATATGCAATACGGCATAGCCCATTGTTTGAAAATTGGTTTAAGGGGTATCCAAAGGGGCGAAGTCCCTTGGCTCAGGAGGGCTTTTTTAGCGGTAACGGAGTGGAGCGTGAAGAAAATGCCCTAATGAGCTAT
Source organism: Bacteroidales bacterium (assembly GCA_030532685.1). Classification (GTDB taxonomy): domain Bacteria; phylum Bacteroidota; class Bacteroidia; order Bacteroidales; family Bacteroidaceae; genus Alloprevotella. The sequence goes on along the minus strand of JAUNKN010000001.1, from coordinate 149,419 downwards.
GGCATTTCTCGAAATGTCCGCTCCGCCCTGCTCGAACTTCTTTCTTGTTGTGTTGCATTCTGTGAATGCCTGCACGCTTTGTTTCTAAGTTTAGCTCTGCAAACTTGCTGTTTTGAGGAACTGCCGTAACTATTGAAACAAAGCCGTCCTTCTGCATATTTTTCTTCTTTAATGTCTTTGGATACCCAATGATGGAATAATGTTGTTTGCTCTCTTTTGCCTTATCGTCTAAGTCCTCGTTTTCGAGGTGGTATCACCTGTCTTTGTCCTATTCTTTGGGCAACGTGGTACTCATTAAGGTCTTTGTATCGGGAATAGTGTCGGCTCATATCCTCCACTTTGATACCTGCTGATTGTAAAGATTGGAGGGCTTGTCGTCCTGCTTGGTCGTTGTCAAGAAAAGCTCGAACGGAATCGATGCCGTTCTCGTGAAGATAGGCTATAACACGCGAAAGATTACTGACGGAGTTCAGCACAAGGCAGGGAGCGATTTCTTTTCCTTTCATCGTGAGATAAGAAAGGAAATCCATAAAGCCCTCGAAGATGCAGAGAGGGGCGTTGGCTTCTCCTCCTGCAATCACGGATATATCTTTTGGAGCGATTGTTCCCTTGAACGTCTTGCCGTCTCGAAGCTCATATCCTCCTACACGATTGGGAAAGCCGATGGCAGAATACTCTCGTCCTCCTACCTCGTAGCGGATATGACAGAGATAAGGACTTGCCACAGCAAGGTCTATCTTGCGTACCTTTTGAAGATAGTTTTGTAGATATAGGGGCAACTCTTTGCTGATGAAGAGAATACGCCTTGCATTACTTGGTCGTTGTTCACCTCTTATCTGTTCTGTATGAACTTCACGATGAAAGGAAGAGGGAGCGAGGGTTGTCGCTTTTCTTTCGGCAAGATGTGCCATAGCTTCGTAGGCACTGCATCTCTGCATCCGCATCACAAGGTCGATGATGCTTCCGCCTTGATGTGTGCCGTAGTCGTGCCATAGGTTTTGCCGAAAGTCCACTTTCAAGCTGGAGTTCGGGTCTTCTCGGTAGGGTGCGTGATAAAGGGCATAGCCGTTGTAACGCTTGACAGGCTCGATGCCATAGGCGTGCAAGTAGTCTCCTATCGGTATCGCCTTGATGTATTGTAGGTCGTAATACTCGTTGTTCATTGTTGTTATTGTTGGATTTGGATTATTCATATTCATTGTTTGTTCTGTTTTCTCTTTTTAGAATTTTCCTCTTTTTATCTTACTACCCTTCGACACTCGGATAAGTGATTGACAGTGAAAGAGAAAAGTGTAACACTTCATTCGGTTTCATCCTTCTACAACTTCTGTCTACATCTTGCTGCATTCATTCTACCGTAGAAGTGTAGAAAGAAAGTAGTAAGCTGTGTCGTAAGATGGATAACTCCTGCAATCCTTTCTCTTTCACTGTATTATCTCCTTTGTAGTAATGTAGTAAGGAAAATAGGAAAGAATAGAGAAAGGAGTATTGCAAGGTGGATAACAACAGGGTGCTATGGCGGTTGCTCGGGGTGAATCTTGCGAACGGCATAGACATAGACAGGACTGCCGTTTACCCTGCGACACTCCCTCGTATAACCAGCCTTTCGCAAGGCTTCGCCCATCCGCTTGGCAGAGAGCTGCTGTCGGGTATAGCAGGAGAGATACCCCACTATCTCCGAATTGGTCATATAGAAACGCTTGGTGGCTTTCTCTGCTTCCGTGGGAAAGGTGAAATAGCGGAGCAACAATTCCATTTCTGCCGTATAGACTTGGAAGGCTTCGCTGTTGTGGTGCAGTTCGATAATCTCTTCATCATTGAACCAATAGCGAAAGCCACTTTTTAGTAGTGCCTTGGCTTCACTATACACGGCATCCATCGGAATTGCCTTGACTCGGTCTATATCTATCGCCAAGACCTCAAAAGGCAGAAAACGTCTGCTTCCTGTCGGGTCGGTGAGGAAGTCGTTGCCATTGACTGAAGCCACGAAGCTCGCCGAGTGTGGTCGCTCCTCGATATGCTTTTCGTAAGGCATACGATACTTCACCTGTGGGCAAGTAATCAGGTTCTTCAGTTCGTTCTCGTCTCGCTTGTTGAGGGCTTTGAGTTGGTCATCAATGTTGATGATGAGGTTTTGACCGATAAGGCTCAATACATCTTTCTCCTGTGGGTATATCTTTCCCGTATAGTGGTAGTCGGATAAGGCTGGCGGACAGAGGAGGTCAAGAAATGTGGTCTTGAATTTCCCTTGTTCGCCTGTCAGTACAAGGCAAGTATGATTGCGACACTGCTTGTCGTCCATCGCATTGGCGACTACTGCCACTAACCACTTGGTGAGATATTCCCTCCATTTATCGGGATTGGCTACGATTACACTACCAGCAAGTGCAGTTATTGCCTCTTGCTCCACTGCTGGCAAACTATGGAAATAGGCTTGTATGGGATTGATGCGTGGAGAAAAATCACTTTCTATAATGCTGTATAGGTTCTCGGGAGAGGTCTGTATATCGGCTTCCTTGTCCAAGGCTCGTTTAAGGGTGTTGATGCGGTAGCGGTCTATTGCGACATAGTCCTCCGCTTCTCTTGGACGAAACTCCGCTCGGTGCAGTACTGTGTTGTACCGAAACTCATATCGCTCCGAAAGAAACTCCTCTATTTGTATGTTCTTTGAGGTGTTGTCATTGTTTTCTTTTTTCATTGTTCGTATCTCTTTTATTTGCTTGATTATGAACTTTCATCCGAAAAAGGATGCTAAAACCAAGTTAGAGAGCCGACTCCACACCGCCAAGGTTTGCGAGTTTATTGCTTCGAGATACACAAGAATGTTCCGAAAATAGGTTCGAAAAATAGGAGTTATCAGAACTAAAAAGCTTAAAAGGAGGGAATAGAGAGGTCAACAGCTCTGTAAGCGACTTCATCAGATTGCTACCGTCTGCATCCTTTTTCTTTGGGGAGAGATAGAGCGTATGTGTTCATTGGTAAGAGAGCCACTTCATACCGTACCAAAGCCACAAGTACGCACTTAGATGAAAGTGGGTAGAATAGATGATATACGCTTGTACATTTGCCTGTGATTTCCTTGTATTTCCTTTGATTTCATCAGCTCTGGAAACAAGGATTTCGCCTGCGTATATTTGCATCAAACGAAGTAAAAATGACAATTAAAACGATATTGATATGAGATTTACAGCCATCGACACCTCCGCTTGGGAGGAACTGAAAAAGAGCATCGAAGAGTTGGCTCTTTGTATGAGAGAGAATTTCGGTACGAAGCCTGAACTGCCTGACCTGTTACACAACGGAGATGTGTGCCGAATACTGAACATCAGCAAACGGACACTGCAACATTATAGGGATACTTCCGTGTTGCCATTTATCCAAATCGGGCATAAGTGATATTATAAGCGTGAGGACGTGGAAGCACTCCTTGCGAAGTCTAATCCTCATAAAAGCTAAACGACTATGGAATACGAAACGATTAACAAAGAAACGCCCGAGATGAAGCAACTCATTTCGGGCATTCAAGAAGTAGGTAAACGCATTCGAGAGATAGCCCGAACACATCGTCCGCTATTCGGTGGAGAAATTTACCTCACAGGGCGAGAGGTTTGTGAACATCTTTTCATCAGCCCTCGCACTTTGCAAGACTATCGGGACAAGGGGATTATACCATACACCCAAATAGCAGGAAAGATACTCTACCGTCTCTCCGACATCAACCGATTACTCCAAGAGAATTATCGGAAATAAAGCATTCGCAAGGAGCGTTTTCCTACCATTTTGCAGGTTTCACTTACCAGTGCAACGGTAGGGCAAATTTAGGTTAAAGATTTGTAACGGAGTTTTGTATCCGAGCTTCTTTCTTGGTCTATGGTTTAGTTTGTCTTGTATTCTCTTGCAGTCGGCTTGCGTAATGTTGGCAAAAGAGATCCCTTTAGGGAGGTACTGCCTTATAAGTTTGTTTGCATGTTCGATATGCGGTTTATCGGTAGAACGGTAAGGACGAGCGAAGTAGATAGGAATGCCGAGTTTACGCTCGATGAACTCAAACTCGGAGAACTCACAGCCGTTGTCCGTAGTTATGGAGCGTATCTTGCCCATCTTTACCAGCGGTCTGATACGCTTGATAAGAGCTTTTGCTAGGGATTTAGCATTCTTCCCCTGAGCAAGGTGTTCAATGATAAGATAGCCTGTTAGCCTATCTACGAGTGTAAGGATAGCCTCCTTATGTCCTTTACCGATAATCAAATCCATTTCCATATCCCCCTTGCGAGTTTGGGCATTGATATACTCGGGGCGAGTAAGAATAGAGCGTCGCTCTTTCTTTGTGATATAGGAACTCTGTTCATAGCTTCTTCTACGACGATGTTTAAGTCTATGTCGTGTGTGTCGATACAAGTCGCCACCAGCCTTTTTGTCCTGATGGATGTATTTATAAATCGTCGTTATGCCCACCATACTAATCCCCCGCCTTCGGCAGTCCTCGACTATTTGCTCAGGAGACCACTGTTCACACCTAAGTTTGTGGCGTATATGTTGCTTCATCCTAGAGGTAAAGCGTTTCTTTCGCTTCTCTAGCTTCCATTGAGCTTGTTCGCCGGATAGCATTTGAGCATGGTTCGCAGTATAACCATGGCGATGACTATTCCTCTTTATTTCTCGAGATACTGTACTTTTGTGTACATTCAAGAACCGAGCGATGCTGCTGATGCTTCGCCCTTGGGCGTAGTTATGGGCGATATACTCTCGGTCTCTAGCGTCTAGACGACGATACTTGATTTTTTGTTTCATGATGCAATCGGTATTGTTGTTTGGTGGGGAGCAAGGGGCGAAACTTGCTCCCCTTTCTTATAACTCCTCACAAACCCCCACCGTTGCACTGGTAAGTGAAACCTGCATTTTATTTGCATTTCTTGTTGTGAATGAGTAACTTTGTGGCAAATTCTATAATACACAATTTATGAGACAGAAATTCACTCTAATCACATTGGGAGTAAAAGACTTTCAAAAGGCGTTGACTTTCTATGAGGGCTTGGGATGGAAGAAGTCGGAACAGAGTCAGGAAACCTATGCCCTATTCCCTCTTGGTGGGATAATTTTGGGACTGTATCCACTACAGGAATTGGAAAAGGACACTACATTAAGCTATCAGCAGACATCATTTTCGGGTATGACAATCAGCTATAATGCAACATCGGAGGAAGAAGTTGATACCGTGATGCAGGAAGCCGAACGGCTCGGGGCAACGATAGTGAAATCTGCACAGAAAGTATTTTGGGGAGGTTATAGCGGCTATTTTAAGGATTTGGACGGCTATATGTTCGAGGTAGCCTACAATCCGTTTTGGAAGATTGACAGCGAGGGGAACCTTGTCATGTAGTTAGTCGGACATAATGATCAAAGAGCAGACTATTAAGGAGCTGATGGTAATTCCCGGAATAGGCAAGTCGCTTGCAACTGACTTGTGGAATATCGGAATATCCTCCGTTGACGACTTGAAAGGCAAAGACCCCGAAGTACTCTTTACTTTGTCCAATAACTATGCCGGAGTGGTGCAAGACCGTTGCGTATTGTATGCTTTCAGATGTGCCGTTTACTTCGCACAGACACCGCCAGAGCTTCGGGAAAAGGAAAGGCTGAATTGGTGGTTTTGGAAGGACTGAGAAAACAGTCGACACTTTCTCGAAAATCAGTCGACTATTTTTTTGCTCGTTGCAATTAATTCTGTATTTTTTACCACTCGATGTGATGGATTAAGCCTGTCGCAGCGATTTTTGAAAAGATATGGCTGTTTAAGTATGAACGTAGATAATATATTAAGTAGGATTATAGCAATCGAACACGGATTTCAACATATCCTTGACGGCACTGACGAAATCATTTCCACACACTCAAAGGAGCAATGTTTTGAACTTGCCCTTGAATTGTTCAAGCACGAAGCCTATCAAGCCCGAATGTTGGCAACAACTATATTGGGCAGATTGGTTGCGACGAATAATGATGCACTTTGTTTTCTGAAAGAACAAGTAAGTACTGATAAAAATTGGCGTGTGCAGGAAATGCTTGCAAAGGCTTTCGATGAAGTTTGCAAACACAGAGGGTATGGAGTTTCTTTACCTCTCATAGAAGAATGGCTGAATGATAATAATCCGAAAGTTATCCGTGCCGTAACGGAGGGATTGAGAATTTGGACAAGTCGCCCATTCTTCAAAGAAAATCCATCAGTGGCTATTGCTCTAATCGCTAAGCACAAGGGATCTGAAAGCGAATACCTTCGGAAATCCGTTGGAAACGCTTTAAGGGATATAAGCAAGAAACACGCAGAATTGATACGGCAGGAAGTGCAACAATGGGATTTGTCCAATCCTCGAATCCTGTTCACCTACAAACTTGCAACAAAAACATTGACCCCTGCTAAATAAGCACACTATTTGTATATGGAATATTGGTTAACTTCACCTGGAGACCACTTAGATTTTGGTTTTGGAATTACCGCAGAAACTTATTATAACTCGGCTAAATATATGGATGAAGGAAGACATAAAATTCAAGCCTTCCAACTTATAGAAATGCCTATTAATTTCTTATATAAACACTCTATCGAATTAGCCTTAAAATCATTGATAATTATTTTTCATAAGAAATTATCTATTCCATACGAGAATGATTCTTGTGAGAGTACAAAACCTAAAATCCTAAGTCAAGGAAAATGGCGACCTCTCTATAGTTGCCATTGGATTGATGAGTTATATCGGTATTGGAAAGACGAGTTGCTGCTAAAGAATATAACAAGACTTGAATCCCTTGCTAATAAAGGAGATTGGAAAGAATACAAGGATATAACAAAGGCTATTCCTATTATTGCAAAATACGATAAACAAAGTTCTTTCTTTAGATATCCTGTAACGGAAAATCCGAACTTGGATTTGGAGAAATTCACAATGAAAGAAGTGGATATTGAAACCTTACGCAAGATATTTGAACAGCAAGAATCAATGGAAGAAAAAGGGAGGGGAGGAAATGTTATTTTAGCTATTAAAAATGATAATGATGAAATTATAAAGGCATATAGACAACAAAAGGAATTATTGACAGAATTATCCGATTCTCTAAAGAAAGTTGCTCATTATTTCTATTGTATCCATATAATGACAAGAATTGAATTATGTAATGGAAAGTAGTATTCACCTTTTATTACAATAAGAAATGTGATATCAGCAGGTACTAATACATAGGTGCATGCTGACTAATCGATACATCAATGCACAATAAGAGAAAAAGAGTTTGCTCCACGCTAATGGGCAAACTCTTCGCATTTAATTCGATATACTCTTTGGTTGTATCAACCTCTCCATATCCTTTGCAATCTTTTGGTCGGTAATTTGAGCGTATATTTGCGTACTGGCAATGGAAGAATGTCCCATCATCTTGGCAATGCTTTCTATCGGAATACCTGCTTCCAAAGTCAGTGTGCCGAAGCTATGCCTTCCGACGTGCCAAGTCAGCGAAGTACGAATACCACAAGCCAAACCAACAGCTTTGAGGTGAGTGGATAGTTTGCCTTTGCTCATTGTATCGGGAAATATCTTATAATCTCCCTTGCTTTTCTCTTTTGTGTAGCGCGAGAGTATCTGCTCTGCTATCGGATGCAATGGTATTAGGCTCTCGGCCTCTGTCTTTTGGCGTGTCTTACGGATATACCGTTTCCCTTCGCTATTCGTTTCGATTTGCGAAGCTCTCAAACTCTGCAAGTCGGCAAATGCCAATCCCGTAAAGACAGAGAAAAGAAACATCCTTCGACTGAGTTCCGCCCCTTCGTCTTGTAATGGAAATGCCAATAGTTTCTCCACATCGCCCCTGCTCAAGAAACGAGGTTTGTTCTCCACCGCTTCATACTTTACTTCTTCAAAAGGATTAAAGCGTATTGTCCCTTGACTGACGGCTCGATACATCAACCGACTCAACCAGCACAAATGTCTGTTGACCGTTGCAGGGGCATAGCCCTCCTTCTTCAAATGAAAACGATAATCTTCAAAGAACTCTATGGTAAGAGCCGTTAGAGGCATATCCTCCTCGCCACGACTTTTTACAAAGGAATTGAGCTGCTTATCAGAATTTCGATTGTTGCTACATGTTCCCTCACTCTTGCTTTTTCTTTGGGTTTTGAGTTCTTCTGCACTAAGGGCAAGAAGTTTTGATGGATTTCGTCCGATGCCTTGCAGATGGTTTTTCAAAAGCTCGGCACTCACCGCCCCATATTTGTAGAGCAAAGTATTGTAGCCTTGTTCGATTTCTTCCCGAAAGGTTTGCAGGCGTTGATTGATTTTCTTGTCCGTTGTCTCCCCTCGCTTCACGCTCCAATCTTTAGGTACGACACTTTCTCCTGTGGTTATTACCACGTTTGAGCCGTCAATGGTGATGCGACAAAGGATGGCTGTTGTGCCGTCCGCTTTCGTTTTGTTCTGATTGATATAGAATAGAATTTTGAATGTACTACGCATAGCTCTTACAAGATTAAGGTTAGATTTTCAGTGAAAGAGAGAAATCGCTCGAACTCATCAAAGAGTTTCTTCGGAGTAACGTGGGCGTACCGTTCGGTCGTTTGGATGTTGCTGTGTCCCAACATTCGGCTGACCGTTTCAATGGGAACACCTCGCTCCAAAGTTATCAGTGTGGCAAAGGTGTGCCTTCCGACATGTGCCGAAAGGGGAATAGATATACCGGCCCGAAGTTGCAAGGCTTTGAGCTGAACAAGGTAACCCGAATAAGGAATGGGAGCAAAGAGCGTGGCACGTTCCTCTGATTGATACAGCTCTATCAAATACACCACTTCAGGCAAGAGCTTTACACGACAAAGGTTCTCGGTCTTTTGTCTGCGGAACTTCAGCCACAACTCCCCCTTATCGTCCGTAAAGAGGTGTTCTCGATTAAGTGCGACCATATCACAATAAGCTACACCCGTAAAGCAAGAAAAGAGAAAGAGATTGCGAGCTGTTTCCAACTCCACTTCATACGGTTCAAAAGTCAAGGCTTGTAACTTATCCAACGAGGCTCTGTCCAAAGCACGAGGTCGTTTGTTCTCTCCTCGTTCTATCTCTACGTGGGCGAATAGTTGTCGCTCTGTCAAACGCTCACGATATGCCAAACGGCAGACTTTCTTCACCGCCAAAGCCATCTTACGATAATAACCTTGCGAATGTCCCTGCTTTCCAACCGAGTAATGTTGCAAGCACTCCAAGAAATCTTCTTCAATCTGACCGAAAGGAATATCTGTCGTGTGGTACTTCTCACAGATAAAGGCTTGCAGGTGCTTACGAGTAGTGTAGTAACTGTTCAAAGTCGTTGCCTTTATTTCAACACCCACCTTTTGTTCCAACTCCTTAACCATTCGGTCGTATCGTTCCAAAAAGGTGATTTGAGTTTGCATGCTCCCTTGGAACTGCTCCTTGATGTCCGATGCCGTAAACGCTACACCACGCTCGCAAAGAATTTGATAAGACGACTGTACCGAGAGAAGCAAGCGTTCCAGCTTGCCATTCGTAGCCACAGCTTCACGACTTTTACCGTTGAGTCTACTCTCACGAGCATTCCATAACTTAGGGTCGCACGATAGTTTGCAACTAAATTGTGCCATTGTTCGCCCATAGGTTATTCGTCCCATTATCGGAGCTTGTCCCGACTTGTCCAAACTGCTCTTTTTCTGGTAGAGCAACACCTTGAATTTGTCTGTTTGCATACGCTTCTTTTTTTATGGGCAAAGTTACCCGTTATCGAAGCGTTTTTAGCTATGCAAAACATTGTAATACAAAGCATAAGCACCGTAATAGAGAAAAAATGAGTTACCGAACAGTCTTCTGTCAGTTACCTCCTCCTTCATCTTCGTTACCATTCGGAGAATAGACTAATGATTTGGTAACGGAACTTCTGCATAAATCCACGCTTTCTGCACTTTTACCTCTTATGTAAACCATAGAAATATACTGCAAATCTCTCTCATTTCCATTTACTTACCTCTCATCTACAACCTAATACCCTTTTCGCTGATAGTTCCCACGTAGAAAATCCTACGTGCGTCGTAGATTTTTTTTCTTCCCACGTAGGATTTTTTGCGTGGGAAGAAGAATTAAGCCATTTGTAACAGCATGGCTACGTTAGGGAGAACAGAAAGACTCGATGAATCATTTTCTCGAATGCAGTAGTGTGAAGAGCACTCCTTTCTCATCACATCGTGAAGCATCATGAGCAGTAGGAAACGAGAGAGCGAGAGGGACAGATTTATTTCGTCTTTTCGGAGTAAAAGCAGAACTTGTATGGAAAGAATGTCGTACTTTTGAGCAAGAAAACAATTGTAGAGAATTATGCTACTCAATTTCAAAATTATATATGCTACGCAATGGGGCGATGCGCTCTTTGTCGAACTCGTGGGAGAGCATCCCTCTAAGATAGCCTTGACCACGACTGACGGCTACTATTGGCAGGGGCAGGTAGAACTCGTGGATCATCCTACGAAAGTACACTATAAATATAGTGTTTGGCGAGGAGAAGAATGCCTACGCCGAGAACGTATGGCTCACGAATTGTATTTTAGCTGGGCTTCTGCATCAAACGTGTATGTTGAGGATATGTGGCGCGACACACCCAGCGAAACTCCTTTGTATAGCTCTGCTTTTTCGGGAGACTATGAGGTGGGAGGTTTCTCTGGGGGCTCTCCTGCCGCTTCCACTCTTACGATAAGAGCCTTGGTGCCAATGTTGCATGCATGCGGTGAATGTTTGGCGCTTGTGGGAGAGGGCGAGCAGCTCGGAAATTGGGACCTCAACAAGGCTCTACGATTTTCCGAATTTTCCCCTGCTCATTGGCAGCTTACATTTGATGCCAGTAGCTTGGAGCATCGACATGAATACAAATTGGTGAGGCTATGCGTAGCAACGGGAGAAGTTGTGGAGTGGGAAAAAGGTGAGAATAGACTGCTTTACGTGCCACGCTTAGAGAGTAAAAGTCATTTTGTCGCTCCTGAAGTCGAACCCTATTTTCCAGGGCTCGAACGTCGTGTGGCAGGCACGGCTATTCCCGTATTTTCCTTGCGCAGCGAAGGAAGCCAAGGGGTTGGGGATTTTGGCGATTTGCAGGCAATGATCGACTGGATAGTGAGTACAGGGCAGAGAGCTCTACAGATTTTGCCCATCAACGATACCACAATGACAGGAACTTGGCGGGACTCCTATCCTTACAATTCGATTTCAATTTATGCTTTTCACCCCATCTATATAGATCTTCGGCAGGTTGCTCACTTAAAAGACCGAGAGAAACAGGCGGCATTTATGGCTCAATGGCGACAGCTCAATGCTTTGCCCGAAATGGACTATGAAAGGGTCTACAAGTTGAAGCGTGATTATCTATTGTTGCTGTTTCGAGAAGAAGGCGAAGGAGTGCAACAAAGTTCCGACTTTCAGTTTTTTTTTCACGAGAATGAACATTGGTTACGGCCTTATGCCGCATTTTCTTATTTGCGCGACAAGTACGGAACGGCGGCTTTCTCCACCTGGCCTACACACAGCGTGTACGATGCCGAGGCCATAGCCCAATTGTGCCAAAAGGACAATCCTGTACATGTTACTATCCTTTTTTATTGCTATTTGCAATATCTACTACACTTGCAGCTCTCTCGTGTGAGTCAGTATGCTCGTGAAAAAGGGGTCATACTCAAAGGAGATATCCCTATCGGAATTTCTCGCTCTTCGGTCGAAGCATGGGTAGAGCCTCACTATTTCAACATGAATGGGCAAGCAGGAGCTCCTCCCGATGCTTTCTCGACGAATGGACAGAATTGGGGATTCCCAACGTACAACTGGGAGGCTATGCGTCTGGATGGCTACCAATGGTGGCGGAGAAGGTTTGCTAAAATGGCCGAATACTTTACGGCCTATCGCATCGATCATATCTTAGGCTTTTTCCGCATTTGGGAAATTCCCACGCATAGCGTTCAGGGCTTGTTGGGGCAATTTTCGCCAGCCCTTCCACTATCGCTTCAAGAGATCAGCGATTTTGGGTTGCATCTTCCTGTCGATTTTATGACACGTCCGTTCATCAATGAGGAGTTGCTCCAGCGATTGTTTGGAGAAAGAGGAGAATGGGTGAAACGTACTTTTCTCACGCATTCCCACTATGATGTCTGGCACTTACGTCCTGAATATGCAACTCAGCGACAAGTAGAAAATTATTTTACACGCGAATCTCATCGACTGCATCAACCTGAATCCTTGCGCGATGGGATGTACACGCTCATCAACAATGTGCTACTTGTCGAGGACCATAAGCAAAGAGGACTCTATCATCCGCGCATTGCAGCACAGCAAACACATATCTTTGAACGTTTGCTGCCCGAGGAGCGAGAAGCATTCGAACGGATGTATCACCACTATTTCTACGAGCGACACAATGAGTTTTGGTATGCACGCGCAATGGAAAAACTTCCAGCACTCCTCGCAGCTACCAAAATGTTGCCTTGCGGAGAAGATTTGGGAATGGTGCCTGCTTGTGTGCCTTGGGCAATGAGCGAATTGCAAATACTTTCGCTCGAAGTAGAACGGATGTCGAAGTGTCCGAATGAGGAGTTTGGGCAACTTATCCGTTATCCTAAGCATTCTGTATGCACTATTGGGACACACGACATGAGTACTTTGCGCGGTTGGTGGAAAGAAAATCCCACAAGCACGGCTCACTATTTTTATCAGGTCTTGCAACGCGGTGGGAAAGTACCTCACTCTGCACCAGGATGGGTGTGTGAAGAGGTATTGCGCAGACATTTAGAGAGCCCATCGTTGTTGGCTATCTTTGCTTGGCAAGACTGGTTAGCCATCGACGAGCAACTACGCTTTTCGGACGAAGAAGCAGAACGTATCAATATCCCAGCCAATAGTCAGCATTATTGGCATTATCGCATGCATCTGAGCATCGAAACTTTACTTAATCAACGTGCCTTAAATCAACATATAGAGGGACTCATTGAACAAAGTGGTAGAGGTGCCTAAATCGTATATCCCTTTGTGTTTTCTGACATTACCACTCAAGGAAAAGAAAGCAAAAGGCGCATAAAAAGAAGCAGCATCGAGATACAACTCTCGATGCTGCCTTCTTTTCGTGCAATAGCGGTAGAAAAGACTAACGTTTTTTCTTTTTAGAAAATTTCCATGCCTCAATGTTGAGTGTTTTCTCTACTGTTTGCTCTATATTATCGGGAAGATTACAGAAGAAATCTATGCCTGTCTTCTCCTCCAATTCATCGATAGAAATTGCAAACTCTTCGATGTCTTGTGTCTTTCCATAATTCTCTTCAAAACTATGGTCTGTCCAAAAAGCAAGTGCCTCATATTGACCTGCCTTGTAGCGCAACACGGCCATATAGAAGTGAGCTGGTACCAAGAGACCTGAAGGGGTTGGTTCCAAAACCTGATCATCACGAATCGTACCTGCTTTTACGACATAGAGAGTATCGCTGGAGTCCAAATTTTGTGCCCACTCGATGATCTGCTTTTCAAGGCGCAACCACAAGCCACCATTGTGGCTTTGCATTTGTGGGTGGGCATTGGAGATATAGAAGGTTTGAGCATTCTGTTCTTTGCTGGCTTGTCGTTCGTTGGACATACACATGTGACCACGTGAGAACCCCACACCGTTATACTGGGAAGTATGTGTTTGAAATTCCTTTGGAATATTGGGGTCGTCTGTCCATTTTCCTGTTCTGCCAATCTTGTAGAAGGGAATTCCTTTATGATGCTGCAGGCAAGTCCAACGTTGTGCTTTTTTGTTGCCATCCCACTCGAGCGAAAAAGTAATACCATAATCATCAGTTTGGTGAACTGAGATGAATTGGTTGTTTTCGGTCGACAAACGAGGATATTCCAAACGCCAAGACCAAGCACGGCTTCCGTTGAAATCAGTGTTGCGGTTGGTATTCTCAGGATTGGGAGAAGGAGCAACATTTATTACTTCGTAGCGTGCATGCAAAAAATCGAGACTCTTCTTACCCTTGAGATAGAGCTTAATCCCCAAATTCTGACCCACCACAATGAGAGAGTCGTAAGTTTCCTTGGGGTAAGTTCCAACCACCTGCTCTCCTACATAGAGCTTGACATCCTTGAGCGGAGTTTGAGGGGGCTTGATTGAAGCCTGCGGGGAAGAAGATTGTGCCGTACCTGTGAGATAACACATGCACAATAGCAAAAACATCACTGTATTTTTCATAAGCGGACTATTGTTTGGAAGAAGAGTTCTTCTCTTGTAGTTATAGACAAAAGGTTAAGACTGATTAGAAATCAGAAGGATCGCCACCTTCTCCCCAGCCTGGAGCTGGTAGATTGGGCTCAGTATCAGAATTGCTTATTTCCGATTGAATACTATTTCCAGAATTGGCCAAGCAACCTTCAAGTTGAAACTGAACGAGTGCAATCTGAGGGATAATATACTGTTTTTTCATGGTGTTGAATAGGTTATCGGATAACAATTTTCTTGCCTTTGGAGAGATAAACCCCAGGAGTAAGCTGTTCATAGGGAAGAGTAATGCGCTGCCCCGATAGCGTATAGATGGAAGCTACGGTTTCTTCTTCGGTCACTTGAATATTTTCGATGACTGTCAGCGTAGAGCTTATGCCGTCAATACTGATGCGTTTAGGAGCCAACAAACTACCTTGAGGCATACGGAAGTAGGCTCTGAAAGCCTTGAGTGAAGCAGTTGTGTTGGGGTAGTGTAGGAGATTATTACGGCCAATAAAGATTGCAGTCTTGTCGTTGGCCGTAAGCGTTTCTGGAGCATAAAATCCCTTGAAGGTTACGCCATTTTTCTCTACATTGTTCAGGGTGGCAGTCAGACGAACACCTTGCACGTTTATCGTTGTCATATTTTCTGTAGGGAGTACCAAGTAAGGTTCTCCTGCTTTCATCTCATCTGTACGAGCGAGCTTTAAGGTGCGGGTTTGGCTGTCGTAACTTTCAAATTGAGCAACTTGAGCATGAAGGAGCTCCTCAATATCCTCATTGGTGAGAGAGAAAGGAAGCGTGAGTGCGTTCCACATACCTGCTACAAGTCCACGCTGAATGCTGATGTCTACTAATCTCCCTTCATTGGCTTGAAGTTGTGCAAGATTATCCTTCGTTTCATCGAGCGACAATTTATAGGTCATCTCCGTTGCTTCTAAAGGAATGAACTGCGTGTGCGTGTCATCTGTACCTCCTACAATGGCTGTAATTTGGTAGTTACGTCCTGCAATTTCTTCAGGAGTCCCCAATTCTGCAAGCGTAGAGAAAAGATCTGCAACAGCTATTTCTTCTACTTGAGTAGTGTGGAGATAAAGTTTTCCTTCTTTTGTCTTCACCTGTGCCTGATCAAATTGAACCACAGTGCCGCGATGCTCTACTTTGCTGACACATTCCGAAAGCGTGGCTCCGTTGAGATAAGGAGGAGTTTGACCCGCAGGGCAGAGAATGGCATGAGCAGAAGAGCGCTCGGTAGCAACGAGAGTGGGCATACCGTCTTTCCATTCGTAGCGGGCTACAATCGTTCCCACGAGTTTACCTCCTTTTGTGGGATTCCATCCTTTATCATTCGTGAGGAAATTGCGAAAGACAACAGCTCCTTCGTTGTTGCTCACATAAACATCACCAGCTTTTACTGCATTGACCACAGGAGCTTTCTCTTCACTCAAGGTGAGTCGCACCTCTGTTGGAGTAGTGAGTGCTCGCAATCCTGACAAACTACTCACTTCGGTAAGGGCAGGCACATTAGGAGGAAGTGTCGTGCCTACATTAGAAATGACAATATCGTCTATAAAGAATCTATTTTTTACATCCTGCTGACTTTCGATAACAAGCCTCGTCGTCGAGCTTCCCCCTGTGATGGTGGCCGTACAATCCTTAAAATTTTCCTTTGTTATTTCTATCGTATTGGGCGAAATACTACCACCTCCAACAACAGACAAAGTAATTTGAGTTGCATCACCTTTCCATGCTCCAGCCCTAAATGTTACGTTGGCATTGCCCTTCAAATTGTGAAGTTCTGGAGTTGTCAGTTTTCCTTTTTTCTTAGCCGTTCCAAGGATAACACACTGTTTTCCTCCCTTTTCATGTGAGAATTCCCATCCTTGAGAAGTGTAAGGTTCTTTAGGCATAGAAGAGTTTACCCCTCCCCAAGTTCCATCATTTCCTCCTTTACCATTAAGGTCGTCGAAAGTTGCATTCAAAACATCCCCTTGGGCTGACGCGGAGAGCGTACACATGGCCAAAAGCAGGGTAAAGAGAAATGAGAGTGTCTTTGTTGTTCTCATACTGATGTTAATTTATTGTGAGAAATTATATGCTTTTGGACAAAGGTACGTATTTTTTCTTATACGACGTGGAGCGAATTCTATTTCTTTCTCTTGACAGAGTATATATAACAAGTTCTCGGAAAATAAGGATATTTTCCGAGAACGGGATGAACGAATTCAAGGTGAACAAGGTTGAAATAAATGAAAAATACTCTACATCTTGATGATTGATGTTTGTGGATGACGTAAGCCTGTAGCAGAAGTTAGGAAAGCTTTGGCAACTCCAAATTTCAAATTCATATCAAGACGTACAGGAAGATGGTTGGCATCGTCAGTGATAAAGAAACGCACAATTTCTTTCTCTTCCGCTTTTTCACGCTCCATAAAAGAAAAGACTAAGCAACGGTATCGGATGTTGCCTCCTTCTACTTTGAAGTTTTCCCTTCCTCGAAATACGATGTGCTGACGTTCTACTTTGGAGCCATCTGTAATGAGAAAAGGAATGCGGTGTCCTTTTTTCCAAGCAGAGGGATTGAAAGAACGTGCCCGTAGCATCATACTGAGCATATCGTAGGCACACTCACTGAGGGTTTGCTGCTGACTTTTTACAGCTCCTCGATTTTTGGAATAGTTCATTGTGAGTGCACATTTTCCATTGGGATAGCTATATTTGACCTCGTCCACACGGAAAGTTTTCCCTTCGAGTGCATGTTTGGTATAGTGCAAGGGAGAAATTTGAAGGTCGGTATAGGCCGTCAAAGTGTCACGCATTACAAAAAAACGGTCGGCACGACGATTGGTCGAAGTAATCAGGTGCGTACGATAGGCAGGGCGGCCAGCATAGGAGGTTTGCGTGGTTTTCCATTCAGCAGTTCCTACTTTGACCCATATAAAACTCCAATTAAAGAAAAGCTCGAAGGTCATGCGTTCGCCCGACTGAAACGCGGTGTTCTCTCCTCCACATTGAGCTGTAGCTGTATGTGGAAGTAGGCAGAGCAGTAGACTCAATAGGAGAGGAAAAGGACGCATGAGCAAAAGCTTAGAGCAATAGAACAACAAGTGAGGCAAGGCTTATGGATAGGCCTATGAAAGCCGTAATCTTGGCTGCTTGTTCACGCATCCATCCCCATAGGAATAGACTCAGAAAGAAGCAGAGTAGGGGGGCAATCCAAAAGAGCTGGAACAAAACAATCACGAGCCAAGCTATGGGTGTTTGAACTATCGAAGAGGGAATGAGATAACTCACCCCAAAAAGATAGAACACCATTGTGAAGATAGGAATCAGAAGGCTGGGAGCCAGCAATATCAGAAGCCATTTGGGATATTGATTCATGAGTAAAGAACTTATAGGTGAGATTGCAAAAATAGCAAATTCAGGTGAGGGGGGCAAATCTCCATCACGTAAGTCGAGAGGCTTTGTGTTTTGTAGGCCATAGAACCCTTAAAAGAAAGCTGCGTCAAGACTTTCGTTTTGACGCAGCTTAGTAAGAAATGTGTAAATAGGGAAACCTATTAGAGTTGAGCGAGCTTGTTGTTTGATCCCAATACGTTTACGATCTTGTATTCGTATTGCTTTTGCATGTTGTCGCGAGCAGGGCCGAGGTATTTACGAGGGTCGAACTCAGCGGGCTTCTCGGCAAACACCTGACGCACAGCAGCTGTCATAGCCAAGCGAGAGTCAGAGTCGATGTTGATTTTGCAAACGGCCGAAGCAGCAGCCTTGCGGAGTTGCTCCTCGGGGATACCCACAGCGTTGGGGAGCTTACCACCAAACTTGTTGATGGTGTCTACTTCCTCCTGAGGTACAGAAGAAGCACCGTGCAATACGATGGGGAAACCAGGAAGTTCCTTTTCAATAGCTTCGAGGATGTCGAAAGCCAAGGGAGGAGGAACGAGACGACCCGTAGCGGGATCTACAGTGCACTGTTCGGGAGTGAACTTGTAAGCACCGTGGCTCGTACCGATAGAAATAGCGAGCGAATCGCAACCTGTCTTCGTCGCAAATTCTACCACTTCTTCGGGCTTTGTGTAGTGGCTCACCTCGTGGCTCACCTCATCTTCTACACCAGCAAGAACGCCGAGCTCAGCCTCTACGGTCACATCGTGAGCGTGAGCATATTCTACCACCTTCTTCGTGAGAGCGATGTTCTCCTCGAAGGGAAGGTGAGAAGCGTCGATCATCACAGAGCTGAAGCCCATGTCGATGCAGCTCTTGCAAGTCTCGAAGCTATCACCGTGGTCGAGGTGAAGCACGATTTCGGGGTGCTCGCACCCCAATTCCTTAGCATACTGCACAGCGCCTTCGGCCATGTAGCGGAGGAGAGTTTGGTTGGCATAGTCACGTGCACCCTTAGAAACTTGGAGAATCACGGGGCTCTTCTGAGTAGCTGCTGCCTTGATGATGGCTTGGAGCTGCTCCATGTTGTTGAAGTTGAAAGCGGGGATGGCATAACCACCGTCAACGGCACGCTTGAACATCTCGCGAGTGTTCACAAGGCCGAGGTCTTTGTAGTTGATCATAACTTTGTGATGAGTATTAAAGTTGATTAGATAAACAGGGGGAGATGGAAGCTCATCGCTTCCCGTGGCAAGTGGCCACATTTATGCACGACAAAGGTACGACTTTATACGATGAAGGCAAAGCGCAAATGCTGTTTTTTTGGAGGAGTTTCGCGTTTTCTTACGAAGAGGAAAGGAGGCGACGAAAAGAGGGAAGTGGAAGAAGCGAGTCGGTTCAAGCCACGAGTTCTATTTCGTCCCAGAGCTCTGCGTAGCCAATTGGTGGCGTAAGTGAGCGATGAGTTCGGGAGTAATGGGGCTACCGATGTGCGATTGTAGCTCTGCTTCGAGGAGTGTGAGGAGTTGGGTGCGCATGCGGGCTTGCCCTGCGCGTAGTCCACTTTGATATTGTGTATAGGGGAGGAGATTGCGATTGATGTTGCCGTCGGACATGAGAATTTAGTTGAAGTTTTTGACCAAAAGGGCATGAGGGAGTAAGGTCACGATAGGGCGACCATCGGGGGTGAAATTGGGAGAGGAAGTCGCAAATAAATCGGCGGCCAAGCGACGCATTTCATCGAGATTGAGCACTTGTCCCACGGGAAGTGCTGCACGACGAGCTAAAGAGAGAGCTATGGTTTGCTTTATCTCGTCGCTCATTTCGACCGATTTATGGATGGCGTCGTCCAAGATACTTTGCAACAAGGTGGAAGGCGAAAGGCCATCGATACCCGCAGGAATACTCAAAATAGAGAAACTCCCATTGCCTAAGAACGAGACCTCAAAGCCGATGGTACTCAATTCGCCCTCAATGGCTTGCAACAAAGAGGTTTGAGAGGGAGAGAGTTCTATGATTTCTGGAAATAGAATGCCCTGTGATTCAGGCATTTTATCACGCATTTGCTCTATGTATCGTTCAAACAGGATACGGATGTGTGCACGATGTTGGTCGATAAGTAGCAGTCCTTGCTCGGTAGGAGCCATTAAGTAGCGGCCACGATATTGGAGCAGTTGGCTGGCACCAAACTCCCATTCGTGTTGATCTGTTGTTGCAAGTTCTTTATAGAGAGTGGGTTCGAGCTGAGTTTGTTCTGTTTCGAAAGAGGGGAAGCTTTCCATTTCGAGATCAGAACTTTCTATCAATTTGTCGTTTTCAAAGTAGCTTTCCCAATTGGGGACCTTTGCAGAACTTACCCCACGCGAGGAACTGGAGGTGGGAGCAAAAGGATTGTAGCCGGCATCGACCGTGATACTGGGCATGGCCGAGGGGTGTACCTGTGGGTCGTAGATGGGAATTTCGGGCATGCATTCGGTGTCAAATTCTATGGTTGGCACGTCCTTACTAATGGCTTCTCGCACGGCCGCATTGAGAATTTGCCAAATGATTTGCTCCTCTTCAAATTTTATTTCGGTTTTCGTGGGATGAATGTTTACATCTATTTTGGCAGGATCGACCACTAAATGGAGGAAAAAAGGAACTTGGTCGCCCTCGGGGATGTAGCGCTCAAAGGCCGACTGCACAGCTTTGGCGAAATAAGGGTGGCGCATGTAGCGCCCATTGACAAAGAAGAATTGTTCTGCTCCCTTTTTCTTTCGGCTTTCGATTCCTCCTACAAAACCGTTGACCACAACCGCCGTAGTTTCGACCGCAACAGGAAGAAGTTGCTTGTCCATTCGTTTGCCAAAGATGCTCACGATGCGCTGTCGAAAGCTCCCTTCTTGAAGTGTGAGCATGGCGCTATCGGGAGTCGAAAGCTGAAAGGAGATGTCGGGATGAGCGAGAGCGATGCGTTGTACCTCTTCCTGAATGTTGCGATATTCCGTAAGATTGGTCTTGAGAAACTTGCGGCGAGCAGGCACATTGAAGAAAAGATTCTTGACAATGAAGTTGGCTCCAACGGGGCAAGCTATCACCTCTTGCTGCACAATGCGAGAGCCTTCGATACGTATGCTCACACCGAGCTCTTCGCCCTCGTGTCTTGTACGCAATTCTACCTGCGCCACAGCAGCGATAGAGGCTAAGGCCTCTCCACGAAATCCCATCGTGGTGAGCGAGAAAAGATCGTCGGCTTGACTGATTTTGGAGGTAGCATGCCGTTCAAAGGCCAAACGAGCATCGGTATCGCTCATGCCTTTTCCATTGTCCACCACTTGCACGCAGGTCTTTCCTGCATCGGTCACAATGACCTGGATATTGGTCGCCCCTGCGTCGAGTGCATTTTCCACAAGTTCTTTGACCACAGAAGCGGGACGTTGAATCACTTCGCCTGCGGCTATTTGGTTAGCTACGGAATCGGGAAGAAGATGAATGATATCGGCCATGATATTGAAAGACGAGAGAAAGAGGAGGGAAAAGAGCTATCGTAGAAGAGGAGAACCTTGCTTTCGATAAACTCATAATGCTACATGCGTCGCAGGAAATCCTACGTGGGAAGAAGAAAATCCTGCGTCCCACGTAGGATTTTTTACGTGGGAAGAAAAAAAGAGGAGATAAAATAGGGAAAAAGAGAAGAAGCGATGAGAACTCCCAAGCAGCCCAATTTATAGCACGCTGTACAGATGAATCTCATCGCTTCCACATATCGAGTCGTTAGGACTGCTTCTTTGGTGTGCGCTACGGAGAAACCGAGGACACGAGGGACACAGAGGATAGCTTCTGGAGAGGAGCTTGTTTGCGAGGTTTGTCTTTGAGCTTGGTACCCGTACTCTTGCCGCGCCACTCAAAAAGGTCGTTGGGCGAAAGCGGACGAATATAGTCGAACCAAGCAAACCCTGGGAGGCGAGTATGATTGGCTGGAGCCAAACCAATAGGGTAGGTTTTTCCTACATCGAGTGGGGCTGCCCAAAAACGACGCATTTTCTTCTGTTCTACATCTACACGGAGTTTCGCGGCTTCACAATAGTTTTGGTAGAGAAAGGTGCTATCCTTCTCCATAGGATGATTCACGAGCATAGCATTGCCATCGACGCGAGTTTGATAAAGCTCCCCGGCGTGGAAATAAGCTTGCATGAGGTTTCCCGAAACTTGGTTGTAGAGGGTGCTGTCGGGAAGCGATTGTACCACCAATGCTTGCCGCTCTACATAAACGGAATCAATGGTCGAGTCGTTGGTGAAGATATTGATTTCCTCGCCTAAAATTTGACGGTCGTCGCTCCAAGCAATAGGGTCGCGATAGAGCGAAAGCAATCGATTCTTTGAGTGGAAAACAAGTGAGTCACAAACAGCTTGTACATCCGTGCGATAAGCACGGACATGAAAGTAAGCATGAAGCACACGATAGGCCGAATCGGTACGCAGGTCATAAGAGTAGAGGCGAAGGGTATCGGCATGAATGTAGAGGGTGTCGGCATTGCGCGAGAAGTTCTTGCCTAATGCACGCTCCGTAGCCATAGCCTCTCCCTTGGGCTCGTCATAATAGCCATAGTCGCCCATGAGAATGTTCTTATTGTCACGGTCGGTCGAGTCGGTAAAGATTACATTGCGAAAAGCTTCGGAGAAACCCGTAGATTTATCATAAGCTATGCTATCGCCCACAAGCTTTCGTCCTTTATTGAAAAGTTGTGGACGTTGGGTGAGATGAGCCTTTCCACTTTGCGTGTTGTACAAGCCATCGGTCGTATAGATACGACTTCCTCCGCTCAATAAATTTGTTGGCCCCGTGGCATGCGCCCATTTGGTGCGCGTGTCGTAATGCAGGTTGTTGGTTAGGACACTGTCCTTCTTCTCGTTGATGAGCAGTACGTCATCGTTGAAGGTCGCTTGACGATTGGTGGTGAAATAGTCTCCGCGCTGAGAGGTTAGTTGCGTTTTTCCATCAATGATTTTCCCTCCAACATCATAGAAACCGCGTCCGGCAATACGGTCATAATTGAGCAAATCGGTATGGAGCGTCATTTTATGGTGGCGCATCACTACATTGCGAAACACACGAGCGAACTGAGAAGTCCCATCATAATAAATGCTATCGCCAGTGAGGGTGAGCGTGTCGCCTTGAGCAAATCGTACACGGCCATAGGCCATAAAACTATTTGAAGCTTCGTAGAATACGGCACTGTCGCACTTTAACCTCATGCCGCTATGAGAAAGAAAGACATTACCCACTAATACCTGACCATCGGCTGTGATAGAAATGTCACGAAACAAGCGGTCGGCGTGATGAATATGTATGGATTCATCCTTTTTAGGAGTGCGCTTACGTGGAGCGTGATAGGTATATGCAAAAGTTTGGACAAGGAAAAGGGCGAGTAGCCCAATTCCTGTCCAAACCTTACGAGAGAGTAGCGATAAATGAAGCAATTTCATGAGAGCTTGCTGAGAGGCAAAGATTATTTTATCCAGCCTTCGTATTCAAATTTGTGGTTGCGCCAATCGGGGTGGATACGCGTATAGGTCGTCTTGACTTTTTCGGCTATCCACTTGCGTAGCACTTCGTTCTGACGCTTATTGGTATAGATATTTTTGAGCATCTGGAAATCGTCGGTCAGATTGGCACGATGAGCATCAATACGATTGCGCAACTTGATAACGGCGCAAATTTCTCCCCCCGTTTTGGGATCCATCATGCGGAAAGCAGAACTAATATCGCCCACTTTCATCTTTTCGACCATTCGAGCCACATCCTGAGGGAGGTCTTTCATTTCAAAGCGCGACACAAGGCTGCCTTGCTCATTGCGAGCATTGGACATAATACCATAGTTATTGCGCGAATCTTTATCGTCCGAGAGGTTGAGTGCAGCATCTTCAAAGGTAAACTTTCCTGCACGAATATCCATGACGATGGAATCCAAACGAGCAATTTGGCGATCATATTCTTCGCTCTTAATCTCTGGTTTGAGCAGAATGTGACGTACATTTACTTTATCACCACGCTTTTCTATGAGCTGCAGAATGTGGTAACCAAATTCTGTGCGTACGATTTTAGAAACCTTCTTCGGGTCGTTGAGCGTGAAAGCAACATTTGCAAATTCAGGCACCCATTGGTTTCTTCCACTCAGTCCTAATTCACCGCCATTACGGGCACTTCCATCTTGAGAGTAGAGACGTGCCAGGCGTGTGAACTCAGTTTCTCCTTCATTGACGCGGCGAGCAAAATCACGCAGTCGCCCCTCAATACGATTTACTTCTTCTGGATCTACTTGAGGAGTTGCCGTAATGATTTGTACCTCGACTTGAGTCGGAACGAAAGGCAGACTATCCTGTGGCTGACGCTCAAAATAGTCACGTACTTCAGCTGGCGTAATTTTCAAATGAGAGGTGAGCTTGCGCTGAACACCTTCCACGCGCTGCTGTGTACGCGCCTGTTCCTTGTACATTTCTCGGATTTGTGCGATACTGCGGTGCAGTTGCATCTCCAAGTTTTCACGCGAACCGGCATATTGAATCCCGCGACTCACCATCTGATCAGCCGCCATCATTACTTGATCTTCATTGGCCTCAATCGAATCGATCTCGGCTTGATTGATGTAAAGCTTCTGCAGAGCAAGCTGCTCGGGGATTTGGCCATAAGGATCGCTAAACACCTGCCCAGCTTCCTCGTTGGCTATACGAAACTCCTCGATATCAGAACGAAGTATGGGAGAGTCTCCGACTATCCAAATCACTTCGTCCACAATGTTTTTCTTGGGTGTCTGGGCTTCTGCCTTGCCTGCACAGAGAAAGGATAAGGCAAAGAGCATTAAATACTTGTACATCATGAGTCTACTTATGTTGATTTACGGTACGAAGTACCGCTTTGTCGACTTCGACAGTGAAACGCTTACGCAAACCTTCCACCCATTTCTTCTCAAGCTTAGCTTGATGATCGGCAAGAACATCGGTCTTGACATCTTCATAGGTCTTAGGTTTTTTCAAAACTTCCCCCACGATGAGCGTATGATCGAAGCCAGGACGCAGGGGAAAGACTTCTTTCTGTTTGTCTCCAAATGCCAATCGGTCGATGGTCGAATTTTCGCCTTGTGCAACTAAATAACGACCACGAGCTGTAACCACTACGCTATCTTTGTTCAGATGTTCTTTCAGAAAATCGGTCATTTCTTTACCTGCAGGTACCCCCTTTGCTATGAGCTTCTTGGCATTCTGAGCAGCTTCTTCTGTTTTTCCACTCACAATATAACCTTTGAAACGAGGATGTTTCCAAGCATAACGCTTCTTATTCTTCTTGAATTGACGCTCCAAGCCTTTTATATCTTGAGCGGCCACATCCCAAACCTCCTTTTTCGCAACTTCGAAAAGTAAGAGACCATCATGATACTCTTGAACAAGATGTTCCAAATCGGGATTAGCCGCAATACCTGCACGCAGCAGGCTATCCATAACTGCTTCACGAGTATGACCTGCTGCGATCAATTTTTGAAGTCGATTTTCTGCAGCTGCCTCCTCAATTCCTTGAAGTTTGAGCGATTCGAGCAGAGTAGGGTAGATGACCTCATAACTATCGAGTGGCTTGCGCTCCTTCATCCAAATGATATGATAACCTACGGGACTCAAAACAGGACGACTCATTTGTCCTGCTTGAAGCGCATAGGCCGCAGTCTCAAATTCCTTTAAGGTCATGCCTTTTCCTATGGGAGGAAGCTCACCTCCCTTGCTCGCAGAACCAGGGTCTTGACTAAACTTGCGAGCCATCTCTGCAAAGTCTGCTCCAGCAACAATAGCATTGTATATACTGTCGGCTCGCTGCGCGACGCGCTCTTTCTGGCTATCGGTTGCTGTCTGTTCCAACATGAGGAGTATATGTGCCGTTGTAAGAAGGTCCTCTCCACCAACTTGTTTCGCGTAATCATCGTACACTTTACGAGCAACAGAGTCAATAAAAGCTTGGTTCTTCAAAGCAGGAGTGAGTTGCATGTCACGATAGGTGCGAAACTCTTCTTGGAAACTTTTTAGAGTATCCATCTTCAAAGCTTCGGCCGCCGCGACTTTTAGTTTATAATTGATGAACATATCGAGATATTCATCAATACTTTTTTTCTCGACAGCTCCTTCTACTCCATTATTCTTGTTATAGGCGTATTCAAATTCCGCTCGAGTAATAGGTTTTCCGGCTATGCGCATCAAAATGGGGCTACTGCTTTGAGCCATTGCGACCATAGAGAACAACCCCATAGAGAGGGAAAAAAGGAATTTCTTCATTTTGTATTCTTCGTCAGAATGCCATGAAAGGTCTTCGAGTCTGAGAACAAACTCGAAGACCCTTTATGGTGGGAATATTATAAGTAAAACTTATTCACTGCGCGAGTAGTTAGGAGCTTCGCTGGTGATGGTGATATCGTGTGGGTGGCTTTCGAGTACACCTGCGTTGGTAATACGGGTAAACTTAGCATTGTGGAGCTGGTCTATTGTAGCAGCCCCGCAATAGCCCATACCTGAACGAAGCCCTCCGACAAGTTGATAAATAACTTCCTGTACACTTCCTTTGTAAGGTACGCGGCCTGCAATTCCCTCGGGAACGAGTTTCTTCACATCGCCTACTCCGCCTTGGAAATAGCGATCTTTCGATCCATTTTCCATCGCTTCGAGACTACCCATACCACGATAAGTTTTGAACTTACGGCCATTAAACAATACGGTTTCGCCAGGACTTTCTTCACAACCAGCTACTAAGGAACCAATCATGCAGCTACAGCCACCTGCGGCAATCGCTTTGACCACGTCGCCTGAATAACGCAAACCTCCGTCGGCAATCAGAGGTACTCCTGTTCCTTCGAGAGCTTTGGCGACATCGTAAACAGCAGAAAGCTGGGGAACTCCCACACCTGCGACGACGCGTGTCGTACAAATAGAACCAGGTCCAATACCTACTTTTACGGCATCTGCGCCAGCTTCTACCAACATACGAGCGGCTTCTCCCGTTGCGATATTTCCTACCACAATGTCCACATTAGGATATTTGGCTTTTGCTTCCTTGAGCTTCTCAATAACGCCTTTAGAGTGTCCGTGTGCCGTGTCGATGACAATGGCATCCGCACCAGCTGCAACAAGAGCATCGATTCGCTCCATGGTATCGGCTGTTACTCCCACTCCTGCCGCAACGCGCAAACGGCCCTTGCTATCCTTGCAAGCCATAGGCTTATCTTTGGCCTTTGTGATGTCCTTGTAGGTAATGAGCCCTACCAAGCGGCCCTCTGCATCGACAACTGGGAGCTTCTCAATTTTGTTGCGTTGCAAAATTTCGCTGGCTGCCACAAGGTCGGTCTGCGTATTGGTTGTCACAAGATTCTCGCTTGTCATGACGGCATCAATTTTCTTGTCAAGGTCATGTTCAAATCGCAAATCGCGATTGGTCACGATTCCCACGAGCTTCATTGCATCGTCTACCACGGGAATACCTCCAATGTGGTATTCTGCCATAAGATCAAGGGCATCTTTTACGGTCTTTCCACGCTTAATGGTCACTGGGTCGTAAATCATACCGTTTTCGGCACGCTTCACGATAGCCACTTGACGAGCCTGCTCCTCAATCGACATGTTTTTGTGAATCACACCAATACCTCCTTCTCGAGCAATGGCAATAGCCATTTGTGCCTCCGTTACGGTATCCATGGCAGCGGTTACGAAGGGGATTTGCAGCTCGATGTTGCGCGAGAATTTCGTAGCCAGCGATACGGTGCGTGGCAACACTTCGGAATAAGCAGGTACGAGGAGGACGTCGTCATAGGTGAGTCCATCCATGACGATTTTGTCGGCAATGAAATTGGCAGTCATAGTAACTTGGGATTTTATTGCGTGCAAATTTACTCATTTTTCTGCACACGGCGTGCGTTTGTCTGCTTTTTATTTTGCCAAATAATGCAGACTATTTATCGCATATAAAAAGGAAAGATACTCAGAGCGAAAAACGAAGAGGAAACTTTTTTATTGCCGTGGGGATTCGAGAATATGGAAGTGGGGGAACGAATAGGGCAAATACATCTGCACGAATGCAAAGAATGACAAAGCAAATCCTATAAACGAGAGAGAAGTTGCAAATAACGTTATCAAATAGAGAGAACTCTCTGATTTTGTTTGTTTTTCGCAGAAAGAAGATGTACTTTTGCATATCAATCATTGCGTACTCTTAAATGCTCGTTGCCATGCGTCTTCTATTCATCTACATAGCGGCTCTGTTCGTGTTTTCTTCTTGTGCTTCTCAGTACAACATCGACGGGTCGTCTTCCTTAGCCTGTTTGGATGGACAAAAACTCTATTTGCGTATGGTTAGTTCTCACGGAACGACAACACGCACCATCGACTTAGACTCTTGTGAGGTCGTGCACGGACGTTTCAACTTCGGAGGGAGTGTGGACAGCATTACACTTGCAGAGGTGTATATGGGAACGGAACGACTGATGCCCATTGTCTTAGAAAGTGGTGAGCTGCTCATACAGGTGGACAATTACGAACAATCTGTAACAGGAAGCCCACTCAACGATAGACTCAATAACTTTCGCAGAGAGCGTAGTCGCCTCGATGCCGCGTTGTGGGAGATTGACAACACTCAACGCCGTTTGCTCTATGCAAGTAAACCCATAGAGGAGGTGCGCCATCAGTTAGATGGCAAACGTCGAAAAATACAGGAACGTATTGAAAACCTCGAAGTAGCATTTGTCCTCGACAACGCCAGCAACCCACTGGGACCTGGCTACTTCTCCCTCTTAGTACAAGAAATGGGGCATCCCACTTTGACACGACAAATCCAACGCATCCTTGATGCCGCTCCCGATCGTTTTTTCGCCTATCCTTCTGTGAGCGAGGTACTGGCTCACGTGGGTTACCAACACCCTGCAATGAACACTCGCAAGCCCAATAAACGTAAAGAACGTGGCGGTACCCGTTGGGTATATAAGTAAAAACAACATAACACAAGCGATAATGCTCCCCAGTCTCGTAAGAAACTGGGGAGCATTATTTTATCCTTGAGTTTTGAGCCACGCAAGTACTTCGTCGATATAGCAAAACGCGAGCGCAACCACGGTGTCGGCAGCACCATAGTAGATGGCGCAGCGATTACCTTCGGTAAGTGCTGCACAGGGAAAGACGACGTTGGGGACATCGCCCGTCAGTTCATATAGTTCAGCAGGAGCCAACAAATAGTCCATAGAGCGGTACAACACCTTAGAGGGATTGTCTAAGTCGAGCAAAGCTGCTCCCATAGAATATCGGAAACCATTGCAGGTCGTAATAACTCCATGGTAAAACATTAACCACCCTTCTTCTGTACGAATAGGGATAGGCCCTGCTCCAGTTTTGGTGCATTGCCATGCACTATCTGGAAATGGAGTAGGGCGCATTACCAAGCGATGTTTTCCCCAGAAAGTCATATCGGGCGACTGGCTCAACCAAATATCTCCAAAGGGTGTATGTCCACTATCGGAAGGCCGAGACAGCATGGCATAATTGCCATTGATTTTCTCGGGAAAGAGGACTCCGTTGCGGTTGAAGGGGAGGAAAGCGCTTTCACATTGGAAAAATTCCTTGAAATCGAACGTATAGCCTACCCCTATCGTGGGACTACCTCCGAAACCATTGCACCATGTTATCCAGTAGCGATCCTCTATCCATACAACGCGAGGATCATATTTGTACAAGTGTTCTATTGCTTCTGGTTCAGTGCCAGGCGCAGCTTGAAATACGATGGGGTCGTGCTCAATGTTCCAATGAATACCATCGGGAGAGAAACCTGCGAAAATATTCATCTGAACAGAACGATTGTCGCAGCGAAACACTCCAGCAAAGCCTTCTCCATAGCGCACAACGGCCGAATTGAAAATACTATTGCTCGAAGGGATAGCATAGCGATCTATGATGGGGTTTTCTGAATAACGCCACACGAGTTCTTTACTTCCTGAGGGACGTTCTTGCCAAGGTATTGCTTGCATAAAGAGGAGGGAGTTTGAAGAGATGAGAGAAATTAGAGAAAATTCGTTTGTCAAGGAGTGTTCTGAGAACTAGAACTTTCTATATACGTTGTCGAAAATCCTACGTGGGAAGAAGAATTTTCTACGTCCCACGTAGGATTTTTTAGATGGGACGTAGAAAAAGCGGAAAGAAGTAGCACCTTATTTACGACAAGAGTTTACAAAAGCTAAGAGCCGCTTTATCAATTCTCAACGTCGAGTGCTTACTTTGTGGCTTGAGCACGCAATGCAGACAAGCGTTGGCCTATCTCGGCCATGCGTTGTTTGCCCAAAGGGTAGGCCAAGATAAAAAGGAAGCTTACCACAGCGATGACCGCAGGGGCAAAACTCATCAGCTGCCGTATGCCTTCGATGGCTTCTGGAGTTTGAGTTGCTCCTTGGGTTGTGTTGTACCCCACAAGTGCCAGCAAAGCTGCTACACCAGAAGCCCCAAAGGCTGCTCCAAACTTTTGGGCCATAGACGACGAAGAGAAGATGAGTCCTGTAGAAGCCGTATGGTGTTCCAACTCCGAATAGTCCGCGATGTCCGCATACATACTCCACATCAGTGGCGAAATGACTCCCGTGAAAATACAAAAGAGGATTTGTAGAGCCAGCATGGAGAGATAGCTCGTATCGGGGACGAAATAGAAAGTACAACTAACTGCAATAATCCCAATCAGTGAGAGCAGGAAAGTCGTCTTTTTGCTGAACCATCGAGAAAGAGGAGCTGCGAGGGCTACTCCCAGCATGTTGGCAACTTCTCCAACGGAAAGGAACAGACCTGCGTAAAATAACATTTGGAGTGAGAAAAGCTCTATCTGCGCTTGCGCCCCAACAACAGAGGCAAAGAAGAAAGGGGTAACAGTGTAGCGAATGGCATTGAGGAAATTGAACGAAATGACAGCGCCAAGAAGAATCCACCAAGGACGATTGCGCAAAAGGGCACGGAAATCGCTCTTCACACTCTCGGAAGCATTCGTTTTGAGATGCTCTCGCGTATAGGCAAAAGTCAATAAGAACAAGATAAAACAAGTCGCACTCACGACAATCATAGCCCACTGCCAACTATTGGCATTGGCAGCTTCCAATGGAAGGTTTTGCCACTGATTGAACCATCGTACCAGAGGTTCCCAACCGGCCAAAACGATAAAAGACCCACCATAGGCAAAAAACATTCGGTAGGAGGAGAAGGTCGTCTTCTCGTCAGAATTATCGGTCATGACTCCCAACATTGAACCATAAGGCACATTGATGGCAGTGTAAACTGTCATCATCAATAAATAAGTAACATAAGCCCAAGCCGTTTTGAGGCCTTCGCTGGTGTCAGGGGTTGTGAAAAGCAAAGTTCCGGCAACAGCAAAGGGAAGAGCCATCCACAGCAAATAAGGGCGATATTTTCCCCAACGTGTTTGGGTACGGTCGGCAATGACCCCCATCATTGGATCGCTCACAGCGTCCCATATACGTGCAACGAGCAAAAGCGTTGCAGTCGCTTCTAAGCTGAGTCCAAAAATGTTGGAATAAAAGAAAGGAAGGTAAGTCGAGAATACCTTCCAAAACATTGACGAGGACATGTCGCCCAAGCCGTAACCTATCTTTTCTTGGAAAGAGGCCATGGAGTTTAGATTTAAGTGGTATACAAGTGAATGCTTAATTGCTATGCAAATGTAGCACAAACCCATGAGATAGACAATATCTTCAACTCCAAATTGCAAGAAAAGAGTAAGAAAATAAGAGAGACTTGCTCAAAAATAAGTAGAAAAGAGAGGTGTCGCGATGAAAAGTCCTCTTTCAAAAGAAAAACAGCAAAAGTCAGTGGGCATCTATAGACCTTTCACGGTGCTTCGTCGAGAAAGCTACAAATATAAAGCCTGCACGAAAAACATTGTTTTCGTGCAGGCCCTACTTTTTATACTATTCAAAGCGAATGGCCTTCGCTGGCTGAATACGAGAAATCATAAAACTGGGCAAAACTAAAGCAAGGGTAGTCAGCGCTAAAGTTATAGTATTGATAAGTACAATGCTGGGCCAATGCAACACTACGGGAACTGTTTCTACATAATAGGTAGAAGCATCAAGATGAATCAAGCCCCACTGCTGTTGTATCAGTAACAACAATACCGCCAAACCATCGCCTATGAGCAAGCCCCGAATCGTGATGAGCGCAGCAAAGTTCAGGAAGATTTGACGGATACGTCCGTTGCTTGCTCCAAGGGCCTTGAGGACGCCAATCGTTTGAGTGCGCTCCAAAATGAGAATGAACAGTCCGCTCACCATCGTGAAGCCCGAAACTGTTATCATCAAGCCTAAAATAATCAGCATGTTAAAGTCGAGCAAGTCGAGCCATGCAAAAATCTGTGCAAAATGCTGTTTGATACTCAACGGCTGGCGAGCTTCATCGTCGATCACCGGATTTTGGAGAGCACAAATACGCTGCACCATGGGCAAAGTCTCTTCTATTTGCGACAAATCATGCAATCGCATCTCAATCACAGAAGCACGCGCATCGCCCCACAGATTTAGCTTTTTCACAGTACTAAGAGGAGCAAAGATAATATGCTTATCAAATACAGACATATTACTTTGGTAAACCCCAACTACCGTGAACCGACGAGTCTTAATGCTCTCTTCAAAGAAATAAGCAAAGATGCGATCGCCTACCTTCAATCTCAAATTGTCGGCATGACTACGGGAAATTAAAATCTCATTGCCATTATCTTCTCCAAATTGAGGAAGACGTCCTTCCAACAGAGTACTTGCGAGGAAAGTCGTGTCGTAAGCCTGTCCTATTCCCTTTATCGTGATGCTTTCAAAGTCGTTTTTTGTCTTGAGGACGCCCATTTTTTGTGCCACTACATCTACGCTTCTCACCGTTGGGAGTTTTTGTAAGCTTTGTAAGAAGAAGCTATCGGCTTGAATGGGAAAAACATCGGGAGCAGAGATTGAGCGTACGTCCATGACTTCAATGTGACTTCCAAAACCGCTCACTTTTTTCGTAATTTCCTGCTTGAATCCCAGAATCACACTCACCGAAACAATCATCACAGCAAGCCCTACGGCCACTCCAATGGTTGCGATGGTTATGGTGGGATTGGAGGCTCGTTGCTTGTTATTGCCAATATTTTGAAAGAAGCGGCGAGCCATGAAGAACGAAAATCTCATACTTTATTGTGTAATGGTGCGTCCGGGATAGGCTTCAAGGGCTTTTTTCAAGAGGAAGAGTGCACGGGTCAGGTCTTCTTTTTTAAGAACATAGGCGATGCGTACTTCGTCCTTTCCTGCTCCAGGAGTCGTATAGAAGCCTGCCGCGGGAGCCATCATAATGGTTTCTCCCTCGCACTCAAAGTCGCGCAAGCACCAAGCGCAAAACTCCTCGGCATCGTCGACAGGTAGTTTGGCCATAGTATAAAATGCTCCCATGGGAATGGGGCTATACACCCCAGGAATACGATTTAATCCATCTATCAAGCAATTGCGGCGTTCCACATACTCATCGTACATCTCACGCATATATTCCTGTGAGGTCTCAATACTTGCTTCGGCCACGAGTTGCCCCAAGAGGGGAGGGGAGAGACGAGCTTGACAAAACTTCATCACCGCATTGCGCACTTCCTCATTCTTCGTGATGAGTGCTCCTACGCGAATGCCACATTCTGAATAGCGTTTAGACACGCTATCTATGAGTACGACATTCTGCTCAATACCTTCTAAGTGGCAAGCTGAGATATAAGGCGACCCCGTATAGATAAATTCTCGATAAACCTCGTCGGAAAAGAGGTAAAGGTCGTATTTCTTTACCAAATCGCGAATCTGATTCATTTCGCGACGCGTGTACAAATAGCCTGTGGGATTGTTGGGGTTACAAATGAGGATGGCACGAGTATTTTCGTTGATCAGTGCCTCAAATTGTTCCACGGGGGGGAGAGCAAACCCATCTTCAATAGTCGTAGGTATGGTACGTATCTTTGCTCCTGCCGATATGGCAAAAGCCATGTAGTTGGCATAAGCAGGTTCGGGCACAATAATCTCATCTCCAGGGTTCAGACAGGAAAGAAAGGCAAAGAGCACAGCTTCGCTACCGCCCGATGTGATAATAATGTCGTCGGCAGTGAGGTGGATGTCGTAACTGGCATAATACTTCACTAACTTCTCACGATAACGCTTAAAACCCTGAGAGGGAGAGTATTCGAGTATTTTACGGTCAATCTTTCGCAGAGCATCCAATCCCTCTCGAGGAGTAGACAAATCAGGCTGCCCAATGTTGAGCTGATAGACTTTCACTCCACGCTCCTTAGCTGCGCTTGCTAAAGGGGCAAGCTTGCGTATGGGCGACTGAGGCATTTCGATGGCGCGTGCAGAAATATGTGGCATTGCTGTCGATTTTAAGAGTTGAGAGCCGAGGTGTTCTTTTCCTTAAACACCGATAAGAAGGCCTTAGGCGTAGGAGTTTCAAAGTGAAGATGCTCGCCTGTGATGGGGTGATAGAAGTCTAAGCGATAAGCATGTAGGCAAAGACGCCCAACGGGATCATCGCCATTGCCATATTTGATGTCTCCACACACAGGATGTCCTATATCTTGCAGATGTACGCGTATTTGATTTTTACGCCCAGTAGCCAATTTCAATTCGACAAGACTATAGGCTTCGGAAGTTCGATGCGTACGGAAGTGGGTGAGCGCATACTTCCCGCCATTGTCGACGGGAGAAGAGCAAGTCTTATAGGCTTTGTTCTCTTTGAGCCAACTCTCTATACTTCCCTGCTTTTCGCTCATGCAGCCCGATACGAGTGCGACGTAACGACGGTCGGTGACGATGTTCTGCCAGTTGTGTTCAAGAATCTGTTCGGCTTCGATGGTTTTGGCATAAACGAGCAGTCCGCTCGTATCTCTGTCGAGACGATGCACAACGTGAGCCGTCACAGGTTGGCGAGTCTTTCGGAAATAATCGTCAAGTATGGTTTTCACACAAAACTGACCTCCTGTGGCTGCCATCGAAAGAATACCCACGTTCTTCTCAATCACGATGATAGAGGTATCTTCGTAGACCATTTTGAGAAACTTGCTCTGGAACTCTACGCGAGGCTTACGTTTCGAGATTTCAACGCGCTGGCCAGCAGTTAGTTGCAAGTCGTGCTGTGTCACATTCTTTCTATCCACGCGCACGCCACCTCCTGAGAGAATTGCTTTGGCCTTGGACCGACTGATGCCGTCGAGTTTTTTCATCACGAACGGTAACAGCTCCATGGGCTCGCTCACGGTGAATGTGGTATATTTAGATTTGCGTGGATTGTGCATAGATTGAAAAAGAGTTGAGAGTAGATGTTTATCTTCGACTGCAAAAGTACACAAAGAATGCGAAAGGGGCAAGCCAAAGCTGGCCTATGTAAAGGGAAGCAATGTTCAAAAAAGATTGAGCCTCCTGAGATTTTCTACGTGGGAAGAAAAAAATCCGCGCTGCGAGCTAGAAATTCCTACGTCCCACGTAGAATTTTCTAACTCGCAGCGCGGATGAATGGTTTTCAAGTTTCAGCTCGAAACAGGCCTTCAGATGGTCAGCGTTTGAGTTGCCAGTTTTTATTGAAGTGTTGAACCGAAATGAGAGTATCGGGAGAAAGGACAGTGTAGGTCACGCGCAAATTGGAATCTGGAAGGACTCGTAGCCCCCAAGTGCTCGAGGAAGAAGATTGCAAAAGAAGAGAATCGGCTTCGAGGTGCAAAAGAGTGCTTTCTCCCCCCCAACGGTTGCCCACAACTGCTTTTTGTTGCGCTTTGTGAAGATCAAGCAAATCCAAACGGGCAGTCGAAGTCAACAGCGGAAGAACCCCCAAAGGAGCAATGAGAAAAAAACGTTCAATCGCAGAAAGTGTGGAAGAAAACATAGTCGATTAACTATTGGCATCTTTTACTTTTCGGAACAAATCGGAGGCAAAGATAAAACTATTGAGACGCTCGTTATGCGATGTCATCACTTCATCTTTTGTACCTTCCCATTCGTTTTGTCCCTCGTAGATGTAAACGATATGTTGCCCGATGCCCATCACGGAGTTCATATCGTGCGTATTGATAATGGTAGTCGTACCAAACTCTTGGGTGATGGAAGCTATCAAATCGTCAATCACGAGAGAGGTCTTTGGGTCCAGCCCAGAATTGGGCTCGTCACAAAAAAGATATTTGGGGTTAAGGGCTATGGCGCGAGCTATGGCAACACGCTTTTGCATGCCTCCAGAAATTTCTCCTGGGAACTTTTCGCCTGCATCACCGAGATTCACGCGTTCCAAACAAAATTGTGCTCTCCTTCTCCTTTCTTTGTAGCTTTCATCAGAGAACATATCAAGTGGAAACATGACATTTTCCATGACCGAAAGGCTATCGAACAGGGCTGCATTCTGAAAAATCATCCCCATTTCGCGTCTCAGCAACACTTTTTCGCGCTTACTCATCGTAACGAAGTCGCGACCATGATATCGGATGCTTCCCGAGGTGGGTTCAAACAGACCGACAATACATTTCATCAATACGGTTTTACCTGAACCAGATTGACCAATAATCAAATTGGTCTTGCCTGCTTCAAAAGTCGTATTGATACCACGAAGCACCTTTTTGTCCTCAAAAGATTTATGAAGGTTTTCTATTTGTATCATACGAATTAAGAAAGCAGTTGGGTGAGAAAGAGGTCAGAAAAGAGAATGAGCATCGAGGAGGTTACCACAGCATTCGTAGAGGCCTTACCGACTTCGACACTTCCCCCTTCTACACGATATCCATAGTAGGCCGAAACGCTCGAAATGATAAAGGCAAAAAATATACTTTTCACCACACCCATCCAGAAGTACCAAGGGGTAAAGTCGTACTGTATGCCTTCGGTAAGATGGGCGGGGGTGAGAATATGGCCGATATAAGCTGTCGCATAAGCCCCAATGATACCACTGGTTGTTGAGAACACCACCAAAAGAGGAATCATCGTGAGCATGCCTGCAATCTTGGGTAAGATGAGATAAGAAGCCGAATTTAATCCCATAATCTCCAATGCATCAATCTGTTGAGTGATGCGCATCGTACCTATTTCTGAAGCAATGTTGGACCCAACTTTTCCCGCCAAAATGAGACACATTATGGCAGAGGAGAACTCTAGGAGCATAATTTCACGAGTCACATAGCCACTCACCCACTTAGGCATCCAAGCACTCTCGATATTTAGTTTGATTTGGATGCAAATAACAGCACCGATGAAAAAGCTGATGAGCAATATCAAGCCAATGGAGTCGACCCCAAGTTTCACTAATTCTTTGACATACTGCTTCCAAAACATTCGAAAACGCTCTGGGCGTGAAAAGGTGCGTCCCATTAGGACAAGATATTGCCCCAAAGCTTCTAAACGGGAAAGAATAAACATTTCTTATTTAGTGAGAGCTACTTCAATCTGATTTTTAATCAGTTCATTGCCAGGATATCCTCCTTCCGTCGTATTGCTGTAAGCAACGTTGCCATCTTTTCCAATCAGCATGAAGGCGGGAATACCTCGCATACCTAACAATGTGCCAATTTCGGCCCACTGCTTGTCCGTAAGACGATAGTGCTCCCCATCAATAGTAGGTACGATTTGGGTGTAGTCTTCTTCGGGAGAAGTTTCACCAGTGATGTAAACAAACACTGCCCCTTTCTCTTTAAGCGCAGGCTTAATCTCTTTGATGGTTTGCATGGCCGCGATACAAGGGGGACACCAAGTGGCCCAAAAGTCAATCAAAACGACCTTGCCCTTATGTTCTGCTTTAATTTTCTCAAGTGCATCTTTACCACTGATGTTCGTCGGGATTTGGTGCACATTAGGAGCTACTGCAACGGTTTGCTCATTGGCAACAGACTCTGTAGCTGCCATGTCGGCAGGAGAATTAACAGGGCTATCTGCGGACTTTTTGGCGCAACTTGTGGCCATTGTCGTCAGAAGAAGAGCGAAACAAAGAATAGACTTTTTCATAATCTTACTGATGATAGTTCTAAGTTGGTTTGCAAATAAAAAGAAGGTCGGTTTTCTCTAAGCTTGAGCTATCGATACCTCCTTCTGAGTGCAAATATACTCCTTTTTGTTGATAGGCGACTTACTATGCCCCTCAATTTGGGCAAAGTACTTCGTTTTCTCGTCTTGTTTTCCCTTTAAACTCTACAAAAGGTGAGGTAGACCTCATAGCTGAAAGTGAGAAGTAGGAAGAACATAGTTTTTACTCTTAAATTAAGTATACCATAGTTTTATGATTGGTAATCATTCTTTTATGGCTTAAGTCCAATCTATTGAATGCAGAATAAAATCTAATCACACAAATAATCATCGCTGCAACAAGATGCCTTATTCTTGATGCAGCGATGATTATTGATATATGAGTGAAAAAGGGGTAACCAAAAGAAGAAGGGCGCAGGCAGCCGATGAGCCGGGTTCTGTACCGATAGAGCTTTCGCTTTCTCGGCGCTTGTCATTTATCTGGGAGTGACGTTGCCGCCACACTCTATCGTTCTACCCTCCGACACGAGCCGAAACTCTCGGACGAGCCGCCCTGTTGGTGTCGGTATACATGAACTTTCAGCCTCCGATGTGCACAGCCCGAAACGTCACCGCTCGGCTGGTGAGCTCTTACCTCACCTTCTCACCCTTACCCGTCGCACGTCCTCCTAAAGGAGAACGATAGGGGGCGGTTATTTTCTTCTACACTGATTGACCCTCACGAGCCACTTCCCATTAAGAAGCGGAGTGCTCTGTGCTGCCCGGACTTTCCTCTCGCTCCATCGATGGAGCGAGCGACAAGCTGTCCGCCTGCACGCCTTCTTGGATGCAAAGGTACATTTTTTTGATGAAACGTGCGAGTAGTCATTCTTATTTCAGCAGAAGCTTGTCGCCTGCTGTGGCGCTATAGTCGGCTTTCAAACGATTCCAACGATACAGTCGATCGAGACGAATGCCATATCGCTGCGCGATGCTATACATTGATTCTCCGACCTGTACAAGATGGTAGGTATGGCGAATGGGACGTGCCACGCGACGTTTCTTTTTGGCCAAATACACAACATCTCCTTCCGAAAGAGAATAGAGCTGATCTACCTCATTGAATTTACGAAGTCGTTTGGGATTCATGCCAAGGTCGTTGGCAATACTTTCGAAGCTATCCCCACGTCGTGCAATGAGGTAGACCAAGTCGTTGCAGAGATACAAGCTACGTCCTGTCGCTGCGGCCTCTCGTTGATGAGCGATGCGCTGTTGAGAAGGACGATCGTACTGCTGTAAATTGTAGCGCTCAATCGTGTTGATGAGAATTTCGGCGTAACGTGGATTGGTAGCATAGCCCGCCGCTTTTAAGCCACGCGCCCACGCAGCGTAGTCCTCAATAGGAAGTGTAAAGAGTTGGGCATAGCGACTACGCTTTGAAAGAAATTCAGCATGGTCACGGTAACTCTCGGCTGGAGAGTTGTATTTGCGAAATTGCTCGTTGGGGGCATCGTCCGTGCGCAAGACATAAGGGCCAGTCCAACTTGAACCCACTTTGATACCAAAGTGATTGTTGGCTGCGGTAGCTAAGTATGAACGCCCTGCAGCGCTTTCATGCAAGCCTTGGGCCAAGGTGATACTGGCAGGAATGCGATAGCGTTGCATGTTTTCGATAGCTATCCCCTTATAAGTTTCGATGTATTGTCGATAGGCGTCGAGTTGCGCGCAAATACTGAGAGGTATACAAAAAAGGAGAGAGAGAAGAATGCGATGCATAAAACTTGGCTTTTGCGGCAAAGATACGTCTTTTTCCCACATTTTGTGTTGCTTGTCGTAGGAAAAGCCGTATTTTTGTTCCCTGTAATTTTGAAGTTTTTGCAATGATAGATAGTTCAACCATCGACCGCATCATGGCCGCCGCCGACATCGTTGATGTCGTGGGAGAATTTGTTACGCTTCGTCGTTCGGGAGCCAACTTCAAAGGGTTGTGTCCTTTCCACGACGAACGTACGCCCTCGTTCATGGTGTCGCAAGCGAAACAGATTTGTAAATGTTTCAGCTGTGGAGAGGGAGGGAATGTCGTGCAGTTTGTCATGAAGCACGAGCAGATGACCTATCCCGAAGCCTTGAAATGGTTGGGGAGGAAGTATGGTATAGAGGTCAAAGAGCGAGAACTTTCGGAGGAAGAGAAGACTGCAGCCACGACGCGCGAAGCGATGTTTGTGGTCAATGAGTGGGCTCGCGATTATTTTGTGGACACACTGCACAATAGTGTCGATGGGATGGCGATTGGTTTGAGCTATTTTCGTCGTCGAGGGCTGAGAGACGATATTATTCGCAAGTTCCAGTTGGGGTATTCTATAGAAGCGCGGGAGGCTTTGGCACAGACGGCTCGTGGAAAAGGTTATGAGGAGAAGTTTCTCGAAAGCACAGGGCTTTGTTACCGCACGGACGATGGTCGACTACTTGATCGCTACCATGGTCGTGTTATTTTCCCCGTGCATTCTGTGTCCGGAAGAGTCGTTGCCTTTGGAGGACGCATCCTGAATACAGAAAATAAAAAAGTAGGTAAATACGTCAATTCGCCAGAGTCCGAAATTTACTCGAAGAAGCGCGAACTTTATGGACTTTATCAGGCTAAACAAGCCATTGTAAAGCAAGATCGCTGTTTCTTGGTCGAAGGCTATTTGGATGTTATTTCTATGCATCAAAATGGGGTGGAGAATGTGGTCGCCTCGAGTGGAACTTCGCTCACCGCAGAGCAAGTGCGTCTTATTCATCGATTTACAAATAATGTCACAGTTCTCTATGATGGCGATGCTGCAGGGATTCATGCCTCGTTGAGAGGAATTGATATGTTGCTCTCCGAGGGGCTTAATATAAAAGTGCTGCTGTTGCCTGCGGGAGAAGACCCAGATAGTTTTGCTCAAAAACATTCAGCTGCCGATTTTCAGCAATATATAGAGAAAGAGCAACAAGACTTTATTCGCTTCAAGACCGAGCTTCTCATGGGTAGCGCAAAGGACGACCCAATGAAGCGTGCGGAGGTTATCCGTGATATTGTACGCAGCATTGCCGTGATCCCCAGCGATATCGTGCGGCAAGTGTATGTGCACGAGTTGTCTTCGCTGTTAGGCCTGGAGGAGAGTGTGATAGTGAGCGAAGTGGCTCAAGAATTACGTCGTATTCAATCCGAACGCCGCGCGCCTCGTGTTCATCAGGCGGCAGATAGTAGCACACATGCTGCTGGATTGCCCAACCCAACAACCGAACAGTCTACCACTGATACTACAGCGATTTCAGTGGAGAGGGGACATACAACTCCTTCAACATTTACGCAGAGTGAAATAGCTGCTTTATCCTCTGTATCTCCAGCCTTACGTCGACTGGAAGCCTGTGAACGTCAGCTCATGGAATGGGTGGTTCGCTATGGGCATTGTCCACTCATTGCTCCAATTGAAGTAGTAGAGCCCAAAGTCGGGAAGACGCCTCAGCCAAACTCTGAAAGCGTCATTCCAGACTCTCCTCCATTAGCCGTTTATGTACAGACGGAACTACATCAAGATGAAATCGTTTTGAAAGCACCGTTACATCAGCGAATTTTAGAGGAATGTGCAGAACACGCTTCTGAAGAAAACTTCAATGCACGCGACTATTTCATGAGGCACTCAGATCCGACGATTAGTAATCTTGCTTCCGCATTAGGAAATGATCAGTATCAGCTTTCCACTTTACAACAGCGTCAGTATCTTCCCGATGAGAAACGATTGAGTGAAATTATCCCTCGTCTCATTAACGATTATAAGCATGCTATTCTAGGAGTACACAAGGAAGAAATTCTTTTTGAATTGCGGCAGCCTGCAACACATGCCGACGAAGAACGTACCATGGAGTTGATGCGACAATTAGTTGAAATAAATCAATTAGAAATGATTTTCGCCAAAATACTGGGTGATCGTGTACTAAATCGATAAATAAGTGATGTTTTTTGCCTAAATCTCAGTCAAAACCGTTGTCTTTCCAGCAAAAATACGTACCTTTGCTTCGTCGCTACGTGATAGCGGTATGTTTTTATTTATTCACCTGGGGACGTGTCCCCAACTAAATCACATTTTAATACAATGGCAACTCGTATTCGTTTGCAGCGCCATGGCCGCAAGGGCTACGCTTTTTACAGCATCGTAATCGCTGACGTACGCGCTCCTCGCGACGGTAAGTTTACTGAAAAAATCGGTACCTACAACCCCAACACCCATCCTGCAACAGTTGACCTTAACTTCGAGCGTGCTCTTCATTGGGTAGAGTGCGGTGCTCAGCCCAGCGACACTGTACGCAATATTCTTTCAGAAGAAGGTGTACTTCTCATGAAGCACCTCCGCGGCGGTGTAAAAAAGGGAGCTTTCGACGAAGCTGCTGCGCAGAGCAAATTTGATGCTTGGAAGCAACAAAAGGATGCTAAGTCTGCTGCCGTAGTTGGTAAGATTGCAGAAGAAAAGAAGAGCACACTTGCTGCTCGCCTTGAAGCCGAAAAGGCAACCAATGCAAAAATTGCCGAAAAGGTAGCCGAAAAGAAGGCCGCTGAAGCAGCTGCTAAGGCTGAAGCCGAAGCTGCCGCTGCTGCTACTGAGGAGGTAACAGAAGAAGGTGCTACTGAGGAAACAGCTACAGAAGAAGCTGAAGCCTAAATCTTGGTACATTAGAGTCGAGTAATGTTTGCTGCTGGTACCACAGACATTACAAGTAAAATAAGGACTCATTCTAAATCATATCCCTATCGAGGACTGTATCGAAATCTTTGATTTTGATGCAGTCCTTTTTGTTTACATGAACAATAAAAAATGATTCAAATATTGCCCCGTCAAATAAGTATTTGACGGGGCAATATAAAACTAAAAAGAGATGAGAAGTAGGGAGGATTATTCCCATTCGATAGTTGCAGGTGGTTTTGAGGAAATATCATAACATACACGATTGATCCCTCTTACGTGATTGATAATATCATTGCTTACTTTAGCCATGAAATCATAGGGTAGATGAGCCCAATCAGCAGTCATAGCATCGGTCGAGGTTACTGCACGCAGAGCTACAGCCTTTTCGTAAGTACGTTCATCCCCCATTACTCCGACACTGTTCACAGGAAGAAGTATGGCTCCTGCTTGCCAAATCTGATCGTAGAGCGACACTTCTATTTCACCCTCTTGAGGAGCATCGGTAGGAACACCCGCAGCAAGTACACGACGTGCTTCAGATACATCCATTTTAACTTTGTAGTCACGTAGACCTCGGATATATATATCGTCTGCATTTTGAAGAACCTCTACCTTTTCACGTGTAATTTCACCGAGGATACGCACCGCCAGACCTGGGCCAGGGAAGGGATGGCGGTTGATGAGATGTTCGGGCATCCCCATTTGACGCCCAACGCGACGCACTTCGTCTTTAAAAAGCCATTGAAGAGGTTCGCAGATGCGCAAGTTCATCTTCTCGGGTAAACCACCGACATTATGATGACTCTTGATGACTTTTCCTGTGATATTTAAACTTTCGATGCGGTCGGGATAAATAGTACCTTGTGCAAGCCAACGGGCATCGGTGATTTTCATTGCTTCAGCGTCGAATACATCAATGAATCCCTTTCCAATGATTTTACGTTTTTGTTCTGGATCTTCTACACCTGCTAATTCGGCAAAGAACTTGTCACTTGCATCTACCCCTATCACGTTTAGACCAAGGCATTTATAGTCCTCCATGACATTCTTAAATTCATCTTTGCGCAGCATACCGTGATCTACAAAGATGCAGGTGAGGCGATCGCCAATGGCTTTATTAAGCAGTACAGCAGCCACGGAAGAGTCTACTCCTCCCGAGAGGCCAAGAATTACTCGATCGTTGCCTAATTGGCTCTTCAATTCAGCCACCGTTGTGTCTACGAAAGAGGCAGCACTCCAATCTTGTCGTGAACCACAAATGTCGATAACAAAGTTTCTAAGAAGTTGAGTGCCTTGCAGAGAGTGAAAGACTTCTGGATGAAACTGAACCCCCCAAAGCTGTTCTCCTTCTGCTTGATAAGCAGCGTACTTTACTTTATCGGTCGATGCAATGCAACGAAAATTGTTAGGAATGGCGGTAATCGTATCTCCGTGGCTCATCCATACTTGAGAGTTTGGAGTGAAACCTCGAAAAAGTGGATTTTCCATTTCGATGCTAGAAAGTTGTGCACGTCCGTATTCGCGAGTAGCAGCAGGCTCAACCTTTCCACCATTGGTGTGAGCCATAAACTGAGCTCCATAGCAGATACCCAAAATGGGCAATCGGCCACGAATTTCTTTCAGCTCTACCTGAAAGGCCTCTGGATCATAAACAGAGAAAGGAGAGCCAGATAGAATAACCCCTATGACCGAAGGATCGTCGTGAGGGAACTTGTTGTAAGGGAGGATTTCGCAGAAAGTGTCCATCTCACGCACACGACGGCCGATGAGCTGAGTCGTTTGTGAGCCGAAATCGAGGATAATGATTTTCTGTTGCATCGTCGTTAGGAAAGGAAATATATAAAGTGTGTGGCGCGAAGCTAGTTTAGGCTTCGCGCCACACGTGAGTTGCGCAAGTTGTTTACTTGTTGTTCTTTAGCAAGTCGCGAATTTCAGCGAGCAGTTCCTCTTGCGTGGGGCCAGCAGGGGGAGCAGGAGTCTCGGCTGGAGCCTCTTTCTTCTTAAGAGAATTGATACCGCGCACGAGCATGAATACGCAAAAAGCGATGATGAGGAAGTCGATGACAGTCTGCACAAAGTTTCCATAATTGATAGAAACAGCAGTTTGCCCCTCAATAAGAGCAGGAAGCTCAACTTTGAGGTCTTTGAAGTCTACACCGCCTATAATCCATCCGATAGGAGGCATGATGAGATCGTCGACAATCGAAGAAACAATTTTACCAAATGCAGCACCGATGATGACACCGACTGCCATATCTACGGCATTGCCTTTCACGGCAAAGGCCTTGAATTCTGAGATAAATGACATAGTAATTCTATTTTTGTGTGGTTATCGGGTACAAAAGTAAAAGATTCTTCGTACTTTTGCGCTATCAAAATGAAGAAAAATGGGTGTTCCCACTTAAATTTCTCATTTTCGGCTCTTTTCGAGCTTCTTTGCTTCGGTAGAGACAACTCTTTTAACACCATAATTCATCAACTACAACAACATGATTAAAGTAGGTATTAACGGTTTCGGTCGTATCGGCCGTTTCGTGTTCCGTGCTGCTATCGAAAACCGCAGCGACATCCAGATTGTAGGTATCAACGACCTCTGCCCCGTTGACTATCTCGCAT
Source organism: Bacteroidales bacterium (assembly GCA_030532685.1). Taxonomy (GTDB): domain Bacteria; phylum Bacteroidota; class Bacteroidia; order Bacteroidales; family Bacteroidaceae; genus Alloprevotella. The sequence goes on along the minus strand of JAUNKN010000001.1, from coordinate 104,445 downwards.
ACATGCTCAAGTATGACACCATGCACGGTCAGTTCAAGGGCGAAGTAAGCTTCTGCACTGAAAAGAATGTGCTCATCGTGAATGGTCAAGAAATTCGCGTAACTGCAGAGCGTAATCCTGCCGACCTGAAGTGGAACGAAGTTGAGGCTGAATACGTAGTTGAGTCTACTGGTCTCTTCCTTTCTGCTGACAAGGCTCAAGGCCACATCGACGCAGGTGCAAAGTATGTAGTGATGTCTGCTCCTTCTAAGGATGCTACTCCTATGTTCGTTTGCGGTGTGAACTTCGACAAGTACGAAAAGGGTACGAAGTTCGTTTCTAACGCTTCTTGCACCACCAACTGCTTGGCTCCCATCGCTAAGGTTCTTAACGACAAGTGGGGTATCAAGGATGGTCTTATGACTACGGTTCACGCTACTACTGCTACTCAGAAGACTGTAGACGGTCCTTCTGTTAAGGACTGGCGTGGTGGTCGTGCTGCAGCTGGCAACATCATCCCCTCTTCGACTGGTGCTGCTAAGGCTGTAGGTAAGGTTATCCCCGAGCTCAATGGTAAGCTCACTGGTATGGCTTTCCGTGTTCCCACTCTCGACGTTTCTGTAGTAGACCTCACTGTAAACCTCGCTAAGCCTGCTACTTACGCTGAGATTTGCGCTGCTATGAAGGCTGCTTCTGAAGGTGAACTCGCTGGTGTACTTGGCTACACTGAGGACGATGTTGTATCTTCTGACTTCCTCGGCGATGCTCGCACTTCTATTTTCGACGCTAAGGCTGGTATCTCTCTCACCGACACCTTCGTTAAGGTTGTTTCTTGGTACGACAACGAGATTGGCTACTCTAACAAGGTGCTCGAACTCATCGCTCACATGAAGAAGGTTAACGGCTAATTTCTAGCACATTTTCTCAAATATAAAACCGCCACACTCTCTGGAGTGTGGCGGTTTTTATTTTTGACTTTTATCGCAAATTGCGGGAATTTGTGGTGCTGAAAGAGAAATGAAAAGTTAGTTCATTTACGCTCGGCAATCTCTTCGAGCATTTGCCAACATTGCAGCAAACCACGAGGAACGTGAAAACAACCTTTCCACTTGCCACCTTTGAGTGTGAGGAGTACTTCGCCCCGACGATTTAAATATCCAAACCATTCCCCATGTTCGGGATCGACAAAGTGAGACCAGACATATTCGTGTACACGCTCAAACCAGCGCAAACACTCCTCATTGCCCGTAAGCTGATAGCCCTTGAGCATGGTGATAAGGGTTTCAATGTGCACCCACCACAACTTTTGATCCCACTCAAGCTGTTGTAGAGGACGTCCCAATCGGTCCATGAAGTAAAAAATTCCTCCATGTTCCTTATCCCACCCATATTTGGCTTCGGCAATAGCTATTTGGCAAGCACGTTCGATGAGTTCAGGGCGGTTCAGTCGCTTGCCTAAATCCATGACAAACCACATGGCTTCTATGGCGTGTCCAGGATTGAGCAGACGTCCATCCATACTATCCACAAGCTGGTTGTCGTGGCTCAGGTTCTCGACAATCAGTCCCAACTCTGGGCGATAAAACACCTCCATGACTTCATGAATGCAAGTCTCGATAGTTTGCATGAGGAAATCTTCGCTCAGCAAATGCTCTATTTCGAGTGCCACATTGCAAAGAATCATAGGCAGTGCAAATCCTTTCATGGCACGTGCTCCGCTCGAGGCCTTGTTCCAGCGCCCTTTGGGGTTATCGACCTTGGAGAGGACGATATCGAAGATGCGGCGTGCCAATTGGGCATACTCCTCATTGCCTGTGGCCAAGGTTAGCTGTCCAAAGGCAATGGTGGCAAAGGTATAGGAAAAGATGTTGTAGGGTTCGACCAAGGGATGTCCTTCGCGGTCGAGCGAAAAATAGAAATTCAATTGCCCATCGTGAGCTTTCGCTTTCAAAAATTCGGCTCCTTGCACTGCGGCTTCGAGCCAGGCATTTCGTGTGGCCTCGTCGACTTCGGTCGTGGGAACAGTGTTGTAGAGTTTGGAGAGCATCCATACTTCGCGCCCTTGCATCCAAACAAATTTATCTGTGTCGAACACCTCTCCATCGCGCTCCAAACAGTGCAAGAAGCCACCATATTGGTGGTCGATGGAATGGTTCATCCAAAAAGGCATAACGCGGCCCAGTAATTCGTGTTTGTACTGAGCGGCAAGGGCTTTGAAGTCAATCATAGTGTGATGGGGTAATAAGGAGATGGAGCAAGCAATAAAAGTCCGAGCCTTTTCTCTCAACTTTTCTGCACGGAACGTCGAAAGAGGGTAGAGCGACGACTCTTTTATGTGGGAAGTAGAAAATCCTACGTGGGAAGAGGAATTTCGGCTAAACTCTCCTACAAGATTCTCGGAGCACTTGCTGAATTATTTTTCAAGAAGGTCAGGGCGCAAGCGTTGTGTGCGTTCCAAGGCTTGTGCCATTTCCCATTCATGTATTTTGGCATCGTGTCCCGAAAGTAGCACATCGGGCACTCGCCAACCTTTGTAGTCGGCTGGACGCGTATAGACGGGTGCGGCGAGGAGGTTGTCTTGAAACGAATCGGACAAGGCGCTTTGCTCATCGCCAATGACGCCAGGAATGATACGAACTATGGCATCGGTCATCACTGCTGCCGCGAGTTCGCCTCCGGTCAGAACAAAATCGCCGATAGAAACCTCTTTGGTGATAAGATGTTCACGTATGCGATAGTCTATTCCTTTGTAGTGGCCGCACAAAATGATGAGATTGCCCTTGAGCGAAAGTTCGTTGGCCATGGGTTGGTCAAACTGTTGCCCATCGGGGGTTGTAAAAATAATCTCGTCGTAGTCGCGCTCGGCTTTCAAGGCAGCAATGCAATCGTCTATAGGCTGACACTGCATGACCATCCCAGCGAAACCTCCGTAGGGATAGTCGTCTACACGACGATGCTTGTCTTTTGTGTAGTCTCTGAGATTGTGTACGTGTATTTCAACTTGGCCTTTGGCTTGAGCACGGGCCAAAATTGAAGTATTCAGAAAACCATCGAGCATTTCGGGAACGACGGTAATAATGTCTATGCGCATACTTGAAGGGAAGAAGCTAAAAAACGTCAGGAAGAATAAAGCTGCCTGGCGAATTGAGTTATCGCTTGCGAAGTTAGCGAAAATCGCCGACAAATCGTATTTTTGCAAGCACAAACCCTATCTTATGACTGCAATATCCCATCGCATAGAAACACTGCGCCGCCAGCTTCATCGCTATAACTATCTGTATTACGTGCTCAATCAACCAGAAGTAAGCGATCGTGAATTTGACGAATTGTTGGTCGAGCTACAAACATTAGAAGCCGAACACCCCGAATGCTTTGATCCGAATAGCCCTACTCAGCGTGTGGGAAGCGACTTGAACAACGAGTTTGAGCAGGTGCTTCACGAGCATCCTATGCTTTCTCTGAGCAACACCTACAATCGTTCAGAAGTGAGCGAATGGTACGAACGTGTGAAGAGTGCATTGGGAGGTGAACCTTTTGAAGTTGTCACGGAACTGAAATTCGACGGACTCAGCATTTCCTTGCTTTATGAAGGAGGAAAATTGGTGCGTGCTTTGACGCGTGGTGATGGAGTGCGTGGCGACGATGTAACGGCCAATGTACGTACCATTGCCAGTATCCCTCTTGCCCTCAATGAGGGAAGTGGTTATCCCGAACGGTTTGAAATACGCGGCGAAATCTTAATGCCTTGGGCCTCATTCGATCGCCTCAATGCGGAGCGTGCCGAACGCGAGGAGGCTCTATTGGCCAATCCACGTAACGCAGCTTCGGGAACGCTCAAGAATAAGGATAGTCGTATCGTTGCCCAACGAGGTTTGGATGCCTATCTTTATTACCTTCTTACCGATGCATTGCCCAGCGACGGCCACTACGAATGTTTGCAGGCGGCTTCTCGATGGGGGTTTAAGGTGAGCACAGCCACGCATCTATGCAACAATCTCGAAGCCATTTTTGCTTTCCTAGCCCATTGGGACGAAGCACGCCATGCTCTCCCCGTGGCCACAGATGGCGTGGTGCTCAAAGTGAATAGTCGTCGTCAGCAAGAAATCTTAGGCTATACGGCCAAATCTCCCCGCTGGGCCATTGCCTATAAATTTGCCGCCGAGCGAGCTTTGACGCGCCTCAATGAAGTTACTTTTCAAGTGGGAAGAACGGGGGCTGTAACCCCCGTAGCCAATATGGAGCCTGTATTGCTAGCCGGAACGACGGTGCGGCGTGCTTCCTTGCACAACGAGGACATCATTTGCCAAATGGATTTACACCTTGGCGATCAGGTTTATGTCGAGAAAGCGGGAGAAATCATTCCTCAAATAGTTGGAGTGGAAGAAAGTGCTCGCGATGAAAACTTGGGCCCTCGTGTTGAATTTGTTAAGACATGTCCTGAATGTGGCGCCACACTGATACGCTATGAGGGAGAGGCTGCTCACTATTGTCCGAACGAAGCGGCTTGTCCACCTCAACTAAAAGGGCGTATAGAACACTTTGTGGGACGAGAAGCAATGAATATACAAAGCTTGGGGACGGAAGTAGTCGATAAGTATTTTGCACAAGGCTTGTTGAGAAATTGTACCGACCTTTATCGTCTGCAACTTACCGAATGGGACGGCGCTTGGTGGCTCACTCGTGGAGCATTTGCACCGTCGAGTTTATTTGGCGAAAGCTCCAACGATGTTACCACTATGTTGGTTACACAGCGAGCCACTCAAAAGGTACTTGATTCGATTGCTGCAAGCAAAACGGTTCCCTTCGAACGAGTACTCTTTGCTCTCGGAATACGATTCGTTGGAAAGGTCGCAGCCAAAAACTTAGCCACTCACTTTCGCACCATGGAACAGCTCCGCTCAGCAAAACTTGAAGAGCTACTTGCCGTGGAGGGAGTAGGGCAGATTATCGCTCAGAGTGTCCTGGACTATTTCGCACGAGAAGAAAATCGGAATTTAGTCGACCAGCTCACAGAGTTTGGTCTACAAATGTCAATGCCCGAACAAGAGCAATTGGGAACAGCATTGAGCGGTCTAAGCATCGTGATTAGTGGGACGTTCACCCAGCATTCGCGGGAGGAGTACAAAACGATGATTGAGCAGCATGGAGGGAAAAACGTTTCCTCTATCTCTAAGAAAACAAGCTTTATATTGGCTGGAGAAAACATGGGGCCTTCAAAATTGGAAAAAGCCTCAAAATTGGGAATACATCTTGTCGAAGAAAAAGAGTTCTTAGCCATGCTCCATCTTTAAGCTGCAAGTTCTCTCGCTCTTCCATCGAGCAAGCTATTGAACAAGCGTCCAATCAAGCTACCTTTCTGTTAAGAAGTAGCCGGATTGGACGCTTGCTTTTTCTTAAAATAACGCTTCTTTGAACCTCAAAACTCATCGGGAGGAGAAAAAGAGGTGATTCTATAGAAAACCTCTTGAAGATTAGGGTTTACTGCAAAGCCTCTCCGCGATAAAAGTCGAGAATCTTGGCACGAAATAGCAATTCGTAACGAGCTGCTATGCGATTGCTCGTAGCAGTAAAGTGTCGCAAACGTGCTTCGTCATATTCGGTGGCAGTAGCGCGCCCTGTTTCGTATTTCTTCTCAACGGCCCGAAGAGCAGTGGTCGCAGCTATTTCTGCAGCTTGGGAGGCTTCGTGTTTTTGTTGTGCTGCCAAGGCATTGTAGTAGGCATCTTGGATGTCCTTGTACAGTCGTTTGCGCTGCTCTTCGAGTGCCAACTGCTGATTGAGACATTCTAAGCGTGCCGTACTCACGTTGTTGCGCGTCGCGTAACGGTCAAATAGAGGAATGCTTACGGAAACCCCAATCTGTTGTCCAAAGTTATCTTTGATTTGTGTGCCCAAAGCACTATTTTTGATGCCCGAGGTGCTGTAATAACTCGTTCCTAATCCCGCCGAAGCCGATACTTGAGGGCGCATACCGGTGCGAGCTATGGCGATGCTCTTTTCTGCTGCTTGTATGCGCAAATCGGCTGCACGCAGAGCGGGACGTTCGCTCAAAGCGAGGAGGTAAATTTCTTCAGGATTGCCCACGATGTTAGGAAGTTGCTCGTCGCCGGGACGCACGATTTGTAGGCTGTCGGGAGAGCTCATTTCAAGCAGTTGAGAGAGGTCGAGTAGCGAGAGTTTGTGAGCGTTTTCGGCCTGCGTCAGGGCGAGCTGGTCTTGGGCCACACGCGATTGTGCTTCGGCCAAATCGATTTCGGGAGTTTTGCCTGCTGCTATGCGTTGCGCCACGCGTTGCTCCTGCTTTTGAGCTTCGGCCAAGTTGGCACGGCTCTGCTCGGTCATGTCGGCATTGTACAAACATTGAAGATAGAGTCGAGCCACTTGGAGCGATAGATTCTCGCGCAGCACATCGACATCGGCCGTTGCGGCTGCGAGATTCAAACTGGCACGTTGTTTTTCCAATCCTATGCGCCCACCGAGATAGAGAGGAATGCTCGCCCCAAGGTGGAAAGAAGTCGAGGAGGTGGTGCGTTGCACATAAGTATTGTTGGCCGTAAGTCCTCGACCGAAACTAAGATTTTCGCTGGCCGATGCCGAGAGTTCAGGCAGACGAGCATTGCGAGCCGAATTGAGGGCTATGGCCGATTGTTGGCGCGACAAGTCGCTTTGTCTAATAGAGATGTTGCGCGAGGTGGCTCGCTCGATGCATTGGCGCAGAGTAAAGCAGTCTTGAGCACTACTTGTCAGTGCACACAATAGAGAGAAACTGAGAATGATGCGTTTCATATTGCGCTGTTATTTGGAGTCCTTATTTTCAGCATTGAGAGCATTGCCACGCACTTGCTCTCCTTGCTTCAAACCTCGTTTAATTTCAATGTTCACCCCATCGGAAATGCCCGTTACGACCGAACGACGTTCGAAAGTTTGAGGTTTAGTATCTTTGGCGCTAGTAAGGATGTGCACGAAAGTACTGTCGCCGTCAAACTCCACTGCTGCTTCAGGAACAGAAAGCACATCTCGGAGCGATTCGAGCACGATTTCGGCATTGGCGCTATAACCTGAGCGAATCGTTAAGCCCGAGGGAGTGACGAGTGCCCCTTTGATTTCAAATTGGTTGCCGGTGGCATCAGTGGTTGTTTTAGGAGCGATAAATTCGAGCTGAGCAGAGAGCTTTTCGTTGGGCAACGCCCCCACCGTGATGTTCATGGGCATTCCCTTAACAAGACGCGCCACTTCAGTTTCATCAATGCTTCCTTTGAATATCAAGTCGCCCATATTAGCCACAGTGGCTATGGTTGTACCATCGTTGAAGGAGTTGCTCATAATGACGGAGTTGCCCACTTTGACAGGGATGTCGAGAATGAGCCCATCGATGGTGGAACGAATCAGCGTGGTAGAATAGGCAGCGGTCGAGGCACTCACGCCATCGCGAGCAATTTGTAAAGCATCGCTGGCCGAGGCTAATTCTTCACGTTGCTGACGTAAATTCAAGCTGCTCTTTTCCAGTTCTTCTTGACTCACGAGTTGATCGGCACGGAGTTTTGCTACGCGAGCATAGTCGGCTTCGGCTTGCTTCAAGTTCATTTGTGCGATGCGCACACGACTCTCGGCAGCATTGAGTTGTCCCATATCGGGGATAACGCGCACTTTGGCTATAATCTCACCTTTGCTCACCATTTGTCCGGCTTCTTTATAGAGCTCGGCAATGATGCCTGAAATTTGAGGTTTAATTTCCACTTCGTTGCGAGGTTCAATCGCTCCAGTCACCACGGTGCTACGTTCGATGGTGTCGATCTTTGCTGTGAAAATTTCGTAGACGACTTCTTTCGGGCGCGACTTTTGATAAAGAAAGAAGAAAGTGCCAATGAAGGCTGCGGCAATGAGTCCGATGCCAAAGATGCGAAGAAAGCGTTTCATAGAGAATAGGGGGATAAAGTTGGATACGTAATGAGAGAGGAGAAAACCGATGCAAGGCAAACACTATTCGTCGCGAATGGCATCGATAGGTTTAATCGAGAGAGCACGTAGTGCAGGAGCGATGCCTGCCGCCGTTCCCAAAAGCGAAAGTGCAAAGGCTGAGGCGATGGCTAAGGAGAAACTAATTTGAAAGTTCGGTGTCTCGAGATCAGCCATGCCCGTGGCAACGAGAAACTCGATGCCTGCCAAGACAAGCACGGCAAAAAAGATACCTGAAAGTCCCGCCATAATCGTGATAACTGCGCTTTCCGAAAGGATTTGCGAGAGAATGTGGCTGGGATGAGCCCCAATAGCACGACGAATACCGATTTCGGTGGTGCGCTCCTTGACCACCACCATCATGATATTGCTCACACCGATGCTGCCTGAAATGAGCGTACCGATGCCTATGAGCCACACCAAAATGTTGATGCCATCGAAGAGCGATTGTACCATTTGGAACATGGCCTCCATGTTGAAACTCATCAGTGCTTGTTCGTCGTCAGGATGTACACGATGCGTCTTTTTGAGGAGTCGTTCTATAATGGGCTGTACTGCGTTCACGCTACTTCCAGGTCGCATCGTGATGGCAATGGAACCGATGTCGTCGCCCGTGTTGTTGATGCGCTGAAAGGTCGTGAGCGGAATGTAGATGGCTTTTGAGGTGCCACCGCCAATGCCAATTTTGTTGTCGAGTTGCGAAACGCCCAGAACTTGGTAGTAAACGTTGGCTATTTTAATAAACTTGCCTAATGGATTTTCGCCGTTGGGAAAAAGTTCTTTGGCCACGCGTTTGCCAATAACACATACCTTACGGTGATTTTGAAGGTCTATGTCTTGGATGTAGCGTCCCTGAGAGAGTTTTGGGTTTTCAATATCGGCATATTCGGGAGCAACTCCTTTGATGGTACACGACATCTTGCGATCGCGAAATTCTGTATTTTGTCCCCATTGCATGTGGAGGGGAGTGATGACATCGGCCTCGGGCAGATGGCGACGCAGGAGCTTCAAATCTTTTTTCTCGAAATTCCATTGCCGCCCCACTTGAAAGCCGCCATAAGCCTTGGTGGTGAGTTCGGGGTAGGCCATATAGGAGTTTTGAGCAAAGCCATCAAAATTGCTTTGCATCATAGCCTTTAATCCCTTGGAGCCTCCCATGAGGAGCACAAGCATAAAGGTGCCCCAAAAGATGCCAAAGGCAGTGAGTAGAGAACGCGCCTTGTTGCGGGTGAGGGCTTGAAAAATTTCGCCCCATTTGTCTAAGTCAAACATAAACATAGTCTGATGTGAAGATAAATGCAGAGTCTTCTGCTGTTTCTCATCGAGCGTTGAGGGCTTCAATGGGTTTCACCTTTACAGCCTTGCGAGCGGGAAAGAAGCCTGCAATTAAGCCTGCTACGATGAGTACAACAAGAGCCGTAAGTGCGATGCCTAAGTCAACAGTGGGGTTGAGAAAGGTGTAAAATCGTTGGTTGGCAATTTCCATAACCTGTTCGCCACTCACTTTGCTCATCCATTCCGTTGCGGCTATGCCGGCTACGAGTCCCACATAGCCCGAGAGGAGGGTGATGATAATGCTTTCGGCCAAGACGCTGCGTAAAATGCTCCAAGGGCGAGCACCAAGAGCCTTGCGAATGCCAAATTCGTGTGTGCGCTCCTTGACGGTGATGAGCATAATGTTGCTGATGCTCACAACGCCACTGAGCAATGTGAGCAGTCCAATGAACCAAAGCGCTTGGCGCAGGATGCTCATGGCCATGTCGCGCTCTTTAGCTCCCTCGGCAGCATTGTCTATCCAAAGGGCTTTTTCATCGGTCGGAGCAAAACGGTGACGACGGGCCACACTTCGACGCAAATCGCTCTCAAAGGCTTCGGCGGCTTCTGTTTGCTCGATACCACGTGTCAAGATTTTCATCTCTTCGATGTTCAACCCTTTGTTGTAAATCGTATTGAGGGTGCTAAAGGCGGTGTAGCAAGTGGGCGTTCCAAAGTCTCCTTGATTGCTCTTCACCCCTACGATGCGATAGACCACCGAATCGAGACGTACCTCTTTGTTCAAAGCTGCCATCGACGAACCAAAGATAGTCTGAGCCATTTTTTCGGTAATGACAAGACTCTTTCGGCTTTCGCGCAGATCGATATCGTTGATGAAACGCCCTGCGAGGATTTGAGGTCGTGAAATGTACAATTCTTCAGGATAAACTCCCGAAAGCCAAAGCGTGGTACGCTGATCTTTGTAATGAAGATTGAGGGTCGAGTTGAGAGAGTTTTTCGCCACTGCTCCTTTTACACGTTGAGGAAAAGCCGCCGAAGTACTCGCGAGATCGCGTTTGTCGAGCGTTACGCCACGCCCTTCAGGCAGACCATCGTAAGCTTGGCTCATATAGCCCGGCCACACCGAAACGACATCGGTGGCAAACTGTCCCATGTTGCTCTCGAAGGCATGAATGAGTCCATTGCCCGCACCGAGCAGCACGATGAGCAGGAATATGCCCACAGAAACGCTAAGTCCCGTGAGGGCTGTGCGTAGTTTGTTTTCCCATAGGTGGGAAAAGATTTCTTGAAACATAAAGAGAAAAATGTGTCGAGAATGAATGCCCTAAGTCCTTGCAAGAATGGGCGAAGATGAGTGCTGCAAGAAAGGAACGAGGGCTATTTCATCAGTTCGCCAAAGGGTTTGGTCAGTGTAGGATCGTTGTCCTCGATGCGTCCTATGAGCCCGTCCTTGATGTGCACTATGCGGCGGGTGCGATAGGCCACACCGCTTTCGTGCGTCACAATAATCACAGTGCGCCCTTCGGCATTGAGGTCGGTGAGCAACTGCATCACCTCTCCCGAAGTTTTGGAGTCGAGTGCTCCCGTGGGTTCGTCGGCCAGGAGAATCTGAGGATTGGTGATGATGCTGCGCGCTATGGCCACGCGCTGTTTTTGTCCGCCCGAGAGCTCGTTGGGCAGGTGGTGCGCCCATTCGGCCAGGCCGAGGCGCTCGAGTTGTTCCATGGCCATGGCATTGCGCCGCTTGCGACTCACACCTTGATAGTAAAGGGGGAGAGCTACATTTTCGAGCGCATTCTTGTAGCTGATGAGGTTGAACGACTGGAAAATGAAACCAATCATTCGGTTGCGATAGTCGGCAGCCTGGCTTTCGCTCAGGTTCTTCACGAGTTGGCCTCCCAAATAGTAGTTGCCCTCGTCATAGTTGTCGAGGATGCCCAAAATGTTGAGGAGGGTGGACTTGCCACTACCCGAGGCCCCCATGATGCTCACAAAGTCGCCGTCGTTGATGTCGAGGTCTATACCTTTGAGCACGTGCAGGGGTTGCCCGTTGTGGTAGGTCTTGTGTATGTTTTCGAGATGTAGCATGATGCAGAGGAGAGAAATTGTAGTGCCGCAGGCACTTGTGAGGAGAGGGAAGGGAGTGGGGAAATCTACGTGGGAAGAAGAAATTTCTGCTTCCCACGTAGGATTTTTTTCTTCCCACGTAGGATTTTCTACGTGGGACGTAGATGTTCCCTTTCTGTTAGATGAAGGATCAACGTTCTTTATTGTCTACGCTTCCTCCCGAACTCACCTCTTCTTGGTGTTGTTCGTTTGAGCAGTCTATGTTCGCTCCGCTGGAGGCCTTCGCATAGCCCTGTTTGGCATACATTTCTCTAGCGCTTATAAATGCACCGCTCGAAGCCTCGTAATAGATAGAGGGAGCGATGCCCTCCAACAAGATGTTTGCTCCAGAGGAAGCATCGGCTTGTGCGTTCTTGAGAATTTGAGAATTATAGAGTCTAATGCTACTACCCGAAGTAGCTTCTATATTAACTTGAAGAGTGGAAAGACTATCACAGATAACTTCGCCTGCCGAGGAGGTGTTAATGAATAGAGTTCTCCGCACCTCTGCCGCAGGTAGCTTTATTTCACCACCACTATAGGCATTGAGAGAAAGACTGTCGGTCGTGAAGGTAGGTTGAACGAACTTGATGTAAGCTCCACTTCTGGCAGTGAAACGATAGATTTGCTGAGGGCCCACAACTTCGATGCAAGTGTGCACCCCATCCAAATTATGAAGGCTCTTTTCGTGAGAGAACGTGAGGAGCTTTCCTTCTTGACGAATGCTTACAAGCGTGCTATCGGCGAGGTTCGTGTGAACTACGATTTGAGCTTGAGTGCCATAGGAAAATTTCACTTCCACTCCCCGTTCGGCAGCAATATCCACGATTTGCTTGGGCATAGGAATGGTATAAACCTGTTGCACTTTTGGTCGTACTTCTACTTTTTGCTGGGGACGTACATGCGCAAAATAATCACAACCCGTCAGAGTGCAAAATATGGCACAAAGAAGAAAAAATATAGGAAGGAAGCGTTTCATAACGGAAAGGAGAATTAAGAATGAGAAACTTCAAGAAGCGCCTGCAGTGATTGGGTCACCTCGGCGAGAGGAATGTCGAGCTGTTGCATGGCGCGAGCTAAATCGGGGAGCTGATGGTGGAGAAATTCTTGTTTTCGTGTGTCGCGAATAATTCGCAGGGCATCGGGCGACACGAAGAAGCCCAATCCACGGCGATTGTAAATGATGTCGCGCTGTGTCAGGCTGTCATAGGCCTTGACGGTGGTGTTGATATTCACCTGAAGCAGGGCGCTATAGTCGCGCACACCAGGTATGCGTTCGTTGGCGGGATATTGCCCTGCCAAAATTTCGTCCATGAGGCGCTCCGCGATTTGAAGATAAATGGGTTGTCCGTCGCGGAAATTCATAGGAGAGAGTGTTTAGAGTCCAAAGCTACGGGGTGTGATAGCATTGGCGCGCTTGAAAATGCGATAGCTCCACCACATCCCAGCAATGTTCCAAAGGAGATGGAACCAGAAAATGAAATGAAGCATATAAATATAGAGTTCGGGAGTCGTACTCTCGTCATAGTTTTCGATTTTTATCCCAAAGAACGATAAAGTAGAAACTAAACCAAAGCCAAAGAGGAGAGAAAGCACAACGGTAAGGGCAAATAGTGTAGCGGAGGTGAGCACAAAGGGAAAACGACGAAATAGCGTGCCTCCCAAAATGTAGAAAGTACCCAAACTGAGAAGATTCAGCACAAGAATGAGCAAGAGATAAATCGGATGGACGTAGATAAAGGTCCATGTGCTACTCGCTTCAAAGACACCTCGGAAGAAATCGTAAATATGCAGGAAAACTTGGTTGCTAAAGAAGACGTAGTCGAAGCGGAGAACGTAAGAAAGTAGTGCCATGACCACATCGGCAAGCGGAAGCACCAGGCACATAAGTAGACAAGGCAATAAACTTACTTGAACCAAGCGAACAAGATATTTCTCAAAATTAGAAGCAGGCACCATGAGGAAATTGATGCGAGATTGCTTGCTATTCATATTGACAAAGATGCTGCTGAGCTTAACCAATATTCCCAAAGAGATGGTGAACAAGGAGAAATAACTGGCCATCTCAGCCGCCCTATCTTCATCGACGATGTAAAAGCCATCGACCTCCTCACGATTGAAGAGCAAAGCAAGGACTATGAAAAAGATGAAAGACAGGAAAAAGGCTAAGGCCGTGTTGCGATGTTCCTTTTTATGTTCGTAAAGTTCGCGGCGCAACAAGAGAGTAAAACGGCGGCAGGAGAAAGCGGGAAGTGTCATAATAGGGGAGGATTAAACCTTAGATTGAATTTCTTGAAGCAGGGTGGGGCGAGTAGCGAGTGCGTTGAAGAGTAACTCGAGATTGAGAGGAGTATCTTGCAGCCCACTGCCACGAGTGATGACTGCTGTACCTGCTATCGTCGGCTCTGCATAGAGCGCATCGCTCACATCGGAGCCAGGCGTGCGATAGCCGAAAGAGAGCAGTTCGGTAAGGCGTGCCGTACTCTCGTTGACAAGGAGCTTTTGCCCTTCGAGCATAATGACGCGATCAATGAGGGTTTCGACATCGTGCACTTGGTGTGTCGAAACGATGATGGTGCGCTCTTCGCTCATCTGCTGGGCAAGCACACGACGAAATTGTGCTTTCGAAGGAATGTCCAAACCATTAGTAGGCTCGTCCATGAGCAATAAACGAGTACCTGTAGCGATGGCGAAACTCATAAAGGCTTTTTTCTTTTGTCCCATAGAGAGACGTCCTAAATGAAGGTCAAGAGGCAACTCGAAGTCTTGTAGGCACTGATGTAATACCTCGTCAGAGAATTTGGGGTAGAAGTCGCGATTGAGCGATACGTAGCTCTCAATACTCATATCGGGGAGTTCAAACTCTTCGGGGACGATGAATATTTCTTGCAAGGCTTCGGGCACGCGCTTTCGGGCTTCATGGCCTGCCACGAGCACTGTTCCCGATTGAGGAGTCAGCAAACCCGCGATGAGATACAAGAGGGTCGATTTTCCCGTACCATTCTTGCCGAGCAGCCCAATGATGTTGCCTTCGCGAAGTTCTAAGGAAAAATTGTCGAACACGGGAGGGCGTCCTGCGTGATAGCGAAAATTGAGATTTTGAATATGAAGCATAGGGGTAGAAATGGGAATTTGTAGTTCTGAAATCGGTGTAATAGTTTTGTGGTACACTGCAAAAGTAAACGACTTCTGAATATGTTCCAAATATCTCAGAAAAAAAATGCACCCTTCCCCACCTTTTTAACATAATATCATGAATTGAAACAAGCGACCACGAGATTTTTGGACAAAAAATAGACTGACTTCGACGAAGAAGCCAGCCTAAAATTGAAAGAAGTTGCTTGGAGAAATGAAAAATCGCCCGAAAAGGAAATGAAGAGGAAAAAAGAGAAGCAGAGAAGCTGTTCAAGACGGTGATAAAGGATGCTTCCAATCTTCTATGGGTTGGAAATCAATAGGAATAGGCTGAGCCGCTCCTTCGTTGAGAGGATGGCGATAAATGTAGAGTATGCCATCCAGCATATCGCGCCAGCACTGCCAGCGAGGAGTAGAAGAAGGAAGCAACACAGCTGCCTTGCTGATACGCAATAGACTACCGAGCATTCCATGCATCATATAGAGAGTAGCCCCTTTAGAACGACGCACACGGACATCACTAAGAAAACGCCGCCCTGTGGTTTCTCCCACAGGAATGCTACACAGCGGATAGGGAAGATAACGGATACGAGCACCTTGTCGCCAGGCTTGATGTAGCCAAACTTCTTCTTCGCCACAAGAGAGATAAGCTGACCCTAGGCCAAACCGAGTATCGAAAGCGGGATAAGGAGCATCGGTGCGTAGGGCTATCTCCACACTACTCACATAGCTGCCTCTTGGACGCTGGGAATAGTCGTATTCGTGAGTTGGGTAGCGTTTGAGTTTTTCTCCATTGTGCAGCATAGCTTGGAAGAGGAGGATATCCACTTCAGGGTGTTCCTCAAAACTTGCAATAACTTTCGATAGGCTTTCGGGAGTATAACGCACATCATCGTCTGCCAAGAGCGCGTATTCTGTAGTGCAATGCCGTAGAGCATGGTTGCGATTGGCCGACAGTCCGCTCCCAAAATGAGGCACGAGCTTCACATCTTCTCGTTCCTTAAGCGCAGTAGGAATCATGGCGAGAAACATTTCGTCGGTGTACTGGAACGACACGACATACTCGACCTGCTCGCTCGGAGGGAGGAGCAGGTCGAGTACGTTACGAATGCGGTCGTTGAACGTGCAGACGAGGATAGAAAGTTTCATCGCGGCATCAGTTGATTTTGTAGCTCAGCGCAGGATGAGCCTCTATATAACGTATGAGTTCGTTGGTCACATTTACGCGTGATTGCTGACTACTGAGCGTTACAGTACTGGAACTTTCGGGGTCGTGAATGTGGAAATGTAAAGCACTATCCCCTTGCGTATTGCTTACCATATCGACAATTTCGGCTACCAAAGAGGCATCAAAAGCCGAGAGGTCTGCTTGTATCGTCAAGCTTTGTATCTTTTGGTCTTTAATATCCGAGAGCCAGCAGACTTCGGTGAGGTGAAGATCGGGCTCTCCTTCTCCCCAACGACGCGGAGAGACTTTCGCACGAACGAACACAGAGTTGCCCACCGAGAAGTAGCCTTTGAATTGAGCCCATTCATCGCCAAAAATAGCAAACTCTCCTCCACCTGCATAATCCTCGATGCGTACGCGGCCAAAAGCACTTCCTCGACGAGAAATACGCTCTTCAGAGTTGGTCACGATACCTCCAAAAGTGATGTCTTGGTTAAGATGTGGAGTAAGATCAGAGATATCGGGCATACGCAGTGAACAGAGATGATTGACAACAATGGCATATTCGTCCAGTGGGTGTCCGCTGATGTAAATACCAATGAGATCGCGCTCTTTATTGAGTTTTTCTAAGTCGCTCCATTTGTTGTAAACTGCTACAGGTTTAGGCTTGCTCACTTCGACGGCTTCGATGTCGCCAAATAGAGAATTGGCACTTTCGGCACTTTCTTGCTGCATTCGTTGCCCATATTGTAGCAGTGTTTCGATAAAGGTATAGCCTTGATCGTTGGGAGCAAAGAATTGCTCGCGAGTAGCTTCGCCAAAACCATCGAAAGCTCCAGCCAAAGCTAAGCATTCGAGATTTTTGCGATTGCAAATGTTGAGATTTACACGCTCAAAGAAATCATAGATAGAAGAGAACAAGCCTCCTCGTTTACGTTCGTCGATGATGGCCTGTACGGCATTTTCGCCCACTCCCTTGATACCTCCCAATCCAAAACGTATAATGCTAAGATGATTGACCGAAAACTTGTGATAACTTTCGTTGACGTCAGGCCCTAAACAAGTAAGTCCCATCGATTTGCATTCGTCTAAGAATTTCGTGATATCGGCGATATTACTTAGTGAACGGCTCATGACCGCGGCCATATATTGAGCAGGGAAATTGGCTTTCAGATAGGCGGTTTGGTAAGCCACCCATGAATAGCAGGTTGCGTGACTCTTGTTGAAAGCATAAGAAGCAAAAGCTTTCCAGTCGGTCCAAATTTTTTCAAGAATTTTAGGGTCGTGACCGTTGCTTATTCCTCCTTCGACAAACTTGGGATACATATGATTCAGCTTGTCAATGAGCTTCTTACCCATCGCTTTTCGGAGATTGTCGCTCTCACCGCGTGTAAAATTGGCTAATAAACGCGAGAGTAACATCACTTGCTCTTGATAGACGGTGATACCATAAGTATCTTTGAGATACTTCTCCATACATGGCAGGTCGTAGGTGATGGGTTTGCGCCCATGCTTACGATCGATAAAGTCGGGGATATAAGCCATAGGACCAGGGCGATAAAGGGCATTCATCGCAATGAGATCCTCAAAAGTCGTAGGCATGAGTTCGCGCAAGTATTTTTGCATACCTGGCGATTCAAATTGGAAAGTACCTACTGTACGTCCATCCGAGTAGAGCTGGTAAGTCGCGGGGTCATTGATGTCGAAACAATCCACGTCGAGTTTGATTCCCAACGAATAACGGACATTTTCGACAGCTTCACGCAGGATAGAGAGCGTCTTCAAGCCGAGAAAGTCCATCTTGATAAGTCCCGTTTCCTCTATGACGCTTCCTTCATACTGTGTACAAATGACTTTCTCCCCCGTTTCTTTGTCGTCGGCTGTCGAAACGGGAACCCAATCGCTGATAGGGTCGCGACAAATGATAATACCACAAGCATGCACACCCGTATTGCGCACATTGCCTTCGAGCATTTTGGCATAACGGATGGTATCCCGTAGCAATGGGTCTGGCGAAGCCTCTGCTTCACGCAACTCTGGAATAGCGGCGATGGCATTGGGCAAGTTCATCTTAGGCGATTTGCCATCGGGGCCTTCGGGCAGCTTATCGGGAATGAGTTTACACAAGCGATTGCTCTCGTAGAGCGGAAGTTGCTGTACGCGCGCAACATCCTTAATGGCCGATTTTGTAGCCATGGTGCCATAAGTAATGATGTGAGCTACCTTCTCGGCTCCATATTTTTCCGTCACCCAATTAAGCACACGTCCACGCCCGTCATCGTCGAAATCGACGTCAATATCGGGTAGGGAAATACGATCAGGATTGAGGAAACGCTCAAATAGCAAATCGTACTTAATGGGGTCGATATCGGTGATGCGCAAACAGTAGGCTACAGCACTACCCGCCGCCGATCCACGACCGGGCCCTACGAGAACTCCGAGTTCTTCCCGGGCAACTTTGATGTAGTCTTGCACGATGAGGAAGTACCCTGGGAAACCCATGGTCTTCATGATGTGCAGTTCAAACTTGATGCGTTCGTCTGTTTCCTCGTCCAGTGGTTGCCCATAACGCTTATAGGCACCTTCGTAAGCTATTTTTGCCAAATAATCGGCTTCGAGCTTGATGCGATAAAGTTTGTCGTAGCCACCAAGTTTCTTGATTTTATCCTCTCCTTCTTCGCGCGAAAGGACTACGTTGCCGTTCTCATCTTGTGTAAACTCATTGTAAAGGTCCTCTTCCGTAAATCGAGCACGGTATTCCTCTTCTGTACCAAAATCTTCAGGAATTTCGAAGTTAGGCATGATGGGGCCGTGGTCGATGCTGTATAGCTCTACTTTGTCTACAATCTCTTGGGTATTGAGCAAGGCTTCAGGAAGGTCGGCAAACACCTCGTTCATTTCGGCTTGCGTCTTGAACCATTCTTGCTTGGTATAGAGCATACGGCTCTCATCGCTCAAAAAACGCCCCGTGGAAAGACAAATAAGACGGTCGTGCGACTCGCCATTCTCTTCGTCCACAAAGTGAGAATCGTTGGTGGCAATGATTTTTACATTATGTTTGCGCCCCAATTCTATAAGCGCAGCATTGCTCTTCTCTTGGAGAGGATAGGTGCCACGATTAGCTCGTACAGCGGGATCGGTTACTTTGTGGCGTTGGAGCTCAAGATAGTAGTCTTCGCCAAATACACGCTTAAACCATAACACTGCCTCCTCAGCAGCTTCCATATTGCCGTCGAGCACCTTACGGGGAATTTCTCCTCCCAAACAAGCGGAGCTAACAATGAGCCCTTCGCTGAAACGCTCCAAGTCTTCCTTGTCTGTGCGAGGACGCATGTAAAAGCCATCGACCCATGAGCGACTTACCAGTTTGATGAGGTTATGATAGCCCACTTCATTTTTTGCCAAGACCACGAGGTGCCAACCACTACGATCCTCTTTGGTTTCTTTTAGCTCTTTCTTGCGACGCGCTACGTACATTTCACAACCAAAAATGGGCTTAAATTCTGCAGCGGTTTTGTTCTTAGCAATAATGGCCTCGCACTCTGCGATGCATTCTTCCTTGCTCTTCCCTTCATCAGGAGCTGCACCTTCGTGAAGAGCAACCAGTCTGGTTTGAGCCCCTTTCACCTCCTTGCGCGCCTTGCCGCATACTTTATTGGTATAGTTGAAAAAGTCTTTGATGCCCATCATGCTACCATGATCGGTCAACGCCATACCACGCATTCCATCCTTGATGGCTTTGTCTACCAATCGAGGGATAGAGGCTTGACCATCGAGTATGGAATATTGAGAATGCACATGCAAATGGACGAAAGGATACATAGTAAAATTAATTGTAGAAATTCCAACTCACACCAAATCGTAGGGTACGCTCGTTGGTAGGATAATGAGGTACGAGGAAGTAATTGCCAGCCCCTTGATTGACATGCGAATAAGCAACGTAGAAACGTACGCCTTTAAGCATGAAATTGAGGTAGGCATTGATCCAAGGATAATTTCCTATGGCGACACGTTGTTGAGAATCTTGTAGAGCATATTGTCCCACTGCGACGCTATAAGTAGGAGCATAGTAACGCGTAAAATAACGTACATCAGCTCCCAATTCGGTATCCAAAACGCCTGCCAGCTTAAAACGCAAGTAAGCATTGCTCCATACGTTGAGTAAAGGAAGAGGGAGCATATTCTCTTCGCTACTCTTTTGTAGCGTAATCTTGTTTTCCCAATTGAAGATGCCCCATGTGAAATCCTGATGCAACGCAGCGCTTACCACTTGGAGATTTTTGCTACTTTGTTCTGCCACAACTCCATATTTCATCGTGGCACTTGTGGGAGGAGTAGCCGCGAGTTGAGTTTCTTGTAAGAAAGCATAGTTCTGAATACTTTCTACTCCCACTGACAGACGTGTGCGGCGAAAAGCGAGCGTACCCTCCAAACGTGCTCTAAAAGTTTTGTCAAAATCTTTGTCCCACCAAGCATTGCGCCCATGATGATGACGCAGGAAATAGGGTACTTGCTCATTGCGTACATAGCCTCCAGCAATGAGTCGCAGGCTATCGGAGCGTAGGCGAAAATTCAAGCCGATGTTACCCTCTAGGTTAAACTCTCCCCAATCGTCGCCCGTGGTGCGCATTTCTCCGATCACATTATAACGAAGCAAGTGTGCTTTTTGGCGTACCAGTTGTGCTCCGAGTGTAATGTAGTTGAGCGTGGTGTGTTCTAATATGCTCTGTTTATTGGGGAGGGTGAAACGAGCCAATTCGTGTTTGGCAAAGAGGCGCATTCCCGTCTTTACCCAAGGACGAAAGCCTTCTTGCATTTCCAAGGCAAAGGTATTTTGGATAGATAGGTGAGAAGCATCGTCTTTGGCCTTAGTGTTTTCCCCCTCGGTATAATAGTGAGCAAAGTACTTATCGTGCTTCGCATTGTCCGAAAAACGGCGATCGCCATTTTCGACCTTGAGCGTGTGAATGGCAGCAGCTACAGGCACAAAACGTCGCTGCAATGTCGTATCGCTCATAAGGGCTATGCTTGTACTATCTACGCTATCGGTCGCCTGAGGAAGTAGATTGCGCTCTTTTCGTCCCACTACTCGCCCCGTATGATCGACAAACTCATAAAATCCCACAGAATAGCGATGCGAGAGAAAAAGACGATCCAGATTGATGGTATTGCGCACTCCCTCCAAACGCACAGGCATATCTGCGGGTGAATAGTTGGTCGAGAAGCTCTCTGGGTTATTCACATAAGCATCGCTTTCCAGTCCTCCATTTTCTAAGTTCTTGATATGATTGGTACCCACGATTGCGTGCATCTGATAGCGATCGCCACGATACGAACCATAGAGATTACCTCCCAAAGAGGAGTGATTGTTGTTGCGATAATAGCCCAAACCATAAATGTAGTTGGCTGTAAATCCTATACCCGCACGCTTGTTGATATTGGTGGCAAAGCGGGCGCTGAGATGGTCGTCGCCATCCACCTTGCTACCTGCCATATCGTAGGTGAGCGTAGCAAGTGGAGATTTCGTATTGGTAAAGGTAAATGCTTGAACAGGACGCAGGAACCAATCGTAGGGAGATAAGAAGACGAATGGGGATTGCTGAAAGGCCGCTTGTCCTTGATGAATACGGGCAACGCGTGGACCTCCCAAATTTCCTGTAAAATTATAATCGCCCCATGTCCCTTCGGTATAATTGTGGTTTTGAAAATGAGTCATGAGCGTATCAGGACGCTGCGGCGTAATGTTACCAAATCGTTCATCGATAGTCCACACAAAGAGCCCCTTAGGGACGCTCTTCTCATCGAGGCTATCGCTGCTATTACCTTGCCGAGATCGACTACTACCTCCCTGGCCAAAATTACCAGAAAGGCGTGGAAACTGTGCCGTAGCTTTAATGACAAAAAGCATCGCCATTGCGATGCTTATCGTGAAAGGAAAGAGGGAACGAAAATAAGATTTCATGCGAGGAGATAAAGAAAAAGAAGCACTACCTCGAAGAGTAAAGTCTGTGACAGTTAGAGCGCAAACTTATCAAGAGCGGCCACAATTTTACTTTCGGTGGCAGGTGAAACCTCTAACAGCGGGAGACGTACCACATTGGCCAATTCTTCACGCAGTGCCATCATGCATTTTATACCCGAGGGGTTACCTTCGGCAAAAGCCAAACGACAAATCGGGCGCAACTCTCGATGAATGGCCAAAGCTTCTTCTCGATGTCCCTTTTGCAAAAGATGCACCAACTCCGACATGGCAGTGGGGAAAGCATTGCCAACAACGGAAATAACACCAACGGCACCGAGGTTCATCAAAGATAGTGTGAGAGAATCGTCTCCGCTGATGACTTCAAAACCTTCAGGAGCCTCCGAGATGATGTCGTCGATTTGCATAAGCATACCACTGGCTTCTTTGATTGCGACCACGTTGTCGAAATCCCGGGCAATGCGCAAAGTCGTCTCGGGAAGCATATTGACTCCCGTACGTCCTGGCACATTATAGAGTACTACAGGAACTGGTGAACTCTTGCTCACCGCGGCGTAGTGGCGATAGAGCCCCTCTTGGGTTGGTTTGTTGTAGTAAGGAGTAACGACGAGTACCCCATCGATTCCTTCAAAATCGGTATTTTCGAGAAAGGCACACACCACATCGGTATTGTTGCCTCCACAGCCCAAAAGGAGAGGAACGCGGCCAGCCACAGTATCGACAAATACTTCTACAATACGCTCTTTTTCGTCGGTGCTGAGGGTTGGAGTCTCGGCCGTCGTACCCAACACACACAAATAATCTACGCCCCCCTCGATGAGACGATGGATGAGCTCGCGCAGTGCGTAAAAATCGACGTCGCCTTCGGGCGTGAAAGGCGTTACGACCGCAACGCCCAGACCTTGAAAGGGGTTTGTTCTCATTATGCCGCGTTTTTTTAGAAATGAGGAATCACAATGTACTACTTCGTGATGTTTGTATAGATTATTGCTGCAAAAATACTATTTAGTTTTCAACCCGCCAATAGAATATTGAGTAATCGTAAAGCATTCTCCGTCGAGAATAAGGGAGAAACGTAAAAAACACAGTCTCTCCTCTCTACCGTTATGAAGAAGTAGTATTTTCAAAGGTTGAGGAGAAAAAACGAAACGATATTAATGGGAGAACAATGAAAGTTCTCGCGTTGCAGATTTCGAAGAGAGCAAGAAAGAACGCAAGCGACGAGGGGAAATATCAAGCGAGTAAAATCCTAAAAATCTACGTGCGTTGTAGAAAATCCTACGTGGGACGCAGGAATTTCTGCGTCCCACGTAAAAAAATCTACGTCCCACGTAGAAATTCCTCGACTCAAGAGAGGCGTTCGTTTGTCTGATTAGCATATTTCCGAAAGAGGATTGGGTTGAGATAAAATTGGTCGAAACTCCGCCAGAAGGGCTAAAAATAGTCTTAAAATCAAATTCGCAAGAAAAAACGAGAACAAAGAAGAAACCCTTTTATTTAAAATCGCTATATTTGCAGAGCAATAGAAGCCACGTTAGAGCGAGTCTACAAAGATAGATGCTTCGCGTGTGCAAATTGAAAAGTACAATGATTGAAGAAGTAGACAGAATTAAGCAAGTGAACATTGAGGAGGAAATGAAGTCCTCTTATATCGACTATTCGATGTCGGTCATCGTGAGCCGTGCTCTCCCCGATGTGCGCGATGGTTTCAAGCCTGTGCACCGACGCATTCTTTTCGGAATGTTGGAAGGCGGACACACCCACGACAAGCCAACGAAGAAGTCAGCAGCAATTGTGGGCGATGTCTTGGGTAAATACCACCCTCATGGTGATAGCTCCGTTTATGGTGCACTTGTGCGCATGGCACAACCTTGGGCCATGCGCTATCCACTCGTTATTGGACAAGGAAACTTTGGTTCCATGGATGGCGACGGAGCTGCTGCCATGCGTTACACTGAAGCAAAGCTCAGTCTTGTGGGCGAAGCTATGATGCAGGACATCGACAAGGAAACCGTCGATATGAATCGTAACTACGACAATTCCCGCGATGAGCCTTCAGTGTTGCCCACTCGTATTCCCTCCTTCCTCATCAATGGTGCTACAGGTATTGCGGTGGGTATGGCCACCAATGTACCCACCCACAATCTCTCTGAAGTTATTGATGGTTGTGTGGCCTACATCGACAATCCCGAGATTGAAATCGAAGGGCTGATGCAGCACATCAAAGGCCCCGACTTTCCAACAGGAGCCTACATCATGGACAATGCCGGCATCCGTAGCGCTTACGAAACAGGACGCGGACGCATTATGATGCGGGCAAAAGCCGAAATTGAAGCAGGAGCTCTACACGATAAAATTGTTATTTCGGCTGTTCCCTACGGAACCAATACGGCAGAGCTCTGCAAAAACATAGCGCAACTCTCCAACGAGAAAAAAATCGAGGGCATCACCAACGTCAATGACGAGAGCGACCGGCAGGGCATGCGCATCGTGGTCGATGTGAAACGTGGACAAAATGCCAACGTAGTGCTCAATAAGCTCTATAAGATGACGGGCTTACAAACGAGCTTTGCTGTAAACTGCATAGCCCTCGTTCCCATCGCGGGTACCCATCCCGCCAAAATGCGCCCCCAGCTCCTCTCGCTCAAGGAGTGCCTGCGCTATTTTGTGGAGCACCGCAACGACGTCGTGATTCGCCGCACACGCTACCAGCTGCGCAAGGCCGAAGAGCGTCAACACATTTTGCGAGGCCTCATCATCGCTTCCGACAATATCGACGAAGTGGTACGCATTATCCGAGCTTCTAAAACGACCCAGGAAGCACAGGAAAACCTCATGAAGCGTTTTGAACTCGATGAGTTGCAGGCACGATCCATCGTCGAAATGCGCTTGGGACAACTCACTGGTTTGCAGCAGGAAAAATTGCGTGAAGAGTATGCCGATTTGGAACAAAAAATAGCCTACTATAATCGTATCCTTACCGAACCCGAACTTTGCCGCCAAATCATTAAGGAAGAGCTGCTCGAGGTCAAGGTTGCTTACGGTGACGAGCGCAAGACAGAAATCTTGCCCGACATGACGAACTTCAATGCCGAGGATTTCTATGCGGACGATGAAGTTGTCATCACCATTAGTCACATGGGCTATATCAAGCGTACTTCCCTCGATGAGTTCCGTGCACAAGGACGAGGTGGAGTCGGGGCCAAGGGAGGCACCACTCGCGATCAGGACTTTATCGAGCACATCTATCATGCTACGATGCACAACACGATGCTCTTCTTCACTGCCAAGGGGCGTTGCTACTGGTTACCCGTATATCAGATAGAAGAAGGAACGCGTCAGTCCAAGGGAAGAGCCATTCAAAATCTTCTCAATCTTGATCCCGAAGACCGTATCAATGCTTGTCTTCACATTCGGAAACTGCGCGACGAAGACTTCTGCAAGTCGCACTATGTGGTCTTTGCTACCGAGCAAGGCATCGTTAAGAAAACCTGCTTAGTAGATTATTCGCGTCCTCGCACCAATGGCGTGAATGCCATCAATATCAACGACAACGATCGCGTGGTGAGCGTTGTCCTCACCAATGGAAGCGACCAAATCGTGATGGCTAATCGCAATGGCCGTGCTGTGCGTTTCAACGAAGATGTCATTCGTACCATGGGGCGCAACGCCACGGGTGTACGTGGAATGGTTCTCGATGAAGGCGACGATCAGGTGGTGGGTATGGTCTGTGTGAACAATCCCGAAACCGAGACCGTACTCGTTGTGAGTGAGCAGGGCTTTGGTAAGCGCAGTAATGTGGAAGAGTACCGTGTGACCAATCGTAATACGAAGGGAGTACGCACGCTCAATATCACGGAAAAGACAGGTCGTGTGGTCGCCATAAAGAGCGTAACCGAGGAAGAAGATTTGATGATTATCAATAAAAGTGGAGTTGCCATTCGCCTCAAAGTTTCTGATGTGCGCTTGAGCGGACGTGCCACACAAGGTGTGAAGCTCATTGATCTGCAAAAGCGTAACGACGTCATCAGCAGTGTATGCCAGGTGCCTACAGAAGAGGAGAATCAAGATAGCACAGAAATTCTCGATACAGAACATCCCTCTTCCGAAACGCCCATTACAGAAAACGAATAACCTCCAACCTATTTCAACATCATGAAAAAGCTACTTTCAACGCTTGCGTTGGCCACCGTTGCTGCGGTAAGCATGGCGCAAAATAGCGTAATTTACAAAGCCGAAACGCTCATGAGCGAAAATAAACCGGCCGAAGCCTTAGATGTCCTTAAGTCATCGTTCGACAATCCTAAAACAACAAAGTTTGGCGAGATCTACAACAAGGCAGGAAAATGTGCTGCTCAGCTATTCAATCCAGAATTGATGAAGGCTGCACAGAATCAACCACTTGACACGATGAAGTTCGTTAATCGCTTGAACGAGATGGTGGACTACTATACGAAGAGCTATGTGGCAGAACACACTCCCAATGAAAAGGGAAAGATGCCCAAAGCAAAATTCGATGCCGACAATAAACGCATGCTTTTGGGCTGTCAGGACTATTTCTTCTACGCAGGTGTATTCTTCAATCAAAAAGGAGATAAGGCTGCTGCACGAGAATTGTTCAAGAAACACCTCGAGCTCCCCAACAACCCCGCTTTGACAGAGGTAAAAGACTCGCTCCTTCAAGCCAAAGCCGAGAGTTATGCCACCACTGCCTACTACATGACAATTCTCTCCTACGAACAAAAGAAATGGGAAGAACTGCTCGAGAGCGTAGATGGCGGGATGGGTATTGAAAAGCATCGTCGTGACCTTTACTTAATGAAGGCACAGGCTACACTCGAGGCTAAAAAGGACACCGCGGCCTATGTCAATGTACTGAAAGATGCTGTGATGAACTTGAAGGACAACACTTCCTTCATGGAAACCCTCATCAGCGTCTACTACAACAACAATGACATCGCTGCTGCTGAAGCTACTGCTTCTGATATCATCGCCAAAGATCCTACCAGCAAAAATGCTTGGTACATGAAAGGCTGTGTAGATCTCAACTTGAAGAAAGATTATCCCGCAGCACGTGAAGCCTTCGAGAAGTCTCTATCTTCCGACCCTCAATTCATCGAGGCCAATGCAAACATGGCTTACGCCTATATCAATGAAGTTGTAACAAAGCGACAAAATGGTCTTTACAAGTACGCAGGACGTACCGGAAAAGTTACCGGAAAGGCCGCAATCGATGTTTACAACAAGGAAATGGCCGAAATCAAAGGCTACTACCAAAAAGCATTGCCTTATATGGAAAAGGTACGTGAATTGGCTCCCGAACGTTCTCGTATGTGGGCCTCAGCTTTGCAACAAATCTACTTCAATCTTGATCGTAAGGCCGAAGCCCAAAAGATGGATGATATCATGAGTGCCAACGCACACCAGTAACTCTAATCCCTCAGCAGAGACGTACAATAGGACTGTACGTCTCTGCTTTACCTGTATCTATGCGACTTTCTCTCTCCCTCCTTACTCTTGCTTTACTTCTTCTCCTTGGAGCTTGTGAAACTCCGAGCAGGAGAGCTATATCCAATATTAAGACGGCTCTCAAGGGAAAACGATACCCCGATGCCTTGCGCCTTGTCGAAGCTGGTCGTAAGGATACGTTGCTGATGCATACCCCCAAACTCTACCACTTGGGGTTGGAAAGCAGTAAAAAGATGTACGAGAGAGAAAACGAAAAACTATATTTGCGTAGAGCCCCAGATACGACAGCGCTTTTTCGTACATTGTATCACGTTTACGAATATGCCCTGCTTGTTGACAGCATAGAGCAAGAGCGAAAGAAAGCAACAGCTCCTTCTCATTATCGGAAGGCATTGGCAGAAACCATGAACGCTTCGTTTTCCAATCTTAATGCTGCGAGTCTATATTTTGTGCGCAAACAAAATTGGCAGGAAGTCATTCGCTTCTCTGAACTCGCTCTTGAAGCTCGCAATTCTCCTGTTTTTGAACAACACATTGCCAAAATGAGCGATTCGCTCGGCATTCAATTTGCTTGGCGGCACCTATTGGCGTGTCATCAATCGAAACAATATCAAAAGGCTCTACGCTATGCCCCTCAAGCCTTGAAAGATACAGTTCGGAGAGCCACAGCTTTAGAGATGCTGACGAATGTGCAAATACAGCTTGGTCACCAACAAGAGGCCATAGCCTATTTGCAGAAAGGAGTCGAGGAGTATCCTCATCTACCTTTCTTCTTCATG
Source organism: Bacteroidales bacterium (assembly GCA_030532685.1). Classification (GTDB taxonomy): domain Bacteria; phylum Bacteroidota; class Bacteroidia; order Bacteroidales; family Bacteroidaceae; genus Alloprevotella. Next base: position 76,598 of record JAUNKN010000001.1, on the reverse strand, counting down.
ACGCTTTCAGAGCTCTACTTTCAACAAAATCGCCCAGACTCGGTTTTGGCTATGACTGAAAAACTTCTGAAGAACGATAGCACGAATTTTGTCTTGTACGAGGAACGGGCTCGCGCCTATCATCTTTTAGGAGAATATGAGCAAAGTGCCCAAGCCGCCGAGGCGATGATTCGCAGTAATGGCAACCATGCTCAAGGACACTACTACAAGGGATATGCTGCGTTACAAATGGCGCGCGAAGTCATGTTCCCTTTGTCTATCCACTCTCCAGGATATCGCACAGCCCACCAAAAACAACGAAACTATTATAAGCAAGCTCAAAAAAGCCTCGAAACCTATCGTCGTTTGGCTCCTGAAAACAACAAGATCTGGGCTCCGCTTCTCTACGACGTTTATTTGAAATTGAATCTCGGCAAGGAATTTGAAGAGATTTCGAACTACCTTCCCCAATAAACTTTTCTGATGAACCTCCTGCTTCAACACGATTACGCAACTCCATATAATACATTCCCTTTTGCCGACATTTCCCTACAAAATATAGAAGAGGCTTTGCTTGAAGGGATGCGTATAGAGAAAGAAGAGATCAAAACAATTACAGAGCAAAGCGAATCGCCCAATTTTCAAAATACGATCGTTGCCCTTGCGCAAACGGGGCAACTCTTAGAGCGTGCCACGACGCTGATGTACAATCAGCTTTCCGCATTAACGAGCGACGAACTTGAAGCTTTAGCAGAACGTGTGTCGCCTGTGTTGTCGAAACACAGCAGCGATATTATGCTCAATGAAAAGTTGTTTGATCGCGTACGTTCGGTCTACGAGTCTGATTTGAATTTGGAGGGAGAAGATGCGATGCTTCTGAAAAAGACTTACGAAGGTTTTGAACGTTCAGGAGCAACGCTTTCGGAAGAAAAGAAACAGCGCTTTAGAGCCATTAAAGTGGAACTCTCCCAGCTCTCGCTGCAATTCTCTCAAAATAACATCAAAGCGACCAATGCTTATGTGCTACACCTGACGGACGTGAACTCTCTTGCCGGACTTCCCGAAGGACAGGTGGAACAGGCGAGAGCGGCTGCAAAAGAACGTGACAAAGAAGGATGGATTATCACCTTACATGCTCCAAGCTATGTGCCTTTCATGCAATATAGTACACGGAGAGATTTGCGCGAGCAACTCTACCGTGCTTACATGACGCGTTGTGCGAATAAGGAGGAATACAATAATTTCGAAATTTGTCGACAGCTCGTGAATCTCCGTATGGAGTTGGCTCAACTATTAGGCTACCAAGACTATGCCGAATACGTTTTGACCAACCGTATGGCGCAGCGAGCAGATCGTGTGCAAGAGTTACTGGATCAACTCATTGAGCATTATCTACCCAAAGCCCAAGAGGAAGTGCGAGCAGTTGAGCAATTGGCACAGGAGAAGGAAGGTAGTGATTTTTGTTTACAACCTTGGGATTTTGCACATTATGCTCACTTGCTTCAACTACGCGACTACGATTTAGACAGCGAGATGTTGCGCCCTTATTTTGAGTTAAATCGAGTAACAGAGGGTGTTTTCTCTTTAGCAACGACGCTTTACGGCGTTACCTTTGTGGAGAACAAAGAAATTTCCGTCTACCACGAAGAGGTAAAAGCCTATGAAGTGCGTGATAGCGATGGTAGTCATTTGGCTGTACTCTATACCGACTTCTTTCCGCGAGCTTCAAAACAGAATGGAGCTTGGATGACGAGCTATCGCGAGCAGTGTATCGATGCCCAACAACGAGATCAACGTCCGCACGTGAGCGTAACGATGAACTTTACCAAACCAACGGCCACGAAGCCCGCTTTGCTCACTTTCGATGAAGTACAGACGTTCCTCCACGAGTTCGGACACGCTCTGCATGGTATCTTTGCACGCAGCCATTATTCAGCTTTAAGTGGGACAAATGTCTTTTGGGATTTTGTCGAGCTTCCCTCGCAATTCATGGAGAACTATGCTTACCAAAAGGCTTTTCTCGAGACTTTTGCTCGGCACTATGAAACTGGAGAACTAATTCCAACAGAACTCTTAGAGCGCTTGCAACGAGCCAGTCGCTTCAATGTAGCTTATGCTTGTATGCGGCAAGTAAGTTTTGGGCTACTCGATATGGCCTATTATACTCGCCAAACACCACTCACCGAAGATATTCGTGCTTATGAGCGTCAGGCGTGGGAGCGTGTTCAGTTGCTTCCTTCACTCTCCGAAGCCTGTATGACTGTACAGTTCGGGCATATCATGAGTGGAGGTTATGCAGCGGGGTATTATAGCTACAAATGGGCCGAAGTTCTCGATGCCGACGCTTTTGAAGCCTTTGTTGAGGTGGGCGTATTCTCCCCCGAACAGGGGCAACACTTCCGCAATACTATTCTTTCGCGAGGAGGAACGGAACATCCGCAACAGCTTTATCTCAACTTTCGTGGCCGAGAGCCCAAAATAGACGCGTTGTTGCGTCGTGACGGACTTCTTCCCTCTTAAACTTCCTCTTGGTTTATGGACAAGCAAACTGCATTGGATCAGCGCTATTTGCGTATGGCACGTATTTGGGCGGAAAACTCCTATTGTAAACGTCGTCAAGTGGGCGCACTTATTGTCAAAGACAAAATGATTATCTCCGATGGTTACAACGGAACCCCCTCAGGTTTTGAGAACGTGTGCGAAGACGCCACCGGCACGACCCATCCTTATGTGTTGCATGCCGAGGCCAATGCGATAACTAAGATAGCTCGTTCGAGCAACAATGCCGATGGCGCCACACTCTACGTGACCGATGAGCCCTGCATTGAATGCGCGAAACTCATCATTCAAGCAGGGATTCGTCGTGTGGTCTACGATCGTGAGTATCGATTGCACGATGGCCTTGAACTCCTGCGCCGTGTGGGCATCGAAATTTTACATTTCCCTCAAGAATAAGAAATCGTTCATGAAACACCAAACTCCTAGACTCGTTCCCTTCTTTGCTTCTGTGGCTGTCGTGGTCGGTGTGCTCATCGGCTCGTTCTATGCCAACCACTTTTCAGGAAGAAGTGTGAGTTTTATCAATACCTCGAGCAATAAACTGAGCGATTTGCTCCATATTATCGACGAGCGATATGTCGATTCTGTCAAGGTGAGCGATTTGGTCGAGAAAGCCATGCCGCAAATTTTGAAAGAACTCGATCCTCACTCGACCTATGTCAGTGCCAAAGATGTAGCCGAGTCGATGCAAGAACTCAAGGGAAGCTTCTCGGGCATCGGCGTACAGTTTACCATCTATGACGATACAGTTCGCATCGTTCGAGTCATTGAAGGCGGTCCCAGCCAACGCGTTGGTTTGCGTGCAGGCGACCGTATTGTTACCGTCGATGGGAAAAAATATGTGGGAAAAGTCGTGACGAACGACGAGACAATGAAGCGACTAAAAGGAGAGGCGGGAACAGCTGTAAAGCTGGGCGTGAAACGCAATGGAGAAAAAAGACTTGTCGACTTTTCTATCACGCGTGGCAATGTTCCTGTTAAAAGCATCACCTCGGCCTACCTTGTGGACAAAAACAAGGGATATATCAACATCGAGACTTGGGGCGACAAGACTTATGCCGAGTTCCTTGCTGCAATGGCCACTCTTAGCGCTCAAGGTATGGAGGAGTTGGTGATTGATTTGCGTGGCAATCTTGGCGGCTATCTTCAAGCTGCCGTGCAAGTGGCCAATGAGTTTTTGCCAGCGCGTTCGCTCATTGTCTATAACGAAGGCCGACGTTTCTCGCGCGAAGACTTCAAAAGCGATGGTAGAGGGGCCTACTTAAAAATGCCTTTGGTCGTTCTGGTGGATGAAACCAGCGCCTCGGCCAGTGAAATCTTTGCGGGTGCAATGCAAGACAATGATCGCGCCATGATAATCGGTCGTCGCACCTTTGGCAAAGGGTTGGTGCAAGTCCCCATTGAATTTAGAGATGGCTCGATGTTGCGACTCACCACTGCGCGCTATTACACTCCTTCTGGACGCTGTGTTCAAAAGCCTTTCACCCCTGGTGACGAAAAGTCCTACGAGGCCGACCTCTTGGAGCGAGCCGCTACGGGAGAATACTTCTCTTCAGATAGTATTAAAGTGCAAGGCAAGAAATTTTTGACACGTTTGGGACGTCCCGTGTATGATGGTGGAGGAATCACTCCCGATTATTTCATTCCTCGCGACACCTTGGGCATGACCTCTTACTTCAAGGACGTTTACTTAGATGGAACGATGCATCAATTTGCCTATTGGTTTGTAGACGCACATCGAGCACAACTCTCCGCAATGAGTCACTATTCAGCCATTGCGAAATATCTCAAGCAAAAGAATGTTGTGGAGCAGTTCGTACGTTATGCAGAGCAGCACGGCAATCGCCGTCGTAATCTGATGATACGCACTTCCTACCGTTTGCTGCAACAACATTTGACCAGCTACATCATTAGCAATACGCTCGATCAACAAGCTGCAACACAATATATCAACGAAACCGACCAGGCCATGATGCGGGCCCTTCAACTTCTCAAAGAGGGGAAGTCCTTTCCACAAGCTCCAGTAGCTTCTAAGAAGTAAATAGAGTAGGGCAGAGGAAGAAAGAGAAGTCTATAGGCTTTTTCTTTCCTCCTGAAGCATCGCCTCTCGTACCAAAGGAAGGAAGTTAGGCTATAAAACATTGCCCTTATTCTTATGTAGGAAGTAGAAATTTCTACGTGGGAAGAAAAAATCCTACGTGCGTCGTAGGATTTTCTACGTGGGAAGCAGATTGAGACACGTACGCAAACTTTCCACGAGCCAACGCGGAACAAGTGCGCATGGGCTCAATAGAGGGATGCTCTTACAGCGAAATAGAGTAAAGCATCTGCTCCTGTTTCGAGTTCACATAATCCTCATTGAAGCTCAGCCTCGTTCTTCGATACACTTTGAAGTCTACTGGTATTTTTTCTTATATCTTTGATGAATCTGCAAAAGAAAGAAGCACGTCGCCTCGTTCGACAACGCAGTCGTGAGCTATTAGGCAAGAGTAGAGTAAGAGCTTTGAGCGGAGAGTGGCTTAAAGACTTGGAGCAACGAGCCGACTTTTCCTCCGCTCGGGTAGTCCTCGTGTTTAGTTCGCTCCCCGACGAAGTTCCGACCCAGATGCTCCTTACCCATTGGTATCAGCAAAAAACGTTACTTCTTCCCGCCGTCATTGGCGGCGATTTGCATTTACACCCTTACCAAGGGGAGGATAAGCTCCAAATGGGTGCCTTTGGTATACTCGAAGCACAAACACCTTCTTGGCAAGAGCTTGAGAATATAGATTTAGCCATTATACCAGGCTTGGCATTCGATGCCCAAGGCTATCGCTTAGGACGTGGACGCGGCTTTTACGATCGCCTTCTCGCACATCCTCATTTCTCAACTATCCCACTACTTGGATTGGCCTATCGCTTTCAGCAGCTCGATGCCGTTCCTCATGAACAGCATGACCAGCGAGTCGATGAAGTGATTTGGGTATAAACTCTACTATCCTCTTCTATGTCTTGGCGCTTCCTTTGCCCGTTTCTTCTTATTGGTTTCCTCTTCCTCACCGCTTGCAAAAACAAAAGTGGTGAGCGCAGTGCTATGGCCAGCGCTTTCGAGAAAAAAGAAAGGAATGCTGGCAGTGACGAGAAAGACATGGAGAGCATAAGACGAAGCGGAGAGTTGATTGTCGCCACCTTGTCGGGGCCTGAAACTTACTATGAACACCATGGCATCCCCATGGGATTACAGTATGCCTTGGCCGAAAATTTTGCAGCTTCCGAAGGGTTAAAATTGCGTGTGGAGTTAGGCCAAGATACAACCTCCATACTCAAGATGCTCCACGCGGGCGAGGTAGATATCGCTGTGCTCCCTATCTCTCAGCATCGCATAACGCAAGAACGCTTGTTGGCGGCAGGTTTTCATCAAGAAAAGACACAAAGCAGCTGGGCCGTACAGGCTACATCTCAAGAGCTGGCAACAGCCCTGAAAGAGTGGTTTGCCGATGGGGTAGTCGTGGCTGTACGCAAGGAAGTGAATGAACGCTTGCGCCAAGTACGTACCGTAAAGCGTCGTGCACAAGCCGTCTACCTTTCACGCGAGCGAGGCATCATCTCGATCTACGATCATCTCTTTCATCGTGCAGCAGCCATTACGGGGTGGGACTGGCGCCTCATAGCCGCACAATGCTATCAGGAAAGTGCTTTCGACCCCAATGCTCGTTCTTGGGCGGGAGCTCAGGGACTTATGCAGCTCATGCCTGCCACAGCACGCTCACTTGGCGTAGAAGCCTCGCAGGTGTATCAACCTGAGATAAATGTGGATGCAGGAGCACGATATTTACATGTCTTGCAAGGAAAGTTTTCCGACATTCGAGATGGAGCCGAGCGTATCAAGTTTGTCTTGGCGGCCTACAATGGAGGAGCAGGACACGTAAGAGATGCCATGGCTTTGGCACGAAAATATGGACGAAACCCTCAACGTTGGGACGATGTCGCGTTCTATATTTTAGGTCTTCAGGAAGCCCGTTATTATAGAGACCCGATTGTTCGTCATGGCTATATGATAGGTTCCGAAACGGAAGGATATGTGCGCTCCATTCTGCAGCGCTATCAAGGATATGGTGGCAATATAGCAGTTCCCCCTAAACCTGTAGCAGCTCGTCCTGCAGCCTCTCTTCCGACCTCTCACTCGACTTCCTCCAAGACCACGAGTCCTTATGTTCCCAAAACGAACAAGTACTCCTCTGGACGGCGCATCTTGACTCCCGACGACTTGGACTCGGAGCTATCAGGTTCTTAATTTCTCCGTCCGAGGAAGAACCCAATCGCAAACTATACCTATCAAAAGATATCTCAATCTTAGCTTCTTCGGGTGGTCCTGCTTTAAAAGTCTTCTTTTTCTATTTATTCGCGCCGAAAAAAGGCAGAAAAGCCTTTGTGCAATGGGCTGAAAATTATAACTTTGCACGCAATTTGAAACGAAACTTTCCAAAATCAAACTCTCGCCCGATATGACCAAAGCTGAAGTTGTCAAGGAAATCAGCAAGAAGACCGGTATAGAAAATGCAGCCGTGCTTGCTACGGTTGAGGCTTTTATGGAAACCATAAAAACTAGCCTTGCAGCCAACGAGCCCGTATATTTGCGCGGTTTCGGCTCTTTCATTCTCAAAAAGCGTGCTGAAAAAACCGCTCGCAACATTTCTAAGAATACGACACTCATCATCCCCGAACACCACATTCCCGCTTTCAAGCCTGCAAAGACTTTCAGTGAGCAAATCACTTTTTGAGTGGTGATGTAACGAGGAAAGACGATATTTTTGGACAAACATTATTCATTAACTAGTTAATACCTATCACTATGCCTAACGGAAAAAAGAAGAAGCGCCACAAGATGGCCACTCACAAGCGTAAAAAGCGTCTGCGCAAGAACCGTCACAAGAGCAAGTAATTCTGACTTGCCTTAGATGGTAATCGGAAAAGTTAAAAGCTTCCAGCCTTTCTCTGAGAGGATATTGCAGGCTTTTAACTTTTCGTTTTAATACGGAAACAATCGTCTTGAGAGAATAGTTTGTAAAAGCTTGGCAAATCACACATTTGAACCTTAGACGATTATACCCACACAACACCAGCATCATGACAAGCGAACTAATAGTAGATGTACAAAAAGAAGACATCTCCATCGCCCTGCTCGAAGACAAACGCCTGGTGGAATTCCAGCAAGAAGGACGCTCCGAACAATATGCTGTAGGCAATATTTATTTGGCCAAGGTACGTAAAATTATGCCCGGCCTCAATGCCTGCTTCGTCAACGTTGGATACGAGCGCGACGCCTTTCTGCATTACCTCGATCTTGGGGTACGCTATCGACAATACGAACACTATCTTTCGCTCATCACCGATGGCAAGCGAAAGCCACTCCCACTCCACAAGCTCACACGACAGCCCAACACGGAGAAAGAGGGACAAATACAAACGCTCGTACAGCCAGGACAAGAGGTCTTGGTACAAGTGGTCAAAGAACCCATTTCTACCAAAGGCCCCCGATTGACTTGCGAAATATCCTTTGCTGGACGATATTTGGTATTGATTCCTTTCACCGACAAAGTCAATGTATCGACTAAAATCAAAAGCGATGCCGAACGTGCACGCCTCAAACAGTTGGTACATAGCCTCAAGCCCAAAGGTTTTGGTGTCATCATTCGCACCGTAGCAGAAGGTCGAAGAGCTCCTGAGATAGATCAAGAACTCAAGATTTTGTTTGCACGATGGGAGGCGATGGTCGAGAAAATTCAGAACCGCAACCTTTCTGACAAAGCTACGCTCGTTTACGAAGAAACCTCACGCACCGTCGGATTGCTACGCGATTTGTTCAATCCTTCCTTTGAGAGCATCGTTGTAAACGATCCTGCTGTTTATGAGGAGGTAAAAGACTACGTTTCGCTCATTGCTCCTGAACGTAAAAGTATTGTCAAACATTACCAAGGCAAAGTGCCCATATTTGACAACTACAATATAACGCGACAAATTAAGACCTCCCTCGGAAGAACCGTTACTTACAAACGAGGAGCCTATATGATTATCGAGCACACCGAGGCAATGCACGTTGTCGATATCAACTCCGGTAATCGTTCGAAAAGCGAAGAGGGACAAGAGGTAAATGCTCTCGATGTTAATTTGGGGGCGGCCGATGAACTAGCTCGCCAGCTTCGTCTGCGCGATATGGGAGGAATCATCGTGGTTGACTTTATAGATATGGCTCAACCCGAGAGCCGCCAGCAGCTCTATGAGCGTATGGTCGAAAACATGAAGCAAGACCGAGCCCGTCACAACATCTTGCCCATCTCCAAATTTGGTCTGATGCAAATCACACGACAGCGTGTGCGTCCCGCAATGGCCATCAATTTGGAGGAGAGCTGCCCTTCTTGCTCTGGTAGCGGAAAGATAAAAAGCTCTTTCCTCTTCACCGACGCTTTGGAAAGCAAAATACGTATTCTTGTTGAAGAATTGAAGATACGTCGCTTTCGCCTTCACGTACACCCCTATGTCGCCGCCTATATCAACAAGGGATTTTTATCCCTACGTCGACGTTGGCAATTCCATTATTCTTGGCGATTGAGCATTGTTCCCGATCAGAGCTTAGCCTTTTTAGAGTATAAATTTATCGATCATAAAGGCGAAGAAATCGATATGCAGGAAGAACGCGAAAATCAATAAGGCTAGCGTTTTTATGAACTTCTAAAGTCGTTCACAGTCCATCTGTGAACGACTTTTTTAACGAGCTTTCTGACCATAAAAAGTAGATACGAGAAATCCCTTGTTCATAGAGAAATTTATCTCATTTTCTCCCGAGAAAAGTAGGGAATAGGGCTTGCAGAATTGGAAAGTTGTCTGTAACTTTGCGTTAGCAAGTAACCTCATCGACCTATGACTACTGAACTCAACCTGCACGATCCGCTCAAACGCTATTTCGGATTTGATGCCTTCAAGGAAGGACAAGAGGAGATTATACGCACGCTCTTGACGGGGCGCGATGTCTTTGTGCTGATGCCCACAGGAGGAGGAAAATCCTTGTGCTACCAATTGCCAGCACTACTCATGGAAGGAGTTGCGATAGTCATTTCTCCACTCATCGCTTTGATGAAGAATCAAGTAGATGCGGTACGGCAAACTCGTGAGGACGACGATGTGGCTCATTTTATCAATTCGTCGCTCTCCAAAGTAGCCATAGATAAGGTTAAAACAGACATAACAGAAGGTAGAACCAAACTTCTATACGTGGCTCCAGAACAGCTAACGAAGGAGTCTAATATCGAATTTCTTCAATCCGTAAAGATCAGTTTTTTTGCTGTCGATGAAGCCCACTGTATATCAGAGTGGGGACATGATTTTCGCCCAGAATATCGGAAGATACGGCCTATTATTTCTCGCATCTGCAAAGCTCCCGTCATAGCACTCACGGCTACGGCTACAGAAAAAGTAAAGGCCGATATTAAACGCAACTTGGGGATGCTCGATGCCATAGAGTTTTCGAGCTCCTTTAATCGCCCTAACTTATACTACCAAGTCGAACCTAAAACGGCGGCTGTTGAACGCGATATCATCAAGTTCATCAAAGCTCATGCAGGGAAAAGTGGTATCATTTATTGTCTTTCGCGCAAAGGAGTTGAAGAGCTTACTGAAGTATTGCTCACCAACGATATTAAAGCCGCGGCTTATCATGCGGGATTGGATGCTCAAAAACGCTCAGACACACAAGATGCTTTCTTGAAAGAAGAAATAGATGTGATTGTCGCCACTATCGCGTTTGGTATGGGAATCGACAAACCTGATGTACGTTTTGTGATTCACTATGATATTCCTAAGAGTTTGGAGGGATATTACCAAGAAACGGGACGCGCAGGACGCGATGGTGGACAAGGAATATGCTTAGCTTTCTATTCCTATAAAGATCTCCAAAAATTGGAGAAGTTTATGGAAGGCAAGCCCATGAATGAACAAGAAATAGGGCGACAACTTTTGAAAGAGATTGCCGCCTACGCGGAGTCGGCGGTGTGCCGACGCAAGCTGTTACTACATTACTTTGGTGAGCAATATCCTCATGAGTATTGTGGTAATTGTGATAATTGTAAAAACCCAAAACATCAAGTGGAAGGAAAAAAATATTTACAACAGGTGATTGAAGTGATTCTTGCAACAAAGGAAAACTTCAGAGATGAACACATTAAAGATATTCTGATGGGAAATGCCACAGATGAGGTAACGGCTCACCATCATGATGACTTAGAACTCTTTGCAGCGGCAGAAGATGACACCGAACCTCATCTTTGGAACGCAGTGATGCGTCAAGCACTTCTTGCAGGTTATTTGAGCAAGGACATGGAAAACTACGGAGTGCTCAAAGTGACAGCAGCAGGAAAGAAATGGCTGAAAGCACCCACAAGTTTCAAAATTGTAGAGGACAATGACTTCGACGAAGAAGAGAACCCTACATCAGGTCTTTCAAGTACAGCCACGGCACTCGATCCTCAACTTTACAAAATGCTGATGGACTTGCGTAAGAAAATGTCACGCGAACTGGATGTGCCTCCCTACGTCATTTTTCAAGAAACCTCTCTCGAAGCGATGGCTTCGATTTATCCTCAAACAATAGAGGAGCTACAAAATATCCCTGGGGTAGGTGCAGGAAAAGCGAAGAGATATGGACAACAGTTTTGTGAACTGATTCGCAGACATTGCATAGACAACGATATTGAGCGACCAGAAGATGTACGCATACGTTCTGTTGCCCGTAAGCCTCAAATCAAAGTTGATATCATTCAACGCATAGACCGTAAAATTCCTCTCGACGAGATTGCAAAAGCCAAAGGCATTGAATTCATTGATTTGCTGGGAGAGATTGTTGCCATCGTGTATAGTGGAACAAAGATCAACATAGACTATTTTATCAATGAAGTTATGGACGAAGAGTGCATAGAAGACATCTTCGAATACTTCAAAGAAACAGAAACTGACGATATTGAGGCTGCTATAGAGGAATTAAGCGACGAATATAGCGAGGAAGAAATCCGATTGGTTCATATCAAATTCCTCTCTGAGATGTCTAATTAACCCCGAAGCCCCCCACTTTGGAAGAATATACGGAAGGTTCGTACGTATTCTCGAATATAATGACTACTTTTGTGCGAATTATTATTTCTTCCATTGAAGGCGAACCTCCCTCTACAAAAAAAGAAAACGAACGATATGTGTACTCCCACCGAATCCACCTCCCCTAAGAAGGAAACTTTGAATTTCATTGAGCAAATCGTAAAAGACGATCTTGCTGCTGGCAAAAACAGTGGACGACTGCAAACGCGTTTTCCACCAGAACCTAATGGATATTTACACATTGGGCATGCTAAGGCTATTGCTATGGACTTTGGAGTTGCCGAAAAGTTTGGAGGAACTTGTAATCTGCGTATGGACGACACAAATCCACAGAAGGAAGACCATGAATATGTCGAAGCTATAGAGCGAGACATTAAGTGGCTTGGCTACTCGTGGGACAAAGTCTTGTATGCTTCCGATTATTTTCAAGAATTGTGGGACTTTGCAGAGGAACTGATCAAGATAGGCCGTGCTTACATTGACGAACAAAGCAGTGAGCAAATCGCTCAACAAAAAGGGACTCCTACGCGCGTAGGGCAAGAAAGCCCATATCGCAATCGCCCTGTAGAGGAAAGTTTGCGTTTGTTTGAAGAGATGAACAGCGGACGCGTACAGCCTGGCACCATGGTATTGCGTGCCAAAATTGATATGGCCAGCGATAATATGCACTTCCGCGACCCTATCATTTATCGTGTTTTGAATCTTCCTCATATTCGTACAGGCAACAAGTGGAATGCTTATCCCATGTACGACTTTGCTCACGGACAAAGCGATTATCTCGAAGGCGTAACACATAGTATTTGTACGTTGGAGTTTGTACCTCATCGTGCGCTCTACAATTTATTTGTAGATTGGATGAAAGAGGTACGCGGAGATCTTCCCATTGAAGATAACCGTCCTCGTCAGTATGAGTTTAATAAGCTCAATCTCAATTATACGTTGATGTCTAAACGCAACCTTCTTATTCTCACTCAAGAAGGTGTGGTCAATGGATGGGACGATCCTCGTATGCCTACAATTTGTGGCATTCGCCGTCGTGGGTATAGCCCCGAAAGCATCCGCAATTTTATTGACAAGATTGGATATACGACTTTCGACGCTTTGAACGATATGAAGCTGCTTGAAAGTGCAGCTCGTGCCGACCTGAACGAGAGAGCTATTCGAGTTTCTGCCGTTCTCGATCCCGTGAAGCTCATTATTACGAACTATCCCGAGAATCAGGTAGAAGAGCTTGAAGTAGTCAATAATCCAGAACGTCCTGAAGAGGGAACCCACATGATCGAATTTAGCCGTGAATTGTGGATTGAGCGCGCAGACTTTAAGGAAGAAGCAGATAAAAAATTCTTCCGTATGACTCCGGGCAAGGAGACTCGTCTGAAAAGCGCTTACATTGTAAACTGTACGGGTTGTAAGAAAAACGAGGAAACGGGTGAAGTGGAAGAAATCTACTGTACTTACGACCCAACCTCAAAGGCAGGAACAGAAGGAGCTAACCGCAAAGTTAAAGGCACCATACATTGGTTGAGTGTTGCCCACTGCTTGCCTGCAGAAGTACGTAACTATCAATGTTTGTGGACTTGCGAAAATCCTCGTGATGCAATTAAGCAGTATGAAGATGAAAATGGAGTACGTGGCATAGACGCCATGCGTCCTTTCATCAATCCCAATAGCATTAGCATCAATCATAATGCATTTGTCGAGAAATTCTTGCTCACCCGCAAGGCTTTCGACTATCTTCAATTTACTCGAACAGGTTACTACAACATAGATCCAGATTCTACTCCCGAACATCTTATTTTCAATAGTACCGTTTCGTTGAAAGAAGATAAGGGCAAGTAACATACATCTCTATTTTAGATTTTCATGAAGCGCGAACCTCAGGATATCAAACATTTGGTTCGGCAGTACGAACAAAAAATGTCGGAGGCCTCCATACCTTTATGGTTGGAGGTCCCCGACATTTTGAGTGTACTGGACTATTACGAACAGCAAGGGCTTTATTTTGAAAGCGAACAATGCATGCGCATAGCGCTACAACTGCATCCCAACAATGCAGAAGTGCTTGTACGTAAAGCTTACCGTCTTAAAAATGAAGGAAGGTGGCAAGAAGCCATAGAGTGGGTACGCAATGCTCCTCTTCAAAATAGCTTAGAGCTTCTCTTCTTTGAGGCAGAATATGCTTTGAGTCTGTTGCAGTTTGAGAAAGCAGAGGAGCTATTTCTCACAGGAGTTCGTCTTGAATACCCCGAATTAGGAAGACAAATTGATTCCTCCGAAGAGGCAGCAGCCGATATAAACGATTTATACCTCGAAATGAGTGAATTGTTTATGGACTATGGTGCTCCACAGCAAGCACAGAAGTACTTGGAGAAAATTTCCAAAGAAACCTCCGAATATGTACGTGCACAGACTCTTTGGGCAGAATGTGAGTTACAGTTGGGTCAAGGAGAAGCTGCTCTTTCTCGTTTGAACCAAGTTTTGGACGAAGATCCTTATTATCTCGATGCTTGGATTTTACTCGCCGATATTTCTACTCAAATGCAGAATTATGAGAAATGTCGTGAGGCTTCCCAGTTTGCTTTGGCTATTGACCCCAAAAATGAAAAAGCTTTACGTTTCAAAGCTGTAGCAGCTCTTTCGCTGAATGCCTATGACGAAGTTTTAGAAATCTACGAGGCCTATCGTCTCCTTTTTCCTACGGACTACACGCTCGCCCTTTCAGCTGGAGAAATTCTACTACAAAAGAACAGGTGGCAGGAAGCAAGAGAGGTGCTCACCCGCAGCAACCAAGCTTGTCCAAATGAGAATCCCGACAAGCAACGTATCCTTACAGATATAGCTCGTTCCTACATTGCAGAACGAAACTTTGCCCAAGCCTACGAAACATTGTTAGGCTGCACTTCTTTAGGCATGAGCTATGCCGATGTGTCTTTTACAATGGCCCATCTCTGCCTTGTTCCTAATATCCTTCCTGAAAGCCTGCATTATTTGGAGCGATATCTACAAATAGAACCTCTTTCTTCCGACACTCGCTTACGCTTAGCCAGTATGCTGGCCGAAGCCAATGCCTTTCAAGAGGTATTCCCCATTTGGAAGCGCTTATTCGAAATATCCGAACGAGGGCCAGTATTAGCAGCTCCCTATTTAGCTTTTGCGGCTCGACGCTTGTTGCTCATCAACGAATACTTCTTGTGGCTTGCCTACTCTTGCCACGAAGATCCCACGCTTACCAAGAAGATATTCCAAACCATCTATCCCAATGTCGCTCCCACAGAGTATCTGACTTATGCTCATCTGGAATTTCCATCCTGAGGATTTCCGCGGAAATATCTTCTACTTTATACTTCCTCTTACTTTTCTTTCATCACAAAAGGCCGTGTTTTTTTATGAAACACGGCCTTTTGTTGTTCAGATGGTGAGAGAAAGACTACTACTTCTTCGTTTTAGCTTTTGTCTCAGACAGCTCTATGGTATAGGAACGATTCAAACCACTTTGTGTTTTCGCTCTAATCCACAAAACACGATCTTGACTCATATTGGCAGCCTTTACAGCTTCTTCAAAATCAGCAACAGTATTCATCACTCGTTCGTTGACTTGTGTAATGATGATGCCTTTGGTGATGCCCGCTTCTTGCATTTTGCCCGAACGTATGCTGCTCACCAACAATCCCGAGCGCAAGCCTAATTCTTGCTTCTCTTCTTTCGTCAGTGCACGCAAGGCTGCGCCAAGTGCATCGGTATCTACACTCTCCAACTGTGTCGTTGTTCCTTGTGCGTTGCGCAGGGTTAGGGTAGTGGTGCGTTCTTTCTTGTTGCGGAAGTAGGTAACTTTTACCTTATCTCCAGGACGATGAGCAGCAAGCAACTCTTGCAGATTGCCAAACTTTTCAATTGTTTTGCCTTCGATAGCCGTGATCACATCTCCCTTTTCCAATCCTGCCGCTTCAGCAGCTCCATCGGCTGAGACTTCGCTGATGTACACTCCTGTCAATGTGCCAAGATCTACGTTCTTTCCTTTTTCCTTCTCTTGATCGATATAGCTGGAAAGGTCAGTTCCTTGTATGCCCAAGAAAGCACGTTGCACCGTACCGAACTGCTTCAAATCTTCGACCACCTTGTTCATAATCGTCGTAGGGATAGCAAATCCATAGCCTGAGTACGAGCCTGTTTGAGAATAGAGCATCGCATTGATGCCTACCAATTCTCCATTGGCATTGACCAATGCTCCGCCAGAGTTACCAGGGTTGATGGCCGCATCCGTCTGTATGAAGCTTTCCACCGTATTGGCTCCCGACATCGAACGCGCTTTGGCACTTACGATACCTGCCGTTACAGTGGAAGTGAGTCCATAAGGGTTGCCGATAGCCAATACCCATTCGCCCACTTTCAAATCTTCGCTCGAGGCCACTTGGATGGGGGTAAGTTTGGTAGCTTCTATTTTGATAAGAGCAAGGTCGGTATTGGGGTCTAAACCAATGATACGTCCCTTAAACTCTCGATTGTCGTTGAGCTTAACCAAAATCTCATCGGCATCTTTCACAACATGGTTGTTCGTAACGATGTAGCCGTCTTCGCTCAGAATCACTCCAGAACCAGCACCGCTACGTTTCGGAGCCTGCTGTTGATTGGGTTGCTGACGTTGTCCACGACCATGCCCGAAAAAATCTCCGAAGAAATCCTCAAAAGGATCGAAAAATTGCTGCTGTTGCTGACGGGTTGTGGCCGATACCTTAATGTACACAACACTGTTGGTAGCTCGTTCGGCAGCAACAGTTAAATCTATGGGTTGCCCAGCGGTAGGCAACTTATTGGCCACAGGCGCCACAATAGGAGTTTCGGCACAAGATTTTACGGCAAAGGCCGTGAGGCCACTACTCAACGCAGAAGCCACAATCACACTCGTTACAATTGTTCTTTTCATGTCGCTTAGTATTTAAAAGATTAGATACACAAAGGTAGCTCTTTCTTGCTATTTAGGATGACAGAAGATAGCTTTCCCACCCTAAAATATCCATTTTTTAAGGTTGGCGACGAAGTAAATGTTCATTTTGTACACTTCTCCTTACAAGGACTGGGGTATTTTCCCGCTCCACTATGTTGTTTTTACCTCTTCGGGAGAAATATCGGAGCATTTTATAGGCTCTATCTCTTCGTACTTTTCGTTTTTCCTTCCCCCTCTTTTCTCTACCTCTTCTCAACTTGAGAGCATGGTGTTGTGTCACAGTTTTTACTACGTGGGAAGAAAAAAATCCTGCGTCCCACGTAGAAAATCCTACGACGCACGGAGGATTTTTTTCTTCCCACGTAGATTGTTGAGCCTCAAGAAGCCTTCCTTCTTCGTTTCGCCTTCTGAGATGCTCCGCTCCCACTGTGTATCCGGAGCATTGTTCTGTTCTACGGGGAGCAGTGAAAACTATGATAAAAGACAGTGAGCAATCTTGTCGTTTCGGGAAGAATTGACTACTTTTGTAGTTGCAAAAATAACATCTCTAAATAAGCATACGCTGATTATGGACAATCAAACATTGGTGGCGCAGTGTGCTGCCGTTGCACAGCAATGGCTCGACTCGCCCATTTATGACGAAAAGACCAAAGCCGAGGTAAAAGCAATGATAGAGGCCGAGGACAAGACTCCACTCATCGACTCTTTCTACCGCACGCTTGAATTTGGAACAGGAGGTTTACGTGGTATCATGGGAGCAGGTACCAATCGCATGAACGTTTTTGTGGTAGGTGCTGCCACACAAGGCTTGGCCAACTATCTGCGTCTGAACTTTTCCGATCGTCAAGAGATTTCGGTTGTTGTAGGGCACGACTGCCGTAACAATAGTCGCTTGTTTGCCGAAACGGTAGCCAACGTTTTCTCGGCCAATGGTATCAAAGTATATCTCTTCGAGGACATGCGTCCTACTCCTGAGGTCTCTTTTGCCATTCGTCACTTCGGCTGCCAGAGCGGTGTGAACATTACAGCCAGCCACAACCCTCGCGAATACAACGGCTACAAAGCCTATTGGGACGATGGCGCTCAAGTATTGGCTCCTCATGACAAGGGCATCATCGACGAGGTAAACAAGGTGCAAATTGCTGATGTTAAATTTGAAGGCAATCCCTCTTTGATTCAAATCATTGGCAAGGAAGTAGACGAATTGTATCTGGCTGGAGTTCAGCAGTTGAGCATTGATCCTGAAGTGATTGCTCGCCAAAAAGATTTGAGCATTGTCTACACCCCCATACACGGTACTGGCGCAACCATGATACCTGCTTCCTTGAAGCGTTGGGGTTTTGAAAATGTGAATTGCGTAGAGGAACAAATGGTGAGAGATGGCAATTTCCCCACCGTTGTGTCCCCCAACCCCGAGAATGCCGAAGCACTTACTCTTGCGCTCAATTTGGCCAAGAAAATCGATGCCGACATTGTGATGGCTTCCGATCCCGATGCCGACCGTGTGGGCATGGCTTGCAAAGATACTGCGGGCGAATGGGTGCTCATCGATGGCAATCAGACTTGCATGATTTTCCTCTACTACATCATCAAAAACCGCATTGCGCTGGGCAAGATGAAGGGCGACGAGTATATCGTGAAAACCATCGTAACCACCGAACTCATCAAGCGCATTGCCGACAAAAATGGTGTGAAGATGTATGACGAATACACTGGTTTCAAGTGGATTGCACGTGTGATTCGTACACTTGAAGGCAAGGAAACCTACATCGGTGGCGGCGAGGAAAGCTATGGCTTCATGGCACAAGACATCGTGCGTGATAAGGACTCCGTATCTGCATGCTCTCTGCTAGCCGAAATTTGTGCTTGGGCCAAAGATCAGGGTAAAACTCTCTTTGATGTTCTGATGGACATTTATGTAGAATATGGCTTCTCACTCAACCACACCATCAATGTAGTGAAACCTGGTAAGAGCGGTGCCGACGAAATCAAGGCAATGATGGAGCAATTCCGCTCCAACCCTCCTCGACAAATCGCAGGTTCTCCCGTAGTGTTGAGCAAAGACTACGAAACACTCCTGGCAACCGATGCCGAAGGAAAAACCACTCCGCTGGACTTCCCCGCGAAAAGCAATGTATTACAGTGGTTTACTGCAGCTGGCGATAAAATCAGTGTTCGTCCCTCGGGCACAGAGCCCAAGATCAAGTTCTATCTTGAAATTGCAGGAGAGATGGAATGCCCCAAATGCCATGCTGCGGCCAAGGCCGAAGCGCTCAAAAAAGTCGAACAGATTAAGACGGAACTCTCGCTCTAATCTCAACCACTCGATTCAACCACAAGGCCGTATCGCAAACAGCGATACGGCCTTGTGTGCAAAATAACGTAGTTCGTACAAGACAACAAAAGTACTATAGGCTGGTCTCTTCTATGAGCTTTTCAAAAATGGGAACTTTTCGCAACAGAGCCGCATTGCCTACAAGTAAGGTGCGCTCGCGAGCTCGGGTGAGTGCTACATTAAGTTTTCGGTCGATGAGTGTGCCTCGTTCATCAACAAAATGAGAGTTGCACAAGAAGCTCAACTGGCTTTCCCGACTCACTACAAAGGAGTAGATAATCGTTTCTCTCTCAGAGCCTTGAAACCTTTCTACTGTATCAATACTTACCTGAGAAAGAGCAAGGAAGGGAGAGGAGAGAAAAGCCTGCCGTAAGCGTGCTATTTGATGGCGATAAGGCACGATGATTCCCAAATCTTTCTGAGGGTCAAAACAACGGCCAGTAGATTCCACACGCTTCACCTCCTGAAGGGCCAATTCAAGGACTTTTTGTGCCTCGGCTTCATTGGTTTTCGGAGACGTATGGCTTGTTGTAGTGGGTGGACAATCGTAGAAACGCACTCGCGGTTCCATCCCCTCACGACATTGATGGGGCAAAGGAATAGGTCGGAGTTCATTGGCATAGAAATGACGATTAGCAAAATCGGCCACGGCAGGATGCATACGCCCATGGGACTTGAGGTGGAAAAGGCATGAAGGAGGCAAACATCGAATAAAACGCTCAAATAGAGAGTTCCGACAATCGGTCAAACCTATCTTTATTAAATCCCTGTCTTTCACAATGCTATCACGTTCATTTTGTTGTACAACAGCTGGGAGTTGTTTATGATCGCCGATGAGCACAAAACGTGCAATAGCAGGCACTCCTTCACGGTGCTCAGCCATGAATAGAGGTAGCAATTGTGGTTCTAGGAGTTGAGAGGCTTCGTCGATAATCCCCAAGGAGAAAGGCTCAATATTGAACAGCTCTATACGAGTAGACAAACTTGCGGTAGTACCGACAACAATACGTGTAGAACGGATATAGGAGGCGATATCGTCCAGCTGGGTGATATGGGCGATTTGTTGTTCTAACAAGTAGGGACGAAAGGCCTCGGCACATCCCTGCGGATTGCCTATGCGCACAAAGGGAAGCTTATCTTTTACCAATTTGCTACAAATCTCATCAACCGCTCTATTGGTAAAAGCGCTCAATAGTAGACGATGACTGGGGCGAGCCAACTCCTCTCTCACAAGGCTCATCAATCCAACCGATGTTTTTCCTGTGCCTGGAGGCCCCACGAGCAAGAACAAATCTCGTGCTTGCAAAGCTCGTTCCACAAGTTGATCTATTTCAGGATTGAGATGCGTGAGAAGTCGTTTTTGGTGCATATCGGTCTCAGCTTCACGTTCCCCCAAGAGTAGTTGCCTGCGCTGTGGAAGATTTTGGAGAAAAGCAAATAGCCCCTGAAATAGTGCATTGCTACCAGACTCCATATAGTCTGGCTCGATTGCCCAAAGCTGTCGAGGGCGTTGCTGAAATACACGAGGATTGGTCTGAGGAGCACGCAAGCGCAAGCGCACAGCAACGTCATCAATACTCACAATCGTGGCTCTATGCACCATACCTTTACGTAGGTCAGGAAGTTCCCCTTCTTCATAAGCATAGAGCACGACAACATCTCCCACACGAAAGTTGGGTAAAAGCAGTGTTTCTTCTTCCTCTTCGGTAGCGGACAAGAGCAGAGTCACTTCGCTAATGGCTAAATTGTCTGCTTCTGGATTTTCATTGAGTTCAAGGTGAAGCGGTGTGAGAATATTTCCAGCTTGCCGACGTTCGTCGAGTGAAGCATGCCATGCTGCGGCAAAACCACTGGCTTCGCGATCTGGAGTTCCGATACGAGAGTGCTGCTGCTCTAAGGAGAGAAAGCGATGAAAACGATAAAAATAAGATTTTTCCAATGCCGAAGCCTCTTGCAGGCATTTAAGTTGCATTGTAATCTCAGGCAATTTATAGCGTTCCCACAGAACACCACAAGAAAGCGTATGAAAGTCTTCGGGAGTTAACGTCTCGTAGAAATCGGCCGAGCCTTTGGTTGCGAAAGTGCGCTCGCGCAACACAATTTCATTGCGTATCATAATGGCTTGATGCAAAAGTTGCGCAACATGAGGTATGCGCATCAAACCTTCCGATGGGCGATAGTGAGAGTACAATAAATAGGGCTTCAAATCTGTATAATCCACTTCAAAGGCATAGTGCAAAATAGCCATGTAAAGTAACATTTGTACATGATGACTATCTTGCGGCTGACCCTTGAAATTACGTTTTCCCCCTTTCTGTTCAATGAGAGTATCAAGTTGTGTCGTCAGCAAATCCATACGTCCTTGTAGTCCCAACATCTCACAAAAGAAAGAGGGCTCGAGAAGCACATCGGAGGGAGAGATTTGCAGTTCCTTGGGGAAATGCTCATGTGCGACAGTCTGAAGGTGCTCTTGCTGTAAAGCGGCTTCGCGATGAAACTCTTTGCGCACCTGCTCTTTTTCAAATTCAGGGCAAGTCGCAAAACTAAGGGCGTTACGACAAAAGAAGCGACTTACACTATCGGAATAGTTTGCTTCTGTTTCATGCACGGCTTCGTCCAATAGTTGAGCGGCAAAATTACCCAGTAGGGTGTGGCGTGTAGTCGTTGTTCGATTCAAGCGCTGCAAAGCATAAAACGCAGAGGTGACTCCAAAAGCTTGAAAACAGGATGCAACACTGCTCACGTCGACCAGATGATCGGGCTCAACGATGATGAGTTGTGCCTCTATACCATCTTTTCGCTCTTTGATTGCTATGAGATTGAGTTGAGTACCTACGGAGAGTAGGGGAGCGAGAGCAGTCCAATCGTTATATGTTCCTTGATAATAGAGAGTACGTTCAACTGCCGAGGGAGCATCTTGTGCAACAACATTACAGCTCTCTTCATTTAATTTTGTCACTACGACACGCTCATACTTCTGATGTCTTGACGATGGGACACAGATACTCAGACTATGGCGAGGAAGGAGGGAAAGCAGCTCTTGAGGAACGACCTCCTCCTTAAGCAACTCTATGAAAAGAGCAAAAGTGCGAAGGTCATCGTGCCATTGTTGTTCGCTGCTTTTCTCATTTCTATACCAGCGTGCACGTAGACTATTGAGGCGCGCGTACATTTCGCCCTTTATCTCGTATTGCTGACAGAGGTAATGTAAACGTGCAAAATTGCCCGAAAAGAGCAAACGATTTTCAGATGTTGCTTCTCGAAGAAGTTCGCTGAACAAACGATAGCCCGTTTCTTGAGCTTGCTCTACATGTTTGGCCAAATAGAGAAGTGTGTCGTAATAGTATTGGGCAGTGGGGAAAGTCATAAAGTGAAATTCAATGCAAAAGGAGCAACAAGACACAGCAAAGACGTAAAAGCCAGTCATTGTAGCCCTTTGCCTTTCTTGTGCGAGAAGGTTTACAAAATTACTTAATCTGCTCTGTATGACCTAATGGCGCGAAGAAGAAGATAAGGAAAACAACAAAAATGTAGAGAAAAGGGATTTTCTTTCTTTTTCCGTTGGTTGCTTTGCACAAAATGCTTACTTTTGCGCATCGAATAGTCATTTGACCAAAACATATAAACAATATGAGTCACAATCTTCTGAAAGGAAAGCGCGGTATTATTTTTGGCGCGCTCAATGAACATTCAATTGCTTGGAAAGTTGCAGTGAAAGCTGTAGAAGAAGGAGCAAGTATTACACTCACAAACACTCCCATTGCTCTGCGTATGGGAGAGCTCAATGCTCTCTCCGAACAACTCAACGCTCCTGTGATTCCTGCCGATGCTACAAGCATTGAGGATCTGCAGAAGGTATTTGAAGAAAGTCAGCGTTTGCTCGGTGGAAAGATAGACTTCGTCCTACACAGTATCGGTATGAGTCTCAATGTTCGCAAGGGCCGTGCTTATGACAATTTGGACTACAACTTCTTGGGCAAGACCCTCGATATTTCGGCTATTTCTTTCCACAAGATGTTGCAGGTAGCGAAGGAGCAAGATGCACTGAATGAATACGCTTCGGTAGTGGCATTGACCTATGTAGCTGCCCAACGTACTTTCTTCGGATACGACGATATGGCCGATGCCAAGAGCTTACTTGAAAGCATCGCGCGTTCATTTGGCTATGTGTATGGTCGTGATAAGAAGGTGCGTATCAATACCATCTCTCAAAGCCCAACGCCCACAACTGCAGGTAGCGGCGTAAGCGGCATGAACCACCTCCTCGACTTTGCCGAAAAGATTTCTCCCCTTGGAAATGCTACAGCTGAGGACTGCGCAAACTATACCGTAATGATGTTCTCTGACTTCACGCGCAAGGTGACCATGCAAAACCTCTTCCATGATGGTGGTTTTTCGAGCATGGGTATGAGCGCTGCCGCTATGGAACAATTTATCGGTGAAGATAAGTAACAAAGCGCTTTCTCCTATTCAATACAGATGTGCAGCCTCATAAATGGGGCTGCACATTTTTGTAGGTTAAAATAATTCCTTATTTTTGCTTTTACGATCAGTGGTATATGCAAATACAGAGTGTTGTAATGATTGGTGCTGGCAATGTGGCAACACATTTGGCCCAGGCACTAAAGAAAGCAGGATATTCTATCACGGCCATTTGTGCCAGGAGTGAAAGCTCTACACAATCTCTTGCTAGACTCATCGGGCAAGAAGTGCAACAAGTGACAGATATCGCCCGACTCCCTATTGCAGACCTTTATATTCTTGCGGTGAGTGACAATGCCATTTCTGAATTGGCAACACGATGGCCCAAGCATTGTAGAAGAGGAACTGTGGTACACACTTCAGGGAGTGTAGCTATGGAAACGTTGAATGGAGTAGGGGAGCACTATGGAGTTTTGTATCCTCTCCAGACTTTTTCTAAGGAGAGAAGTCTTGATTTTTCACAAGTTCCTTGTTTTGTTGAAGGAAATAGCAGGGAAACCGAACAAGACTTGTTGTTATTGGCTCAAAAGCTCAGTGCCAAGGTACAATTGCTGTCCTCTGAATTACGTGAGAAATTACATTTAGCGGCTGTATTTGCTGGTAATTTTACCAATCATCTGTATGATTTAGCCTCACAATTGACAGAGAAATACGGACTTTCCCCTGATTTTTTGGCTCCTCTTTTGGAGGAAACTATAGCGAAAGCTATTTCACTCACTCCTCATATTGCTCAAACTGGCCCCGCTCGTCGTGGAGATCAAAATGTATTGGACAAGCATTTAGCTTTACTGCACGACAATCCTAAAATGCAGATCTTATACCAGCTTCTTTCTGATAGTATCTATAATTCTTATCGTCCAAAATGATTGATTACGACCTTACTCAAATACGAGCTTTAGTCTTTGATGTGGATGGTGTGCTAAGTAGCAATCAGGTCGTTCTTCTCGGAGGGCAACCTGTGCGAACAGCTAATATAAAGGATGGCTATGCCTTGCAACTTGCAGCAAAATCATCTCTAAAAATGGCCATCATAACAGGAGGGAAAAACGAGGCCGTACGTGAACGTTATTTAGGCTTGGGGATTTCCGATGTATACATGGGAGCTTCTGTAAAATTAGAGGTTTTTGAAGACTGGCTATTGGCCAATGAACTTCTAGCTAAGGAAGTGCTCTACGTGGGCGATGATATTCCTGATTTTGAAATTATGGAGCGTTGTGGTTGCCCTTGTTGTCCTTCTGATGCCGCTCCCGAAATAAAAGCAATTTCACGATACATTTCTCCTTACAAAGGAGGAGAGGGCTGCGTACGTGATGTCGTGGAGCAAGTTTTGAAAGCACACAAGCTCTGGCTAAATAGCGCCGAAGCTTTTGGATGGTAAATATGTAATACAAATAGTACTATGCTTGACAATCTCAAAAAGTACGAGGTAATCTTAGCAAGCAATTCACCTCGCCGCAAAGAACTACTCGAGCGTTTGGGAATCAACTTCAAAGTTTATACGCTTTTCGGCATCGATGAAACGTATCCTCAAGGGCTCGAAAACGAAGAAATTGCACTTCATATTGCTGAGAAAAAAGCAGCAGCTTATAAGAGTTATGTAACAAACAATAAGCTACTCATTACCGCAGATACAATCGTATGTGTAGATGGCCAGGTTTTAGGAAAACCACACGATGCCGATGACGCCCGCAGAATGCTTAAGCTTCTGTCTGGTCGTGAGCATACAGTAGTAACTGCGATTGTTGTGGGGACAGCAGAACGTATGCTTAAGGAAGCGGTAAGTACACGAGTGAAATTTGCAGACCTCAGTGATGAGATTATCGATTTCTACATTGCAAATTATTTACCCTTTGACAAGGCAGGAGCTTATGGTATCCAGGAATGGATTGGTTTAGTAGCTGTAGAAGGCATAGAGGGTTCGTTCTTCAATGTGATTGGACTACCTGTGCAAAGATTATATAGGCTTCTCAAAGAATTCTAAGAGTATGAATGTACATTTTCTATTAACGTTTTTATCCACTATCTTATTATTGGGAGCATGCACGGGGGATGATGAGCGTTTTGTTTCATATCCGCCAAAGTTTTCTGAAATTCGCATCACGGATTTAAACGGCCAAGAAACAATTCCACAAGTTGGAGTGCCTTTTATTGCAACAGTGATTCAATCTCAGCATGGTAAACTATTAAATACGACTCGTTATTCGTGGAGCGTAGAAAACAGCCATGATTGGAAACACAATTTTGTACAACAAGTGATTTATGATAAAGAAAGAACAAATCCTTGTGATACCATAATTGCAAACCAAACAGGAAGTTTTACCTTACAATTCCGTGCGATCTACAACACATCAGCTCAAATGAAGAGCCAAGCTATAGAAGGAGATTTGAAAGATGGAACAGCTGTTTCTTATACTTTGTCGCCATTAAAAGCTGTTGCTACGTTGCGCAAAACGATTGTGGTTAATTAGCATACAATTTCCTCCCTCTTTCTTTTTTTTGAATGAGCATTATGTTTAATATAGAACTTCCATGAGTATCCAAAAAAGATGTAAGCATTTCCAACTTCCATTACATAAGGACTCGAGAGGAGAACTTGTGGTTATGGAAGAAAACGTTCTCGGATATGAATGGAAGCGTGTTTTTTGGATACACAACGTTCCGAAAGGGGAAGAGAGAGGCAACCATGCTCATCGTACTTGCGAAGAGTTGATTTTCGTACTGTCTGGTAGTTTTGAGATTGAATTGTTCGATGGATTAGAAACAATGCATTTGATGCTTGATAAGCCTCATGAGGGAGTTTTTATCCCCAGAATGGTTTGGTGCCGACTCTATAATTTTAGCCCCAATGCTGTCATCTTATGCTTTGCTACACAAGAATATCTCCCAGAGGGATATATCCACGATTATCAACAATTTATAGAAGAATTCCATTTACAGAATTGCTAATGAAAGGAGCTTAATGAAGATTGTACGATATACGAAGCTATATGCGCGAAGATGGGACGACTTTGTCCGGTCTTCGCGCAATTCTACTTTTCTGTTCCTGAGAGATTTTATGGACTATCACGAGGACAGATTTTGCGATCATTCTCTCATTATAGAAGATAACAATGGCCGTCCTTTAGCCTTATTTCCCGCCACTGAACAAATCGAACATTCTCTTATACATAGTCATGGAGGGTTAACTTATGGAGGACTGCTCTTATCTCCTAATACGACCACACTTCAAGTCATAATTATTTTACGAGAGTTGATTGTCCCCTATTATACACAGTTAGGTTTCAAGAAGCTATTCATTAAACCTCTTCCCTATATTTATCATAAAACACCTTCTGAAGAACAACTCTATGCATTGTTTCTGTTAAATGCAAAGTTGGTTGCACGTAGTGCTTCTTCCTGCATAGACTTACAAAAACCTTTACACTTTTCTACTTTAAGAAGACGCAAATATAATCGAGCTATCAAGAATCAACTACACTTTGTCGAAGGTGGCGACCTGAAGCTCGTTTGGGAATTGATTACTGAACAATTACAAGAAAAACATTGCGTCCTGCCGGTACATAGTTATGAAGAAATAGCAATGCTCTGTCAGAAATTTCCTCAAAACATTAAGCTCTTCACCACACTGGATTCTGCTAATTGCTTGCAAGCTGCTACCCTACTCTTCTATACAGAAACAGCAATACATGCACAATACATTATTACTTCTCCCGAAGGAAGAAATACTGGGGCTTTGGACTTCCTTTTTATAGAGTTACTGAACCGAATACAACAAGGAAATCTTAATATAGATACTGTCCGTTATTTTGACTTCGGTATCTCGACAGAAAATGGGGGGCAGAAACTCAATGAAGGATTGATA
This sequence comes from Bacteroidales bacterium, assembly GCA_030532685.1. Classification (GTDB taxonomy): domain Bacteria; phylum Bacteroidota; class Bacteroidia; order Bacteroidales; family Bacteroidaceae; genus Alloprevotella. The sequence goes on along the minus strand of JAUNKN010000001.1, from coordinate 49,319 downwards.
TTCCAAAAAGAAGGATTTGGAGCACGTACTGTTGTTTATGATCAATATGCCATCAATTTAATACCATGAAGAAAAACGTTCCCTTCCTGAATCTACAATCCATCAATACAAGATATGCCCCTCAATTTGAGTCTATCTTAAACACCATTCTTGAAAAAGGATGGTTTCTACAAGGAGACTTTACAAAATCGTTCGAGGAGAGCTTTGCACGATATTGTGGAGTGAGTTATTGCGTTGGGGTCGCCAACGGGCTTGATGCCTTGACGCTGATTTTGATGGCAAAAAAAATTCTGGCACAATGGAAGGATGGCGACGAAGTGATAGTGCCCGCTCATACCTTTATTGCAACAGCCCAAGCTATCATTAGAGCAGGATTAACCCCAATCTTTGTCGATATTCGCTCTACCGATTACCTCTTGGACAACAACAAAGTAGAGTCACGAATTACTCCGAAAACTCGTGCTCTGCTTCCTGTTCATCTATATGGGAAAGTCGCTCCTATGCAAGCACTTTTAGAGATCGCTCGTCGATACAATCTCTTCGTAGTTGAAGATGCGGCACAGGCTCATGGGGCATTCGGACATATAGACACTAGTTTAAAAAAAGCTGGAGCGTTAGGAAATGCAGCTGCTTTTAGCTTCTACCCTGGGAAAAACTTAGGAGCACTTGGAGATGGAGGATGCATAACGACAAATGAAGAAGATTTAGCCGAAATGGTCCGTATTTTAGGAAACTATGGAGCGGTAGAAAAATATCACCATGAGTACCTGGGTATGAATTCACGCTTAGACGAATTACAAGCAGCATTCTTAAATCTTAAACTTCAAGATTTAGAAAAGGATAATGCCGCTCGTCGTCAGGTAGCCAAACAATATTTTGACGGAATAAAAACCGATGCAATAAGTCTCCCCTACAATTCTAATTGGGAAGAGGGAAACTCTTCTGTTTTTCATATTTTTCCCGTCTTCTCTCCTCAACGAGAATCAATACAAAGGCAATTACGAGAGCAAGAGATTCAAACACTCATCCACTACCCTATCCCACTCCATCAACAGAAATGCTTACAAGCATTCAATCGACAAAATCGAGCCTTTCCTTGCGCCGAAAAAATAGCAAGCACTGTATTTAGTTTACCCATTAGCCCCATCATGAAACAAGATGAGGTCGATTATATAATACAATGCCTCAATCAGCTCTCGATATAACATGCTACTTTAGGTTGAATGATAACACTTTCTCCCTTCCTACGTAAGTATCAATATGTTGATTTATGGCTACAGGAATAGGGGTTTCACTTACCTTTATCAGCAAAAGATCACCTCTTCTTAACGTGTACATACGGCTTACGCGAGCTATAGCTTGCGCTATCAATATATCTATATTACGCACTTGAATACATGAGGCAGAGATTTCATCAATCTCAAGCTTTAACGTATATTCGGTTTCTCTATTTTCTTCTAAAAGAAACCACCCTCCCAAAGGTACGGCTCCGTCAAATTCTGTGGCAAAACTCCAAGGCAACCCTTTTGCTTGAACTTCCTCCAACACAGAAGCAGAATAGAACTGAGGTACTGCAGAAATTGCATCGTAATATCGATGTGCAAAACGCTCACTTATACTTCTCCCCAAATTACTGATACGCACTCCCAAATGCAAGTCAGCAGATAGAGGTGAAAGTTCGTTGGGAATAAATAAGGGCTTTCCATTTTTCAGAACAACTGTTTCTGGCAATGTATAAAAGATCGCATCATGCTGTGCAGTACCATGAGGATACAAGACAATAACATTCATTCTAATAAGAACTTAATTAAAAAATACAGAATTGATGATGGTTGTTTAAAAAGGAATAAGTGTATTATATAGGAAGGAATGGGCTATCTCTCCAAGCCTATATTCGCGTTCCCATTTTCGTAAACGGGCTTCCTATTCCCGTTGTTTTAGCTGCGAGCTTTATTTTTCTCGTTACGACTTTCATTTTTTGCGGTGCACATACACAGACAGCCAGTCTATATATCTTATTTTCCTTTATCTCTCCCATCTCAAAGAGTCATCAGTTTCTAATTCTCTTAGAGTAACAATAAGACAAGAAAAAGTTCACCGACAATACTTTATTATCAAAGATAAGAAGAGAAATTATTTTCCGTTGATATCAAGACTCAAAAAGAAAGCTCTTGCCCCTTAAAGGAATGGCAAGAGCTTCTCTTTTGCTTAAAATTCGGCGTTCCCAGGAGTGCGTGGGAAAGGAATGACATCACGAATGTTCGACATACCTGTAACAAATAGGATGAGACGTTCAAATCCCAATCCAAACCCACCATGTGGACAAGTACCAAACTTGCGAGTGTCTAGATACCAGCTCATATCTTCAGGATGAATATCGAAACGAGCCATGCCTTCCAACAATTTCTCGTATCCTTCCTCACGAATCGAGCCACCAATGATTTCTCCTATCTGTGGGAAAAGGACATCTGTACCTTGCACCGTTTTTCCATCTTCATTGAGTTTCATGTAAAAAGCCTTTATTTCCTTAGGATAATCGGTCATAATAACAGGCTTTTTAAAGTATTCTTCAACCAAGAAACGCTCATGCTCCGAAGCTAAATCACATCCCCAATATACAGGGAATTCGAACTTTCTTCCTTCTGCAATTGCTTTTTCTAGGAGTTTTATACCTTCGGTGTAAGAAAGACGTACAAAGTCGGTTTCGACCACGCTTTTTAAGCGCTCAATCAACGTCTTATCTACCATCGAATTGAGGAACTCCAAATCGTCTTGACAATTATCTAAGGCCCAACGTACACAATACTTAATGAAATCTTCTTCTAAATCCATTAAGTCATTAAGATCGATAAAGGCGACTTCAGGTTCAATCATCCAGAACTCAGCAAGATGTCGAGGAGTATTGCTGTTTTCTGCACGGAAAGTAGGGCCAAAAGTATAAATCGCCCCCAAAGCTGTAGCTCCTAATTCTCCCTCAAGTTGACCAGAAACAGTAAGACTCGTAGTCTTGCCAAAGAAATCGTCTGAATAGTCTATCTTACCCTCTTCGTCTTTCTTGAGGTCATAAAGGTTCTTTGTTGTTACTTGGAACATTTGGCCTGCTCCTTCACAATCGCTTGCCGTGATAATGGGGGAATGGAAATAGTAAAATCCGTGCTCATGAAAATACTGATGGATAGCCATTGCCATATTATGGCGAATGCGAAATACAGCTCCAAAAGTGTTTGTACGCAGACGCATATGAGCATGTTGGCGCATATACTCAAAAGTTTGACCTTTTTTCTGCATTGGGAAGTCATTTCCACATTCTCCAAGCACTTCGATACACGTTGCTTGAATTTCTGCGGCTTGTCCCGCCCCTTGGCTTTCAACGAGGATTCCTTCAACACTTAGGCAAGCTCCCGTTGTGATTAATTTGAGCATATCTGCATCAAACTTCTCAACGTCCGCTACAATTTGTACGTTCTTAATGGTAGAACCATCGTTCAAGGCGATGAAGTTCACGCTTTTACTACCGCGACGCGTACGTACCCATCCTTTGACACATACTTCTGTGCCAAAATCTGTACGTTTGAGCAAATCCTTTATCTTTGTTCTTTCCATAAGTTATTTCGAATTTCTTGTTTATTCAAATGATCCCATGCGAAGCATGCGCACTTCCTCTTCGCTAAGATAACGCCAATCACCACGCTTCACATTCTTCTTGGTCAATCCTGCGAAATAGACACGATCTAACTTCAAAACGTTATAGCCAAGAGCAGCAAAGATACGACGTACGATGCGATTCTTACCCGAATGGATTTCTATCCCCACCTGTTTCTTGTCGGTTTCGCTGGCGTAATCGACAGCATCCGCACGGATATCTCCATCTTCGAGGGTGATACCCTCTGCTATTTGACGCAAGTCAGCTGCAGTAACATTACGATCCAAATAAACGTGGTAAATCTTCTTCTTCAGGAACTTAGGATGAGTAAGTTTCGAAGCCATCTCTCCATCATTGGTCAGGAGCAATACTCCTGTCGTATTGCGGTCCAAGCGCCCTACAGGGTAAATACGCTCCATACAAGCATTACGTACCAAATCCATTACCGTTTTACGATTTTGAGGATCTTCGCTCGTTGTAACGTATCCTTTGGGCTTATTCAGTAGAACATAAATTTTCTTTTCTGCTTTTATGAGCTGATCATGGAACAATACTTCGTCGCTTCGCAACACTTTATGTCCGAGTTCCGTAATGACTTCTCCATTCACCTTTACGACACCTGCCTCTATATATTTGTCTGCATCACGACGCGAACAAACTCCTGCATTAGCCAAATATTTGTTCAAGCGTATGGGCTGATTGGGATCGTAAACCTCCTCCTTATATTCTATGCGACGCTTACCTCCTCCATTGTTGCGTTTATCAAATCTCTTATTGTTAGGCGGTCCACTTCGTTGAGGTTGAGGACGAAATGTTTTTCCACGTTGAGGAGCAGAAAAATTGCGGGAAGGAGTCCAAGGATCAGATGAGAATGCAGTTTCAGCATTTTCATAGCGATTGGAAGGATTAGCGCCATAAGAGTGTCTGTAAGTATGCTGAGAAAAGTCATCTCTTTCTCGACGAAAATCTCCTCCACGAGAAGAAAAACCCTGTGCCCGAAACTTACCTTGCGTATTTCCGCGGCCATCACGTGTTCCAAAAGATGGACGATCGCCCCATTGCCCCTCTCGGGTAAAGCGCGACTCTTGTGTACGGCCATTGTTCTTTCGATTGTAGGAAGAAGCAAATCCATCTCGGCGGGCTCCTCCTCGTCTGTGTTGATTAAAATCACTCATGATAGTGTAGTGTGAAATAAATATAGTAATAAAATAGTCGACCTCACGGCCGTCTGTTTGACATCCCCCTATACTCCCGTATAGTTTGAAGGGGATATTTTGTGAAGTTCCATTTTCAGCTCATCACGAACCTCCAATGTATCAATAAATGCAGCAATGCTGTGCTCATCGATGACAGAGTTTGTACGCGTCAATGCTTTCAGAGCTTCATAAGGATTGGGATAAGCTTCACGACGTAAAATCGTTTGAATAGCTTCAGCACACACCGCCCAATTGGTATCCAAGTCAGCAGCAAGCGTCTCTTCGCGCAATAGTAGTTTACTGAGTCCTTTTAGAGTAGAAGCAAAAGCAATCAGTGCGTGGCCCATAGGCACACCTATGTTACGGATCACGGTCGAATCCGTAAGGTCACGCTGCAGACGGCTAATGGGAAGCTTAGCACTTAAATGCTCCAAAATCGCATTAGCGATCCCCAAATTCCCTTCCGAATTTTCAAAATCAATGGGATTTACCTTATGAGGCATTGCGCTGGAACCGACTTCGCCTGACTTAATTTTTTGTTTGAAGTACTCCATCGAAACGTACTGCCAGAAATCACGATCCAAGTCAATAAGTATCGTGTGAATACGTTTCATCGCATCAAATGTAGCAGAAAGATTATCATAGTTCGAAATCTGCGTAGTGTATTCTTCACGCTCTAAACCCAACTTTTCGGAAACAAATTTGTTACCGAAAGCCTGCCAATCCTGTTCGGGATAAGCAACATGATGCGCATTAAAATTCCCCGTAGCTCCACCAAATTTAGCGGTGATAGGAGTTGCTTGCAAGAGGGCCAACTGCTTTTCCAATCGGTAACCAAACACACGTACCTCTTTACCCAATCGAGTAGGAGATGCAGGTTGCCCATGTGTCTTTGCCAACATGGGGATATGTTTCCATTCCTCAGCTCTTGCATTTATAGCGTCTATGACTTCCTGCAACAGTGGAATATATACTTCCCGCAAGCTATCAGCCAACATCAAGGGGAAAGAGGTGTTGTTGATGTCCTGAGAAGTCAGTCCAAAGTGTACAAATTCCTTGTAAGCATCCAGTCCACCAATCTTATCAAATTGTTCTTTGATGAAGTATTCAATAGCCTTTACATCATGGTTAGTCACGCCCTCTATTTCTTTCACACGCTTTCCATCCTCCATCGAAAAGTTTTGATAAATCTCACGCAAGCGTGGATAAACTTCCTTGTCGCAGCCCTTTAATTGAGGTAAAGGGATTTCGCATAAAGCAATGAAGTACTCTATCTCCACGCGAACCCGATATTTCATCAGGGCATATTCCGAGAAATAAGGAGCAAGGCTTTCTGTTTTGTTGCGGTAACGACCATCAATAGGAGAGACAGCCGACAAGATGTCAAGATTCATGAGACGAGGAAGTTTTTCGGTTTAGTCTAAATACCGCACAAAGTTACGACATTCCCATCACCCTAACAAATATATATTAGAGAAGTCACCTTATTTGCAATGATTTAGAGGGAGCTTGACTTGTTATCTTGACAAACTTTCCGATTCCAGCTTCAGCATTTCGTCACGTAGCTGAGCAGCAGTTACGAAATCGAGCTCTGCCGCCGCCGCTTTCATTGCTGTGCGCAATTCTTCAATACGCTGTTGGTATTCCTCGCTTGACAGGACACTTTTCCTCTGATAAGTAGAAGCCAAGGGCTCCGCAGCAGCCAGCGAAGGTATAGAAGTTGGAGCGTAATTTTTGACACCTCGTGAAGGCAATAAATCGGTGCGAGCTTCCACACGTTCCTTGCCCAACTTACCCAACTGCGAAGGTGCACTGCTTTTCTTTACTTGCGTGGGGGTAATGTTGTGCGTACGGTTATATTCCATCTGCTTTAAGCGTCGGCGATTCGTTTCGTCTATGGTGAGCTGCATGGATCGCGTTATTTTCTTCGCATACATAATGACTCGACCATTTACATTGCGTGCAGCACGTCCTGCAGTTTGTGTCATTGAGCGTCGGTCACGCAAGAACCCCTCCTTGTCTGCATCCAAAATAGCAACGAGAGCAACTTCTGGCAAATCCAAACCTTCACGCAACAGATTGACGCCTACCAAAACTTGATAAATCCCTGATCGCAAATCTTCCATGATTTGCACACGCTCCAACGTATCTATATCCGAGTGAATATAAGCCGTTGATATTCCAAAACTTAATAGATACTCGCTCAACTCCTCTGCCATGCGTTTTGTTAGCGTCGTTACAAGCGTGCGCTCTTCTCGGCCAATGGCTACTCGGATTTCTTCCAACAAATCATCAACAGGAAAATCCGTATCTCTAACTTCTATAGGAGGATCAAGTAAGCCCGTAGGACGAATGACTTGATCTATGTAAACTCCTCCTGCTTGCGCAAGTTCATAATCGTCAGGCGTCGCAGAAACATAAATCACCTGCTTCGCCATTGCTTGAAACTCTTCAAATTTCAACGGGCGATTATCCAAAGCCGCTTCCAAGCGGAAGCCATACCCCACTAAGCTTTCTTTTCTCGAACGGTCTCCACCATACATCGCTCTAATTTGAGGCACGGAAACATGGCTTTCATCAATAACCATCAAGAAATCTTCTGGGAAGAAGTCCAGCAAACAGTAGGGACGAGTGCCGGGAGAGCGCCCATCAAAATAGCGCGAATAATTCTCGATCCCCGAACAATGCCCCAATTCACGTATCATCTCAATATCATAGCTCACTCGTTCCTCTAAGCGTTGAGCTTCCAAATCTTTGCCCAACTCTTTGAAGCGTGCCACCTGTTCTACCATATCGTCTTGGATTTGACGAATAGCAAGCTCTTGTGTTTCCTTAGAAGTGAGAAATAAGTTAGCTGGATAAATCCTATATTCATCAAAGTTCCCCAATCGCGCTCCAGTCAAGGAGTCCACTTCCTCTATACTATCAATTTCATCTCCCCAAAAATTTACACGCACGGCCATATCGCTATATGCAAGGAATATATCTAAGGTATCTCCTTTTACACGAAAGTTTCCCCGTACAGGTGCAACATCATTTCGTTGATAAAGACTGTCGACCAGTCTACGCAACAAGACAGTCATCGCAATACGTTGTCCCGTACGAAGTGTAATCAGATTCTCGTAAAAGTTAGCAGGATTTCCCATGCCATAAATACAAGACACCGAAGAGATTACAACAACATCCTTACGCCCAGATAGAAGAGCAGAAGTAGCCGCCAATCGCAATTTATCCAAGTCGTCGTTAATGGCCAAATCTTTCTCAATATATGTGTCGGTCGAAGCGATATAAGCCTCAGGCTGATAATAGTCGTAATACGACACATAATATTCTACCGCATTGTCGGGAAAGAAGCCTTTCATCTCCGTGTATAACTGAGCTGCCAATGTCTTGTTGTGCGATAGAATCAGCGTGGGCTTGCCTGCATTAGCAATAACATTGGCTATGGTAAAAGTTTTGCCTGAACCCGTCACACCCAACAATACTTGCGCAGGTTCTCCTCCCAGCACTCCTTCGGTGAGTTGTCGTATGGCTTCGGGCTGGTCACCCATAGGCTGGTAAGGGGAAGAAAGACGAAAAAGGGACATTCTAAAAGTTATTGTGCATCGTAATTGAGGATAGACGAATCGCCATAGCTCAAAAAGCGAAAGTCATGCTCCAAGGCATAGTCATAAATTGCACGCCAATCTCCGCCAACAAAGGCACTCACGAGTAGCAATAGAGTCGATTGAGGCTGGTGGAAGTTAGTAATGATGGTACGTACTATCTTGTACACATAGCCTGGAGCTATAATAATTTGTGTAGAAGCATGGAGAGTGCTCATATTCTGCTGGTCCATATAATTAAGCACTTGTTGCAAAGCCTCGAGAGGGGATAACTGCTCTGCCTGTAGGGCATATTCATAGGGAAACCATTGAGGCACATTCCACTCATCAACGCCTAAGGATAATCCTTTTTTTCGTTGCTGGTCGATTAGCACACCGATGTAGTAAAGGCTTTCGAGAGTTCTCACAGAAGTGGTCCCTACGGCTGTACAACGAGCATCATGAGCCAAAAGTCTCACAATCACTTCTCGCGGCACGGCTATCCATTCTGCATGCATATCATGATCAGCAATATACTTACTTTTCACTGGTCGAAAAGTACCAGCCCCTACATGCAGTGTTAGCTCGGCACGTTCTACTCCTCTTTGATCCAATTCTGCCAAGACTCTTTCCGTAAAATGCAAACCGGCCGTTGGAGCAGCAACAGAACCTTTGATCTTGGAATATACCGTTTGATACTGCTCCAAATCACTCTCCTCGGTCTCGCGATTCAAATAAGGAGGAATGGGGAGTTGCCCCATGCTTTCCAAAATTTCACTCCACGACACCTGCTCCACATCCCAAGTGAACTCTATGAGATGCCCAGTCCCACTTTCCCCTTTACGTTCCGCAGTTAGCGTTAGCGCCTGCCCCCCTACCTGCAAATGCTGTTCCAATGTCCCCTCTTTCCACTTTTTCAGATTTCCCACCAAGCAAGTCCAAGCCACTTTTCCACATTGAGCAAACGATTGCTGGTAATCATGAGGAGTGTGAGGTTCCAAACAGAAAATTTCAATCAATGCTCCTGTTGCTTTGTGAAAGTGTAGACGTGCCTGAATGACTTTTGTATTGTTGAAGACCAACAACGAACCAGGTCGCAGATATTGAGGAAGATGTTCAAATTGAGTTTCTGCCAAGCTACCATCACTAGCTCGCAAAAGCAACTTGGAGTGGTCGCGTATGGGAAGCGGATAGCGAGCTATGCGCTCGTCGGGTAGAGCGTAATTATAATCCTTGATTTCTAAATGACGAGTAAATTCCGAAGTCATGTGTTTAGTAAGTCTTTGTTTCTTGGTCCACTCGTTCCAAAGCCCCCGTACTAGGAGAAAGGGTAACGAGAATATCAAATTTTCGATCGAACAATTTTCCTCCCAAGTGCTCCACTCGGCCAAACTGAGCAAAAGGCAAAGAGGTATCGAAAAACTTTTGATGAGTCGTAAATATCTGAACTCGCGCATTGCTTGGATTGCAATAGCGCAAGTCGCGCTGTCCTTTTTCACGTTTACTCAACGCTGCTTCGTCTATAATCGGAAGTGTATTCTGATTGGTCACGCTGATACGCACTGGATCGCCCGCAAGATCGCCGTGCTCTAAAAGTCCCAAATGCTTAGAAAAACGGAAAAGCTCTAAGGCTTCGACATCTTTTGTCGGGGTAAAGTCAAACGTGAATACGTGATTTTCACGAGCTGTGGTGCCTAAAAAAATACTTGTAAGAGCACTTTCTTGCTCATTCAGATGGTCAAGCATTAACTTTAATTGCTGTCCATCTTTAGGCTGAAAATCAGCTTGTCCTTTAGCCAAGAGAGTTCGATTCTCACGAATATCATAAATTTCTTGTGCCGTAACTTCGGCCTTAGCCGCAAGACTCGTGGCTCGAATAATCTCCTGTGACTTGAATGTTGCAGGGAGTTTAGTCACTTTACTGTCGGCCGTAACAGAAGGGCGCTCAAGAGTAGCGAGAGGTTTTACGCGCGTATTGATTCCCAAGAGTACTCCATCGGGAGCCAAACTCACCAGCGGAGCCGAGCTACGATTATCCAACTTTATGGTATAGGCTCGGTTATGGTCGGCTTCACCATAGGGATACACCTCTATGCTTTTGATAGTCCAGGTATCCCCCTCTTCTTGAGCCACATTCTTCACCTCTAGAAATCGTTCCGCCCACTGCGCATATTCTCCTGGTTGATAGTGTTCTTTTTGCGCTCGAACCACGATGTGTAGACGTGTGATAGGAAGAAAGTAGCTAATGCCCTCGCTCGTCACCCCTGGGCGATAAGGCGCAATGCGTGTTTGAGAATTTCCCGTGAAAGAAAAGAGCGAAACAAGTACAGAAAAACAAAAAAGGAAGCGATAGAAAACAGTCATCATAGTTGTTCTAATGAGGAAGTAGATATAGATAAAAAACTCTTAGGCAGATATTCGACAATATCAGATGCAATCATGGAATGTGTCCCTTTTTCTTTCGCTGCAAAGTCTCCAGCCGTAGCATGAAGGTAAACTCCCAAAACAGTAGCTTCAGAAGGGGAATAACCTTGGGCAAGCAAGGCCCCAATTATGCCAGCAAGAACATCTCCACTTCCAGCAGTAGCCATTCCATGGTTGCCTTGCTTCGTATTACAGTAGGCCGCACCTTCGGGGGTATAAATCATTGTCTCATGACTTTTTAGGACAACATTGAGATGCAGCTCTTTTGCAACACACTGCGCAGCCTCCCTCAAGTCCTCTTCCGATTCATAAGGAAGTTCCAAAGCCCGAGCCAAACGGGACATTTCACCAAGATGCGGGGTCAAAATAGTCCCTTGGGGAACGAGCGAAAGCATTTGATAATCTTGAGCTATGAGATTTAAAGCATCGGCGTCGAGTACCAATCCTAAACTCCGCTGCATCGCTTGCTGCTCTGCTAATAGTTTCAGCTGAGTGCGTAAGGCCCATTGTGTTTCGCCACTCTGCCCTATCCCTGGGCCAATCAATACAGACTGATAATCATTTAATAATATGGGACTTGCCCACATTATATTAGAATTTTCCTCAAAATGTAAAAGGGCCTCGGGAATTGAAAGTTGAAGGATCGCGCTTGTACGCTCTGTAAGATGCACCGTGAGCTTGCCAATTCCGCTGCGCATAGCAGAACGTGCGGCCAAAACAGCGGCGCCCATCATTCCGTACCTTCCTGCCACAAGAAGCAAATGGCCAAAGGTACCCTTGTGTCCATCGAACGGGCGTGAGCGCAAAAAAGAGGCGGAAAGTTCAGAGGTTATTTCTAAAGTCGAATGGGGAGTCATACGAGCAAAAGTAAGGATTTTTGCTAAAAACAGAAAGAACAGTGGCATAAAAATGAGTTTGAGCCATAAAAGATAGAGCTTTTACTCTTTACTTTAAGCTGTGACTACCCTTTCAAAGCGTAAATCATAAATAGAACGCAGTGAACAAGATGACATATAAGATTGCTCAAAGCCTCAAGGATGAGGAAGAAAACACTTTTCCAGGCATAAAGAAATCTCCCTCCCACGTAAAAAAAACCTGCGTCCCACGTAGGATTTTTTTCTTCCCACGTAGAAAATTCTGCGACGCACGTAGAAATCCCCCCTCCAACACACCTTAAAACCAACGTTGATAAGAAAAAAACAATTCAATTTCCCCCTTTACATTGCACATCAAAAAGTAGATAAAAAGCCATCACAATAGTTCCAAATTTCGCCTCCGAAAGATTGAGGACAAAAAGAAAAAAAGCAGTCAGAGAGTATTTGAGAGAAAATCACCTAAGACAGACACAAAAAGCAAGCGGAAGCTTTGTAATTTAGTCATGAAGAGTTAACTTTGCAGTGATGAATACACTCTGCCGTCATATCGAACATTTACTTGTCGAACACAACTGTGTGATAGTTCCTAATCTTGGAGGATTTGTTGCTCACGAGTGCTCTGCTCAGTATGTGGAGGAAGAACATTTGTTCTTGCCTCCCTATCGCAGCGTGTCGTTCAATCAATTGTTACAGCACAATGATGGGCTACTCACTGAGGCCTACATGAAATCGTTAGGTGTGAGCTATATAGAGGCTCTTCGCTGTATAGAGAATACAGTACAAGACTTAAAAAAAGACTTGACAACGGGTGCTCAAATAGAGCTTCACGGATTGGGAACATTGGCTGCAGGTGAGCAAGGAGCTTATGAATTTACCCCCCTGTGTGGTGGTCTGGTGGCTCCACAATTCTATGCCCTTGATAGCTTCTCCGTAAATCTGTGTGCTACCAAAAAGAAGAGTAGCATTTCCGTATTCCCCAACCGCTCTGTGGTGAGAAAACTTCGGTATGGGAGCACCTTGCGTTGGGGAAGCCGTGCAATGCGCTATATTGCAGCAGTCATTGTGTTGCTTTTATGCTTCGTTTGGGCAACACCGCTTAATCAAAATCACTTGGACAATTTGCATGAAGCCAGTGTGATAAGCACCCTTTTTGCCCCCCTTCCTTCCTCCGTTTCGTCTACGAGTGCAGCTTCGATTCCCTCGGTAGAGCCCCACACTGTTTCTTCTCGGAAAGTAACTCCCAAACAAGTGGAGCAAGCCTCTCCCGAATCTGCCTGGACCATTGTTCTTGCAAGCCGTGTATCTAAGGAGGGTGCGCAGGACTTAGTCGACACCATGAAAAAAGCTGGATTTTCTTCTGCTCGCATCCACAAAGGCCGTAAAATAAGAAGAGTTGTTTATGCGACTTACTCTTCCAAAGAAAAAGGACAAGAAGCTTTGCGACAACTGCGTCAACAAGATGAACGCTTCGGACAAGCTTGGGTTACGGAGCTCTAATTCAGGATATATCCCCAAAGCAAAAGATAACCATGAAAAAAATACGTTGCCCAAAGTGCGACGAGCCGATACTCTTCGACAACTCTCTTTACACACCTGGCCGTACATTGATATTCGAGTGTCGAGAGTGTCGTAAACAATTCAAAATACGAGTAGGTATCAAAACAACTCCCGTAGCAGACACTTCTTCAAACAACGACTTTGAAGACAACGAGGAGGAACAGACACCTCCAGTTGCGTATCTCGTTGTTATTGAAAATGCTTTCCACTTTCGCCAAGAGATTCCACTCTATATGGGTGAAAACCGCATAGGGCGATATGTCAAGGGGAGCAAGGCCAACGCTCCCATAAAAACAGTAGATCCAAGCGTCGACAACAATCATTGTATCATCGATATTAAGCGCTCGAAAATGGGCGAATTGAAATACGTGCTTCGTGATGGACCTTCTGGTACGGGAACTTTTTTGATGAATGAACTCTTGGGAGTAAAAGAGCGCGTAAACATCAACGACGGGAGTATCATTACCATAGGGGCTACAACCATGATTTTACGCGAAGGGCTACCCTCGGAGGAAGAAGAATAAAAAGACACACAACGCTATGAAACAAGCTTTAGTTTGTATGCTCTGTTTCTTGTTCTTAGGGCTTCCCCTGAGTGCAAATTTCAACCGCTTAGAGGAAGTAAGTTCGGCACCCGCCGTCGCTTCTTCCTTTAATGGAGAGTATTTTAATTCAGAAGTAGGTTTGCATATTTTTCTCGATTTAGACAAAGAGAGCATAGAAGTGCCTACTATGGAGTTTTTAGGGCCGATGCAGGGCTACATGCAGGGCGGAATTTATGGTGTGTGGATGCTCATCAAATATGAGCTGAAGGGAGAGAAATTATTGTTGCGATTTAGCAACGATATTGGGTCGGATTCCCAAACGATAGAGCTCTCTCCCTTGGGAGAAAACAAGTATCGCTATCGCGCCGTTGGTGAAAACCTCGTGCGTAAAGCTGTAGGACGGCGACTTGTAAAGATTGTGGATACGATGATTATGACAAAAGTTGAGAAGAAATGAGCGCAGGATATTTGAGAATTGCGACAGCCGTACCTCGGGTGAAAGTAGGCGATGTGACACACAACACCCAGCAAATAGAGAGCCTTATGGTCAAAGCACAAGGCTTGGGGGTAGATGTTGTCTGTTTTCCAGAATTGAGCCTTACGGGCTATAGTTGTCAAGACCTCTTTGGCCAACAGCTATTGCTTGACGAAGCCGAACAAGCACTCGTCAAACTCTTAGAGCTTAGTCGCAATTTGCAGCTCACGACTATCGTAGGATTGCCCTACGAGCACCGAGGGGCTCTTTTCAACTGTGCAGCCATTGTACAGGGAGGAAAACTTCAAGGACTTGTACCTAAAACATTCTTACCCAACCACCAGGAATTCTACGAGCAGCGTTGGTTCACCAGTGCCAGCCAACTTGAACCAGAAGAATTTGTTCATTTTTGTGGTAGCCACGTACCGTTCAGTGCTCAACTCCTTTTCTGCATCAATCAAGCAAAATTCGGAGTTGAAATCTGTGAGGATTTATGGGCACCGATCCCCCCTAGTAGCTTTTTAGCATTGGAGGGCGCGCATGTGGTCTTTAATTTGAGTGCCTCCAACGACATTGTAGGGAAGCATGATTATGTACGCCAATTAGTAGCAGGTCAAAGCGCTCGTTGTATGTGTGCTTATGCCTATACAAGTGCAGGCTTCGGAGAAAGTACACAAGACCTTGTATTTGGCGGAAAAGCTTTGATTGCCGAAAATGGGACCATAATAGGCGAGGCTGCACGCTTCGAACAAGAAGCGCAAATTCTTGTCAAAGATATTGATATAGAACATCTCCGTGCAGAACGTCGACAAAATACAACTTTCGCACAGAGTTTACAATACAAGCAAAAAGGTGAACGCTATATAGAAGTGCAAATAGAACAGCACGAATACGGACTTCGCCGTGAACAACTCTTACGCCCTGTCAATCCTCTGCCTTTTGTTCCCAGCACAGAAGAGTTCGACGCTCGATGTCAAGAGATTTTAGACATTCAAAGCTTAGGCTTAATGACTCGTGTGGCCCATACCAAAGCGAAAACTGTGGTTTTAGGGATAAGTGGAGGACTCGATTCGACCCTCGCACTACTCGTTTGCGTCCAAGCCTTTGATAAATTAGGCTTGAGTCGACGAGGTATCGTAGGGGTAACGATGCCAGGCTTCGGTACGACAAACCGCACCTATACCAATGCCGTGAACCTGATGAAGAGTCTGGGAATCACGAGTCGCGAAATCAGTATTAAGGATGCTGTTTTACAGCATTTCAAAGACATCCAACACGATGCCAACGTGCACGATACGACCTACGAGAACTCGCAGGCTCGCGAACGAACACAGATATTGATGGACGTTGCCAATCAAATGGACGGATTTGTTGTTGGAACGGGAGATCTCTCTGAATTGGCACTAGGATGGGCGACTTACAATGGAGACCACATGTCAATGTATGGCGTGAATAGTGCCATCCCAAAAACATTGGTGCGTCACTTGGTATATTGGGTAGCACAAAACTCTACCGATGCAGAGAGCCGCAACACACTCCTTGATATTCTTGAAACTCCGATTAGTCCCGAACTGCTTCCGATGGATGCTGAAGGCAATATTGCTCAAATCACCGAGGAGTTAGTAGGCCCCTACGAGCTGCACGACTTCTTCTTGTACCATTTCTTACGCTATCAGTCACGTCCAAGCAAGATTTATGCGCAGGCATGTAGCTCTTTTGACGGACAGGAAGGACGACCTTTTTACGACGAAAGAACCATCGGATATTGGCTTGAGAAATTCTATCGCCGATTCTTCTCTCAACAATTTAAGCGTAGCTGTATGCCCGATGGTCCTAAAGTTGGTAGATGTTCTCTCTCACCTCGAGGAGATTGGCGTATGCCTTCGGATGCTTGTGCCAGTGAATGGATTGCAGAATGCCAGCAATTAAATGCTCCTTCTTAATGATAGCACTCAGATATGGGCAAGATTATTTGGATATTTATCACAATGGTATTTTTCCCGCTCAGCCTCTTTGCGGAGCAAAAGGCTGATGTAGACTTTTATGCCGAACTCGTTCCACATAAAGAACAACTTTATTCGGGAGATAGTTGTTTGGTGAGCATTGTACTATATGCCAATCAACCTTTCCACAGGATCAAGAGTAAATGTAGCCCTCTGATTGTAAAAGGTGGCAGGGCTCGTTTAATCTCGGAAAATACAACTCAGCAAGAACGAGTACGAACATCTAAAGGAATGTACTATCAGCTTATCCTACAACAATATGTCGTGGGAAGTGATAAGATTGGAAAAATCATTTTTCCCAAACATCGATATGAGGTAGAATTGGGTATGTACGAGGTACAAAGAGAACCATTTTCTTTCTTCTTCGGCGAACGACAAAAGCTGGTCAAGACAATCCCTGTAAGTGCAACCCTCTCCTCATCCCCCCTCCAGGTACTCCCACGCCCTAAACGTTCCACTAAGGACATGATACAATCGGGAGGGAGAGTTATCTAAGAATTTTCAAAACTCCACAAAACTATGGTTATTGCTGTAGATTTCGACGGAACTATCGTAGAGCACCGCTACCCTGCGATTGGAAAAGAAATTCCTTTTGCCATCGCTACCCTAAAACAACTCATCGCGGATGGCCATCGCCTCTTGCTTTGGAGCGTACGCGAAGGAAAATTGCTTGAAGAAGCAGTAAATTATTGTAAAGAGCGAGGGGTGGATTTTTACGCTGTAAATCGTGATTTTGAAGAGGAGGATGGAACAGGACATGCCTTTTCTCGCAAATTGAAAGCCGACCTCTTCATTGATGATCGTAATGTAGGAGGACTGCCAGATTGGGGAACGATCTATACTCTAATACAGAAAAAACTTACTCTCGAGGAATATCTCGTTAAAGAAGGAGTCATAAAAGTCGAGAAGAAGAAAGGTTGGTGGCCTTTCTGAGAAAGTTTTCTTCTCTAATTATAGGACAATTCTCTCTACCTTATCGAATTGTTTATATCCGAAAGAGTGCAAGATTCGCCTCTATCCCTCCCTTCAAGTATATGGGGCTCAACCCGAAGAGAGGAATGGAGGAGAATCTTGCACTCTATTTCGGACATTACTCGCATTTGACGTAGTTTTGAGCACGGCTCCCATTTTTGAAAAGGTAGGCAAGGTGTAATCCAATAAGATTTCGTAATTTTGCTCCCGATATATGGGCTGATTTCGTTCGCATCTAATGATAGAAAACACCAAAATTGCAAAAAATAGAAACAAGATAATGGCAAAAGAACTCAAAGATCTGACCAAGCGTAGCGTAGACTATTCACGCTGGTACAACGAACTCGTGGTGAAAGCCGATTTGGCCGAGCAGGCCGATGTGCGTGGCTGTATGGTGATAAAGCCCTATGGTTATGCCATTTGGGAGCGCATCCAGCAAACGCTCGATGCTCGTTTCAAGGCAACAGGTGTGCAAAACGCTTATTTTCCTCTGCTCATCCCCAAGAGTTACCTCTCCAAAGAGGCCGACCACGTCGAGGGCTTTGCCAAAGAATGTGCGGTTGTCACACACTATCGCTTGAAGGCCGATACGGAAGCTGGCGGTGTAGTTGTGGATCCCGCAGCTAAACTGGAGGAAGAGCTCATCATTCGTCCCACTTCCGAAACCACCATTTGGAACACCTTCCGTGGATGGATACAGTCTTGGCGCGATCTTCCCATCTTGTGCAATCAGTGGTGCAACGTGATGCGCTGGGAAATGCGTACTCGTCTGTTCTTGCGTACGTCAGAGTTTCTCTGGCAAGAAGGGCATACGGCTCATGCCACACGAGAAGAGGCCGAGGCTCGCACTAAGCAAATGCTCGATGTCTATCATGACTTTGCGCGCGATATTTTGGCCATCCCTATGGTGCGTGGTGTAAAGAGTCCAACCGAGCGCTTTGCTGGTGCCTTGGATACCTATACGATAGAGGCCATGATGCAAGATGGAAAAGCCCTGCAAAGCGGGACTTCTCACTTCTTGGGACAGAATTTTGGTAAGGCTTTCGATGTAAAGTTTGTCAACAAGGAAAACAAAGAAGAGTACGCTTGGGCCTCTTCTTGGGGAGTATCTACCCGCCTTATGGGTGCGCTCATCATGACTCACTCGGACGACAATGGGCTCGTTCTCCCTCCCGAGGTTGCTCCTATTCAAGTGGTCATTGTGCCCATTATGAAGAGCGGCGAAGAGCAAAAATTCGATGAAGTGTTGGGAGAGTTGGCCAACAAGTTGACCGTGAAGGGCATTCGTGTGAAATATGACAATGCCGACAACAAGCGTCCTGGCTTTAAGTTTGCCGACTATGAACTGAAGGGGGTACCCTTGCGCATCGTAATGGGTGGACGTGATTTGGAAAATGGCACTTGCGAACTCATGCGCCGTGATACATTGGAAAAAGAAACTGTTGAATTTGCGGGCATTGAAGAGCGCATCCCTGCTCTGCTCGAAGACATCCAACGTGGCATTCTTGATAAAGCATTGAAACATAGAGAAGCATGCACCTATACCTGCACTGACTATACTGAGTTTAAGGAACGTGTTAAAGAGGGAGGCTTCTTCATTTGCGACTGGGACGGCACTGCCGAAACAGAAGCCCAAATCAAAGCTGAAACACAAGCTACAATACGTTGCATCCCCTTTGAGGTGTCGCAAGAAAACTTGGGCACAGATATGGTAAGCGGCAAGCCCGCTGTGGCTCGTGTGATTATCGCTCGCAGTTATTAAACGATCATGAATACGCAAGAACAATTTGTTGCCGCTCTTGCACTGTGTCGAGACCTTTTTGTGGCCAAAATGCACGATTACGGCACAGCTTGGCGCATACTCCGCGGAGAGAGTCTTACGGATCAACTTTATATTAAAGCTGCCCGTATTCGCTCTCTTCAAATCAAAGGGGTATCGCTCGTAGGCGAAGGCATAGTTCCAGAGTTCATCGCCATCGTCAATTATGCCATTATGGGGCTCATTCAGCTCGAACGTGGGGCAACCGACGGAAGCGATGAAAACCTGTTGAGCGATGCAAGTATTCTGGACGACTACGATCGTCATTGCAACGAAGCTCTCGCACTGATGGTACGGAAAAACCACGACTACGGGGAAGCATGGAGACTCATGCGTGTGTCGAGTTTCGCCGACTTGATTTTGATGAAAATCTTTCGTACCAAGCAAATCGAGGACAACGAAGGAGAAACTCTCGTGAGCGAAGGCATTGCGGCAAACTATATTGACATGCTCAATTATGCCGTATTTGCACTTATAAAACTCGTTATAGAACAAGCAGATACATCGAATGAGTAAAGCGAAACTTACACGATTACTGTTGCGTGCCGTAACGACTTTAGCACAATGGATTTTGGCTGCGACTTTTCTTTTCTCAGGGTTTGTCAAAGCCTTAGATCCAATGGGAATGGAACATAAGCTCGAAGCTTATTGTGCCTCTTGGGGATTGCCCGTTACTTCGGGAGACGTCGTACTCGATATTGCTGTCGTTCTTCTTATCCTCGTCGAGTTTACGCTGGGCGTATATCTCATTTTAGGGATGCGTCAACGATTGGCCGCTTATGGCTCTTTCGTATTCATGCTCTTGATGACCACGATTACGGCATATATTTACGTTTATAACCCTGTAGCCGATTGTGGTTGTTTTGGCGATGCACTCATCTTGACGCACGGTCAAACTTTGCTGAAGAACATTGTACTGCTCGCTCTTTGCGTGTGGCTCATTTTTCAGCGCCAACGACAATTACGTATTATTTCTCAGCACAATCAGTGGTTACTATCGCTCTATGCGATGGTTTATCTCCTCGGTGTGACCCTCTACTCGCTACACTTTCTTCCCCTTATAGACTTCACAGGATTTGGGGTAGGAACTGATATACGAGAAGCGATGTTGGGAAAATATCGTACTACTTTTATTTATGAGCGTAATGGTCAGCGCGCCACTTTCTCTGAAGAGAACCTCCCCGATAGTACATGGAATTACGTTAGTGCCGAAACAATCATAGAACAGGCTCCACGCATCAAAGAATTTTCTCTAACTGACCGCCACGGCGAGGACCTCTCCGAACAACTACTCTCTGATACCGGAATGGTTTTCATTGCAACTTCGCCCCATCTAAGCACGGCCGATGTTGGTTGTTCCGATGCTCTCAACGATCTTCACGACTATTGTATCGATCGCCAACAAAACTTTTATTTTGCGACGACAGGCGGTGAAGCCGAGATCTCTCAATGGATTGATCGTACGGGAGCCGCTTACCCTTTCCTCATTGCATCGAGCGAAATGTTAAAAGCTATGGTTCGTTCCAATCCAGGCTTATTACTGATGAAAAATGGACGGATTGTTGCAAAATGGAGCAACCACAACATGCCAGATGAGGAAGAGTTATCACTCCTTCCAGCACAAACAGCTGAAGGACAGCGCAACCAAAACAGAAAAGCGTTTGTTCAACTTGCTCTCTGGTTTATCGGGCCTTTCCTCTTGTTACTCCTACTCGACAGTTTATGGATAGGACGCAGATATTGGAAAATCATATCACACTATAAATCTCAAAAAACAACACTCTCATGAGAAAGCACATCGTTGCAGGCAACTGGAAAATGAACAAGAACCTGCAAGAAGGCATTGCCCTCGCTACTGAACTGAACAACATCCTCACAGCTGAAAAGCCCAACTGCGATGTGGTTATCGGTACTCCTTTTATCCACTTGGCCAAAGTGAGCGATATTATCGATCACAATGTCCTTGGTTTGGCAGCTGAAAACTGCGCCAACCACGCTAGCGGTGCCTATACCGGTGAGGTTTCGGCCGAAATGGTGAAGAGCACAGGTGCAGAATATGTAATTCTTGGCCACAGCGAACGTCGCGAATACTACAACGAAACTCCTGAAATCCTCAAAGAAAAAGTAGATTTGGCTTTGGCTAATGGCTTGAAGGTGATTTTCTGCATTGGCGAAAGCTTGGCGCAGCGCGAAGCTGGCGAACAGGAAGCCGTGTGCAAGGCAGAACTCGAAGGCAGCGTGTTCCACCTCACTGCAGAACAATGGGCTAATATCGTGATTGCCTACGAACCCATTTGGGCCATCGGCACAGGTAAGACAGCCACCTCTGATCAGGCACAAGAAATCCACGCTTTCATTCGTTCTTGCGTAGCTGAAAAGTTTGGTCAAGAAGCTGCTGAGAACACCTCTATTCTCTATGGTGGTTCTTGCAATGGTAAGAACGCTCCCGAACTTTTCGCCAAGGCCGACATCGATGGTGGCCTCATTGGCGGTGCTTCGCTCAAGGCCGAAGACTTCAAGCTCATCATCGACGCTTGGAAGTAAGCCTTACAACCTCAACATAGCAAGAACGAGGCTGCATACCTCATGTGGCCTCGTTCCTATATTCTTACTATGCGCCATTTCTTTTTGCTCCCTGCGTTATTCTTGCTGCTTCTCCCCACAATAGGAGCAGCACAGGACATTAAGGACACTCTGCCTCAACTTCCTTCGACTCCTCCGGGGAAGACAGAACCCATAGAAAGTCCGACATTACGCGTACTCCCCACAGTCAAAACGACCGAAAGTTATCGACAAGGAGCCCGCGTACGTAAACGTGTTCCAGGGTTTCGAATCCAAGTATATACGGGTAGTAATACCCGCATCTCTAAGCAGAAAGCCTTAGACTTGAAAGTACAAATACAGAAGTTTTTTCCCGAACTTTCGGTCTATGTTCATTTTCAATCGCCTCGTTGGATTTGCCGAGCAGGCGATTTTATTTCGCGCGAAGAAGCGCGTCCCTATCTCAAGAAAATACGCAAGCTCCACATCTCGCCCGAAGCCAGTATTGTAGCTTGTCCTGTGTTACGTGCCTACTGATTTGACTATGACGCAGCAAGAACGCATCCAACAGCTACAACATCACTACACCTCTGTACTCTCCCTACTGGGAGAAGACTCGCAGCGCGAGGGACTCCTCAATACTCCCGAACGTGTGGCCAAAGCAATGCTCACACTGACTCAGGGCTACAACATGGATCCAATAGCCGTGCTCAATAGTGCCAAATTTACCGAGGACTATCGACAAATGGTCATCGTACGAGATATCCAATTTTATAGTTTGTGCGAGCATCATATGCTTCCTTTTTATGGTAAAGCTCACGTAGCATACATCCCCAATGGTTACATCTGCGGCCTATCTAAAATACCTCGTGTTGTAGACATTTTTTCACATCGTCTACAAGTACAAGAACGCCTCACCTTACAGGTCATGGAAGCCATACATGAAGCACTCGATCCCTTGGGGGTGATGGTCGTTGTTGAAGCGGAGCACATGTGCATGCAAATGAGAGGTGTAGAAAAACAGCATTCTCTCACCACCACTTCCTCTTTCTGTGGTGCTTTTGAACAGGCTAAAACTCGGGAAGAATTCCTTCAACTCATCCACCGTTAGAAAGGGTCCATATTATCCATAGGGTAAAAGTTGGTTATCAGTTAAATTGAGGTGTATGCTAAAAGTTCCATACAATGGAACGGGACACCTCAAAAAATTTCGGACACCTCGTTCACTTGAGACTTCGTTCTCCTCCATTACCAAGCACCCCTCTACCCTATTTCTCTCAACTCATCGCGCAGCCGCGAGTGCAGCTGCGCGATATTTTTATGTTTTCCTCTCTCTTTTCTCTTATGCTTTCACTCGAAGATTTTTTCTGCAATAGCGAACGCTCTGGCTATCAGATCTCTCCCGACGGTCGCCATATTTCCTACCTCGCCCCTTATAAGGATCGTATGAATGTTTTTGTGCAAAGCATTGACGATAATGCCCAATTAGGTATCCCATTGCGTCTCACGAGCGAAACAGAACGTAGTATCGGCGGTTATATGTGGGAATCTGCCAATCGCATTTTATACATGAAAGACGAAGGCGGCGATGAAAACTATCACCTCTACGGTGTTCGTTTAGATGGAAGCGATTTACGCTGTTATACTGATTTTCCTGGTGTGCGCGTCTCTATCATTGACGATTTAGAAGATATTCCTGGGCAAATCATTATCGGCATGAACCAAAGAAATCCTGAGGTATTCGACCCTTATCGTCTTGATTTGGAAAATGGAACTCTTACACAGCTTTGCGAAAATCCTGGTAATTATCAAGGTTGGTGTACCGACCATAATGGTTGTTTGCGCATTGTCTATGCCATTGTCGATGGTGTAAATACCCAAATTCTCTACCGCGACACTGAAAACGAGGATTTTCGTCCCATCCTCACGACTAACTTTAAGGAAGAAGTGAATATTTGTTTTTTCACACCCGACAATCAAAACGTTTGGGCTATAAGCAATTTAGGACGCGATCGCGCCGCTCTCGTTCTTCTCAATCCTCGTACGGGCGAAGAAATCGAAGAGCTCTATGCTCATGAGCGTTACGACGTGGGAAGTGTAAGCTATTCTCGTCGCTATAAGCGTCTTCTTTCGGCCTATTGCACAGGACATCGCGAACCCGTACGTTACTACTTTGATGCGGAAACTCGTCAACGTCGTGAGCGAATAGAAGCACACTTTCCCCACCATCGTGTTGCCATAGCTGATACTGATCGCTCAGAGGAAAACTACCTACTCTATGTAGGTAGCGATCGCACGCGTGGTAGCTATTACTTTTACAACATTCAAGCCAATCAGCCTCTACACATTGCCGATACTGCTCCTTGGATACGCGAAGAAGAGATGACAGCGATGCACGCCGTAAGCTATACCACCAGCGATGGTTTCCTTATAGAGGCCTACCTTAGCCTACCGCCTGGCGTTGTCCTATCACAGCAAGGACAGCAACTCCGTTTGTCAGAAGGGCAAACTCCTCTTCCTGTCATTGTCAATCCTCATGGAGGCCCTTGGGCCAGAGATTGCTGGGGATATTCGAGTGAGGTACAATTTCTCTGTTCTCGCGGTTATGCCGTGTTCCAAATGAACTTCCGAGGTTCCACTGGCTATGGTCGAAAATTTCTCGAAGCCTCTTATAAACAATGGGGGCTAAAAATGCAAGACGATATCACAGAAGGAGTGCATTGGCTCATTAAGCAAGGTATTGCCGATGCTTCGCGCATCGCTATCTATGGTGGAAGCTATGGTGGATACGCCACACTCGCAGGCATTTGTTTCACTCCCGAATTGTATCGATGTGCTATAGATTATGTCGGGGTAAGCAATCTATTCACTTTTATGAACACAATTCCTCCTTATTGGCGCCCTATGCTCGAAATGATGTACGAGCAGGTAGGGCATCCTGAATTAGATCGTGAACAGCTTGCAGCCACTTCGCCAGCTCTCCATGCTGACAAAATTCGCTGTCCTCTCTTCATTGCTCAAGGAAGCAACGACCCTCGCGTCAACAAAGCCGAAAGTGATCAGATGGTCAAAGCTTTGCAAGAGAGAGGCATAGAAGTCGAATATATGGTCAAAGACAATGAGGGTCATGGTTTCCGCAATCAAGAAAACCGCTTCGAGTTTTATCGTGCTATGGAACGTTTCCTTGCCAAGCATCTCGCTTAGTCCTGTCTTATAATTCCATTTATTGCTGTCCGGTAAAGTTTAAGAGGTTAGAGATTTGGGGGTGAAATCTTTCATTTTTCGCAAAATCAGCCTTCTAAGAGGCATTACGAACAGAAAAGTCGCTTGACAATGTTAGAAATGATAGCATGGAAAAATACAAGCCCCCTATTTCGTTTTTCCTTGTAAGCTACTCTATAACAATAAGTTTTGAAGCTGTCTTATTTTTTTACCGGACAGCAATAAATTCCATTAATGGTAAAGAAAGCTCTCTCCTCCGATACAGAAAACTCTCTCCTCTTCATTCGACATCTGAGAATTGACTTCAAAAAGGGCATGGCAAAACTTTATGTTTTGCCATGCCCTTTTTAGCTGATGAATTTAGGAAAAGTTTAGTAGCGAAGTATTTGGCCTGTTCTCAAACGAGCATTGGGAGCAAGTCCATTAAAAGAACAGAGTGATTGAATGCTCAGGCCCAACTTTGCAGCTATTGTCGATAAGTTCTCTCCACGTCGCACCTGATGAAATTTTCCCTGCAATGTTGGCTCGCTATCATTGAGACTACCCTCTTCACGCTCCATCTCGTTCACGGCATGAGCCACTTCCGAATCTACTCGTGCGGCTAAATTGATGGGAGCCTCCTTGTTATATTCCGAATTCTTATAGACGAAGAAATCTCCTGTTACATCCTGATTAGCAAAATCAAACATCAATGCAGGATTGATGGCTACCCCCAAAAATCGTGTCTCGAAGTGAAGGTGTGAACCAAAAGAACGCCCGGTATTTCCTCCAAGACCAATCACCTGGCCAGCCTTGACAATCTCGCCTACACTGACCAACTGCTTGCTGAGGTGTCCGTAAATCGTTTCCAAACCATTTTTATGACGAATCACCACATAATAGCCATATCCAGCAGCTTCATAATCTACGACTCTCACCTTTCCTTCGAACGCTGCGACGATGGTGTCGCCTGTATATACCTTGACGTCGATACCCTTGTGCATACGACGAAAAGCGGGACGATAGCCAAATCCAGAAGTCACCAAACGACTCGTCGTGGGCATACAAAAGCCACGCAAATCAATCTTGTAAGTTTCCGGAATATAGACTCCTTTATAACAATGCACCTTATTGGTAATCCAGTAAGGATACAAGTCATTGCTCTCATAGTTCGTAAAACTCACCTTACGAATGGCTTTATGTAAAGCCACGCTATCCACCGCACGCATTTTGCGATCGATAGGTGCTTGACGGGCTATAAGATCTTGTCCCCACACATTGACGGACAAACATAAGATAAAGAGAAGGGAAAATATCTGTCGGATGCGGATAGAAGGCATACGGAGTTACAAATGGGGGTTAGGTTTCGAGCGCGAATATAGTTTTTTCTGTGGAAATAGCCAAACATCTTTTCTAAAACATGGTGTTTTTGAAAAGTTAGCTCGTCATTTTGCAACGATGCCGCAGTAAAAAACGAAAAAACGCTATCCCTGCATAGCACCTATTGTAAGCAAAATCATACTCAACAATACCAGCAAGAGGTCGAAAGCCTTGGAGCGGACATTGCTTTCTCGTAGTAGAAACACTCCAAAAAGAAAACTCACGAGCACACTGCTGCGGCGAGTCATCGACACAATGGCGATAAGGGCGTCGGGATGCGAAAGTGCAAAATAATAGAATAAATCGGCCGCAGTAATAAGCACACTAATACCAACGATGGACCATCGCCAACGAAAGGGGGTACTACGCTGGCGCTGTGGCCACCACAGCAAGCCGAAAATGAGGAGCATGAAAAATAGTTGGTAGACATTGAACCATGCCTGGACAAAACTCGCCTTCAAGGCTAGTCCTCCTGTTTCGGGAGGAGCCAACAAGTATTTATCATACAAGCCACTACAGGCACCCAATATTGCGGCTAAAAGCAGCAGAAAGATCCAACGATTGCGAGAAAAGACTATCCCCTCTTTTCTCCCACTCCTGCTGAGAAGAAAGAAAGCTAAAATAGCCAGCACGATCCCACCCCATTGCCAGAGATTAAAGCGCTCTCCAAAAATGAGTAGTGCACCAAGCAAAGTCATGACTGGGCGCGTTGCATTGATAGGCCCCACAAGGGTGAGAGGGAGGTGTTTGATAGCAAAGTAGCCACAAAGCCAAGAAGACAGTACCAATGCAGCTTTGAGTACAACATACAGATGCGTACTCAAAGAGGCCGCAGGCACATACCAATGGCTGGCCTGCGGCAATGCGTCGACAGAAGAAAGAAAAAGGAGTGGCGAAAAGAGGCTCGCACAAATGGCTGTATTGATGAGCAAAACAGGCACAACAGCATTGTCGCTCAAAGATTGTTTTTTGCACACATCATAGCCTCCTAACATTAAGGCAGAGGCCATGGCAAGAAAAAACCACGTCATTCGGTAGGTTGTGAAGATTCGGAGTGTTCTGGATAACGAATATCCACCAAAAACAAAGCATTGGCAGCCACGCTTTCACCTGCTTTGCAACGATCGTGGGCTGCAATCACGGCACGAAACTCCTCGAGTGTCATGCGTCCACGCCCTACTTCAAGCAAGGTTCCGACGACTGCTCGCACCATGTTGCGTAGGAAGCGATTGGCAGTGATTTCAAAACGCCAAGCATCGTTCTCAATCTGCTTCCACTGAGCTTGTGTAACTCGACAAAGATTGGTCTTTTGATCATTGTTGAGCTTCGAGAAGCTCGTAAAATCGTCTAAATCCAAGAGCAAGGCTGCCGCCTCATTCATCGCAGCATAATTGGGTTCAAAGGTAAGACGATGGCTGTAATGGCGGCGATAGGGCGACTTTTCTGTATGTACAAAATAGTGATAGGTACGCTGAGTGGCCGAAAATCGCGCATGAAAGTCGTCCGGTACTCGCTCTACCTTTTGAACAGCAATATCAAGAGGTAAAATGCGATTGAGACGAAACACAAACTGCTCGGTATCGACGATGGGCTGCTCCGTTTCAAAATGAGCGACCATTTTCGAGGCATGAACGCCTGTGTCTGTGCGCCCAGCTCCCACGCATTCGGTAGGAGTGGAGAGTAGTTTGGTCAGTGCGTCGTTCAAGCGTGCTTGTATACTGTCGGCATTGGGCTGTACTTGCCAGCCGTGATAGGCTGTTCCGTCGTAGGACAGCGTCAAGAAATAGCGCATCAAGGTTTGTTTTTTTCAATAACAACAGGAGTAAACTGCTTGGCCAGAGCCCAGACCTCAGTATCGTCGGGCAGAGCAACTTGTAACCACTGCTCGTCGCTCTTGTTGAGCACCTCAACAGTCGTTCCTTCGTGCAGGAGCATGGTGCGTTTGCTGCTCGTTGTTGGGCTGGAATAAGTTTGTACTTGTTCGACCATGACCACTGCCCGTGCATTGTGGCGATAGGCCATCGTTTGGTAGCCAGCAGCCACCAAATCAAATAGAAAAGCGAAAAGGGCAACGAGCGAAGCTGCAAAACCGAGCTTACGGAGGATGAGTGGCAAATCGGCTCGATATATCCCAACAAACAATCCGCCCAACAAAAGACTCACAAAAGCCCAAAAACTCCAATCGGTCGCAGAGCGAGAAGAAATCAAACCACTCAACCAAGTCACAAAAAACATCCCTTTGGGCTGTGAAAAGCGATCAGCGAGTCGAGTGCGCACCAGCTCCAAATTGAAACGGGCATCCTCATTGCTCGGATCGAGCCAAAGTGCTCGCTCATAAGCTAAAACAGCTTGAGGGTATTGCCGAAGACGAAACTGAGCATTACCCAAATTATAATAGACCATCGAAGAGGGAGTTTCGGCCAAGACTTCTGTATAGAGTTCTACGGCTTGAGCATACAAGCGGTCGGCATAGGCACTATCGGCTTTCGCCTTGATAGGTGCTGTTTCGGCAGCTTGCAAACTCCCCCAAGTGCCAAGGCTCAAGAGAAAAACAAGAAGATAGTGTCGCATAAGGCGATGGATTATGAGAGTTGAGAATGGAGTTGTTGTACAAGACGATGGGCACGCTCCCACAAGTCTTCGCGCTGAGTTTCGTCGGTGGGAGGAGCAAAACGAACGAAATCTAGTTCGTCGAGCCAACCTTGTAGTTCAGCGATGTGCTGTGCCTGCACACCACGCTCTTGCAGCTGGGTGTTAATGCCTTGACGCGTCAAAGCAGCTTTCTCTTGTCCCAGAGCATCGGCCAAATATTGTGCCATGGCTTCCGACAACGCCTCATAATAGCTACCAGCATCGCCTTTCATGAGTCTTTTGGCACGACGCAAAGCACGCTGCGCATGCAAGGCCGCTTGCTGACGAGCATTGTTTCGACGCCCCAAGGCTGTGCGCACTGCACGCACCACTCCCTCGCTCAAGCCCCAAACCAAAGCCAAAAGCAGTAGGCAAACGACATAAAAGAGTGTGCTACCAGGCCATAGTGCTGCATCGGTATCGAAGCGAGGAATGTCGCCGCGCTGAATATCCCGAATATCAGAGGAACGAAGCGTTAATTCACTGTCCAGCTCGGCGTCGGTGCGCTGTCCCTTTTCCACATCGAGTGTGAACGAGGAGGTGCGCAAGGTCTTGTAGCGTTCTTCTTGTGTATCAAAATAGACAAACTCCACTTCTGGAATTACAAATCGGCCAACGCTACGAGGCACAAAAGTGTAGTCAAAATGTACGGTTCCCGTGATGCCTTGACTCGAGATTTTAGTTTGGTCCACCATTTTAGCCTCATAGCTGTCAAAATCTTTCGGAAACTTGACCAAAGGAGCTTTGACCAAACGTAAGTTTCCGCTTCCTTCAATGCTGATGCGCAAAGTGCCCACATCATTGGTCTTGGGACGAGGTGTGAGTAGCTGGCTTTTGAGCTGCATCTGCCCCACCCCGCCGGAGAACCCCGTAGCTTTGGGCTGCGGCAAAGGAAGCACGCGTAGCTCTATCGCTTGCGTTTGGCGCGACACCTTCACATGGCTATCCTCCATTCCATTGAAAAAAGCATCGATCTCGTCGATATATTCGCGACGCTGAGCAATGTCGCAATCGAACGTTACCTTGGGAATGGTCAGCGTGCCAGAATGTTGAGGGAAGATGAGATATTGCAAATTGGTCGCCACTCGATACAAAGCATTGCCAATGCGCTCAGTACGAGGGCGCAGGTCGCGGGGCAATTGTATTTCTTGCGTCCAAAAACCTTTGAGGTCTGGTTTCTGCGTTAAACTTACATTAGCCAGCCCCACTCCTGCTCGTGCATGAATCTCGTAGGTGAGCATGATGGGTTCTTGCTCATACACTCGCTTCTTTGAGGTCTGAACGGTAAAATAGAGATCGCGTTCGGTCACTTGAGTACCTTCCTTTTGCAAGTTGCTATAGGGCGAAGTTTGCGGACGAGCCGTAGCTCCTCCTCCCTGAGCGGAAGCAGACAGCTCGTTCACCTGTACCGAAAGCGGTTGCGTATGGAGTGTTTTGCCCGCAACGCGTATCGAGGCCGAGCCTATTTTGAGTTTTCCCTTGCGTTTGGGAGCCAAGATGTAGGTGTAAGTGACAGACGAGGAACTACTCGAACGACCATTGACAATCTGCATGCCCGAATAGTTGGACACCGAGGGCCCCGCCAAGACCGTAAAATCGGCAAAGTTAGGAGGAGTAAAATCTTCGCCCTCAGCATTGCTCAATACAAACTGTAGCCGTACTTCTCCCGTACCTGTGGGAGGAGCTTGTGCCACAAACTTCACCTGTGCGATGGCCACAAGTGGAAAAAAGAAGAGAAGAAATAAGGCTCGATAAGAAGCAGAGAAAAACATGCTCATGCGGGCTATATGAAGATTTGAAGTAGACAAAATGGCAACACACTTGAAGTTCAAAGCAGCAAGTTCGGGAGGCCAAAAGCATTCAAGAAAATTCGAGAAGTCTCCTTCCTTTTGCTCAATAGGAGGAAGACATTGCGAGAAGCTCTCACAGGGAACATTCAAGATGGGACGCCGATTATTTTTCTTCCCACGTAGGATTTTCTACTTCCCACGTAGAAACACGAACTTCCTATCTTGAAGAAGTCGTACAGCAGAAGGCATATTGCGACAAGGAATCACTATCACGAAGAACACAAACTGCACATTTTCGCTCCCACGCGTGCGCACGCACATGCACGTTCACCATAATAAGGACAACATTTTACTTCCACTGCTTCCATAAACTCCTATAATTTCCTGATCATAAACCTCTTACATTGTGAAGGAAAAGAAAGCAAATTACCAACAAAGTTATGCAGCCTACACTTGGAAGGATGGAAGCTGTTTTTGTTTTTCTTCCACAAGGTAAACTCAAGAATAACAAGTACTTATGTCCATTCGTGGAAGCAGTGGAAGGAAAAGGAGAATACGTAATAGGGAATATGCATGCGTACGCGAGAGAAGTTCTCAGAATAAGAGTCACGAGAGGCTCAACTACCAGTTTTTGTCCAACTGGCGCGGACGAGGTTGAGCGGCCTGTTGCACCTTTTGGCGCGTTTGTTGTTCGGCCTGTCTCGACAACTGTAAGAGCTGCTCTACATTGTCTTGACTCATCTGCGATTGCTGATTCTGTGGAGAATTTTGCTGTTGTTGCTCTTGTTGAGAAGAGTCCTGTTGCTTTTGCTGCTCCTTTTGTTGTTGCTTCCGTTGCTGTTTTTGGTCTTGCTGCTGCTTGCGCTGCTTCTGTGCCAGTACTAAATTGTAGCGTGCACCTTCGTCGTTGGGATTAAGTCGGAGCGCCGCCTTATAAGCCTCGATCGCTTTGTCATAATCCTTGGCCACATGGTGCACATAGCCTACGTTATGCTGGGCCATCGCTCTTATGGTTCTGTTGCGCTCGTTCTTAACTGCTCGTTCGTATTGCTCTAAGGCCGCCTTATTGTTCTTTTGAGCCAGATAGGCATCGCCCAAATTGAAAGCAGCACGTGCACTATTGGGAGCGATGGTTTGTGCCTGCCGATATAGGTTTTCAGCAGTTTTATAGTCCTGTAACCGAAAGGCACGATTTCCCTGCCGCATGAGTCGCCACTCAGATGTTTGCCCAACGAGCAAGGTGGGAATACAAAAGGCGAAGAGGAAAAGCAATTGTTGAAAAATGCGCATGGAGAGAGAAAAATTATCGTTGGAAAAGACGAAAACGACGGTAGAATAGATTTTGGCGCTCAAACAACATCAGTTCGACAATGAGCACCAGCAACAATAGCAAGGCCACGGCTTGAAACTGCTCGTCAAGACTACCATCGCTCACGGCTCCCGAATCGGTTTGTTGAAGCTGTCGCAATGCCGTTTGCAATTGATCTTGTGCGATGTTGCTACCATCTAAATGGATATAAACTCCTTGACCAGCCTTGGCAACATCGCGACACATTTGTTCGTTGAGCGACGTGCGCACCACTTTCCCCTCACGGTCGGTAAGCAATCCCTCAGAAGTGGGAATTTCGCCCCCTTCGCTCGTTCCTACTCCAAGCACATAAACACGACGTCCCTGTCGTGCAGCACGCTGAGCCGCATCGACGGCACCAGGTTCGTGGCTCTCGCCATCGGTAATGATGATGATCGCTTTGCCCACTTCCTCGTCCTGCGTAAAACTTTTGGAAGCCAAATCGATGGCCGCTCCGACATTCGTTCCTTGCAAGGAAACCATACCAGGGGTGATTTGGTCGAGAAAAAGACGCGCACTCACAAAATCGTTGGTGATGGGAAGCTGCGGATAGGCTTCGCCTGCAAACACGACAAGACCTACCTTATCATCGCGCATGCGATCCACAAGCGTAGAGATGAGGAGTTTGCTGCGCTCCATGCGAGAAGGTTGCACATCCTGGGCCAACATCGACTGCGACACGTCGAGGGCTATAATCGCCTCGATGCCTTTGCGCTTCTCCGAGCCCGTAGAAACTCCAAACTGAGGACGAGCCAGCAACAAAATGCCTAAAGAGAATGCTACGCAGAGCAAACCAAATTTCGCCCAAGGGCGAACTTTACTTCGTTCTTCGACAAGAGGAAGCAAAATTCCACGACTGCCCAAGCGCTCCCAACGACGCCGGCTACGTAACTCGGCGTAGAACGAAAGAAGCACCAACAAGGGAAGTAATACAAACAGGTAGAGAAAGTCGGGATGAGCAAACTTAAACATTAGCAGCTAAATTAAGGAAGGCGACGCAACCAGGTAAATCGCAGCAAGACTTCGAAGAAGAGTAAGAAGACAGCAGCCACGGCAAAAGGCCAATAGGCTTCGTAGCGACGAGCGTAATGCTGCACTTTGAGTTTCGTACGTTCCAACTTATCAATGTCCTCGTAGATTTCGCGCAGCTTTCCCTTGGTTTCGGCGGCATAATAAAGTCCTCCCGTTTCGCGAGCAATGGCCTTGAGCGTCGTAGGATCCATATCGCTCTTCATCGTAGCGTAGTAATACTCGCCATTGGGAAGCACACCCACAGGTTGTTTCACCATACCTTGACGACCTACGGCTATCGTATAGACACGTACCCCCTTTTTACGTGCAATCTCAGCCGCGGTCAAGGGAGAAATGTCTCCGCTATTGTTGGCGCCGTCGGTGATGAGAATGATCACTTTGGAGGGAGCTTTGCTCGTGGCCAGACGACTCACAGCATTGGTAAGGCCCATGCCTATCGCCGTGCCTTGCGCTATAACCCCTGTACTTTGAAGTTCGCAACTGACATTTCTAAACATCGAAAGCAGGGCGGCATGATCGGTCGTCATGGGACACTGCGTGAAAGCTTCTCCGCCAAATAAGGTCAGACCTATGTTGTCATTTTCTCGGCCTGCGATAAACTCGATGGCCACTTGCTTAGCTGCTTCAATGCGATTAGGTTCAAGGTCTGGTGTGAGCATACTCACCGAAATGTCCATGGCAATCATGATATCAATGCCTTCGACTTCGCGCTGCGACTGTGGAGTACTCGTTTGGGGGCGCGCCAATACGACCACCAACAACACCAAGACCAGCAAGCGGAGCAGAAAAGGGAGATGCACCAAATGGGTGCGCAGCGTGGAGGGGACATGTTCCAGTTGCGCCCAGCGCAATGCAGGCGTAGCTTGACGACGCGTGAGCACGTACCAAACAATGAGCGGTACGAGAAGAAGGAGGAGCAAGAAATAAGCTGGCTGTGCGAATGTCATGATGGAAAATTCGTTAGAGTCGCTAAGCAAAGTTGACCCAAAGCAGATAGCACACGTAGGCGATGAGCGCAAATAGCGCTAACACATCGAGAACCAATAGCCCCTGCGCTGCTCGACGCACACGCAACTGTGTACTTGCAGCAACAAGTACCATTTCCTCACGTGGCTGTTCGAGTTCGCTTTCGGTTTGCTGCGTACGCTGCACATAATCGGCCGCCTGTAGGAGAGCACGATCACTCTCCACAAGCGAAGTTTCGTACCGTGCAAACTTCACAAGATCGGCCGTGGTGAGCACCTCTCGCAATTCGTCAATAGCTTGTCGGTCGTCGCTTTTTTGCAAAGCAGCAATGATTTCTTCAGTCGTCATTTCGCGAGCATTAAAACCAAAACGCTCATGTAAATAACGACGCAGTACATCAGTAAGCTGCATGTAGTAGGTTTTCTGCGCTTCTCCAGTCGCACTACTTTCTGCACGTAGCTGCTCAATAGCCGCTATCGCTTGCTTGTGTGGGGGCGGAGGAGGAACGACAAGAACACGACGCAGCATGGGACGGCGGCGCAACAATCGAGCACACAATGGGAGAAGAAGGAAGCTCAACGGCCAAGTAAGTAGGGAGAGTAGGAGTATCGTCCATGTCCATCGAAATTCTGCTTCGACAGGAGCATGCGGATCTTTCAATTTCTCAGGATGTTGCTCATCGACCTTGATTGTATTAACTTTCAGCGCCAGTTTGGCTTGCGAGCGATAAGTTTTTCCAGCTACGTTCACCTCGAAAGGCGGCAAGCTATACATTGCGCTGTCAAATGCAGTGAGCAAGTAAGAGCGCGAGAGCGTCCAGCGTCGTCCATCATTGAGGACTGCGGTATCGACAGGACTTGCCTCCAACACCTCGAGACTATCCATGAGTAGCCCCTTCTCATATCGTGGCCACACCACTTTCGCCCCTTTGTCGCAGCTCACCGTGGCATACAATCGTAGCTGCTCGCCCACTCGAATAGTAGTAGAGTCCAAACGCGCCTCGACCACCACCGTTTGTGCGGCAGCGGTCAAGCCTAAAAAGAGAAGGAATAAGGAAAAAAAGCGTCTCTTCGACATATTGTTAATCAAAGACTATGAAAAACGGGCTAAGCTCTGGCTTTGGTGCGCCGCAGGAACAAAGATTGCAAACTCTTCACGTAGTCGCCACCTGTAGCCACGCTCACGGCATCGACACGAGCACGACGCAATTGTTGATGAAGAGCTTCACTATGTTTTTGCCAATGGAGCGCATGAGCCTCTCTTACTTTTCGTGAAGAAGTGTCCACCCAATGACGGTGCCCCGTTTCTGCATCCTCCAATTGCAAAAGCCCGACATCGGGAAGCGACGCCAAACGTTCGTCATAGGCTTGCACCGCCACAACATCATGACGCGATCGAGCCATGGTGAGCTGCGAAGCATAAGTTTCGGCAGGAGCCAAAAAATCGCTGAGTAAAAACGTGACGCTACGACGGCGCACCAAACGTAGAAAGTATTCTAAGCCCAAAGCGATATCAGTGCGGCGTCCCTCAGGCTGAATGCAGAGCAATTCGCGTATGATGCGCAGCACATGCCCCTTTCCTTTAGCTGGAGGAATGAACTTCTCTATACGATCGGAAAAGAAGAGCACGCCGATTTTATCTCCATTGCGCATAGCCGAGAAAGCCAAAGTTGCTGCAATCTCGGTGAGCAATTCGCGCTGCGTCTGTCCCTGTGTACCAAAGTCGAGCGAACAACTCACGTCTATGAGCAGAAAAACACTCAGCTCGCGCTCCTCTTCAAAAACCTTGACATAGGTGCGATCAAAACGCGCCGTGACATTCCAATCAATATCGCGCACATCGTCGCCTGGCTGATACTCACGCACCTCGGCAAAGGACATACCTCGCCCCTTGAAGGCCGAATGATACTGACCTGCAAAGACATCGCTCGAGAGGGCATTGGTCTTGATCTCAATGCGCCTCACGCGTTGCATGAGTTGTTTTATTTTTTCGTCCATGAGGGAGGAATTGAAACGATTGAAGGCGTTCAAAAACAGCGCGGCATGCCCACCTGAATAGACTCAAGAGGTCAGGGCACTTCGACCTTGGCAAGAATCTCGTCAATGATTTTGTCGCTCGTCATTTCGGCTGCTTCGGCTTCATAGGTGAGTCCTATGCGATGGCGCAGCACATCGTGAGCCACAGAGCGAACATCGTCGGGGATAACATAGCCGCGGCGACGAATAAAGGCCAAAGCACGCGCAGCCAAGGCCAATGAAATGGTGGCACGTGGCGAACCTCCATAAGCGATATAAGGCTTCAAGTCCTCAATTTTATACTGTTCGGGATAACGCGTAGCAAAGACAAGGTCGGCCACGTACTGCTCGATGCGCTCATCCACATAAACCTCTTTCACCAGTTCGCGCGCTTGCACGATGGTGGCTACATCGACAATGGGCTGTACGGGAGCATCGGCAATGTTTCCTTGCATCGAAGCCCGCACGATGCGCTTTTCTTCCTGCAAAGTAGGATAATCGACCACAACTTTGAGCATAAAGCGGTCGCTCTGTGCCTCGGGCAGCGTGTAAGTCCCTTCTTGTTCTATAGGGTTTTGCGTGGCCATCACCAAAAAAGGTCGAGGCAACTGCATCGTCTCGTCGCCTATCGTCACCTCACGCTCTTGCATGGCTTGGAGCAGTGCGCTCTGCACCTTGGCGGGGGCACGATTTATTTCGTCGGCGAGTACAAAATTGGCAAACACAGGCCCGCGGCGCACCGTGAAACTATCGTCCTTGCGGCTGTAGACTTGCGTACCCGTGACATCGGCAGGAAGCAGGTCGGGCGTGAACTGAATGCGGCTAAAATCGGCCGCTATGAGCTGTGAAAGTGTGCGTATAGCCAGCGTTTTGGCTAGTCCAGGCACACCTTCGAGAAGAATGTGCCCGTCGGCCAACAGACCAATAAGCAAAGCTTCGGTCAAATGTTGCTGCCCCACAATGGTGCGCGCCATCCCATCGGTCAGCGCGGCAATAAAACCCGAATGTGCCTCTATTTTGGCATTAAGTGCTCGTATGTCGATGTTGGAATTCATAGCTTTATGGGCTTGTAGATGATTGTTGCAAAGAAAGAACTCGAGAATCCTCCGCATTTTAGAGCATTCTCCAAGCATAGCAAATGCAAAGATACATTTTTCTCGGCTTTGCCCCATCTACTCAAGGCTAAAAAAGCTCAAGGAGTGAGACAAGAAGTAGTTCTTTGCCCTCAAGAGGACTCACGAAAAATCTCTCCCTCTCTCTTTCGCCCCTTTCTCTCATCCCCTGCAACAAGTAGGTCATCTCGAAATTCTACGTGGGACGCAGAATTTTCTCCTTCCCATGCAGGATTTTCTGCATCCTACTTTCGTTCTTCCTTCTCCCACCAGGAATTCCTTTCGCGCGCGTGCGCACTACCCTCTTTTAAGGTGGCTGTTTTTCACTTCCACACCTCCACAATCAGAAATAATTCATTCAAAATCAATATAAAATGATATGGAAGTAGGACTTTTACTTCACTCCATTTTCGCCTATCCTCTCCACGGAGTGTGGAGAAGTTTTTGTGGAACCTACTTCTGTTTCCTTCCACATGGTAAACAGCAGATATCCAATCACATACAAAACACAGTGGAAGTAATGGAGGCAAAAAACAATCCATATAGTAGGAGCGCGCGCGAGGAAGGAAGTTCCCATGGTCCTCTCTCCCCTCAAGGCAAATCGTGCAAATACCTTCCACCTCCCCACTGCTACTCGCAAGATGTCGAATGGCACAAAAGGCGGAATTGTTTTTTCGCAAATCCTAAGAAATACTTGGCCATGAACAAGCTCTTTTTTATATTTGCAGACATAAGCAAAGAAATATAAAGGAGTGCCTCCAAGCGACGCACCTCCTCATACATAGACCTAACAACAAGCTCACATCTGATGCCTTATGAACAAAATTTTAAGTAAGGAGCAATTTTCGGAACGCGTCTACAAGTTTGTCGTAGAAGCCCCTCTCATTGCACGCTCTCGTCGTGCTGGACATTTTGTCATTATCCGCGTGGACGAGCGCGGCGAACGCATTCCACTGACCATTGCCGACGCCGACACCCAACAAGGCACCATCACACTCGTGGTGCAAGCCGTGGGACGAGGCACGAAACGATTGTGCCAATTGGAGGCTGGCGATGCCATACTCGACGTGGTAGGACCTTTGGGACGTGCCACTCACATTGAACGATTTGGCACCGTAGTCTGTGCTGGAGGTGGTGTGGGAGTGGCTCCAATGTTACCCATCGTTCGTGCTCTCAAAGCGGCTGGTAATAAGGTCATCACAATACTGGCTGGGCGAAGCCGAGAACTCATCATTCTCGAAAAGGAGATGCGCGAGAGCAGCGACGAAGTTATCATCATGACCGACGATGGTTCTTATGGGCAAAAAGGGCTCGTGACCGAGGGTATCGAACAAGTCATTGCTCGCGAAAAGGTAGACAAATGCTTCGCCATTGGTCCCGCCATCATGATGAAATTCTGTTGCCTCACCACCAAGAAGTACGACATTCCCACAGAAGTTTCGCTCAATACCATTATGGTAGACGGAACAGGTATGTGCGGAGCCTGCCGCATCACGGTGGGAGGAGAGCGCAAGTTCGTATGTGTCGATGGCCCTGAATTTGACGGCCATGCTGTCGATTTCGACGAGATGTTGAAGCGCATGGGAGCTTTCAAACAAGAAGAACAAGAAGCCCAACAAGCCCCCGAGACTCCATTGAGCATGGAAGCTGTGCTTGAGGAAGCAAGCTGCCAAGCCACCGCTGCGACCGAGCCACAAAGCATCATTGCTACCGACACCAAGAATTTGCACAGCTCAGACCGCAATGCCGATTGGCGTGTGCAAGTACGTGCTGCCGTCAAGCCCAAAGAGCGCATGCAGCGCGAACGCGTACAGATGCCAGCTCTCGATGGGAAAACACGTGCGCGACTGCTGCGCGACGAGGTGAATCGTGGACTCACAGCACAAATGGCACAGCACGAGGCCTCACGCTGTTTGGATTGTGCCAACCCTGGCTGCCAGCAAGGTTGCCCCGTAGGTATCGACATCCCTCGATTTGTCAAGCACATTGAAGCAGGACATTTTCTCGAAGCTGCGGCCGTCATTAAGGAAACCTCCTCTCTTCCTGCGGTGTGCGGACGTGTGTGTCCTCAAGAAAAGCAGTGCGAAAGCCGCTGCATTCATCTCAAAACCGGCAAAGAAAGCGTAGCCATTGGCCATTTGGAACGCTTCGCCGCCGACTATGCCCTGGCACATAGCGAAAAGCAGCCTTCGGCCCATCGTCCCGACCTGAGTCAGCGCCGCAAAGTGGCCGTAGTTGGGAGCGGGCCTGCAGGATTGTCGTTTGCCGGGGAGATTGTCAAAGAAGGTTTTTCCGCTACCGTATTTGAAGCGCTGCACGAAGTGGGAGGAGTTTTGAAATATGGTATCCCAGAATTCCGCCTTCCTAATCGTATCGTCGAAGCCGAAATTCGTGCGCTCGAAGCGATAGGAGTGGAGTTTGTGACCGACTGTGTGGTGGGAAAAACCATCAGCATTGAGCAACTTCAAGAGGAAGGCTACGAAGCCATCTTCGTAGCCAGCGGAGCAGGACTTCCCAACTTTATGGGTATCCCTGGCGAAAATGCCAATGGTATCATGTCGAGCAACGAATACTTGACGCGCTGCAACCTCATGGATGCCGCCAATCCCGAAAAAGACACCCCAATCACACATGGCAAAAACGTCCTCGTGATAGGCGGAGGCAATACGGCTATGGACTCCGTACGCACAGCACTGCGCTTGGGAGCCAGCACTGCGACTATCGTGTATCGACGTAGCGAGGAGGAAATGCCTGCTCGATTGGAGGAAGTGCACCATGCCAAGGAAGAAGGCGTGCAATTCCTTACCCTGCACAACCCTATACGCTACATTGCCGACGAGTCGGGCACAGTCAAGCAGGCTGTATTGCAACAAATGGAGCTGGGCGAGCCAGACAGTTCTGGGCGACGTTCTCCTGTAGAAATTCCAGGAGCGACCATCACTGTCGATTGCGATTTGGTCATCGTGAGCATCGGAGTTTCCCCCAATCCCATCGTTCCTTCTTCCATTGAAGGCTTGGAATTAGGCCGACGTGGCACTATCGCTGTCGACGACGAAATGCGCAGCAACCTCCCCACCATTTATGCTGGAGGCGACATTGTGCGAGGAGGAGCCACAGTCATTCTCGCCATGGGCGATGGAAAACGAGCCGCCCAAGCTATGGCGCGACAATTGAGGGAAAAACAACAAAAATAATGCCCTCTCATTGGAGTGAGAGGACTGTGGAGCCTACACACTTTTATAAGACAGTACCCTCTGAATCGCAAAAAATGGGGCAGGAAACTCTATGGTTTCCTGCCCCATTTGATGCTCAGAAGGCTTCAATCCTCACTTATCTCGCCAACTGAAACTTCAAATTCAATCCAAAGTCTTGCGTCGTAGTTGGGAAAGAAGAAGAGGTGAGTAGTGGCTGATTGATTTGTCGGTCGTAATAGAGGGAAAGTGTAAGCATGCGCGACAAGGTATAGTCGGCCGAGAAGGAGATTTGTACTGCTCGATTTCCACTTGTTGCTTGTGAGAGCCTTGTCAAGATGTTACGCTGCAAAGCCGCTTGATCACGCATTGAAATGTCTAAACGTAAGTTTAGCGCATTGGCAAATGTGTTGGTAGCATATTCTGTCGTAGAAGAAGATGAATTTCCCCGTTGGGCAGAACCGCGACGACGAGAACGATTGGCTTTCAATTTTGGACGACGATCAAAGAGTCTAAAATCATTGATTTTGTAGCCCATTCCTAATACAAAGTCGGAGGAAGTTGCCTCTGTGATTTGCTGTGAAGTCATAGAAAGCGTCAAGACACGTGTGCGACGATATTCCAAGCGAGCGGTCAATCCCGAATAGAAAGTAGCATCTACTCCTAGGAGAGGAGAGAAACTTTCGTTGAGGGTTACGGTTGATATATCGTACCTGCTCGAAGGTGTTGGAGCTCCTGTCGTTACGTTGCTGATGAAGCCTAATCCAGCCTCTGTCTCACGATAACTCTGAAAGCTGCTATAAGCACCTACACTATAGATACTCTTGTAGCCATGATTGATATTGAAAGAGCGGAAGAGGCTCTTAATCGCAGGCAAATTGGATAGTCCTCCATAACTCATCGTCCAATTAGGCAACATACGTAGAAGCGAAGGAAAGATGGCTAAGTTGTCTCCTCCTGCATAGGCAGAAAGGAATGCAGGAACCATAACTTCGCTCGAATACTTGTCGACCGTACCATTCGTTTTGTCGAAAGGTTTTCCTGAAAACTCTCCCATGCCATTGGGATAGATTGTTTTCTCGTAACGAGCCTCTATCCGCTGTTGAGTACGCTCGAGTTGGTCAACGAATCTTTGGAACGTTGTGTTACGATAGCCATTATCCGCAGAGCCTCCACCACCAAAGCTGGAGCCCAAGCTAATAAGCGTCATTGTAAAGGAGCCTGTTTGTGTAGTTGGCTGCCCATCGTACATATATTGTATCGTCTTTGAGCGCGTATCATTGCGAGAGAAAGTCAAGTTGAACTTTAAATCTTTCAATGGCTCAAGCGTTGCTCGGATTTGCAAATCTTCTGTCGCAGCAGTGACGGCAGGGGTAATTACGTCCTGCCTACCGATGAGCCAGCCACGTTGTGCTGCTTTTTCTATAAATTTTTCATCGGTCAATCCAAAAGCAAAATCAAGTCCTGGGGCCAACCCTCCCAAACTTCGCTGTCCAAAGGCATCTCCAACTTCGGGTAGAAAACCAGGAAGAGACAGATTAAAGTTGTTGCGATAAGATACATTGACGTTACGCAACATCATTGCTCCACGAATTGCCATTTCTACAGCTTGATACCACGGCTGTTCGTCTATCGTGGGCAAAGGAGTAACCGTTAGCTTCACCTTGATTGTATCACGACTTTGTATTTGCAGACGATTGCTATCAAGCACCTTATACTTAAGAGGATAGCGTTTGCCATCAGGACGAATAGCAACCACTCGAATACGCTTCGTGCGAAGGTTGTGTGGTACATTGAGTGTCGTATCGGGCTTGAGTTGTTGCTCGCTCTCATAGCGTTTCTTTTCACGCTTGCTCAAATCGCCACCAGATGCAGAATATTTTCGATTGATTTTCTTGAGAAACGCCACTTTGTTGTACAAGGACTCTAAGTTCAAGCGACCATTGGCCGTCAAATTACGTTGATTACCAATCGTATTGCCCATAGTAAAGCCCTGACTTAACTCTGCTCCACGGGTCCAATGGTAAGTTGCATTATACTTCGCATCAGCAATGATCCAATCAAGCAGTGGAATACGATTGAATGGAATATTCCAAGATAAATCTGTACTTTGTTGATAAGCAAGAGGACGTCCAAGATTGCGAATGGAAAGATTTACAGAGTCTTTCCAAGCAGCGTATTCATTGGGGTACAAGTCCTTATTCACAACCACTCGAGGTTGCTCGATTTCGGCATTTGTAGCTGATTGAAAATTGAAGTGTATCGCCTTCATAATATCCCAACGCAACTGGAATGAGCGATTCCAAAGGAAATCGGACGAGTAGCTCAGCGGTAGAGTCTTATTATCTAATTGCTCCAAGTCCCTTTCCTGCAATTCGTAGTAATTGCGTGTAATATCACTATTGAAAGCCA
Organism: Bacteroidales bacterium; assembly: GCA_030532685.1. Taxonomy (GTDB): domain Bacteria; phylum Bacteroidota; class Bacteroidia; order Bacteroidales; family Bacteroidaceae; genus Alloprevotella. The sequence continues at coordinate 6,607 of JAUNKN010000001.1, read as the reverse complement.
CACTTTGCGGCAAGTAGTTGAGTCCAAAATTGCGAATGAGTGCCAACCAAGGCGAATTGGACTTTACCAATTTCTTGAAAGGAGAGAAAGTCTTCGTACCTGGAGAGTATGAATAAGCAAAGTTTAATTTCCAATTTTCGTCCTTCTCCCAAGCCGTTGTTTCCCCCGTCGTATGCCGTTGTGCATATGCATATCCCAAAGAGAAATTAGACAAATCGTAGGGCATAGGGGTTCCCTTGGAAGAGCGATTAAAGCGTAGACCTGAGACGGAGAAATTCTTATTAACTACGACCCTATCCGTGATGTTGCGTAAGGAATCTCTCTCTGCACGCGTGGTCAAGCTTTCCAAAGCATCACTCATAGACATATCCGTATCAAGCGGATTGTAACGCGGTACGATACGCTCCTTACTATAGGCATAATAGATTGGGGCAGACAACTTGACCTTTTCAGGAAGTAGCTTGCCCATATCTGCATTCGTCGTTATTGAATACTGATACAAATCATCATCACGCCGTTGGCTCACCGTTTCTTCTAAGCCTCCAAAACCATTGGTTTCAAGATGTCCGCTCAAATTTACAGTGGCCAAGTCTGAAAGCTGGAGGTTTAACTGGCTCTGAGCAGCCCATCCCCCTTTATTGGCAAATTCCTGTAAGCGCAGTTCGTTGGCCCATACCTCAACACTGCGCGCAGTTCGTGAATTATTCCGTACACCAATCATGATAGTATGTACTTCGCCCAAAGAGGGGTTGCCTTGTACGCTCACTTTATTCTTGGGACGTGCCTTGTCGTACTCACTATACAACTTATTGAGAGCAATCAACCCTAAAGCCTTTTGACGATTTCTATTTTTCTTCGTCGAAGTCAACAATTCCAGGTCTATGTCTATCATATTTTCTTCGGGCCATACCGCCCAACGCCCAGTCTCCCCGTTGTACTGCCCTTCGGGCGTTAAGGTTAGTGGGATTTCATACTCATAGAAATTGTTCTTGTAGTCCGAACCTAAACGCAAGAAAAGACTGAGCTGACCATCCTCAATTTCTTTATCGCCGGGAAGTGCATTGGCATGGACAAAGAGTTGCAAGTGTTTGTAACGACGCAAGTCCAGCTGCGTATTTTTATAAACTGCGCGAGCATCTCCACCTGCCAAATCCTTGACGGTGAGCGATAGTGCCTGTTCATTATTTTCAAGTACTTGATCCTGTCCTGGTTCAATAGCGCGACTCACCCCTGGAGGCAAAACATAGTTCACCGGAGTTTTTTCATTGTTTTCCTCGAAGTTCACAGCACTCACGGCCAAACTTCCCGAGGAACTGGGAGCTGCTCCATTGTACAACGCTTGTTCGTAGCCACGCCATTCTCCTCGCACTAAGTTGAGCGTAGCGAAGCGCAACACGACGGGCTGCTCAAAGCCTGTCATAAACATACGCATAAAGCGAATAGAGGAGAAGTCCGAGATATTGCCCTCTCGTTTTTCGTATTCTCGCAGAGGTATGCGGAACAAGTACCATTTGGTTTCGGGACGAGTACCATCGCGAAGAGGCGCATTGATTACGCGTGTATCGACAATGTAATTACGCCCTACGACCATCTCTTCAGGTGCAATGCGCACCCTATACTGATAGTACTTTTCGTACTCATTGAGTGTATAGTCTTGGTTGATGTCTTCTACATCTGGAGCTGTTTTGTACGTCGTGGAATAACGCTCAGGACTATCTTCCGCTGCCAAACTATTCCCATTGGGATTGTTGATGTATTTGTAGCGGTCAAGAATAGAAGTTTGTTGTTCGTCCCAATCACTGCCTCGGAAATAGTGATAACGGTCGGCCGAGGGATTTTGACGAAATTTCTCGTACACATCAGGGCGCAACACTCCTTGCACTTGCGCCAAATATTTGGCATAAGTACCAAAAGAGCGTTCTGCTTCAGAGCTCAATCCGTTATAGCCAACATCTTGCTGGCGACGGGTTCCGGAACTCGTATTAAAAGCATAAGTCACAGAGTTTTGCGTGGGTACACGGCCCCATACAGTTTCCGTATATTGACTACGATCATCCACCTGGGTAATCCCCCCTTCGTAGTGCTTTTTTCCATCCTTCAAGATGTCTTCCGAAACTTCTCCAAGATTCAAATATAAATCCCCCTTGTAGGTTGGAATACTGCCATTCTGCTCTGTAAAAGGATCCATCAACCAGAATTCAACATACTCAATGTTGGCCGCTTCAAAATCCGAAGTTTCCAATCGACGCATCATGCCTCCCCAGCGTTGAGCTGGACGTAACAATTGCCCATCGGGCGTGAGCGATGGATCGAGATTGTAAGGACCGCGCTCTGTAGGATAATAGGCCATATTGAGCACCGAAAGTGTAGCCGCATCCTTGTAGTTCAGACTCTTATTGGGATATAAATCAGAAATATACACTTCTCGCACACGCGGATCGGAAAGCTGTTTCAAGTCGTTCTTGATATATCCAGGAGTGAGCGAAGAGCTACGACGAGTAAACAAAGGATCGATATTATACCAAGCCAAAAGCGCACGATTATAGCCATACCGCACATCATTGCTCAATCGGGCTTCGGGAAACATGGTAGGAGTGGAACTAATGGTCCACGATTGTGGCTGCGAAACGTCTATCACCGACTTTGAATTTTCAAAATCGTCTATATAAGAAGCGTTCGCCTGTGCACCGCGATTACTTCCAGCGATGAGCTGTGCCATCTCTGCCGTAAAGTTAATGCTCGATGGGGCTGTTGCTTGCAGCAGCGGCAAACGATCAATCATATTGGTGAGCCATTGGCTCTGTTTTTTCCACCCTAAGTTGAGCCCCCAGATGGTATTGTTCAGTGGTTCGCTTCCCATCGCCACTTTGGTCGTGAGTGGCTGTTCGCTCAAGTGCATGAGCGTTCCTCCCACGACAAACTCTTTCGAAAAGTCGTAGGTAAAGTTGAGCCCCAACATCGTTTTTCGCTGCATACCATAATCGGTATTGCTCTCGAGCGAGCAGTTGATGGGAGTCCCGGCATCAAGAATATTCTTGTTGATAATTTTGACTATTCCCGAATAGTAGTCAACCGTATAGTCTGTACCTTCGGTCAAGACCTGTCCACCTGCCGTCACGACCACACTCCCTTGAGGAATATTTACAGAGCCCAGTTGTATCTCATCGTTTTTCGTAGCTTTGTACTGCCCCGTGATGATATACTTGTTGTGCTCCGCAATTTGCTTGGCAATGGTATGGGTCGAGTCGTACAACTCCGTGTAAGCATATTTCTTAGCCAAAACATCGCTTCCCACAAATTGCTGAATACGACTGCCGAAAGGTTCGACTACGGGGAAGTAAATGCGCCCATTGCTGGCATCTATCGTATAGCCCTCTACGAAATCGAAATAGCCATTAGGATGGCGCTTGGCATGGTTGTCCAACTCGTCCAAGCCCATCACACTCAGCAGTCGCTTATCTTTGAGGCCTGCTTCTGGAATATAGGCCAAATAAACTCCACTCTCGTCCGAAAGGATTTTGACGTCCAAGCGAAATTTTTCCTTTTGAACAGATGTTGCCCCAAGCGAGTAGACATTTCTCATCATCAAGTCCCAGTTGCGCTGTGCAGGGGTTAAGGCCGTATTCTTCAGCGATTTTACCATCAAGACCTGTGCATTATCTTTACGGTCGGTCGAGAATTCGCCCACTTGATACGTCTGTCCACGATAGGTATACTCAAAGGCCACGGCGAGCACCTGATCCGTTTGTAAAGCCGTACGGAGAGAAATATACCCTAAAGCATTGTTCAAACGATACTCCGAAGGGGAAAGTAAACGAGCATTTTCGAGTTTCTCGTAGTCTTCTCCTCCCGTAAGCCCCCATTCATCGAGTGTAGTTGTGGCTTGTGTGATGTCGCGCTCTTCTCCTAATTGTGCTGTAAGGGTTGCATAAGCCGTATTGGCAGAATTAGCAGGCACATCGCTACTTTGGGCTTGCCAATGCTTGGCATCATACTTACGGCTTTCTCCCAAATCGGTCAGCGCGATGAGATTGCGCGTGTTGGTGGTAGAACCATTTTTATTGGTCACCCACAGTTCTACACGATTAATGGTAATGCCCGAAATAATCGTAGGCAGCTGGGTCATCCAGCCATCGTAATGATCACGAAAATAATGAGCAAGGAAAAAGTGACGGTTTGCATCATAGGCATCGGCCGAAAACTCAAAATCAGTCAGTTGAATTCCTCCTTTTGACTGAACAGTAGAGGCTGAACTCTTTTTCTGAGCGACCATCGTTTGCAATTTCAATTTGCCCAATTGCATATCGGCACGCACACCAAAAAGGCTCTGTGACCCTCTAATAAGTCCAGATCCTGCATTCATCGACACATTCCCTGCTTCGATTAGTTTTATAATCTCGTCCTCTTTACCTTCATAGCGCAGTTTCAAGTTTTGAGTGTCAAAATTGAACGTAGCCTCTGAGTTGTAGTTGAAATCCATATTGACCTTGTCTCCCACTTTACCATTGAGCGAAAGGTTCACTTTTTCGTTGAAATCAAACCCAAAAACACTGCGATTACGCTCTGAAAGCGAAGGATTATCCGTGTTTCGATAGTTGGCTCCGATTTTTAATTCAGCACTTCCCTGAGTTTTCACACGTACGCCTCCTGGACCAAATATTTTCTCCGCAGGTCCCAGAGCAAACTTCATGTCTGTAAAGTCAAACTTTTCCTTTCCTTTGGTCTTGAACTCCTCTGCATTTCTACGTTTGAAATACTCACGCATGGAAGCGCGAACGGCACGACGCATTTCTTCGTCCTTGCTCAGCAGCAAAGGCGATTCGACATATTCCTCCCCCAAAGTAGTCCCCAGTTTGTAGCGGTCTTCTTGCGCATCATAGCTTACTCCTGTTTTAAGATTTTCAGGATCTTTCAAGTCGCCACTTTTTCGTGCTTGAGTGCTGCCCACTTTCCGCACGCGGAAGGGCACCACTGTTGAATCCTCAATAGCAGTACGAATACGAGCCAAAGCCCCAGGCCCCATGGTATGGGGATGAAAGCCAGCAGCAAAACTAGCCACACTCAAGAGCGCGACCAAAAAGACTAACCAAGAAGAAAATATACGTTTCAAGAGCAGATAAATAGAGGATGCCCCACATCCGCAAGGTATGGCGGTCGTAGGGCGTACTGTTTTATTTTATTTCTTTCAAGCCACGCTTGATGATTTGCTGCACATCAAGCCCTGGCTCTTCCTTGAGAATGTTGGCTACAACCTTCCGTACAGCAGCAGGCTGGAATCCAAGAATAGAAAGTGCCGAAATCGCTTCTTCTGCGACCTGTTTGTCGGCTGTTGCGATGCTTCCTCCTGCCGAGGGAGCCACATCGAGCACTCCCGTAGACAACATCCCACCAATTTTGTCCTTCAAGTCCAACACGATGCGTGCAGCGGCTTTAGGCCCTATGCCTTTTACACTTTTGAGCAGAGCGGTTTGTTCGCTCTGTATGACTTCTGTGAGTTCCGCGGGGGTAAAGGCCGAAAGCACCATCCGTGCCGTGGCTCCTCCTATGCCCGAGACCGACGTGAGCGCCTCAAAGAGACTACGCTCTTGCTTTGTCGAGAAACCATACAGATCATAGGCGTCTTCACGGATGATTTCTTTGACATAAACTTTTGCACTATCTTTGCCTTGCAGATTGGAAAACGTGTTGAGCGATATGGTCAAAAGGTAGCCTACTCCCCCCACTTCCAACACGACTTCCGTGGGAGAAAGTTCGGATATATTACCTCGAAGATATGCAATCATAAAAAGAAAAATTGAAACAGTAAAAGCGGACAAAATATCCCTCTGAGCACAAGATAAACAACGTGGAAAGAGAAAAAATGTTGTCCACGCACTGCATTTCGACACTCAGAAAGTGTATTTTCCTTACGCAAAGGTACTAAGATTCACGGGGATATACAAGGAAATCTCGTGTTTTGCATCACTTGTCCTACAGAGTTGATAGCATCGCGTCAATTCTCCTCACGGGAGACTAAATTGGAGAATACGGATATTGCCTTTCGCCTTTCATTCGGAGCTTGCCTGCCTGCTTCTCCAGCTCCTTTATCTTGGCTGTGAGTTCCGCCTTTTGAGCTTCCTTCTCTTTCGTGGATTTGAGAATTTCCTTGTAATACTCCATCGTGGTGCGGTGCTTGGCTACCGAGCCGTGTACGCCCCGTTCCAACCCGAACCGTTGCACTCGCTTGGCATAGTCCGTCTGATACTGCTCCAGTTTCTTGGGCGTAAGCACATCATCGGCACAAAGTCGTACCTTGTTCTTCTTCGTCTTGTACTTCCGCTTCCCATTCTCGGCTTCCTCTTTGGCTTTCCTTCTTTCGCCCGTGACAATCGGAACGACCGTGGCGTGAATATGGGGAGTATCCTCGTCTGCATGTAGCGTGGCAGCGACCACATTGTCTGCTCCAAAAGTGGAGCGAAGCCAATCCATCGATTCATCACACCACTCGTACAGGCGTCCCTCCTGCTCTATACGAGCCATATCCTCCGGTGAACTCGACAGGATAAAGCGCAAGGCTTTGACTTGGTTCTTTGCTACCTTTCGGTAGATACCGGCTGTGGCGATGCGA
>JAUNKN010000011.1:17489-50284 GCA_030532685.1 Bacteroidales bacterium | reverse complement strand
AAAACCAAACAACAAAACAACACCACAGAAATACACAATCACAAATTCCAAATCCAACGCCAACAAATCACTTAATAAAGAGTTGTAGATAAACTCATCTATAAACGAGCTAAAAACTGATTACAAGATACTTATATTTAAAGATAATGGGAAATATCCAAAAATCCAACGCTTAGAATCTACACAAGCGCTATACTTCATTCTTTCGCTCCCACTAAAACTCATAAAACACTGGTTATCAACATAATTTACCTCAATATTCAAATTGCATATTTTACGATATAAATTTGTTGCCGTATTGATATTAAAACACAAACATACGATACGCAAATGTAAATTTGGGAGATAAAAAGTCGAAGAGTTGTACTTTGTATATTTACGTCGCTGTACGACGTATAAAACACAAAGCTATATTCAAGGGTATAAATGCTTCTAAAGGTTAATGTCTATTCTTGGGGAGTAGAAAAGGAGCTAAAATAACAAAGGAGGCCACAATTCGAGGGAGAATGCGCCTTTTTCATTTTCGCGCTATTCTCAGCGCCCAGAATCCAAGCTAATACTCTGATAATCTACGGATAACAACCAAAACGGAAGCCATACAAGAGAACGCTAAAAAATGGAGAGAGCGTGCAGTTGGGAGCTTAAAACAGTCGAAACTCCCTCTTCAAATGGAGAAAAGAGGGGAAAAGGAGAAGAAAAGAGAGGGAAAGCGTGGAAATTTACATTTTCGCTCCGCGTCCTTTGAGCAAACGACGAGAATGGGAAGGAGAAAAACGAAACTGGGACGCAGGATTTTCTACGTGGGAAAAAAAAAATCCTACGTCCCAGTTTCGTTCTTACAGATAGGTTCCCAAAATCCGGAGATGCGCAAAGAGAAGAAGGAAGAGTTTTCGCAAAAATTTTCGCAATTCAAAAGGGAGAAAATCGCTCCAATTTCCAGTTCCAACTCCCCTACTCCTCGTGACGAGAAAAGCTATTAAAAAAAGTGGAAGCAAAATAGCCTTCCAGAAAATGGATTTATAGCTAACGATTGCAGCTTGAAAAAGGGCTCAACAAGAAAGAAAGCGAAGAGAAGAAGCAGCCGACGCCCTTCTAACAGACAGGTCGAAAAAATAGGACAAAGAGAAAAGCCTCAAAAATGGAGCGCGCATACTCCATACCGAACGAAGCATGATGCAACAAACAAGAGCATGCAAAAACAGGCGACAAAGAAAAGTCCGCCCCTCCAGAAGCTATCCTCAAAACACAAGTAGGCCAGATGCCACGATATCAAGAAACACGCTGCTCCCTACTCTCCTTCATCGTCACAAAAACAGCTATCTCCGATAAAAAGAAAGACTCTCGAAGCTCTGAGTTAGAGTTTCGAGAGTCTCAAAGAGATTATTCTATTTTTCTTAATGAAGAATGAAGAAGAGAAGCTCTTTCATCAAATCGCCCGAAGAGATTGAGGGATTGTCCACTCCCTTGCTTCGTGCATCTGTTCTACGAATTTGACCAATGATTTCCATCACTTTCCTTCCTGTATAGATTTTCATGGCTGGCAACACATTTTTCTCGACTTGCCACTCACTGGCTCCAATCCAAGTAGCGATGCCTCGGGTGCTCTTGTCGGGGGCATAATAAGCCAGCATCAAATTGGAGAAGTAACGGAAGAGAAAAGGCAGCACCATTTGAATGGGATTGGCCTTTGAATTTTTATCAAAATAATTCGCAATCTGATTGACTTTCTGTACATCCTTTTTGCCCAGCGCGTCGGTCAGTTCAAAAATGTTGTACTCCTTGCTCACTCCGATATGCGAGGAAACGAGCGTCGTGTCAATAATCTGCTGCTCGGCAGTGAGGGCGAGCACCAATTTGTCGAGTTCTCCCGCCATGCGGTTCAAATCGGATCCCACATATTCGGCCATCATCTCGGCTGCCGGAGGTTCTATCGCCAGTTGTTTGCGGCGCAGATAGCTGGTGATCCAAGCGGGCAATTGATAGTCGCGCAAGCGTGCGCTTTCAAAGAGCACGCCCGACTTTTCAAGATGCTTCACAATGGCCTTTCGACGGTCGATACTGCCATTCTTATGGCAAAAAATAAGCGTGGTCGAGGCTTGTGGTTGCTTCAAATATGGCTCAAGTTGCTCCAAGTTTTTGAGTGCCTGCGCCTCCTTGACCAACACGACCAAGCGCTCGGCTCCCATAGGAAATCCCATGGCCACGTGAGCCACGGAAGTAGCATCGGTATCTGGCCCAAAGAGCGTGATGAGGTTAAAATCGCGTTCCTCTGGACGCAACAAAGTTTCGACCAAGAAATCACTCAGGCGATCGATGTAATAGCTCTCTTCGCCCATGAGGTAGTAGACGGGCGCGACATTGCCCGCCCGCACTTCTCGCACGATACTCTCGTGCGTCACGGAATTGGTGGCTTTCTTTGCCATAGCCATCGACTACCAGTCAAATTTCAAGTGACGCACCGTTTTCCGATCTCCTTGCAGCAGGCGCAGCGACTCAATGCCCAGACGCACATGCGTGGCCGCAAAATTTTGCGTCACGTGATGGTCTGACTTCTCCGTCTTCACGCCTTCGGGCGTCATGGGATTGTCGCTCACCAGTAGGAGTGCCCCTGTGGGGATATGATTGTAAAAACCGCAAGAAAAGAGAGTGGCCGTTTCCATATCGACTGCCATGGCTCGCGTACTGCGCAAATAAGTTTTGAAGGCCTCATCGTGTTCCCATACTCGGCGGTTGGTCGTATAGACGGTGCCCGTCCAGTAGTCCAAACCAGCATCGCGCATGGCCGTCGAGATGGCGCGTTGCAGCATAAAGGCTGGCAATGAGGGAACCTCAGGGGGCAAATAGTCATTGCTCGTTCCTTCTCCACGTATGCCGGCAAGCGGCAAAATATAATCGCCCAGCTGAGTTTTGTTGCTGATGCCGCCAGTTTTTCCAAGGAAAAGCACCGCACGGGGCTTCACACTTGAGAGCAAATCCATGATGAGTGCAGCATTGGGCGAGCCCATACCGAAATTGATCATCGTGATTCCCTCGGCTGTGGCTGCACGCATATTGGCCTCAAAGCCCACGGCTTCTACACCCATCTGTTCGCAAAACATATCGACGTAATTATTGAAATTGGTGAGCAGTATGAGCTCGCCAAACTCCGACAGTGGGAGCTTCGTATAGCGTTGCAGCCAGTTGCCGCATATTTCTTCTTTGCTTTTCATGAGATCATAAATTTGTATTGGGGCAAAGTTAGTCATAAATATCGGGAAAGCCAACTCAGCCGCAACGATTAGAAGAGCGGGCTCTCCGTTTTTCTTTTGCGCTCCTCCCCTCTGCTCTTCTCTCAAGGCCTCCTTTACTTTTCATCGTCCATAAGACATCTATTCTCACCTATTTTCTCTTTTCCTTTGCCTACTTCGCCCTTTTCTCCTATCTTTGCAGCAAAGTTTTATTCTCATCTATTTCGTTTATACAACATGACACAACACAAGAAATGGGCAGGTAAGCTCCTCGCCACTGGCCTTCTCGTTGCCAGCCTCACCTCCTGCTATTCCACGACCACTTGCGTGGGCTCGCTCGACAAGAACACACCTATGGTCAAAGTGAACTCGGTGAAGAATCACTACCTCATCTATGGTTTGGTTCCCATCTCCAATGACAAACTCCAAGACTCCCAATATGTAGGTAAGGCCAAGAACTATCAAGTTAAGAAGCAGCTGAGCTTCATCGATGGTTTGCTCAACGTGCTGACTTGGGGCATCTACACCCCCAGCACAACGACCTACTATCTGCCCTACGAAGGACAATAACTTCTCATTGACCATACAGCACCTCCCCCGCTGCTTCATAGTTGAAGCAGCGGGGGAGGTGCTTATAAGGAGAGCATCGAGTCCCTCCTATCGCAGGCGAAACACACGGATGCCCCGTGCATGCTTGATGCCTGCAAGATATTGGTACAAAGTACGTTCGTCCTCAATCACACGGCCGCGCTCGCTCGACGCGTGTAGCATGCGCAAGCGGCCATCCTTGCCCCAATAGGCAATGCCCTGGTGCGAATAGTCCAGTCCAGCCTTGGACGTCACGATGAGGAGTATGTCGCCATCGCGTATGGCGCCCAAGTCCGTGCGCGAGCGGTTCGTTTGTTGTTTGGGCAAATAGCGTCCCGCCGCTCCCGAGTGCTGGCGTTCTAATTGGGCGATGCGTGCCACGCGGTCGGGATGCCCCACCAAATGCTCGTAGCTATCGGGGTGCGTACTCATATAATTGAGGCGGATGTGCAAGGGCGCTGTGAGGCGCTGTGGCAGCTGCACCTCCTGGATGCGCTGCTGCTTGGTCTGCTCGGCTATCCAAAAACTCAGATAGTGCAGGCGCGAAGTGTAGCCATCGATGCGCCCGTCGAAATAGCGCAACTTGCGGAGATTGTCGGCAAAATCGGCAAAAGTGCGTTTGCCCTGTGCGCGCGTCATGGCCAGTGCCGAGGCCGTTTCGACCAGTGTCGCGCAGTCCAGCCCGCTGGTATTCACGACGAGTTGCTCGCGCTCGTTGCTTTCGAGCGTATGCGCCACATAGGGTTTCCCCTTGAACTTTCGGGCGAAATCGAGAGGCGTTTGCAGGCGAGCGTCGGCCAATAATTGTTCGATGCGTGTGCGATCGGCCGTGTTGCACACCGCGACTTGCGGCACGCTGGGGCACGAAGCACTCGCGGTGAGCACTTGGGGCTGTGCCCAAGCGCTCACCGCGAAAAGTGTAGACCATAAAAATGTGCGTAGCATAAGATGGCTTAGATGAGTTCGACACTGCGCTTCACGAAGGCATTGAGCGCTTCGCCACGAAGCAAGCCTCCCTGCAAGAGTGCCAGGTCGATGAGTTGAGGCACCACCTTGTTGCTGCGTGCATAGTCGCTCAGGGCAGCCGTGCGCAGCTGTTGCTGCGTCTCGATGTCCGTGCGCACAGCTTCGAGTTCGGCCTTTTCCTGCTCACCGATTTCCTCGGCTTTCTTGCCTTCCTGCATTTGCTCCATGGCCTGGCGACGAGCATTGAGTCCACGCAGTTCAGCATCGATGGGTGCCAAGCGTTCGGAAAGCGAAGTGTTGAGTTCCTCGCTCACACGGCGCACGAGTGCGTGGTCAGTGTTGAGCACGAGGCTGTACATATCGGGCATTTCGCCATAAAAACTCATACCAGCTTGTAGCTTAGCCATTTCCTTCATACGGCGCATGTATTCGCTCTGCGTGATGACCACAGGCTGCGAAGCCTCGCCCATGGCAGCGGCTTCTACATGAAACTCTGCCTTTTCGACCTTGGGCAACACGGCTGTAAACACGGCACTCAGATTCTCGCGCAGTGTGGCATCCACCTCGTTCTTTTCCTCGTCGGCCTTGGCAATGAGGCGATCTATGGTGTCGCCATCCACACGCACGAAACGAGTTTTCTCCCACTTGCGTTCGAGTTCGCTCACGAGAGGCGCATCGAGCTGTCCGTCCATGAGGAGCACGTTGTAGCCCTTGGCCTTGGCCGCTTCGATGTGTGCATATTGTGCTTCGCGGTCGTTGGTATAGAGGCAAATGAGGTTGCCGTCCTTGTCGGTCTGCGCCTCCTTGATGGCCTCACGATACTCGTCGTAGGTGTAGCACTTGCCCTCGATGTCCTTGAGGAGTGCAAATCCCTTGGCCTTGTCGTAGAAGTCGGGCTCCGAGAGAATGCCGTAATGAATGAAGAGCTTCAAGTCGTCCCACTTGCCTTCGTACTGCTCGCGCTCGGTCTTGAAGATGGCGGCAAGGCGGTCGGCCACTTTCTTGGTGATATAGGACGAAATTTTCTTCACATTGGCATCGCTCTGCAAGTAAGAGCGGCTCACGTTGAGGGGAATGTCGGGGCTATCGATCACACCATGTAGCAGGGTGAGGAAGTCGGGTACAATGTTTTCGACCGAATCGGTCACGAACACCTGGTTGCAATAGAGTTGAATCTTGTTGCGATGCACCTCCAGGTTGTTCTTGATTTTTGGGAAATAGAGTACGCCCGTGAGATTGAAAGGATAGTCCACATTGAGGTGAATCCAGAAGAGCGGTTCGTCCTGCATGGGATAGAGCTGACGGTAGAACTTCTGGTAGTCCTCGTCCTTGAGTTGCGAGGGTGTGCGCGTCCACAGGGGCGTCGTGTCGTTGATTTGGTTGGGCTTGTCGGTATCGACCTGCGTACCGTCTTTCCACTCTTGCTCAAATCCGAAGCGCACGGGGATGGGCAAGAAGCTGCAATACTTCTTCAGGAGCGTTTCGACGCGTGTGCGCTCGAGGAAGTCTTGATTTTCCTCGTCGATGTGCAGCACGATGTCCGTTCCGCGGTCTTCACGCGTAGCAGCCTCGATGGTAAATTCGGGCGTGCCGTCGCAGCTCCATTTCACCGCTTCGGCTCCCTCTTGGTAGGAGCGCGTGATGATGTCTACGCGGCTGGCCACCATGAAGGTGCTGTAAAAACCCAAGCCAAAGTGGCCAATGATGGTGGCCGCATCGTCCTTGTGCTTTTCGAGAAATTCCGTGGCCCCCGAGAAGGCTATCTGGTTGATGTAGCGATCTATCTCTTCGGCCGTCATACCGATGCCTCGGTCGCTGATGGTCAGCGTGCCCGCCTCCTTGTCGATGCTCACCTCGACATAGAGTTCGCCGAGCTCGCCCTTCACTTCGCCTTTGGCCGCAAGGGTGCGCAGCTTTTGGGTCGCGTCCACCGCGTTGGCTACGACCTCGCGCAGGAAAATTTCGTGGTCGGAGTAGAGAAACTTCTTGATGACGGGAAAGATGTTTTCGGTCGTGATACCGATGTGTCCTTTTTGTGTAGCCATGTGTATGATGTTGATATTTTTGTTAGAGACAATGTTCCGTACTGCGTGGGGACAGGCCGTGCCCCAACTGGCCTCTGTATTTGCAAAGGCCGTGCCAACTGCAAAAATGTCAGCCCTCTCCCCTCTTCCTCCCCCACTCCATAATATATGTACGCGCGCGTGCGCGAGAATCCTCTATTCCGGCCGTGGCAAAGACGACACCGCTCCGCCTCTTCACCGCCTCGGCAGTTTGCTCCTCTCTTGTTTTGCCCAGTTCTCCACCCCAACCGCAGGCTGCTCAACGCCTTGAAGAGGCAAACAGGAGGCTGGACGCTGCTTGCTCAAAGAGAGCTTTTTCTACGTGGGAAGGAAAAAATCCTACGTGGGAAGCAGGATTTTCTACGTGGGACGTAGAATTTTCTACGTGCGTCGTAGGATTTCGGGCATGCGTCGCAGGAAATGCTTACTTTTGCAAAGCCAAGCCGCAATGGCCGAGCGGAACTCCAAAACCTCAACATGAAAACCATAGAAGTCGTGGCAGCCATTGTGCAGCACGAAGGAAAAATTCTGGCCACCCAGCGCGCCACGGGCGAGTGGGCTGGCTTGTGGGAATTTCCCGGCGGAAAAATCGAAAAGGGCGAAACTCGCGAAGCTGCGCTCGTGCGCGAAATTGCCGAGGAGCTACAAGTCGACATCCGCGTGGGGCAAGCCGTTTGCACCACGCACCACCGCTATCCTCACTTCCAGCTCACGATGCACAGCTTTTGGTGCACCCTCCTGCAAGGCACTCCTCAACTCACCGAACATCGCGCCTTGCAATGGCTCGCCCCTCACAAACTCGACACGATCTCGTGGCTACCCGCCGACGTCGAAGTGGTCGGTGCACTGAAGCGACAGCTGTGGCCACAGTGAGGGCAACTCCCCCACAAGATGGAGCAAAGCCAAAACCTTGTGCCTGCACCGCAAGCCAACGAGAGAGCACCTTAGCCTTGCCTTGCGAAGCCCTCCTCTTCTCTCTCCACGATGGGCTCCGACCTCGCACGAGTTCGACCGTTGCAAGAGTGTGATTCTCTCCCGTTCGACACAGCTGCATCAGCACCACGCACAGGAAGATGTCAAATCAAAAATACAGGTTTTTACAAGCTTTTGTGCTTCCTTTTCGGTCTTTTCCGTAAATTTGCTCCCCAATATCTGTTATTTCATTGTATGCACAGCCCCTCCTCTCCCTCCCTTCACCCCGACATTGTGGAAGATGCCCTGCCTCCTGCTCGGCCTCCCCATGGAGCACATGGCACAAAGCCCATGGGCGAAATGCCTGCCGTGCGCGTGGCCATTGTCGATAGCAACATGCTCGCTTGCATGGGGCTGAGCCACATTTTGCGCAGCGTCATTCCCATTGCAGTGGTCGAGGTGTACCACACTTTTGCAGCGCTCCAAGAAGCCGCTCCCGAGGAGGTGGCCCACTATTTTGTGGCCTCGCGCATCTACATCGAGCACACGCAGTTCTTTCGCCAGCGTGCCTACAAGACGATTGTGCTGGTGAGCGGCGAAAACCTCCCTCCGCTGCCTGGCATTCTCACGCTCAACATCAATCGCTCGGAACAGGAGCTCACCACCGATTTGCTCCAACTGCACCAGCATGGCCACGGCAGCGGACCTCATAGGCCGCGCCCTCCCAAAAGCATGCCCGCCCTCCCTGCCGACGAGCAACCGCTCACACCACGCGAAACGGAAGTGGTGCAACTCTTGGCTCGCGGGCTGGCCAATAAGGAAATAGCCGACGCGATGAACATCGGCCTGACCACGGTCATCACCCACCGCAAGAATATCATGAACAAGCTCGCGGCCCACTCGCTCTCCGACATTATCATTTATGCCGTAATGAATGGTTTGGTAGAGGTGGGAGAATGAAAAAAAGTCGATTAACTGCACACAGACTTGGACTGTGTGCAGTTTTTTTGTACCTTTGCGGCGTTTTAGGGAGTGCCACACGCTTTGTGTAGCTGAGAACATATCCCCAGAACTGAACCAGGTAATGCTGGCGTAGTCATCAAAACAAATTTTCAACCTAATCATGCAGAAATTTTTACTCCTCGGCTGTGCGCTCACAGCCGCTCCTGCCCTTGCCCAGAAGACCGACAATAGTACCCGCGAAGTGCACATGGGCGAAGCACAGGTCGTGAGCAATCGCGCCACGAGCCGCACTCCTATTGCCTACTCCAACATGGGCAAGGAGGAAATCGAAGCCCGCAACTTCGGACAGGACATCCCCATGCTCCTCTCTACCTTGCCCGGTGTGGTGGCCACGAGCGATGCCGGCAACGGCATTGGCTACACGGCCTTCCGCGTGCGCGGCACCGATGCTTCGCGCATCAACATCACGGCCAATGGCATTCCCCTCAACGACTCTGAGAGCCAGACGGTGTTTTGGGTGAACATGGGCGATTTTGCTTCCTCACTCCAAGACCTTCAGTTGCAGCGCGGTGTCGGCACCTCGACCAATGGGGCAGGTGCTTTTGGGGCCAGCCTCAACACGCTCACCGCTCGCACGCCCAACAAGCCCTTTGGCGAGGTAAATGCCTCCTTTGGCTCGTTCGACACCTACAAGGCTACACTCAAAGGCGGTACTGGGGTGATGAAAAATGGCTGGGCCCTCGATGGTCGCCTCTCCCACCTCCAGAGCGATGGCTATCGCGACCGCGGATGGGCCAAGCTGAACAGCTATTTTGCCCAAGCCACACACTATAGTGGTGCCACGATGTTCAAACTTTTGGCCTTCGGTGGCAAGGAGCAGACCTACCATGCCTGGGACGGCATCTCACGCAAACAGCTCAAGGACAACCGCACCTTCAATCCCAATGGCGAAATCAAGGACGGTGTGTACTATCCCAACCAAACGGACAACTATTTCCAGCAGCACGCACAAGCCTTACTCACCCACAAGTTTTCCAACGAGCTGAGCCTCTCGGGCGCGCTGCACTACACCTATGGTACGGGCTACTACGAGGAATACAAGAAAAATCGCAAACTCAAGGAATACAACCTCCCCAGCTTTGACCTGAATGGCGAAGCCCAAAAGAAGGCCGACCTCGTGCGCGAAAAGCATCTACAAAACCACTTCTTCGGAGGCAACTCGACGCTCCACTACAACACCGAGCGCTGGGACATCCTCAGTGGTTTGGCACTGAATCACTACATCGGCGACCACTTTGGTCACGTAAACTGGGTAAAGGGAGCTCCCACGCAACCCAGCAAGGAGCATGAATACTACCGCAATCGTGGTTTGAAGACCGATGGCAACCTCTTTTTCCGCACCAACTACAAGGTAGCCTCTACGCTCAACCTATTTGCCGACCTCCAATACCGTTTCATCAACTACAGCATTGATGGCACGAGCGACAAGAAGCCCATGCTCGACGTGAAGAAGGATTTCCACTTCTTCAATCCCAAGTTCGGTTTGACCTACCAACCCTCGCGCAACCACATGCTCTATGCCTCGGTGGCCGTGGCTCATCGCGAGCCTGCTCGCAACAGCTATACCGAAGCCTTTGCCACGCACGAGCCCAGAGTGGAACGCCTCATCGATACCGAGTGGGGCTACAAGTTCCGCAGCCGCCACTGGATGGCAGGTGTGAATGCCTACTACATGCACTACAAGGACCAGTTTGTGGCCAATGGTCAGTACAACGAAATCGGCGAAGCCGTGCTCGAAAACGTGCCCACGAGCTTCCGCAGTGGTGTCGAGTTTGAAGGTGCTTGGACGCCCTGCCGCCACTTCTCATGGGCGGCCAACGTGTCGCTGAGCGAAAACAAGATTAAGGACTATACGGCCTATCTCTACGACACAGACTACAAGGAGTATGCCCTCCCCATGGGCGAAACCACCATAGCCTTCTCTCCCTCGCTCACAGCCAACAGCATTTTGAGTTTCCGCCCCACTCGCAGCTGGGATATTGCCCTGACCACGCAATATGTGGGTCGTCAATATCTCGACAACATGCAAATGAAGGAAAACTCGCTCGATGCCTACTGTGTGTCGCACCTCACTGCAGCCTACTCTTTTGCGCTGGCTGGTAAGGATGTGAAGCTCACCGCGGCGATTTACAACCTGCTCAACCACGAGTACGAAACCAACGGCTACTCCATGAGCTATATCGCCAACCCTGCCACCAAGTCCATCGGTAGTGATCCCCGATTCTATCCCATGGCTGGCCGCAACTTTATGCTCAATGTGAGTGTAAAGTTCTAACAACGACGAACTATTGTTTCATCAAAAGGGGCTGTGTCAAAGCGTAGGTTTTGACACGGCCTCATTTTCCCGTTTATACCTTAGGCACTCCGTGCCCCTCAACAACTTTAACGCACTATGGAAATGTATCCTCTACTCTCAGCTCTCTTCTCCTCCCTAACGTGGAAGGAGTATGTCGAAATCTTCGGAACGATTATCGGCCTCGTCTATATGTATTTTCAATATACAGCCAACCCTCGCGTGTGGTACGTTTCCATCGTCAATTCTCTCCCCTTCATCGGTCTGAACTTCGTGGTGGGCAACTACGCCTCCTTCCTCCTTTTTGTCTACTATCTCGTTGTTGCCGTTTGGTCCATTTTCGTCACCCCCGACACGGAGAAAGAACAGGGCGTTTTCTACATCCGTCCCATTCCTCGCCGCATGTATCTTCCCCTACTGGCGGTCACGGCTGCACTCACAGGCCTCATCTATTGGGGGCAGCTGCACATCGAAAGCATCGTGCGCTTCTTCTCTGCGACAGCAGTAGTGGCTCCCGCACAAGCCCCGCTACTCGATAGCTTTGCTACGGCCTTGAGCTTCGTTGGCATGTGGCTGCTCGCTCGCAAATATCTGGAGCAGTGGTTGCTTTGGATTGTGGTCAATGTTGCTTTCATCTACGTGTACATCGCCTCGGCCACCTATCTTTGGGCCGTCCTCTTCTTTGCCTACGCGCTCATCGCCATCTTGGGCTATATGAACTGGAAGAAGCTCATGAAACAACAAGTGGCATGAAAACCCTCATCCTCGCTGCGGGCGACTTTCCGCGTACGCCGCGCGTGCTCCAACTCTTCGAGCAAGCCGACTTCATAGCTTGCTGCGATGGAGCAACTCAAACCTGCTTGGCAGCAGGACACGAGCCCCAGCTCATCGTGGGCGACGGCGACAGCCTACCTCCAGCATTGAAACAACGCTATGCCGACTGCTTCGTGCACACTCCCGACCAGGAGCACAACGACCTGACCAAAACCTTTCGCCAATGCCTCGCTTTGGGACACCGTGACATCACCATCGTTGGGGCTACGGGAAAACGCGAAGACCATGCCTTGGGCAATATCGCCCTACTTATGGACTACGCCGAAGAACTCCCAAGTGTAACCATGGTGAGCGACTATGGCACTTTCTATCCTGCCACCGATCAGCTCCGCCTCAGCGTGCGCGTAGGACAGGAAGTGAGCATCTTCAACTTCGGAGCTCGCTATTTCTCGGCCATTGGCTTGGAGTATCCTCTCTACGATTTCACTCGCCTTTGGCAGGGGACGCTCAACAAAGCACTCCGCCCTGACATTGCTATCCATGCCAAAGGACGATTTCTCGTTTATGTAGCCGAAGAGGATTGAAATTCTCGTTGCTCGCTCTGCAAAATCTTTTGCAAGCACAGAAAAGCTAAAAGCCCCCTCCCTGTAAAATCTCGGTTTTACAGGGAGGGAGCTTTTTAGTACAGCATGAGGCACTTCAACGAGAAGAAGGACTACCCCAAATGCAGAAGCCGAAACATTTATATGAGACTCGAAAAAGCAGCTTTTTGCTTGCTATTTACCCACACAAAAGTGCTGAAAAATCGTGCCCAGAACTTCGTCGGTAGTGATTTGTCCGCCCGTAATCTCGGCAAGGTGGAACAGACACTCGCGGAGATCTTGCGCCACAAAATCGCCCGAGAGCTGAGCCGCCAAGGCATAGCGCACGCGGCGTATATCGGTAAGAGCGGCTTGCAAGACTGCATGGTGACGGGCATTGGTAATGATGAGCTCGCTCTCGCTATGCGTGAGTTGCTCGGCCAGCTTGGAAAGCTGCTGAGTGAGCATTTCCAGCCCCAGCCCCGAATGCGCACTGAGTCGCAACAACACTGCGGGCGACGTTGCAGCAACCTGTTCTTGATAGAGCGTGTGCCAAAGATGTTCGACGCGCTCCAGTTGCTGTGACGTGGCAATATCACATTTGTTGAGCAAGACGAGCAAATGCTTGTTTTGCCCCTGTTGAAGAATATGAGGCATCAACTCTGTCCAAGTTGCAGTATCGGCTGTTGGATCGACGACAAAAAGCAGAATGTTCGCTTCCTCCATTTTGGCCCAGCTACGCTCTATTCCCATTTGTTCGACACGGTCGCTCGTTTGGCGAAGCCCAGCTGTATCGATAAAACGGAACAGCGTGCCGTGGAGATGATAGCAATCTTCGACCACATCGCGCGTTGTGCCATGCACATCGCTCACAATGGCGCGCTCGTCATGAAGCAAAGCATTGAGCAGTGTCGATTTTCCAGCATTGGTACTTCCGACAATGGCTACGGGAATGCCTCGTTTGATAGCATTGCCTGCCGCAAAAGAGGCGGCCAGATTTTGACACTCTGCCTCAATTTGTTGAGCAATCTGGTCGAGCTGTGTGCGATCGGCAAATTCAAGGTCTTCGTGGTCGGAGAAATCCAATTCAAGTTCGAGCAAAGAGGTGAGATGCAACAATTGCTCACGCAGTTGCCCCAACTTACGCCCAAAGGCTCCGCGCATTTGGCTCATGGCCACGCGATGCTGAGCCGCTGTGGTAGTAGCGATAACATCGGCCACGGCTTCGGCTTGAGAAAGGTCCATACGCCCATTGAGGAAAGCACGTTGGGTAAATTCCCCTGCTTCGGCCAATACCGCTCCCTCTGCAGTGAGCAAACGAAGCGTTTCTTGCAGAATGTAGGACGAACCGTGACAGGCAATCTCCGTAGACTCTTCGCCGGTATAAGAGTGAGGGGCACGGAAAATAGATACGAGCACTTCGTCGAGCACTTCGTCGCCCTGCACAAGATGTCCAAAGGCTAGACTATGGGAGGCACGCTCTGCAAGTCGCTTCCCTTTCAAGGGACGAAATATACGGTCGGTCAGCGCAATAGCTTCTGTTCCCGACACTCGGATAATGCCTATCGCGCCTCCTGGAGCGGTAGCGATGGCACAAATGGTGGAGTTGAATGGCATAAGTTGAAGTCTATGCAGCGAAATTAGCGAAAAAAGGCGAGAGAGCAGCTATTCCAGCTTGGAAAAGCAAGTAGTTCTCGGCCTTTTCTCGTATTTTTGCAAGCAAAAATTCAACTCTTTTACCGCTCAAAACGTATGTCTACTCGTCAAGGTCTACTTGCTATTAGTCCGCTTTTTGTTATCGTTGGTTTGTTCCTCGGCTTGGGAATAGCTTGGGGCGATTTCTATAAGGTTCCTCTCATCATTGTTTTCGTTTTGGCTGCGGCCTATGCCCTTTTTATTACGCGCAGGGGCGAAGTGGAAGAAGAGAAAGTGCCCTTGGGAGTCGTGGAGCGCGTTCGCATATTTAGCCACGGAGCAGGCAATAGCAACCTGATGATGATGCTTTGGATATTCCTACTCGCAGGAGCCTTTGCCGAGGGGGCCAAACAAATGGGAGCGATCGACGCGACGGTACAACTCACGCTCACCCTCTTGCCTTCCCAATTCCTACTACCTGGTTTGTTTCTGGCGGCCTGTTTTGTATCGTTGAGCATTGGGACGAGCGTAGGCACCATTGTGGCGCTTGTTCCTGTGGCCTCAGGGCTGGCCACAGCTTCGGGCATCGCGCCAGCTCTGCTGGTGGCAAGCGTCGTAGGAGGGTCTTTTTTTGGCGACAATCTCTCTTTTATTTCCGACACCACCATCGTGGCGACACGCTCCCAAGGGGTGAAACTCAATGCCAAATTCCGCGCCAATTTTCAGCTGGTACTCCCGGCTGCTTTGGTGTGCTTGGCTACCTACGTATTGTTGGGACATGAGGCTCAAGCGCTCCCCACGCCAACAGCAGTAGATGTGTGGAAAGTGCTCCCTTACGTAGCCGTGCTGGTCGTGGCAGTGGCAGGAATGGACGTGATGCTGGTTCTCTTCTTAGGCAATGCTTTGGTCGGACTGGTGGGTCTATTGAGTGGAAGTTTTGATGTCGCCACATGGTTTGGCGCAATGAACAAGGGAGTATCTTCCATGAGCGAAACGATCATGGTCGCCTTGTTGGCAGGTGGCCTTATGGAAGTAGTTCGTCACAATGGAGGCATTGATTTCCTGATTGAGCGGCTCACGCGCCACATCTCAGGAAAGCGAGGAGCAGAAGCTGCCATTGCAACACTGGTCTCGCTCACCAATTGCGTAACGGCCAACAATACCGTAGCCATTCTATCGGTAGGAAAAATATCGCACGATATCGCTGAGCGTTTCGGAGTAGACAAACGAAAGAGCGCCTCTTTGCTGGACACTTTTTCCTGCGTCGTTCAAGGTTTGCTGCCCTATGGAGCTCAGTTGCTCATTGCAGCCGGATTGGCCACGCTGTCTCCTCTTGAGATTATCCCTCACCTGTATTACAACTTTGTGCTCGGCATCGTCGCTCTGGGAGGTATTCTCCTGCGCTACCCACGTCGCTATAGTTAGTTCTTCGTTTTTCTCTCCACTGTATGGCTATGCGTCCTGCTTTATCTCGCGAGCTGCGTTGGGGCTTGCTGTTTCTCTTGCTGAGCATTGCGCTGCTCATGGCCTTGCGCTTTTGGGTGCTTCCCTTCTTTACTCAACCTGCCGCCAGCGATGTTCTTCCAAGCCAAGAAGAACGGCAAGCTATTTTGGCTTTTGAACAACAGCGGCGTGCCGACTCCATCGCTGCCGCTGCACAACGCGAGGCACAATGGAAAGCCCGCCAAGAAGCTCGTGCAGCTCGCCAAGCACAATACGAGGCCCTGCGTGCACAATGGGCTGCAGAGAAAGCGCAGCGGGCCGCCGCTCGAGCTATGCGAGAGGCTCACTACGATAGTTTACGGCGGACTCGTCCCGAAAAAGTCAAGATAGGAACAATTTTCGATGCCAATGCAGCCGACACCACGCAACTCATGAGCATTCCAGGCATCGGACGGCACTATGCGCGCGCCATTATCGCCTATCGTGAACGCTTGGGGGGCTTTGTTTCCGCTCAACAGATAGCCGAAGTCGAGCATCTCCCTCATGGCATCGAACATTGGTTTCGTACCGATGCGCACCCCATCGTGAAGCGCATTGCTCTGAACCGCGCTTCGTTCAAAGAGCTTTTGCGGCATCCTTATCTCAATTTCGAGCAAGTGAAAGGCATCGTCAATCGTCGCCAAAAGATGGGGCCTTTACGTTCTTGGGACGAACTGCGCAATAATCCTCATTTCACCGAACAAGATTTCGGTCGGCTTGCCCCTTACTTCCGCTTTGATTAGCAGGTTTCGCAACCTGTATTGCGCAAAAGTCCACCTTCTGCGCAATACAGGCTATTTTTTTGCACAAAAAATTGGCTTGTGTGCTGGAAAGACCTACTTTTGCGGTAGTTTCAAACAGAAAATTGTAAAAAATGAAGAAGATATTTCTTTCTGTGGCGCTCGTCGCTACCACACTCGTAGCCCAGGCAGGAGGCTATCTCACCAACACGAACCAAAACGTAGCTTTCTTGCGCAATCCTGCACAAGACGCCTCCATCAATCTCAATGGTGTGTATTCCAATCCCGCTGGTGTGAGCTTCATGGAGAAAGGTTTTCATCTTGGAGTGAACTGGCAAGCTGCCTTTCAAACTCGCGAGGTAACCTCTAGCTTCGCTCCCTTTGCCCTCGGGGTGAAAAATGCTGGACAAAGCAGCAAACTTTTCAAGGGAGAGGCTCAAGCTCCTGTCATTCCCTCCTTGCAAGCCGCTTGGGTGGGCGAACGCTGGAGTTTTCACCTCAATGCCGCACTCGTGGGCGGTGGCGGAAAAGCCGAATATAAGCAGGGATTGGCCTCTTTCGAATCGCTGGTAGCTGCCTATGGTGCTCTCGCGGCCACTCGCCTCGACATCAATCGTGACGGAAAGTATGGCGATTTCAAGGGCTATGATGTCGATGCACACATGTCGGGTCGTCAATATTATTTTGGAGCCACTTTGGGAGCAGGCTATAAGTTCAACGACAATTGGGCTGCCTATCTCGGTGCACGCGCCATTTTGGCCTCGGCCCATTATGAAGGCTATCTGCGCAACATGCAACTGCTCACCGCAGGCAACCAGCTCACCCCCGCAGCTCCCATTTTTGCAGGAGCCGCTCAAGCTGCCGCCACAGCAGGAGCCCCTGCCCCCATCGTTGCCCAGCTCCGTCAAGGCGCAGCCTTGGCTTCGGGAGTAGCAATCGACACTGAGCAGTCAGGATTTGGCCTTGCTCCTATCTTGGGCCTGCACTACCACAACAACCGTCTCGATCTCGCGGCCAAATACGAGTTTTCCACACCCATCGAACTGAGCAATAAGGCCAAGAACAATGCTGTGGCCGAGGCTTCGCCCAATCTCGCCGCCTACCACGATGGTGCAAAGACGCGCAGCGACATTCCCGCTCTGCTCACCCTCGGCGCTCGCTATGCCGTGCTCGATGGTTTGCGTCTCTCCGCGGGCTATCACCTCTATTTCGACCAAGCTGCACAATCGGGTAGTGCCACTACTGGATGGAAAAACAAAGCCATCGATGGCAACACTCAAGAGCTACTTTTCGGTGCCGAGTATGACGTAACTTCAGATATTGAAGTGAGCGCAGGCTTGCAGCACACGATGTATCCCAATACCGACGCGATGATGCACGACGCCTCTTTCACGGTCAATAGCACCAGCCTCGGACTCGGCGTGGGCTATAAGCTCAGCGATCGCGTCAAGCTCAATGTCGCCTACTTCCAAACTTTCTACGACAAGTACACGAAGCAGAGTGCCAACTACAACGGCACCCAGATTGCTGGCAGCGATGTGTTCACACGTACCAACCAGGTTGTAGGCGTAGGCGTAGAGGTGAAAATCTAAACTTCCCGCCCTCTCGTAAGACACAATTATTCTTAATAGACATCGTCCTCCCACTCGCTGAGTGGAAGGACGTTTTTTTATGCACTCCATTCATTCGTAGCAGTCAAGGAAGTGGCTACGCTATGCGAAAGGAGCAGAACAATCAGAGAAAGAGTATAGAGGTATAAATACAGAATTAGTGGGACAATCCGCCACTGCGGGGCCCCACTAACCAACACAAAAACTAAACTAGACTTAACTAAACTATTCAGTCTAAGTTGCCTTCGGCAACTATTCGTAAGCAAATGTACGAGTTTCGGGCACATCGGCCAAAGAAAATGAGGAAAAATTTTCATTTCTCCTCATCTTTTCTGCAATCCACTATTTTTTAGTGGTTATTTTGGACAATTCGGTAGACAAATGTCTAATCTAAGCGCACAGAACGTTGACGTAAGTAGGCATCGACCAGCACCATAGCGGCCATAGCCTCCACGATGGGCACAGCACGAGGCAGCACGCAAGCATCGTGGCGACCACGGGCCTTGACCACGGTAGGCTCGCCATGAATGTCGATGGTGTTTTGCTCGCGAAGCAGGGTCGAAACAGGCTTAAAGGCCACTCGGAAAGGAATGTCCTGCCCATTGCTGATGCCTCCTTGTATGCCTCCACTGCGGTTGGTAGCTGTGGTAAATCCAGGGAGGAACTCGTCGTTTTGTTCCGAACCTCTCTGGCTGCATCCAGCAAAGCCCAAACCATACTCAAAACCTTTGACCGCATTGATGCTTAGCATGGCAGCTCCAAGCTGTGCATGCAATTTTCCAAAGGCAGGGTCGCCCCAGCCAGCAGGACAGCCTTGCACCACACAGCTGATAACGCCTCCCACCGTGTCGCCTTCTCCCTTCACTTCCATGATAAGATCGGCCATGCGTTTGGCCACCTCGGCATCGGGGCATCGCACCCCATTGCTCTCAATGAGCGAGAAGTCCAACTCTTGATAAGGAGTGTCCAAGACGATTGGGCCCACTTGGCTCGTCCAGGCCGTGATGCTTATCCCCATGTCGCGGAGCACCATCTTGGCCAGTGCCCCTGCTACTACGCGCGCTATGGTTTCGCGGGCCGACGAGCGTCCGCCTCCTCGGTGGTCTCGATGCCCATACTTCACGTGGTAGGTATAGTCGGCATGCGAAGGTCGAAAGAGGTCGCGCAAATTGTCATAGTCGTTGGAGTGCGGATTGTTGTTGCGCACGACGAAGCCTATGGGACAACCCGTGCTTTTGCCTTCAAACACGCCCGAGAGCAACTCCACGCGATCCAGCTCCTTGCGAGGAGTGGTGAGCAAACTTTGCCCAGGACGGCGACGATTGAGCTCGCTTTGCAAAAAGTCGAGATCTATGGGAATGCCTGCGGGCATCCCATCGATCACGCCCCCAACGGCTGGGCCGTGGCTCTCACCGAAGGTGCTGAGGCGAAAAATATGGCCAAATGTATTCATAGAGGAAAGGATTGGAAATGGAACTTTGGAAAGAGAGAGGGTGTTTTGTCCCTGCTGCGCAGGCAAGCCTGCAGCACGACAAAACACCCTTATGCCATGTGAGCTTTTTAGTGGCAGCCACAACCACCACCGCAACCACCGCCACTGCAGTCGTCGCCCTCGTGGCCGCCTTCGTCGCCACAGCCGCAGCCACAATCGCAGCCACAACCGCTCGAGCCTCCAGCCATCAAGTTGAAGGCTCCTTGGATTTCTTCGGGTGTAGCTTCGCGAGCCGTCACCACACTACCCTTGTAGTGCAGTGCCTTGCCCGCAAGGGGAGAGTTCAAGTCAATGACCACGACGCCTTCCGTGTCTTTCACTTCGAGCACAAGCCCATCGAAACGATGGCCGTCCTCATTGACAAGGGGGATATAGTTGCCTGGATAAATCACCTCGCTATCGAAGCGACCATCGACGTGGAAAGTTTCCTTGGGCACGCTGATCACGTGCTTCTCGTCGTAAGGGCCATAAGCCTCCTCCATGGGAATCGTAAAGTCGAACGTGTCGCCCTCGTTCAAGTCGCGCACCTGCGACTCGAAGCTGTCGAGGGCCATGCCCAAATTGGTGATAAACTGGAAAGGATAGTCTTTGGGAGCTTCCTCGATGAGTTCGTGAATGCCTTTGTCGTTGTCGGCAAAAAGTTGATAAGCTACGGTGATGTAGCGATTACGTGCTTGTTCCATTGTTTATAGTGTCGAAAAGTTTGGATTTAGGCCAACTCCAAGCGGAGCTTGATGGCCAATTCTTTGAATGCTGCATTTTTGTTCAGCATCTCGTTGTATATTTCACGCGGCGAGTGCGCGCGTTTCTTGATGACCTGTGTCGTATCGACCACGAACGACACTTGTACAAAATCGTTTTGCAGCGTGTTGCGCAAGTGCACCGTCAGTTCGGGCAGGAGCTGGTTGAGCAGCTGGGCTGCGGGAGCATTTTCGATGAGCACCTGTATGGGCACCGCCTGCTCAGCTCCCTCCACAGGGGGAGAGAATTGGAAGCGCTCCGTCTCGCTGGCTATGAGTTTCAGGCGGCCTGCGGCAGCACTATGCTCGCGCGGCAGCTCATTGGCAAAACGCATCCACTGGTAGGCCAGCGTGTCGAGGTCGAAGCTCTTCGTGCGCCACGTTCGCTCGCCCGGTGTAGGGATATTGGTCGTGGAGCGTGGAGTCACAGCAGCGGGTTGGGCCGATGGCATGCCCGGTGCCGTGCGGCGCGTGAGCGATACCGTTTGCAAGCGTTGAGCCATGGCCGCAGGGAGCGCAGCCGTGGGGCGCGCCGCAGGAGGTATGGTAGGAGTGCTGGCCGCAGGCACAGCCGCAGGAGCAGCACTCGCAACGGAAGCCACCGAGGGCGCAGGAGTGGCCACTCGGGGGGGCGCCGCAGCCTCAGCTACTGGGGCCGCGGGCGAGAAGATGGGGAGAAGACGTCGCGCAGGGCGACGCCCACCACTCGGCGCCTCCTCCTCGCTGGCGAGGAGTTGCGCCACTTGTATGAGCGTTAGCTCAACGAGAAGCCGCTTGTTGCGTGCCGTACGATAGTTCATGTCGCACTCATTGCACAGCCGCAGCGCAGCATATAGGAATTGAGGCGTGCAGCGTTGTGCTTGCTGAGCATAGCGCTCACGCACGGCCTCGGCCACCTCCAGGAGCGGAAGTGTTTGCGCATCGCGGCTCACGAGCACATCGCGCAGGTGCGAGGCCAAACCGCCCATGAAATGGTTGCCCTCAAAGCCGCGACTCAATATCTTATTGAGCGTGAGCAGCACGGCAGGAATGTCCTGTGCCAAGAGCTGGTCGGTGATGTCGAAATAGTAGTCGTAGTCGAGGACGTTGAGATTGTCGATGACTTGCTGGTAGGTGATGTTGCCTCCCGTGAACGAGGCCACTTGGTCAAAAATCGACAGGGCATCGCGCATTCCGCCATCGGCTTTTCGGGCTATGACGTGCAAGGCGGCCTCCTCATATTGTATGCCCTCACTCTGCGCCACGTGCATCAAGTGGCGCACGGTGTCGGCCACCTCCATGCGGTTGAAGTCGTAGATTTGACAGCGCGAGAGGATGGTGGGCAAGATTTTGTGCTTCTCGGTCGTTGCCAAAATGAATATGGCATGAGCCGGAGGTTCCTCGAGCGTTTTCAGAAAGGCATTGAAAGCCGCCTGTGAGAGCATGTGCACCTCGTCGATGATAAACACCTTGTAGCGTCCCACCTGAGGAGGAATCTGCACCTGTTCGATGAGCTGGCGTATGTCGTCGACCGAGTTGTTGGATGCCGCGTCCAGCTCGTGAATGTTGTAGGAGCGCGCCTCGTTGAAGGCCACACAACTCTCACACTGCTCGCAGGCATTGCCTTCGGGCGTAGGACTCAAGCAGTTGATGGTCTTGGCAAAGATGCGTGCCGAGGTGGTTTTGCCCACCCCACGAGGGCCACAGAACAAGTAGGCATGTGCCAGTTTGCCCGAGGCTATGGCATTTTTGAGGGTGGTGGTCAGCGCGCTTTGCCCCACAACGCTATCAAAGCTCGTGGGGCGATACTTTCGCGCCGATACGATGTAGTCAGACATGGGACGGATTTCTTTTCGGCAAAGATAGCGAAAAAAGTTGGCTTTGTTTTGCCCCACCTTGAAAAAAAGAAAGCCCTCTCGGCCACTTCCTCGACAAATCGGCACTCCGTGCTTCTTCCTCACTCTCGGCCTGCTCCTCTCCACCCTTCCCCTCCTCCTCTGCTCCGAGCGCCCCACCCAGCACTTCTCCCTCGCCTTCATCTTCCTCCTTCGAGCAGCTCCATGCCATTCTCCCTCTGCAACTCCCTTTGCTCTCTCGCTCCTTGAGGGACTTTGTGCTCAAGAAATTCTGCGTCCCACTTTCGTTTGCCACCCTGCAAGTTGGGAGCTTCGCTCCTTCATTTTCGCAGGCCTACCTCCTCATTTGCCGAGCGTGGCTCTCCTGCATCAAATGCGAAACGCCTCTCCGAACTCATACCAAAGCGATAAGAGAGCATCTCCATCTTCACCTCCTCTAAATAGCCTTATCTACTCGGCTGTTTCTCTCCCCTCTGCCTAAAAAACAACCGCAATCCCTGAGCTCTGAACTCTTCGCTTGCGGTTGTTTTCCCATAAAATTTGCGGCTTCAGTGCAAAGTTGTATCCAGCCTTCTTCATGTCTATTTTTCTCCTCTTGCTGCCTCAAAAAAAGAGTTGTTTCTACCCCACAAAATAGGGGCACTTACAACCAGATCTCCCTTCGTAAGACATTCATGATAGTTGTTTCTACCCCACAAAATAGGGGCACTTACAACGTGAGCAAACTTGATTATACGATTCATAGGGTTGTTTCTACCCTACAAAATAGGGGCACTTACAACTCTCAATTTTGCTATAAATTCCTCGGCTCTGTTGTTTCTACCCTACAAAATAGGGGCACTTACAACACAACAAACGAATATAACGCTTTCACAATCGTTGTTTCTACCCTACAAAATAGGGGCACTTACAACCCCCCGTTAGACCACCTAAACCCTCCTCAAGTTGTTTCTACCCTACAAAATAGGGGCACTTACAACTCAATAGTGAAAATATATGCCGACCTATAGGTTGTTTCTACCCTACAAAATAGGGGCACTTACAACTGACCATCTATGCAAATATATGGGCTTCTCGTTGTTTCTACCCTACAAAATAGGGGCACTTACAACCGACATCCAAGCGCAATTCCTGCGATGGGAGTTGTTTCTACCCTACAAAATAGGGGCACTTACAACGAATATCAATCTTCGAGATGGTATGGATTGTTGTTTCTACCCTACAAAATAGGGGCACTTACAACAGTACATCAAAGTACGCCAAATACTTTTGCGTTGTTTCTACCCCACAAAATAGGGGCACTTACAACAAGAATGTCTTCTCACGATTAGCATCTAAGGTTGTTTCTACCCCACAAAATAGGGGCACTTACAACAAGTGTTTGGGCAACAATATCGCCTTTTCTGTTGTTTCTACCCCACAAAATAGGGGCACTTACAACGATTTGCGCGACACCAGCGCGATACCATCTGTTGTTTCTACCCCACAAAATAGGGGAATACACTTTCTGTGTGTTTTTTATAACCCGTTGTCACTTCAAATTAGTGTTCAGAAGGAGTTTTGGCAGAACTATAAGCAAGCACAGCTGACAAGACCTCTCGAATATATCGTTTTTGTGCTTGGCATTTCTTCTCTTGACTATCCTTTATTTTATGGTCAAAGAACTTATCATGTATGGCCTTTAAGAAATCGAAGAGTAGGTCGCGCAAAGGAGGAGGAAAGCCTGAGAAGTCTTCGGGGAGAGAAGCAGAAAGGCAAGATTTCCACTCCTCTTTTTCTTGCTGCAAAAACTTCTGCTCCACCTCAGCGATAAGTTTGGGGTAGGATTTCTCAGGAAAACGGAAGTGACAAACACGATTGCGTATTTCACGCTCTACGAAATGGTGCAAGACTTTCATTTCTTTGTAAGGGATGTAGTGCTTATTGCTGGGCAGGGAGATACCCTCCTTGAGCAAAAAATACCGCTCCAAGTCCAAGATAATGGGTAGGAAAGTTCCCGCTTGGGCTATGAGTTTCGATTTTAGTTTTTCAAAGTCGTTGAGCGAGAGCTTCTGCTCCTGTTGATAGCGCTGGTGCATCGCCTTAATGTCTTGTGGTGCTGGGCGATTCTTGGCGGAGGAGTTGAACTGCAATTGCAGGTAGTTTGGTGCTTCTTGCAACATCTTTTTTTCGTGATCATACTGCAGCATAGATTCGACCTTTTCCAAATGCTTGAAAGGAAAGGTGAGATGATAGGTGGAACCATCGCTAAGTGGGATGGAAAGTTCGAGTTCTCTTTGAAGGAGTTCTCCAACAGCAGCTCGAGCACTCTCTTGGAGGTCTTTCCCCTTGTGCAAATAGCGCATGGCCAACTCGTAGAGCAGGCAATCCTCTACACGAGTGTTGCGGAGCTTGAAGTGGAGCTTACGCAGCACTTTTTCCTCCTGTACTCCCTCCAAATAGTAGGTCGATACGAGGTATTCTTGGTTCTGCGGCAGGGCGTAGGCATATTGCTTCGTCACACCGCTCTTTGCTGCGTGCTTGCTTTTTTCGTAGTCCAAAAAGTGCTTTAAATTGATGTAAAGGATGTGAGGAGGCTGCTCAAAAAGGCGAGGAGACAGCTCGGCGATATTAGGTAAGTTTTTATAGGCCGAGAGCACATAGCGGTCAGAGCGAGGAG
Organism: Bacteroidales bacterium; assembly: GCA_030532685.1. Classification (GTDB taxonomy): domain Bacteria; phylum Bacteroidota; class Bacteroidia; order Bacteroidales; family Bacteroidaceae; genus Alloprevotella. The sequence goes on along the minus strand of JAUNKN010000011.1, from coordinate 25,664 downwards.
CAGGGCTAAAGGTGGAGAGCCAAGTGGAGAAAACTTCTTTGGTGCGGTCGTAAAAACCGCTGAGCGAATGCTCCGATTCAAAAATCTCTCGGAATTGCTCATCGCTCAAGAAACCTTTTCTCTCGAGGAGTTCACGCAAGAGCACCTTATAGTGAGGCACACTATCGAGTGCAAATAGGTAGCGACAAAAATCCTTATACTCGTCGCGCGTAAGGTGAAAGGCTTTGTGATGTTCGGGGACTCCTCGCTCATTGGCCAAGAGTTGTTGTTGATAGACGGGCTTGAAAAACAGGAGGTTCCAAACCTTCTTGATGAAACGGAGTTTGAATTGTTTGCCCTTGTTCTTTTTAAGAAAGTGAGTTAGGAGTTCAGGGCGATGGTTCTTGCGGGCAAGCTCGCGCACGTGCTCCAAGCGCGTTTGGTAGCGTTCTGCTTCGCGCTCAGCATCGACGAGCCACTGCTCCAAAGTCTGCTTCTCGTTGGTAAGAAGAGCGGGAGCATCCAGCTGGCGAAGGGCACGACGGGGCAGTAATCGCTTGGCCTCTTTTCGGAACGCTGGAGTTGTACTCATTGGAGATTCTGAACCTATACTCTCCTGCAGGCTCTCTTCGAAGGTCTTACGAACTTTAGTAAATTGTTCCTGGTAGTGCTTGTAGTAGCCCGAGAGAAGACCACATCCACTATTGAGCACTGTCGCGCTCTGCAAGGCGTGCTGCAAGAGCACCATCAACAGTGGACGCTGGAAGGAGAACAAAACTTGTTGTTGTTCCAAACAGACTTTAATCTGCACCGCTTTATTCTCGACGACAAAAGGTGTGTCCCACTCTGGATACAGAGCCTTATGCTCGGTAAAGCTCACGAAATGAGTGAGGCGGCCTCGATGAAACTTCAGTTTGTCAAACTCCTTCTTGGGCATTGTTTGTCGAGCTTCCTCCAAAAATTCTGTTTGCTCCTCGGTCGTGTAGAAACGATAGCACTTGATAAGGGCATCCTGCCCAAAGTAGCCTTCTTGCCAAAGGAAGCGAAGGGCGAACTCTATGAAACGATCCTCATTGCGCCCGTAAGAAGAAAAGAAAGTTTGGTCGTCCAAGCGACGCTCGAGGGTGTCGAGCACACGATTGGCCGCCTCTATTTGTTGCTGCTGCTGCTCCTTTTCGTGCTCTCGTTGCTTTAGGAAAGTGCAATAAGGAAGCGCCGGAGGGGTGGGAGTGGGACGAGAGTTTTTGCCTACGATGAAAGAGGAGATGGTTCCAGAGGGATAAAACTTGGGGAAGGCTTCTAAAATGCGGGCTTCCTCCAGTTTGGCAATGGAAGTTTTTAGCGCGGAGATGGCCGAGGTTTGCTCTTCTGTAGTTTCCAATACCTCGTTCCACTCCAAGGGATATTTACTTAAGTAGAGCAGAATGTCTCGAAAATAGATGAGATCTTTCTCCTCGCAATCAAAATCCTGTGCCGATACCTTTTTGGAAAAGAAGGTCATAATATCGCGTTTGGCCATCATCTCCTTTCCTTCGTTTCGCTTGTAGCCCTTGATTCTGGAAATCAAGAGGTTGGCTTCGTCCTTGTAAAGGAACATGGACAACAGAAAAAGCGCACCTACAAAAGAAAGGTACGTCCCTTTTTCTACGCAGAACAAGCGATGCCCTTGGCCGATTGTCCAATCGAAATCGGAGGGTACCTCAAAAAAGAGCACGCGTTCAAGCAAGTTCTCGAAAGAGAGCTTGCCCATCTTGTTGCGCCACTTTTCGTACTGTTTATTTTCCTCCTGCTTGTTCTGAGTATTGGTTCTGAGTATTGGAAAGAACTTCTCGAACAAGAAAGAATGGAGTAGGCCTTGATGCAGAGGATTCAAAATCCATCGACGATACTCCCCCTGCAAACGCTCTTCGTATTGTTCAGATGTAAAGTTCATCGCTCTGTTCTCTTCATCTACCTTTGCGCGAAGCTCTTTCCATATGTCCTTTTGATCAAAATAGACCATAGTAACGGCCATACGGAACCCCTCAAGCAGAAAGCGCCTCATCACGTCATGCTCCTCTTCCATTTTGAGAAACTGAAAACTGTGCATGTAGTGGCTATTGAGATTGCGCAGGTTCTCCACAAGTTTCTTAAACGCCTCTACTTGAGGGAAGTACTCTTTTTGAAGAGCGAGATAATCGTTGACGTGGTATCTGTCTTGCTCCTCGTCATAACAACGCTGGAATGCCACAGGAGACAAAGACTTCCATTTGTGCCCTACCGCAAAATAGTAGAGGCGGTGTCGCCCACGCTCAAGTAAGAACTCTTTTATTTCCCCAGACTTTTTGTCTGAGGAATAGTTGCGTTGGCATTCTATATTTCTAAGACTTTTATCGACAACAGGCGCCACATTGGGCTTTTGCATGACAAATTGCCGAAGATGCCATTCAACGGAATAAGGGACAGAAGAGGAAGATGGAGTCATAAAAGGATGTAAGAGAGAATCAGGAGTAAAAAGCAAACAATAAACACGGCGAAACATTGGAGTGAGCAGCGAAACAAGCGATACTTACGTGCAGCCGCTTTAGAAGCATTGAGCAGGCTCTCTATTTTTGCTTGTTCGTACTCACTAAATCGATAGGTTGAACAATCTTTTTTCAAGAGCTCTTGCAGCTGCTCCTTAGAAAGCTCTTCGAGGGTTTCGCAACGAAACAGTAATCTTTCGCAGGAAGTCGTTTTATATTTTCTTTTCCCTGAAGCCCGAGGATAAAGCGCCCAAAGACTTATCCCCATACAAATCAATAATTCAATAACACTAAGTAAGAAAAACAGAGTCGAAAGGCTCTTCATTTTCGAGAATTCCAATTCTAACACCCCACTTAAGAAAACCAACAGCAAAGCAACAAAAGAAGCATGCTTGGCTTCTACTAAAGTGAGCGAAGAAGAAACATAATTGTTCAACTCTTCAATACGTTTGGCTATCTCGAGATGTTCTTTCGATAAAGCAGACATAAAGACAAAAGATAAAGGTGAGAAATGAGGAGCAAGAGTCATCTCTTTTTACAAAACAGAAGGTCCTCCCCCAAAGCAAAGTTTCTTGCTCCATAAAATATTCTTGCAGACAGCAGACTATTGCACGAGCAAATGTACAAAATAATTAGAATTTAATATCACAAATCCATAAAGTAAACTCTCCTTACGAGGATTAATCATAAAAACTCGAATTTCCTCACTACTATCTGTATTTCTTTCTCTCAACCGTACATCAACAAGGTATGTCCTTCTATGAAAATAGTGTCGAAAAACATAGAAGAAAACCCGTAGGAACAAAGAGTATCGAATGAGACAATGTTCTCTCTCCTCCCTCCCCCACATTCCCCATGTGCTTGAAGAAAAAGAAAAAAAGACTATTCTTTATTTTGAAAAATACGTAACTTTGCGAGTCTCCTTATGGCACCTTTCACACAATGATTCCCTTTGTTGAAATCAGCGAAGCCGTAGAGCGCAATAAGAATAAGGAGGATGCTTCGCTCTATTGGCTCCGTAAAGTACAACAGCTTCTCTCGCTGCTAAGGCGAGGAGAGAGCTTTCTGCAGGAACACTCTTTTTCACAAGCAAAACGCCGTAGGTTTTGCAGCGTTTTGTCTTAAATACACATCGTTACTATGAGAAAAAAACTTTTCTGTTTTCTCGCGGGGCTATTGGTTTCGCCATGGCTCTTCGCACAGACGTCGTGGACCATCAAAGTGGCCAATCAAGGCACTGCGGGTGGTTACATCATCGACAAAGAAGGAAAAAGTACCGAACAGTTGGGCTACTCGGAGCAATATCCTCGAAGAGGTTTTATGCCTGCTTGGTACATTCGCTTTCCCAAGGGCAACTACTCGGTAAAGTCGCAAAACCATGGGAAAATCGACATTCGGAACATGAATACCAACCAAGATGTTTCGACAAAGAACGATGCAAAAGATTTCTCTTTCCGAGCTTCGGAAGCGGCATGGTATCGTTTTGTCCTGACAGACGGGCGCACGAACGAGCAGCTACACGACTTTTCCATCTCCTCTACCGATGTAAAAGGAAAGGATGCGGTCTATCTGGCCGATTGGCGAAGCGTTCCTTCCTTGCACCTGAACACTTTCAGTTCGACCCACCCCAAACTTCCTGCGGGCGATGCTTTCGATTGGATCTACGACGAAGTGCTCATTCCTGAGGAGGCCGACTATTTGGGCACTTATGTCGAAGCCTTTGGCTTTGCAGGAGGCTATATTGGTATCCAAAACAATGGTTGGATGGGCGACAAGACGACACGCAACCACACCATTATCTTCTCTACGTGGGACAATGGCGACACCGACTCTGACCCTGCCTTGGCCAACTACAAGCGCAGTGGTGTGCTGGCCATCGACAGTACCAAACAGCACACCGTGTCCGAACGTTTTCGTGGCGAAGGTACGGGCGTACACGTGATCATGAACGGCGACTACTGGCGTCCTGGCAAATGGGTGCGCTTCTTGCTCAACGTGCGCCCAGAACAAATCCAACTGAAAGATGGTTCCAACTACGACAACTTGATTATCTCCGCGTGGTATAATGTGCGCGGTCTTGACAACAAGTGGCATTTTATCTCCTCACAGCGCATGGCGGGACAAAAACGCTACTTCGGTTCTGGCTTCAATGCCTTTCTGGAGGAATATACGCGTGGCAACACCAGCCAGGGACACATGAAGCACAAGGCCTACTATCGCCGCATCTTTACCCGTTCCATGCAGGGCGCCACTTGGTACAACCGCAACATATTCAGCTTCGGGCACACCGATGGCGGAGATGCCAAAGGTGCGCGCAACGACCGCCATCAAACTTGGAAGAAGGATTTTGAAGGCGAGCCCGCAGTTTACATGCAAAGTGGCGGCTACATCGAGCCCGACATGCCTCAAGGCGATGGCCGTCGGTTCACCATTCCCTATGTAGAGGCAGGCGACTTCTTGCCCTCCGATGCCGAATTGGAGGGCCTCATTGCAGAAAATGTCTTGCCCGCTCTCCAAACACAGGATATACAACGCATGCAAACAGCCATTGCCGATGTGCTCGTGCGCTCTCCGCAATCTCAATGGAAGGTCAAGGCTTACAGCAGCCAGGAACAATCGGGCGAAGGGGCCAACAATGGTTGGGCCAAATACGTACTCGATGGCGACAAGAAAACCTACTGGCACACACAATGGGTAGGCGCTTCTTACAATCAAAAGAACTATCCTCACTACATCAGCTTCGTGCACGATGGCGATGTGGTCATCGACCAAATCGACCTGACCACTTCCAGCAAACACACGAGCAAGCAATATTTGGCCAAGACCGTGCAGGTGCAGGTGCAAAACGCTGGACACTGGAGCACGGTGGGCACCTACACGCTGCCCGACGACACCGAGCAAAGCATACGGCTCACCGCTCCGCTCACTCTCCCCTCCGGCAGTCAACTCCGCCTTTACTTCACCGCTGGCTATGGCCACGGCGAGCATTTTATGGCCATTTCCGAAATCAACTTCTCGACCAAAGATCCCGAGGCTTTGCGCCAGCTGTTGAAAGAACACTATGAAAATGCAGGCCAGTTTAATCGCTATACGAAGGCCGATGTAGAAAAATATCTCGGTGCCGTGTACCAGCAGCTCGCCACAGCCACTCCCGAGCAACTCTCTACCGCCCTCACGCACCTCTCCCATGCAGCCAAACTCGTGAAATACGGCCCTGTGACACAAATGAGCGACCTCAATGCCGAGCGAGCCTACCTCCTCTCCAATGTCTACGGCTACGGCACACTGGTCAATGCCGAAGGAGTGGCCTACCCCACTCTGCGCGGTGCTGCTCCAAAGGACGGTAAGCTGGTGCAGGCTGCCTATCAGCCCGCTGTCGAACTTTCTCAAGAAAGTGCCAACTGGCTCATCGTTGGGGCCGACAACCACCGCCCTCACTACCTCATCTACAATCTGGGCACGGGCAAATTTTTCAATCCCACCACAGCTGGCAAACTTAGTGCCAGCAGCATGAGCGACCAGCCCATTCTCGTGCAAATCCGCAAGGACCAACAAGGTTTTGTCCTCACGGCACTCGACCAAGGAAGCAAGCGCCCAGCCTATAATGACGTGTGCCTCAATCCCGAGGCCAGCAATGGCGTAGAAGTGAGCCAAAACAGCCATGCACGCGAAAAGGGCAATTTCTGGCATCTCTACGACAATTTTAGCCTCAGCCCCGACAAGGCTTTGGTGGCCGCGCTCCGCAAGGCAGCAGTCACGGGAAAATTTGTTGCTCCCTCGGGCTTGCAAAAAGTGCAAGAGGCTGCTACTCCCGCCGCTCCCGCTGGCATTTATGACCTCCAAGGACGCCGCGTTGCACAACCTACCGCTGGACAACCCTACATCATAGACGGACGAAAGGTGATGCGCTAATCCCTCCCTTTCCTCTCCACAGGAGGCGCAAGCCTCCCTTCTGTTCAACAAAATCGCCCTCGCAGCACCACTCTACTCGAAAAGTAGAGCAGCTGCGAGGGCGAATGTTCTATGCGTAGTGCAGCACGCTGCGAAGGGCTATAGGCTCTCGCAACCTCCCAAGGCAAAACGCCCATCGGCCACACAGGCCGATGGGCGTTTTGTCCTTTAATTGTCCCTCCAAAACGAGGGAACGAAGGGAAGCAAGAGCGAGAAAATCTCCAAACGACCCACAATCATCAAAAACGAATTGATCCACAAGGCCGTGTCAGGGATGATGCCCCAACCATCGAGCGGTCCTATCAAATGGCCTATGGTGGGCCCCACATTGGAAAAGGCGGAGATGCTCAGGCTCACCGCATCGAGAATGGGCAGGTGCATCATCGTCATTGCCGCCGAGCCCAGACCGATGAGCACGATATAGAAAAAGGTATAGGCAAAGATGCTCTGCGTGATGCTGCTGCCCAGGTAGTCCTTATTGATGCGCACAGGGAGCACTGCCCGTGGGTGCAAAATGTGCTTAAATTCCGAACGCACTATCTTGATAGAGGTGAGCACACGCACCATTTTGATACCTCCCGAGGTGCTTCCCGAGCACGAGCCAATCACACAAATCACCGTGAGCACAATCCACGCCAAGTGGGGCCACAGCATGAAGTCGTCGGTTGTAAAACCCGTGGTGCTGATGAGCGAAACGGTGTGAAAGAGCGAACTGCGGAAGGAACTCTCGCTGATGACGCCTTGCTCTATCCAGCGCGTGAAGGTGATAATCACGACCGAAAGGAGAATGATGCCCACAAAGAGCCGCAACTCCTCGTCGCGCCACACCTGCTTGAAACGTTGCTTAATAAAGAGCAGATAGAGCAGCGTAAAATTGATGGACGAAAGGAGCATGAACACCGTCGAGGCATACTCCAAGAAGGGGCTATTGAACCAAGCCATAGAATCCGTGTGGGTCGAGAATCCTCCTGTGGCCACAGTGGCCAGCGAGTGGCACACAGCATCAAATAGTCCCATTCCCCCGAAATAGTAGGTGAGCATACTGGCGAGAGTGAGCAGAAAATAGACCATCCACAACCAGTGGGCGGTGGTCGAGATGCGAGGGTGGAGCTTGCCCATCTTCAAGCCCGTAGCCTCGGCCGAGAAGAGCTTTTGCTCGCCTATCCCCAAGGCGGGAAGCAGAGCAAGGGTAAAGAAAATGATACCCATACCGCCTATCCAATGCGTGAGTGCGCGCCAAAAAAGGATGGAGTGTGGCAGCGCGTCGACATCGGAAAAGGCTGTGGCCCCCGTCGTCGTAAATCCCGACATCGTCTCGAAAAAAGCCACTGCGACGCGGTCGGTATGCCCCCCCAAGAGGAAAGGGAGCATGCCCACGGCGGTGTAGATAATCCACACGGTGGCCACGATGAGATAGCCGTCGCGACGGTTAAAGTTGTTGTGCGCATGGTAGCCCACGCCCACGCCTGTCATGCCCAGCAGGAAGCAAATCCCAGCAGGCACCAACCAAGGATGCCAGTGGCCTTCGCCATAGAAAATCGCCACTCCCAGACAGGCCAAGAGCAAGAGTGCTTCGAGAAGCATAAGACCGCCCAATGCACGGGCAATGATACGAAAATTAATCATAAGCGAAAAAGATGCGGAAATAAGGTAGCGACAGAAAAACAGTGCAACACGAGCCTCGCTCAAAGCGAGCCTTTGCTTCCTCTTGCAAGACACGAAAATCTACGTGGGAAGAAAA
>JAUNKN010000011.1:0-17478 GCA_030532685.1 Bacteroidales bacterium | reverse complement strand
GTAGGATTTTCTACGTGCGTCGTAGGATTTCGTGCTTCCCACTCCCAAGCGAGAGCTACTCATGGCAAGAAAGCGCGCTCCTCAGCAAAGGAGTAGCCATTCCCTCGCCCTTAGATGCACCCGCGATAGGGCGCAAAAGAGGTGGCACCGGCACAAGGCCAAATGCCACTGGGAAATGCAAGACAAGAAGAAAGACGAGAACTAACGCGCAGCCGTGAGCCTCACGCGGCAGTCGTCGCCATCGAAGGAGGGAATGGGAGGAGCCTCCTTGGCCACTTCGATTGTGGCCGACTCTACGCGCGAGAAGGCCTCAAACACTGCACGCAAGATGCGCGCAGCGACGTGCTCAAGGAGCTGAGAGGGACGGCTCATTTCGCGTTGCACCACGGCGTAAACCTCGGCATAACTCACCGTACCCGAGAGTTCGTCGTGCAGCAGTGCTGTTTCGTCCAGCGCAACGCGCAGAGAGAGCGTCACGATGAAGTGCCCTCCCACGATGCGCTCTTGTGGCAACACGCCATGGTGCGCATAAAAGCGGAGATGAGTGAGCTGAATTTCGCTGTTGTGTAGGGTCATGTTGTGGAGTCGTCGTCGGTAGTGATTTCGTCGAGTTCGGCACCTCCTGCCGTATATTTCTTGAGCGCACGCACCACCCCCGTTTTCCAGGTGTTGATGGTGTCGCTTTCGAGCTGCAGGGAGTCGATGAGCGCCACGACATGATCGAGCGGCATGCGATAGCGCAACACCCCCGAGATGAGTTTGGCATAGTTCCAATACTCCTTGTTGAAACGCCCCGAGAGCCCCTCGACTGTGATTTTGTAGCCTCGTCGATTTTGGAAGGAAAAATCGTAGCGCTTTGTACCGTCGGGCAGGATATTCTTGATGATCCAGCCCTGATTCACGCTTTTGGGAAGCACGATACCCTCGTCGTCGTCCTGCAAGCCCGTAAAGATTTCGTAGGGGCGGCCATTGAGCAGCCCAACAAAGGCCACCCATTTTTCCTTCTTGTTTTGAAAGCGCCACACGTCGCAATCGAGTGTCATGGGGCGGCGTTCGGTGATGCCCGACACACGCCCCAAGGCCAAAGCAAAGAGCGCATCGTTCAGTCGGCTCTGCTGCTCGTGGGGCGAAGTGGCTTGGCGGTAGTTGCCCTCGGCATCGCGCTGCATCTGGCTCGTGAGCATTTCAAAGGCCGCTTCGGGCGAGAGTTCGCCATCGGTCGTAGCAATGTCATGAGCCAGGCTGAGGAGTTCGTCGTGGGTGTAGATGTTCATATTTTATTTTGCAGAGAGTTCCTGCCAAAAAGCCTCCAAATCGTCCGACAAGCCCGCCATCAATTCGTGGTGCAGAATGATGGTGTCGTCGTCCACAAGGTGCAGTTCGGCAATGGTTTCGTGCTCCTCGTCGATGAGTACGAAAGAGTAAGGACGCAGCAAATTGATGCCCTCGATCAGTGCCTGCTGTGCATGGAGCACCGAGCGGAGAGTGGCTTGGACGTGCGTGTAAAAATCCTCGTCGGTGTTGCCTATCCACTCTTCGATGACGCAGCGCGTCAGCTCCTGGTCATTGTCGTCGAGCACGCGCAACTCGCCACTCTCCTGCGACACTTGCAAGTATAGGTCGGTCAGTGCAGGATCGTCGGCCTGCGTGGGGAGTTTTTCGGCTGTTTTGCGCAGCGCGCGCGCTATTTTGTTCAGGCTTTGTTCGTTGGCAGTCATAATAAACTAAGTATTGTGCAAGGCAAAGTTAGTGGCTCGCACGCGAAAGACAAAGAGAAACTTGCTTTTTTTCGCACGAAGGCGTAACTTTGCCAAGAATACAAGAACAAAAACATGATTTTGACGCTCGACATCGGCAACACGCGCTCCAAGCTCACCCTCTTCGAGCAGGGCAATATCGTGGAACACGAGACTTGTGCCCATGCCGATACTGCTCAACGCTTGCTACAACACGCCCACTCACAGCCGCAACTCACCGCACTGCATTGGTGTAGCGTAGGGCCCGAGTGTGAGGGGGTAGACAAGGTTTTGGAAGGCATGGACTGCTCCGTGCGCCAACTCCTGCCCACCGCTCCTCCCGCTTGGTTGCAGCTGGACTATCGCACGCCCCACACCCTCGGAGCCGATCGCTTGGCGGCCGTGATGGGGGCTCGAGTGCTACAAGCCGAAGGCGCATTGCTCGTGATCGATGCAGGCACGTGTATCACCTACGACCTCCTGACCGCTTCCCATCGCTGGGTGGGGGGCAACATCTCTCCTGGGCTGAGCATGCGCTTGCAGGCTCTCCACGAGCACACGGCACGTCTTCCTCTGGTCGAGCCCGAAGGCTCCACACCGCTCTTAGGGCACGACACCTCTACGGCATTGCGCAGTGGCGTGCTTCGTGGCATGGCCTACGAGATAGAAGGCTACGTGCGCCACTTGAGCAGAGAATATGGTGCCATTTCGACTTTTTTTACAGGTGGTAGCGATTTTCGTTCGCTCATCTCGACAGAATTTCGCACCTTTGCAGATGATTTTTTGGTGGCGCGCGGTCTCGCCGCGATGTAGTTCCACATCCCTATCCGACTTTTCGCATGCAGAAATTTCTCCTCACGGCCAGCCTTGGCCTTATCGCCCTCACAGCCAGCGCACAACACGTTGGTGCGTCGCCCTATTCGCGCTACGGATTGGGCACGCTGCTTGACCGTTCCGCTTCGCTCAATCGTGGCCTTGCTGGCACGGGTATCGCGCTGTCGAGCGGCCGAATGCTCAACCCGCACAACGCGGCCAGCTACGCACGCATTGACTCGCTTTCTTTCTTGTTCGATGCCTCGGTGAGCTTGGAGAGTGCCCACTACTCGACCTCTGGCGCATCGTTCCAGCAGCAAAATGCACGCTTTGACCATCTGGGCTTGGGCTTTCGCTTGGCCCCAGGTTTGGGCATCAGCATGGGAGTGTCGCCTTTTTCGACAGTGGGCTACGACATCAAGTCGGAGGGTAAGGCCATCGGCGGTGGCATTTCGGGCAAGGTGAAGCCTACGACCAACTATTTGGGAAGAGGCGGGTTGCAAGAAGTCTATCTCGGCATGGGCTATTCGCCCTTCCGCCCCTTGTCCATCGGAGCGAGTGCCAGCTATCTCTGGGGCAACATCAGCAACATGACCGCCACCAGCTACGACGACAAAGACGTAAAAACGCTGACCCGCAACTACAAAACGGAGATACGCAGCTATAAATTCGATTTGGGCTTGCAATACACCCAGCAATTGGGACGCAAAAATCGCTTAACGCTCGGACTGACTTACGGTTTGGGACGCGATCTCAACGGCGACGCGCTGCTCATCGACCAAAGCGGGAAAGGCGCAGCTACGGCCGATACACTCACCGCTCGCTCCCCCTACCAACTTCCCGAAAGCTGGGGAGCAGGTTTGGCGTGGGAGTGGAACGGACGCCTCACGCTCGCTGCCGACTTTCAGCACGAAGCCTGGAGCAAGGCCACCGCTCCTCTGCTCACCATGCAGCAAGGCAAACAGCAGTATATGGCCCAAACGGGGCTCTACACCGATCGCCAACGCTACAACCTTGGCTTGGAATACTTGCCCAACCCACGCGGCACCTCCTTTGCCAGTCACGTGCGCTATCGTGCAGGATTGAGCTACGCCACTCCCTACGCCAAAATAGACGGAGCAGCAGGGCCACGCGTCTACACCGCAACGCTGGGTGTGGCTTTGCCCATCGTGACGGCCCACAATCGCCGCGACAACTACAGCTATCTGAACATTTCGGCCCAATACGACCACGTAGCTCCACAAATATCGGGACAACTCACCGAGCGCTACCTTCGCCTGACGCTGGGCATCTCTTTCAATCAACGCTGGTTCCAGAAGTGGAAAGTAGACTAAACCATGCGCCTACTTCTCTATCTATTCCTTTTTACGCTGCTTTCCCTTCCGCTGGCTTGTAGCAACGAGGCTCCTCCCGAAGGTTCGGCCGTGCGTCAGCGCGACTCCATTCCCGTGATGGTGAGCTTTGGTGTGTCTAAACTCATCAGCGATTCGGGCTACGTGCGCTACAAGATTATCACCGAAGAGTGGCGCGTATACGATCGTACGCAGCCTCCCCGTCAAGAATTTACTAAGGGCGTGTTTCTCGAGCGCTACGACAATCTGCACAACATCGACCTCTACCTCACAGCCGACACGGCTTTTTGGTACGATCAAAACTTGTGGAAATTGCGCGGACGAGTGCGCGTGCGCAACATTCAGAATGGTACGCTCTACCGAAGCGAGGAGCTCTATTGGGATATGGACAAACACGAATTTTACTCCAATGTCCCGATGCGTATCACCACTCCCGATCGAGATATTCAGGGCGACCGCTTCCGTTCGGACGAGCAGCTCACTCGCTATGAGGTGACCCGTTCACGAGGTTTCCTCCCGATGCCCAAAAACATGAACGAAGCTCCGACCACCACCACGACCGAAACCACCGTCGTGTCGGCCGATAGCACTGTCACGCCCTAAACTCTCTCGCGAAGGCACTGCCATCGAGAAGCGAGCCGATTTGCTCCCTGAGGGCCATAGCCACTTGCTGCGTTCTGTGCAATTTTCCACGTTGAAAGGGCACAAAAATCCCCACGCTCACAACCGCTGTTGCGAGCGTGGGGATTTTCTTTGTGCGCCTATCGCTTGCGTCGAGTGCGATGCGCAGGACGCTTTTCCGCCTTCGGACGATAAATTCTGTTCCAATCTCCTGGGTAGCGATGCTCCATATAGCGATGCAAAGCCGCCCAGTGTTCGGGCGTCATGCTCGCCGCCGAAAAGAGGCAAATGCTCGTTGCTCCAGCATCGAGGCTCGCCTTGATGGCTTGAGGCAATTCCCGAGGTGACAGCCCCCAATGCTCGGGGTCGGAAAGTTGTGCCTTGTTGCGCCAATCGCGACAGATGAACAAACCACTCTTAAGAATGCGTTCGGGGTGTCCTGCCGCTTTGCAGGCTTCGACGCCTTCGGCCGTCACCTTGCCCACCCACGAGGGCGGTTGCAGGTAGAAGTCGTTGTAGTTCATCATGAAAAACTCATCGCAGGGCCACTTGTGCCACTCCTGGCGCACCATGGGAATGGCGTGGCTCATAGGGCCGGGAAAGACATCGGCCGTCACGCGTTTGCCCTTGGCACGTATGGCTACGGCTACGGCTTCCACGCAGCGCGTCACGTTGTCGCAGCGAAATTGCGCCCACTCTTTGACCTTTGAGGGGTCGGTCTGCTGGCGAATATCTATGCCCGTGCGCTGGCGGAAGTCGCTCACGCAATCGTCGCAATAGCAGTAGTCGGCAGGGGCATACTCCTCGTGCATCACCAGCCCATATTTGTCCCACAGCCCACGCGCTAAAATCACATCGGCATAGCGAATGTAATCGAGCTGCACGGCATCGACTTCGGGGATACTCGCCACGCGTGCGCACTGCTCCGACAACCAGCGCACCACTGCAGGGTGGTGTGGGTCGAGCGTGGTGTAGTAAGGCACGTAAGCGGGTTTGTCGTAGGCACTTTGGCCCAAACGATTCACCGTGTACCAGGTCGAGTCGCAGCCCTGCTGCGTCATCATGGGCACCCAGGCTTGAAACTCCAGCCCGTGCCTTTTGGCGACGCGTGCTGCCAAGGCGATGCGCTCCACATCGAAGCCCGCATTGTAGCACACGCCTATCACTCCATTGTATCGGTGCTGTGCAAAATCGCGGTCAAGACTTTGCGCCGTGGTCAGCGAGTCCCATTGCTGCCAAATGTAAACGGGAGGAAGAAGCACCGTGCGCGCCACACTCGGGAGCGCACAGAGAAAAAAGAACAAGAAAAGAAGGCGTTTCATGAGTAGAGGTATTAGAAAAAAGATACTAAAATAGGATTTTCTCCCTCATCTCCTGCGGTACAAGGAGCTGGTGTAGAAAATCCTATGGTAACATTCGTTGTTCAGAAAGTGTGGTCGTGCTGGCCGAGGGGGCCATGGTGCGCCCTACCCTTCGCTTCGAAGGCTCGTGGCGATGAAACCAGGGGAAGCGAGGTGAAGACAAGCGCGCTGTCGAAAAGCGAGGCATTCTCACAACGACACCTTTGCGCTACACTTCCTCCTGCTGCTGTTGTTGCTGGTGCCACTTTTCGCGCGCCAGGTCTTGAAGGTCTTCGGCTTCGTCGTTTTCGTCCACGATTTCTACCCCAAGCATCGTTTCGATCACGTCCTCCATGGTCACGATGCCGCGCATGGTGCCATATTCGTCCAAGATGACGGAAATGTGCTCCTTCTTGGCCAACATTTGCTCCCAGATGTTGGAAACGGGCTCGTCGTCGCGAAATTGCAGAATAGGGCGCATCAATTCGGAGAGTTGCATGGCAAAGCGGTCCTCCGAGAGCTCTTCGAGCACCTCGGCACGCAGCACATAGCCCTTGATGTATTCTTCCTCCTCGTCGTAGATGGGGATGCGCGAGTAGGAGTGCAAACGCTCGTCGCCCATTTCATAAAATTCGGCTACGGTGGTCGTTTCGATGGCCGTGGCCACAACGGGTGCGGGGGTCATGATTTGGTCGGCACGCACCTCTCCGAGTTTCAAGAAGCTCTGTATCGCCTTGTTTTCGCGGGCTTTGATCACGCCTTCCTCCACCCCCAAATCGACCGTGGCCTGCACTTCCTCACGGCTCACGCCCGCCGTGGCACGATGCGAACTGAAAGCGTGTGTGAGCAAGTCGGACATGAGCACCAAAGGATAGGTTACCCAGATGAGCACACGAATGATGCGCACGCCGATGAGTATCAATTCGCGCCAATACGTGGCTCCTATCACCTTGGGAATAATCTCGGAGATGACCAGAATGAGCACCGTCATCACCGCCGAGGCGATACCCACTGCTTCGCTGCCCCAGAGGGCGCTGGCCTGTGCTCCCACACCTGCGGCTCCCACGGTGTGGGCTACGGTGTTGAGCGAGAGAATGGCCGATATGGGACGGTCAATGTCGGCCTTGTACTTCTTGAGTAGTCCGGCCGCTTTCACGCCTTCGTTTTCTTTGAGCGTGGCCCACGAGGTGGTGCTGGTGAGCAACATGGCTTCGAGCAGCGAGCACAAGGTGGAGAGCGTAAGCGAAAGGAGTAGGTAGAATAAGAGTAAACCCATTAAGTATTGCGATGCGTCCTGCGCATCAGGATGATTTGGGTGCAAACTTACGCAGAAAATACGAAATGCTAAAACATTTTGCTACTTCTTCGCATTTGTTCGTAATAAAAGCGGACACATCAACTCGCGCAAGGCTGCCTCGCGATGGCTTTAGAAAAACAGGACAAGCAGCCAGAGAGGTTTGCACCGACCTCGCGATTCGGCACCATGCAGCGAAGCGAAGAAAAGGCTGGGCGAGGAGTTTTTTTCTCCCAAAAACTTGCCAACTCTCCTCGCGATGGTTAATTTTGCGTAGAATTCCGTGTTGCACACTCCTATCGAGTGCAACTCCTCTCCCTCTCGATTTCACAAGCGTGAGCGCACGTGTTTTTTACATCGCACGTAGAAAATCCTGCGTCCCACGTAGAAAATTTTCCTTCCCACGTAGGATTTTCGGCCACGCAAGTACAAATGCGCCCCTAAGCTACGGCCTTTTTTGTGCCGCACTCCTCTTATATATATAAGCAGCCCCAAAGGTCCTATCTCCCTTCCTTTCATCGCTACTCCCCTCTCTCCATGTCGCTTCTTCTCCTCTATCTCTTCCTTGCGTTGGCCTTGGGCATTGCCCTGGGCTATCTCTATGCCCGCATGCAGCTGGGGCAACAGATAGCTACGCTGCGTGCACAACTCCAAGCCGAACGCGAACGTGGCGAGAGCCAGCGCAAGCATGCCGACGAACAGTGGCGCGCCCAACTGCGCCTCGTGCAGGAACAGCTACAAACGGCCACCGCACAACAACTGCAGGAGCGACAAGCAAGCCTGCACACGAGCAATCGTCAACAGCTCGAATTGCTCTTGGCACCTTTGAAGGAGGAGTTTGCACGCTTTCAGCGCGAAATGGCCGAGAGCAAACAACAAGGTATGGCCAACAAGCAGGAGCTCCAATCGTCCTTCGAGCAGGCCATGCGCCTTTTCCAGCAACAGCAGGAACAGGCCGTGCGCCAACTGCGCGAACAGACCGAGCGCATAGGTAGCGATGCGGCCCACTTGGCACAGGCCTTGCGTGGCGAGAGCAAAACGCAGGGCGATTGGGGCGAAATGATTTTGGCCACGATGCTGGAAAACTGCGGGCTGAGACGCGACGAGGAGTATTTCGTGCAGCAAGAGGTCAAGGACAAGGAGGGCAAGCGTTTTCGCCCCGATGTAGTGGTGCGCTTTCCCGAAGGGCGCAGCGTGGTCATCGACAGCAAGGTGTCGCTCACGGCCTATGCGGCAGCCACGGCGGCCACCGACGAGAGCGAACGCAACCGCCTGCTGCGCGAACACGTGCAGAGCATGCGTCGCCATGTGGACGAGTTGGCCGCCAAGGACTATGCCGCGCTGGTCGAGGGCACCATTGGGTTCGTGCTCCTCTTTGTGCCCAACGAAAACAGCTACATCGCGGCCATGAAAGCCGACCCCTCGCTCTCGCAATATGCCTATCAGAAGCAAATCATCATCATCTCGCCCAGCAATCTGCTCATGGCGCTGAAACTGGCCTACCACCTTTGGCAGGCCGACCGTCAAACGCGCAATGTGGAGCAAATCGTCAAGAAGGCTGGCGACCTCTACGACAAGGTGGCCAGCTTTGCCACGACTTTTGCCGAGGTCGAAAAATACCTCAACAAAGCCCACGAGGCCTTCTCCAAAGCTCACACGCAACTCTACAACGGACAGGGCAACGTGATGCGCCGACTCGAACAGCTGCGCGACATGGGCATCACGCCCAAGAAACAAATACGCCGCAGCGAGCCCAGCGACGAATAGAGCTTGCCTTGCACAGCGACTCATCTCCCCAACCCGACAATGTTTTTTCCCCTATGACAGCTTTCCAATCGCTCAACAATACCTGCGCTCCCGATACAGATTTTACCTATACCGACGAGCGATTTGCCGACATCCAGTTGCTGCGCTACCGCGTGCCTGGTTTCGAGCAACTCACCCTGCAACAAAAGACCTTTGTCTACCATCTGACCCAGGCCTCCTTGGCAGGGCGCGACATCTTCTTTGACCAAAACGGACGCTACAACCTGCGCATTCGCCACCTCTTGGAAACGCTCTACACGCAGCACGAGGCGCGCCAAGAACCCGACTTTGTAGCCATGACGCAATACCTGAAGCGCGTGTGGTTCTCGGGCGGTATTCATCACCACTATGGTTGCGAAAAGTTCCAACCCGAGTTTTCCGAAACGTGGCTGCGTCAGGCTTTGGCCCAAATAGGCTACGTGGCCGAAGAGGAAGTGCTCCGCGCCATGTTCGACCCAACCTTTCTCCCCATGCGTGTGAACCAAAAGGCGGGCGACGACCTCCTACTCACCTCGGCCATGAACTACTATGCCCCCGACATCACTCAGCGCGAGGCCGAGGAGTTCTATGCACAGCGCAAAGCCCCAGCCGACCCTCGCCCCGTGATGATGGGCATGAACAGTCGCTTGGTGCGCAGCGAGTTGGGGCATCTCGACGAACGCGTGTGGCGCGTGGGCGGCCTATACACCCGAGCCATAGAGCGCGTGGTGGAGCATCTCGAAGCCGCCTTGCCTCATGCCGACCGCGAGGAGCAAAAGGAAGTGCTGCGCAAGCTCATCGAGTTCTACCGCACGGGCGACCTCCGCACCTTCGACCACTATTCTATCCTTTGGCTCAAGGACACAGAGAGCCTCATCGACTTTGTCAATGGTTTCACCGAGAGCTATGGCGACCCCTTGGGCATGAAAGCCTCGTGGGAGGGCATCGTCAATTTCAAGGATGTGCAGGCTACTCAACGCACCACCACGCTGGCGGCACACGCACAGTGGTTTGAGGACCACAGCCCCGTAGACCCTCAATTCAAAAAGCCCGAGGTGAAAGGCGTTTCGGCCAAGGTGATTACGGCGGCCATCATCGGCGGCGACCTCTATCCCGCCACGGCCATCGGCATCAACCTGCCCAACTCCGATTGGGTGCGCCGCGATTTTGGGTCAAAGAGCGTAACCATCGCCAACTTTACAGCGGCCTATGCCAAAGCCAGCCACGGCAGCGGCATGGACGAAGAGTTTGTGGTCGATGCCGACACGCGCCAACTCATCGCCCAATATGGCGACCTGTGCGACGACCTGCACACCGACTTGCACGAGTGCCTGGGGCACGGCTCGGGACGCCTGCTCCCCACCACCGATTCCGATGCGCTGGGTGTGTATGGCTCGACCATCGAGGAGGCACGTGCCGACCTCTTTGCCCTCTACTACCTGGCCGACGACAAACTCGTGCAACTGGGGCTCACTCCCACGCCCGAGGCACACCGCGCTTCCTACTACACCTACTTGATGAATGGGGCCCTCACGCAACTCGTGCGCATCAAGGAGGGCCACGACATCGAGGAGGCCCACATGCGCAACCGCGCCCTCATAGCGCGCTGGGTGCTGCACCATGCTGCGCAGGACTGCGCAGACTGTCCAGCCGCCGCGCTCGTAGAGGAAGGCGGCAAGCACTACATCCGCGTGAACGATTATGCCGCCCTGCGACAGCTCTTTGCGCGCTTGCTACGCGAAATTCAGCGCATCAAGAGCGAGGGCGACTTTGCCGCTGCGCGCCAGCTCGTCGAGGACTATGCCGTGCGCATCGCCCCAACGCTGCATACCGAAATTTTGCAACGCTATGCCCGCTTGAACCTTGCACCCTACAAGGGGTTTATCAACCCTCGCTACACGGCCCTTCGCGATGCCGAAGGCAACATCACAGACGTAACTTTGAGTTATGACGAAGCCTTCGACGAGCAAAATTTGCGCTATTCGCGCGAATTCGGACACTTACCCTTGGTCAACGATTAGACCCTGCTATTCAAAAACTGCTCCCCCAAATTCCTCGGAACTTGGGGGAGCAGGCTTATAGGAAGTTTCGCTCTTGAGATGATGTGTAAAAAGGAAAATTAGACGTCGGTGAATTTCAAGAAATTGTAGGACACGTCAAGGTCGTAGATGTCCGTTTTTTCAAAACGCTTCACCCAAGCCACCACACGGATGGTGATGGGCAGAATGAGGATTTCGTAGAGCGTCTTGGCCACAATCTGAATGGCCATGAGCTTCCACATTTCCTCAATGGGCATCAGACCGATAAAGGCGATGGGGAAGAAAATGAGCGAGTCGGCCGTTTCGCCCACGAGCGTCGATACCACAGCGCGCAGAGAAAAGTGGCGGCCCTGGCTGGCGAGCTTCATGCGGCTCATGACCCAAGCATTGAGAAAGCTACCGACCATGAAGGCCAACAAGCTCGCAGCTGCAATGCGGGGAGCAAGGCCAAAGATGAAGTCGAAGTGCTCCTCGCCCTGCCAGAAGGGAGCGGCAGGTAGCGCAACAGCCACCTTGCCAATGGTCACGACGAAGAAGTTCATCAAGAAACCCAGCCAAATGATGAGGCGCACCTTGCGGAAGCCCCAAACTTCGGCAATGACATCGTTGAGAATGTAGGAAATGGGAAAGACGAGGAAGCCTGCGGTAATGGAAATGGGCCCGAATTGCAGCACTTTGGACTCGAGAAGATTGCTTGCGATAAGGCAAACACAGAAAAGGATGCCCATCAACATAAAGGACAGGCTCACAGTTTTTTGACTGTTCATGAATAAAATAGTTTTTTAGAGTGGGTACCTATAACACTAAGAGCGATAGCGCCTTGCCACAGCCTTTTCAACAGTTCCTAATCCAGAAGAGCCCATGGGCTGCTGCGCAAAGCGGCGGCAAAGATACGAATTTTTATAGACCTCCGCAAATCTCCGCTTTCGCCTCCCCCATTTGCTCGCAACGAGAGTGGGGCGCGACCTTCCTCAAATCGCGTGTATACTCGACACTTTTATACCTGCTTGCCTCATCGAAAAAACGGAAATTCGTATCTTTGCTGCCGAAATAAAGAACTATGACAACAATTTACGCTCACCCTCTGCACAGCTTACTGAGCGAGCGCATTCTCATGCTCGACGGCGCGATGGGCACCATGATACAGCAGTACGACCTTACGGAAGAGGACTTCCGCAAGGACGACCGCTTGCGCCAACGTGCCGGACAGCTGAAAGGCAATAACGATTTGCTCAATCTAACACGCCCCGACCTTATCGAAGAAATCCAGCGTAAGTATCTCGAAGCGGGCACGGATATTTTGAGCACGAACACCTTCTCGTCGCAAGTCATCTCCATGGCCGACTATGGCTGCGAGGATCTCGTGCCGGCCCTCAATGTGAGCGGCGCACAAATTGCGCGCCGCCTGGCCGACGAGTACACGCAGCGCAATCCCGACAAACCGCGTTTCGTGGCGGGAGCCGTGGGCCCCACAAACCGCACGGCCTCAATGAGCCCCGACGTGAACGACCCTGCCTATCGAGCCGTGACCTTCCACGACCTCACGCAGGCCTATGGGCAACAGATTGACGCGCTCATAGAAGGCGGTGTCGATGTGATTCTCATTGAGACCATTTTCGACACCTTGAACGCCAAAGCTGCGCTCTATGCTTGCGAAGAAGTCATGCAGCGTCGCGGCCATCGCTTGCCCATTATGGTGAGTGTCACAGTGAGCGACCTGTCAGGGCGCACCCTATCGGGACAAACGCTCTCGGCCTTCATCACCTCCATCTCCCACGCTCCGCTGCTCAGTGTGGGGCTCAACTGCTCCTTTGGCGCCAGAGAGATTTTGCCCTTCCTTCGCGAAATGGCCGAGGTGGCTCCTTTTTACATCTCGGCCTATCCCAATGCAGGCTTGCCCAATGGGCTGGGACAGTACGACCAAACGCCCGAAGAGATGGCTGCGCAGCTGCAACCCTTCTTTGCCGAAGGGCTACTCAATCTCGTGGGAGGATGCTGCGGCACGACCGATGCCCACATCGCCCAGTTGCCCCGCCTCATTGCCAACAACCGCCAGCCCATTCGCCAACCCAAAGCACGCAGCCCTCACCTCGTTCTTTCGGGCTTGGAGCAGGTGGTTCTGACGCCCGAAGTGCGCTTCATGAACGTGGGCGAGCGCTGCAACGTGGCAGGCTCGCGTCGTTTCCTGCGCCTCATCAACGAGAAGAAATATACCGAGGCCGTAAGCATTGCGCGCCAGCAAGTCGAGGACGGCGCACTGGTTGTGGACATCAACTTGGACGATGGCCTGCTCGACACCGAAGCCGAAATGCGCCATTTCGTCAATCTCCTGTCGAGCGAACCCGAGGTGGCGCGCGTGCCCTTCATGATCGACTCGTCCAAATGGCCCGTGATTCGTGCAGCACTCCAATGCTGTCAGGGCAAATGCATCGTCAATTCTATCAGCTTGAAGGAGGGCGAAAAGGAATTTATGAGCCACGCTCGCGAAATACGCCGCTATGGTGCCGCCGTTGTGGTCATGGCTTTTGACGAGATAGGTCAGGCCGACACCTACGAGCGGCGCATCGAAATTTGCGAACGTGCCTATCGCCTTTTGGTCCATGAAGTGGGCTTCCCACCCGAAGACATCATTTTCGACCCCAACGTACTGGCCATCTGCACGGGTATGGAGGAGCACCGCGGCTATGCCCTCGACTTCATCCGAGCCACCGAATGGATACGCCAGAACCTCCCTGGGGCCCACATCTCTGGAGGCGTGTCCAACCTCTCCTTCTCTTTCCGAGGCAACGACTACCTGCGCGAAGCGATGCACGCCGTTTTCTTGTATCATGCCATAGGCAAAGGTATGGACATGGGCATCGTCAATCCCGCCACGAGTGTTACCTACAGCGACATCCCAGCCGACCTCTTGGCGGTCATCGAAGACGTCATTTTCAACCGCCGTCCCGAAGCCGAAGAAGAGCTCATCGAGCGTGCCGAAGTGCTCAAGGCCGAACAACTGGCGCGTAAAAATGGAGCCGCAACGCAAGCAGCCACACAAAAGGACGAATGGCGTCAAGGCACGGTCGAAGCTCGATTGTCGCATGCCCTTATCAAAGGTATCCCCGACCATTTGGACGAAGACATCGCCGAAGCCTTGCCTCACTATCCCAATGCCGTAGCCGTGATCGAGGGACCGCTGATGGACGCGATGAATGTCGTGGGCGAACTCTTTGGAGCGGGCAAAATGTTTCTGCCGCAGGTGGTCAAAACAGCCCGCACGATGAAGGCCGCCGTAGCCATCTTGCAGCCCATCATCGAGGCCGAACGTCCTACCCTGTCCGAGGGCGAAGAACCAACGAGCGAAGGCGATTTTGTCATGGCCACCGTCAAGGGCGATGTGCACGACATCGGCAAGAACATCGTGGGTGTTGTCTTGGGCTGCAACAACTACAACATTCACGATCTCGGTGTCATGGTGCCTGCCGAGCGCATCGTGCAAGAGGCCATAGAGAAGCGCGTGGACTACATCGGTCTGTCGGGCCTCATCACACCCTCGCTCGACGAGATGGTCACGACCGTGCGCGCCGTGCGCGATGCGGGGCTGCGCATCCCCGTGCTCATCGGGGGGGCCACGACCTCCAAGCTGCACACCGCCTTGAAAATCGCGCCCGAATATCCCGGCCCCGCCATTTGGGTGAAGGACGCTTCGCAAATGGTCATCGTGGCGGCGCAGCTCAAGAACCCCACCACGCGCGAAAGCTATGTGGCCGCCGTGCAGCAGGAGTACGAATCCCTGCGCCAAGCCCATGCCAACAAGCAGAAGCCCCAGCTCGCCACCCTCGAGACCGCTCGCAGCAACAAACTCCAGCTCTTTTCCTAATCCTCTCTCCCTTGCCCGCTTCGCGGCGAGGCATGCTCTCTTTTCATGCACCCCACCACCCAAGCTCTCCACACTCCCTACGCTCTGCCCGATGCTTATGGCGCGCTGGCCATGCCCGTTTATCACTGCGCCTCCTATGAGTTTTCCACGGCCGAGGCCATGATACCAGCCTTTACAGGCGAAAGCGACCTGCCCGACTATTCGCGCGTGACCAATCCCACCGTCACCCACCTCGAGCACCGCGTGCGTGCCCTCACAGGAGCTCGCGATGTCGTGGCTTTCTCTTCGGGCATGGCTGCCATCAGCAATCTATTTTTGGCACTGGCTCAGCAGAGCAAAAACATCGTCACCTCTCGCCACGTCTTTGGCAATACCTATGCTCTCCTGCAACGCACTCTCGCTCGCTTCGGGGTCGAAACTCGCTATGCCGACCTCACCGACCACGAGCAGGTGCGCTCGCTCATCGACGAGCACACCTGCTGCCTCTATCTCGAGGTGCTCACCAATCCACAACTCGAAGTGCCCCACCTCCATGCCTTGGCGCAAATAGCCCATGCGGCAGGCGTCCCCCTCGTGGCCGATTCTACCGCCATTCCCTTCACCCACACTCGTCTGCACGAGCTGGGCGTCGATATCGAGGTGCTCTCCTCGACCAAATATCTCTCGGGAGGTGGCACGAGCATAGGTGGCTTGCTCATCGACTATGGTAGCATCCCCGAGCTCGACCACCGTTTGCGCCAAGAACTCCTCTTGAATCTCGGTGCCTACATGACGCCCCACGCTGCCTACATGCAAACCCTCGGTTTGGAAACCCTCGCCGTGCGCTATGCTCGCCAGGCTGCCACCGCGCAGCAGTTGGCCGAGTGGCTCGAGCAGCAGCCTCAGGTGCGCAGAGTGACCTATGCCGGTCTCCCCACCCACCCGCAACACGAATTGGCGCGTGAGCAGTTTGGGCATAGTTACGGCGCGATGCTCACCTTCGACTTGGAGCACCAAGCTGCCTGCTTTGCCCTACTCAATAGGCTCCATCTGTTTCGCCGTGCCACCAATCTCTTTGATTCTCGCTCGCTGGCCATCCACCCACACAGCACCATCTTTGCCAACTGTAGCGACGAGGAGCGCGCAGCGATGCACATTGACGACACTACCATTCGCTTGAGCATCGGTTTGGAAGAACCCTCCGACCTACAAGCCGACCTGCTCCAAGCCCTAAACCCCTAAGCATGATGACACACTACGATTTCGATGCCCCCATTTCCCGCGAGGGCAGTGGCGATTTGAAGCACGAGGTGCTCCAAGCGCGCTATGGACGTTCCGACTTACTGCCCCTTTGGGTGGCCGACATGGATTGGGAAACTCCCTCTTTCATCACCGCTGCGCTGCGCCAGCGCTTGGAGCATTCGCTCTATGGCTACACGGTCGAGCCTGCCGACTATTGGCCCTCCGTGATCGACTGGCTTGCCACGCAGCACCAGTGGCAGGTGCAGCGCGAGTGGCTCACCTATATCCCCGGCATCGTGCGAGGCATTGGGCTGGCCATCAACGTCTTTGTGGCTCCCGACGAAAAAGTCATCATTCAGCCGCCCGTCTATCATCCCTTTCGCCTGGTGCCACGTGGCAACGAGCGCGAAGTGGTCGAAAATCCTCTCCTCCTACGAGAAGATGGCACCTACGACATGGACTTTGAACAGCTCGAGGCCGTGGCCGACGACAAGTGCCGTCTGCTCATCCTGTGCAATCCTCACAACCCTGGCGGCCGCGTATGGCCCGCGGAGACGCTGCGCCGTCTGGCCACTTTCTGTGCCCAGCGCAACATCATCGTGGTGAGCGACGAAATCCATGCCGATATGGCCATTTTCGGACACAAGCACACGCCCTTTGCCTCCGTGAGCGAGGAGGCAGCGCAGTGCAGCATCACCTTTGGCGCACCGAGCAAGACCTTCAACATGGCCGGTATCGTGAGCTCATGGGCCATCGTGCCCAACGATGCCCTGCGTCGCGAGTTTTACCATTGGCTCACGGTCAATGAGCTCAACGAGCCCTCGCTCTTTGTGCCCATTGCCACCATTGCCGCCTATCGTCAGGGCGAAGCGTGGCGCCAGCAAATGTTGCGCTATGTGGAGGGCAACATCGACTATGTGATAGACTTTTGCGCCCAACACCTACCCAAAATTCGCGTGCAGCGCCCTCAGGCCTCTTTCCTGCTCTGGCTCGATTGCCGTGCCTTGGGTCTCGATGCCCAAGGCCTGGACCAATTGTTTGTGCAGGAAGCTCGCCTCGCACTAAACAATGGTGCCATGTTTGGCACAGGCGGCGAAGGCTTCATGCGCCTCAATGTGGGCACACAGCGTGCCAATCTGAAGCAAGCGCTCGAACAGCTCAGCGCAGCCTATGCCGCACGATGGAGCTGATGGCCTCGCGCTTGCTCTCCCCCCTCTTCTCTTCCTGCGAGCCTCACAGCACAAGTGCAGCCATAGCCGAGCATAGGCCCTTGTCGCTTAGCTCAAAGCCCCTACGAAGCTCAGGACTTTTTCTCCTTGCGTCGTAGAAAATCCTACGTCCCACGTAAAAAATCCTACGTGTATGGGGGATAAAACGAAAGGGGGCAGATGAGAGCCACCCCCCATAGTGGTGTA
>JAUNKN010000010.1 GCA_030532685.1 Bacteroidales bacterium | reverse complement strand
CAACGTCGCCGAACGTACATTCAGCGACTTTGAATAGAGAAAAGAAGGCTGCACCAAAAAAAAAAAGCGCGAAGCTGCCCAAGGAAAAAAGCACGAAACAGGCTTGCCTCATCGCAGGGGTATCGCGCCTTTTGGCACCTTCATCAAAAAGCTGTGCCGAAACTTTGAGTTTCGGCACAGCTTTATTGAGCACCATGGGGCACGGGCTGGAAGTAACGGGATTCAGCACGCCTCAAGCCTATCCACTTGGTGACATGTCCTTAGAAAGTATAGCGCACACCGAGCTGCATGTGCCAACGCGAGAGAACATCGTTGGGACGTATGGTAGCATTGGCCGTGTTGTCAAAGAATTGAGCCGTGCTCACGCCATCCTTGGTGTTCATCTTGGCCACACCCAGAGGAGCTATGCTATACACATTGCCATAGGTAGCCCCCCACTCTTTGTTGAGCATATTGGCAAAATTCATCACGTCGAGGCTCACTTGCAGCTTGCCCCACTGTTTGGGCAAATGGAAGTTTTGCGCCAAGTGCACATTGATTTCGTTTTCCCACTTCGAGAGGTTACTGTTACGTTCAGCGATTTGTCCACGATGGTTTGCGGCATAGCTATCGCCCATAATCCAATTTTCGACATTCTGACGAGCTGTGGCCAAAGCCTCGGGAGTGAGGGCCTTGCCCTTATGGTCGGTGAATACGAGATTTTGCACTTCGGCAGCCGTAGGAATGTAGAGAAGCGAGTTGCCACGCTGACCATCGCCATTGAAATCGGCACTTTCGTTCATCACGAGCGAGTAGCGATAGCCGCTCGAGCCATTGTAAGTGAGCCCCAACTCGGTGCTCATCAGCCCACGAGCATAGCGAGGCGAAGTGTAGTTCACTTGGAACATCACGCGGTGAGGAATGTCGAAACGAGAGTTGCTCACCTCGCCAGCGTCCTGCATGTCGCGAGCCACATAGTAGCCCCAGTTGGAGGCAGCCACGGAGCTTGTTCCGTCGTTCACACTCTTAGAGCGACCATAGGTGTAGCTACCACGCAATCCGAGACCAAAGTCAAAGTCTTTCTCGAAGAGGGCGCTCAACGAATAGCTGTAGCCCTTATTGACCGAACGGAGGTTGATGATATTCTGATACTCCTTCGTAATCTTGGAGTAGTACTTCACGGCCGAGGCTTCGTTGCCAGCAATGGCATAGGCCTTTCCTGTGGGTTCTACAGCGAGATTTTCGTAGAACACAGCATTGAGATTGCGCGAGTAGAGCCCTTCGAGCGTCATCTTCACATTGGCAGGCAAGGTGTATTCCCAAGCCAAGTTGAAGCGGAGTGCTTGAGGATAGCGGAATTGCTTGTCAATGACCACAATCTCGGCAGCAGGAGCTTTGGCGCTCTTCACTGCGGCATAGGGATCGTTGGCAGCAGTTTCCAAGTTGGGCACGTCCTTGTTGCTAATCGTGATTTTCTTCAGCTCCATACCTGTGTTGCCATAGGCATTGCTGAGCCACACGAAGGGCACACGTCCCGTGAAAATGCCCACACCACCACGCAGCAGAGAGTGGCGAGCAGCATCGGTCCAATAACGGAAGCCCAAACGGGGGCTTACCATCAACTTGGGAGAGGGCATTTCGCCCACGAGGGGGAAGTGCTTCTCTTGGGCAAACTTATTGTAAGTGGGATTGCTCATGGGCTCATTGAGCGACATGGGCAGGTCGAAACGCAAACCGGCGGTGAGCTCCAGGCGACTATTGACATTCCACTTGTCTTGACCATACAAGCCCCACTGTGCAAAGTTCATGAGAGGAGCATATTTCAGGTCGCCGCCAGTGAGAGCGGGGTCGCTGTAGTAATAGCGCATGCGCCAAGGTTTGTCGGCCACGAAGTCCTCAAAATTGTTGTAGTACCACGCACCATTGGCTGCCTGAATGAAGGCATTTTTCATGCGGTAAAACTCGTTGTGCGTACCGAGGGTTACGGTATGGTCGCCAAGATAAAAGCTGAGGTTGTCCTCGAGCGTATAGATGTCTTGGTGCAGATAGTTCACTCCCGAAGAATATTCGGTACCGATGTTCACCGAGGTTTTACGCTTCTTATCGCTGGTAGGCACATCGTTTATCTGTACCGTGGGGCCTTGATAGGCCACATCGCGGTGGTCACGAACGTAAGCCGCCGATGCACGCAATTCATTGTGGATGCGATCGGTAATTTTGGAGTTGAGCTCAAGCACAAACGAGTTGGTCACATTGTTCATGCTATAACCACTGTTGTTGAAGTTGAAAGTGCGAGAGGAGGCACTGTACACCTCGTCGAAACTGTCGTTGTGCTGCCAGCGTACTGCCAACTTGTGCCAGTCGTTGATGTTCCAGTCCAAACGCGCCAAGATGCCTACTGCCTTTTGCTCGACATCGCGACTGCCATAGCTATCGTTCTTACCCGTACGTTGCTTATAGAGCGAGAGGATTTTGTCGGCAGTCTCTTGCGAAAGCGCATCAGGAGCATAACCAGGATAATAGGTCGAGGGGTAGCTTTCCTTGCGTTGCTCGGCCGAGAGGAAGAAGAAGAGCTTGTCTTTCACAATGGGACCACCCAAAGTGGCTCCAATAGTCGCAGAAGACTGCTCGCTCAGGGGTTTATACTGTATGCCATCGTGCGCGCTCTGGTTGTACTTTCCATACATCGATTCGTTGTTGTACAATCCATACACCGAGCCTTTGAATGCATTGGTACCTTGCTTGGTCACCGCATTGATAGCACCTCCCGTAAAGCCCGATTGGCGCACATCAAAAGGAGCTACGCTCACTTGGATTTCCTGAATGGCATCGAGCGAGATGGGATTGGCACTGGACTGTCCGCCATTCGTTCCTGAGGCAGCAAGGCCAAACACGTCGTTGCTCACGCTACCATCGATCATGAAACTATTGTAGCGATTGTTTTGTCCAGCAATCGAAAGCCCACCAGCCTTGTTGGTTTGCACCATAGGGGCGTTGCGAATGATGTCGTAGATGTGACGATCGACCGTAGCGGTTTGGGTGATGCTCTCGAGCGAGAAGTTTTCAATGGCACCTGCACGGCGCTTGCTCGAGGTCTGTACGACAACCTCGCCCAACTGAGAGTCGGCATCTTGCAACTGTACATCGAGTGGCAACTGCTGACCGAGCTGAAGCACCAAGCCCGAGAAAATTTTCTTCTCGTGACCAATGAGCGAAATCGTGATGGTATAGGGACCACCCGTACGCATACCTTGAATGGTGAAACGACCATCCTGATTGGCCACTCCCGTATAGCGAGTGCCCGAGGGGTTGTGCACAGCACTCACAATCGCGCCTTCGAGGGCAGAACCGTTCTTATCGGCGACACGACCACTCACGGAAGAAGTTGTTACTTGTGCCATCGCACTCACTGCAAAAGCAGGAAGCACCGAGGCTAGCAGAAGTTTGCTGGAAATCGACATAAACTAAATTGTTATGGATGAAGATAGA
The DNA here is from genome assembly GCA_030532685.1 of Bacteroidales bacterium. Taxonomy (GTDB): domain Bacteria; phylum Bacteroidota; class Bacteroidia; order Bacteroidales; family Bacteroidaceae; genus Alloprevotella. Next base: position 46,967 of record JAUNKN010000010.1, on the reverse strand, counting down.
AAGAAAGCAAGGATACGCTCCACGCAGACGTTGTCCAAAGCGAGTGGGCAAGCAGCCCTATTTTCCTCTTCCATTCCAACAAGAAGAGGCTCAACATTTTATCGCTCTCAAAGCGAAAGCTGTATGATTCGCTACGTCCGCAAAGCAGAAATCTTTAAAATCTACTGCAAAGGTACAAGTTTTTTATCAAACGCGATTTAAGTCCTTTGAAAAAGGAGCGAAAAAGCGCAGAAAAACACGAAAAAGGAGAACAACCCTACCCGAGCATCTCCTCATGCTTCCTACTCCACAAGTTCGTCCATTTGCGCGTGCAAACTCTCTTATAAGCCTGAAAAACAAAAACAGGAAAGCCCACCGGCTTCCTATGAACAAAAAAAGTAGCCAAACCACTAAGCACTCTCTTTCTTGGCAACACGATTCCGAACTACGCACAACGCAAAAAAAGGCTGCATTCCAACTTTCGTTGCAATGCAGCCTTTCGTAGTGACTCCGACAGGATTCAAACCTGTAACCTTCTGATCCGTAGTCAGATGCTCTATTCAGTTGAGCTACGGAGCCGTCCTTTATTTTACACTTGGACCTCGTGTGTGATTCCGACAGGATTCAAACCTGTAACCTTCTGATCCGTAGTCAGATGCTCTATTCAGTTGAGCTACGGAACCAATGCCGTCCTTCAGGACTATTGGTAGATACCAGCGGTATCTGTAAAAACAGAAAGCACTCCAAAACCTGGTGAAAGAACGAGTGCTCCGTTGTTTCCGAGTGCAAAAGTACAACATTCTATAGTATCTACCAAATCTTTCAAGGATAAAGTTGTAACTTTTTTCATCGACCGTGATTTAATGCAGCCGTCTTCAAGCTTCTTTACCCTTCAGCAACACTTCGAGAAACCAATGTTCGCTCTCATCTTATTGTTGAGCTTCTTGAAGATACTGTACTTTAGAAAGTCGCAAATGCGCATCGCTTCTTCTCGACAAGCTCGCTCAATCACGAAACTCTATTGCTGATTAAAACGATTTGCAAGTATCCTTCGTAAAAGTAGCTTCTTTGAAAACGAAAGTGCCATACGGAGCAAGCATTTTCCCGCGTAGAGGTTTGGTCTGGCTGTAATTTTCCTTTATCTTTGCAGCCAATAATTTTTCAAATCCAAGATATGAAAAGCAACATTAAAGGGCGTCTTATCGCTATGAACTTCCTCGAATTTGCCGTTTGGGGAGCTTACCTTACTTCTATGGGTTCCTATTTAGCTGGCATTGGTATTGGTGCCAACATTGGTTGGTTCTATTCCGTTCAGGGCATCGTGTCCATCTTTATGCCTGCCATCGTGGGTATCGTGGCCGACCGCTGGATTCCAGCACAACGTATGCTCGCGCTCTGCCATATCATTGCCGCAACGGCCTTGAGCATGGTTGCCTACATTGGTTTGACCCACGAAACGCCCACTTTCTCCCAGATATTCCCTTGGTACACACTTTCCGTGGCGGCCTATATGCCAACGCTTGCACTCTCCAACTCCGTGTCGTACAATGCCCTTGAGCGTGCGGGTATGGACACGGTCAAAGCCTTTCCCCCCATCCGCATATTTGGCACTATTGGCTTCATCGCCTCGATGTGGCTCGTCGATTTAATTGGCTGGCAACATAGCGTAATGCAGTTTGTCGTTTCGGCCTCTTGGGGCGTTTTGCTCGCTCTTTATGCACTGACCCTCCCCCACTGCCCCACCAGTCCTGGGGGACAACAAAAGGGCCTTGTCGAAGCTTTGGGCTTGAACGCTTTCCGTCTGTTTGCACAGCGACGTATGGCCCTCTTCTTCATTTTCTCCATGTTGCTGGGTGTAAGTTTGCAAATCACCAATGCCTATGCCAATCCCTTCATTTCGAGTTTCTCGGTCAATGAACTCTTCCGCGGAGAATACTTTGTCGACCACGCCAATCTCCTCATTTCGCTCTCACAAATCAGCGAAACTTTCTGCATCCTGCTCATTCCTTTCTTCTTGAAGCGCTATGGTATCAAGACAGTGATGACCATTGCCATGTTGGCCTGGGTGCTTCGTTTTGGTTTCTTCTCAGTGGGCAATCCTGCCATGCCTGGAGTGCTGTTCCTCATCGCCTCTATGATTGTCTATGGCGTAGCTTTCGATTTCTTCAATGTTTCGGGCTCTCTCTTTGTCGACAAGGAAGTGGCCAGCGACATTCGTTCCTCGGCACAAGGGCTCTTCATGATTATGACCAATGGTATCGGTGCTTCAATCGGCATGCTTGCCGCGCAAGAAATCGTGAACCTCCACACGAGCAACATCGACGGTATGCAAGTGGGAAACTGGACCAGCGTTTGGCTAACCTTTGCTTCTTACGCCCTGATTGTAGCCGTGAGCTTCATGCTCGTATTTAGAGAAAAGAAAGGAGCATAAGACTCTCCTTTTAATGAACAAAGAACTCCCCTCTATGCATGGTGCATAGAGGGGAGTTCTTTTATGATTCGCAAGTGGGTGAGATTCAGATAAAGAGGTAAATCACCGCAGCAGGAATGGCCAATAAAGCCGAATCGAAGCGATCGAGCATGCCACCATGGCCAGGGAGGATATTTCCGCTGTCCTTTATGCCCAACTGACGTTTGAGCAAGCTCTCGACCAAATCGCCCCATGTACCAAACACACAAACCACTGCTCCCAAACCGAGCCAACGCAGGAGAGAGAGTTGCTCAGGGAAGAAATAGGACATCAAGGCTGCTACGGCCAGCGTGAGCACTCCCCCCCCTATCGACCCGACCCACGATTTGTTGGGCGAAATGCGAGGGAAAAGCTTGGCGGGAAAATACTTGCCTAAGGTCGAACCGAAGAGATAGGCTCCTGTGTCGCTCGTCCAAAGGAAGAGGAAGATGGCCAAGGGCAGCGTCCAATCATAAGGCAAAGTATTGCTCATGGCATCGTAGCGGAAAGCTAAGAGAAAAATGAGCGAAAGCGGTAGCGTAATGTAAAGCTGCGCAGCATAAGCAAAACCCCAATTTTTGAGTGGATTGCTATCGGCACGATAAAGCTCGCTGACGAGCAAGTAGAGCATCGTGCCCAAGAAGGGCAAAAACAGCTGATAGCTCGGACCGATGATGCAGGCCTGCCAAAAGGCCAAGACAAAAGCTACAGCACCTGCCGAAGCGATGAAGCGGTTGATGCTGGCACGCACATTGACATTGACGATGGTAGAGAACTCCCACACAGCAGCTCCCGCCACGAGGGCAAAGAAAATCGCCATAGACGTGGGCCCGAGCAAAAGCGCTCCCACGAGCGTACCTACATAGACGGCGCCTGTGAGCGCACGGAGAAGAAAGTTGTTCATGATTCGGCCTTGGTTTCAGTGAGCGTTTCGGAAGGAAGTTCGGCTGCGTCCGAGGGTTGAGCATCTGCACTGTCCGACTCGGGCTGCTCCTCGAGAATGATGTCGGCACGACTCTTCCAAGGGCGAGCGCCAAAGATATTCTCCACATCGGCCGCAAAGATGACTTCATACTGACAGAGGAGGTCGGCCAGCTGACGATGCTTATCGGCATTATCGCGCAGAAGCTGCTTGGCGCGCTCATATTGCCCCGTCACGATAGCCTGCACCTCTTGGTCGATGATGCGTGCCGTGTGGTCGGAATAGGGCTTTTGGAAACTTTCCTGATTGCTATGGTAGGAAAGATTGGGCAGCTGCTCGCTCATTCCGAGGAAAGCCACCATGCCATAGGCCCGCTGTGTCACGCGCTCCAAATCGTTGAGAGCACCGCTCGAGATGCGGCCCAAGAACACCTCCTCGGCCGCACGACCTGCCAGTGTGGCACACATCTCATCGAGCATCTGCTCGCGGGTGATGATGGTGCGCTCCTCGGGCAAATACCAAGCTGCGCCAAGGCTCTGTCCGCGAGGCACGATGGTCACCTTGACCAGAGGATTGGCATGCTCGAGCAACCACGACACGCTGGCGTGTCCTGCCTCGTGAATGGCAATGCTGCGCTTTTCTTCCTGCGTCATGACGCGGGTTTTCTTTTCCAAACCGCCGATGATGCGATCCACGGCATCGAGAAAATCTTGCTTCGTTACGGAATCGCGCTCATGACGAGCGGCAATAAGCGCGGCCTCGTTGCAGACGTTGGCTATGTCGGCTCCAGAGAAGCCTGGCGTTTGGCGAGCCAGCAAATCAATGTCGAGTCCCTCCTGCAGTTTAAGCGGAGCGAGATGCACTTTGAAAATAGCCACGCGTTCGGGCAAATCGGGCAAATCGACATGAATCTGGCGGTCAAAACGACCTGCGCGCAACAAGGCACTGTCGAGCACATCGACGCGGTTGGTCGCAGCAAGGATAATCACGCCTGAGTTGGTACCAAAGCCGTCCATCTCGGTGAGCAGCTGGTTGAGCGTATTTTCGCGCTCATCGTTGCCTCCAAAACTACGACCATTGGAACGGGCACGCCCCACGGCGTCGATTTCGTCGATAAAGACGATAGAAGGTGCCTTCTCCTTGGCTTTCTTGAAGAGGTCGCGCACACGACTGGCTCCCACTCCGACAAACATCTCCACAAAATCGGAACCCGACATGGAGAAGAAAGGCACATGAGCCTCGCCTGCCACGGCCTTGGCTAAGAGGGTTTTACCCGTACCCGGAGGCCCCACGAGAAGCGCTCCTTTGGGAATTTTTCCACCCAAATCGGTGTAGCGTTTGGGATTCTTCAAGAAATCCACAATCTCCTGAATTTCCTGCTTCGCTCCCTCCTGGCCGGCCACGTCCTTGAAGGTCACGTTGATACCGCCATTTTCCTTGTCATACTCCTTGGCCTTGCTCTTGCCCACGCCCAAGATGCCACCTCCAGCATTGCCCATGCGGCGGAAGAGGAAGTACCAAAAGCCCACAAGCAGCAGAATGGGAAGAATGCTCGAGAGGATATTGAGCAAGATGGAGCGGCTCTCTTCATAGTTCACCTTACCCTTATAGCCCACGCTATTGAGGTAGTCCTCGACCTTGTCGGCCGATGGGTAGCGAGCACTGGCCGTAGGCTTTTTGCCCACTTTGTCCACACCTTGCCTGAACACCTCGCGCACCTTTTCAGGGGCAATAGCCACACTGACCACTCCGTCGGTTTTGTTGACGGTGACGGAGGTCGTATAGCCATTTTTGATGTATTGTTTCACCTCCGAATAGCTCACGCTCTTGTCGTAGCTACCGGGATTTTCGTTGCCCTGCCAGAGCATGAAAGCCAGCAGTGCAATCACAACGATGTACACCCAGTTCAAGTTGAACCGAGGCATCTTGGGGTCCTTCCCCTGTGGGGATTGTGAGGGAGAGATGGGCATAATTTAGTCGAGATCGGGGATTTGTGTGATTGCGGCATCGTCCCAAAGGTGCTCGAGGTCGTAGAACTCGCGCACTTCGGGCAGAAAAACGTGTACCATGACGCTGCCAAAGTCCATGGCCACCCACTGGGCATTTTGACGACCAGCAATGGCCGATGGACGTTCGCCAGCACGAGTGCGAGCTGCATTTTCGATGCTATCGATGATGCTATCCATCTGTGCAGGCGAACCTGCGGTGCAGATCACAAAAGCTTCGGTAGGAGCAGTAACGATGGCACTAAGATCGGCCACGGTGATGTTGCGGCCTTTCTTATCTTGAATGCCGTCGATGATGATGTCTATGAGGTCTTTAGTCATATAGGAATGGACTTTTGAATGCTAATTTTGAAAGGTTGAAATGAGTGCCGCTACAGCGACTTTCGCCAAGAGAAAGAAGCGGGCAAACAGAGATTGCAAAGATACCTACTTTCGGGCGATTGACAAAACTTCCTCTGGCAATTACTTTTCTGCAACACAAAGGCTTCGTCTACTTGTTCTTCTGCAAACTTCGTGCCATCGGAAGGACTCCTCAGGAAGCTTCGCGCGCTCCTGACAAAGACGCTCCATGGACATCGCCTTCTCAAAAAACTCCATTCTACCCTGTCAGGATAAATCACAAAGCGAGAAAAACAACTCACATCACACCTCCAAATTCCTGCGTGGGAAGGAAAAAATCCTGCGTGGGAAGGAGAATTTTCTACGACGCACGCAGATTTTGCAAAGTGAGTCGCAGCTTTGGGTAGAAAACACAGGCGAAGAGAATTGACAAAACTGTGGATGAGGACACGCACTCTTCACAACAAATGCCCCCACACGAATGTTTCTGCCTCACGCGCACGCGCATCCTCTCCTTTACGATATTTATTTTTACGTCCATCGCCTCCACAAAACAACTTATCTCCCTTATTATCAAAAAGATTCGATATGGAAGCAAAACAAATTGCCTCCTCCACATTATGATGAATATGGAACAAACGAAGAGGGTGTATGTGTGGAAGCAAAAGCGAAAGTGCTTCCACACTTAGTCTGCTGAAAAACAAACAGTTGTCTTAAAAATGGAAGCAATGGAAGCAAAACACAAAGAACAATTTAAGAGAGTGCGCGCGCGTGCGCACACGAGAGAGGACAAAACATAAAACAAGGCCGCACCCTCAACGAGAAGATGCGGCCTTGTGGACGGGGATATACTTCTCTCCCAATGCGAGAAAAGCAAGAGGTTTAAGCCAACTTTTCGCAAGCAGCCTTGATGCGACGCATGGCCTCAACGATATTCTCATCGCTCGTGGCATAGCTCATGCGGAAGCATTCGGGGCTACCAAAACTATCGCCACCTACGCAAGCCACGTGAGCTTCTTCGAGGAGGAAAAGGGCAAAATCGTCGGAGGTGTTGATCACCTTATCGCCATAACGCTTGCCAAAGTAGGCCGAGCACTTGGGGAAAAGGTAGAAAGCACCTTGAGGATTGTTCACCTCAAAACCGGGCACTTCTTTGGCCAGACGAACAATGAGTTCCTTGCGACGCTCGAAGGCTTGGCGCATCTCTTCGACAGGGGCTTGGTCGCCCGAGAAAGCAGCTACCGAGGCTTTTTGCGATACAGAGCAAGGGCCCGAGGTGTACTGGCCTTGCAGCTTGTTGATGCCCTTAGCCAATGCCAAAGGAGCGGCCACAAATCCGATGCGCCAGCCTGTCATGGCATAGGCCTTGGACACGCCATTGATGATTGCCGTACGTTCCAACATTCCTTCGCAAGTGGCAATAGAGGCGTGCTTGCCTACGTAGTTGATGTGCTCGTAGATTTCGTCGGCAATGACCATTACTTGAGGGTGCTGACGAAGCACGGCAGCGAGGCCTTCAAGCTCCTCAGCACTATACACCGAACCTGTGGGATTAGAGGGAGAGCAAAGAATAATGGCGCGTGTGCGGGGAGTGATGGCCGCTTCGAGTTGGGCAGGAGTGATTTTGAAATCTTGCTCGATGCTCGCAGGAATGGTCACGGGAGTCCCGTCGGCCATACGCACCATATCGGGATAGCTCACCCAATAGGGAGCGGGAATAATCACTTCGTCGCCAGGATTTACCAAGGCGAGCAGCGCGTTGCACACGGCTTGCTTCGCACCATTGGCTACAACGATTTGCGCAGGTGTGTAGTCCAAGCCATTTTCACGTTTCAGTTTCTCACAGATGGCTTCGCGCAGGTCGAGATAACCGGGCACGGGGCTATAGCGCGACCAGTTTTGGTCGATGGCCGTTTTGGCAGCCTCCTTGATGTGATCGGGCGTATTGAAGTCGGGTTCCCCCACACTCAAGTTGATAATGTCGATGCCTTGAGCTTTGAGTTCGGCACTTTTTTGCGACATGGCTAAGGTGGCCGAAGGTGCCAAGCGATTGATGAGAGCTGAAAGTTGCATAGTGCTATGGATAAATGGATAATAAAATGGTGCTAAAATTAGTCGCGGGAACCGAAGAAGCGCAGCAAATAAAGGAAGAGGTTGATGAAATCAAGATAGAGCGTAAGACTACCCAAAAGCGCTATCTTCATGGTGCTTTCGCTCTCTTCCTGACCTGCTTGCTGGAGCATCACCTTGATTTTTTGCGTATCGTAGGCGGTAAGTCCTGCGAAAAGGAGCACACCGACATAATTGAGCACGAGAGCAAGACCTTCGCTCTTAAAAAACCAGTTGGCCAACGAAGCAACAATCAAACCAATGAGTGCCATGAATAGAAAGCGCTCCAAGCCAGAAAGGTCTTTCTTGACAAAAAGCCCTACTGCTGCCATCGCTCCAAAAGTGCCTGCAGTAATAAAGAAGGTCTGAGCGATGCTCTCGGCCGTATAAATCAGGAAAATGGCCGACAGTGTTACGCCATTGAGCACGGCATACAGTGCAAAAAGCAAACCTGCCGTGGTGAAGCTCATACGCATGATGCGCGACGAGAGATAAACGACGAGACCTATTTCGGCAAGCAACAAGCCCCAAAGTAGGAAGCTATTGCCATAAAGCGCCGAGATGATTTGAGGTTGTGTGGCCACAGCCATGGCCGTAAGCCCAGTCATGGTCAAGGCGAGAGCCATCCAAATGTACACATTTTGCATTACCTTGGGCAGGGAGAGCGTGCGACCGCGACCAGGCACGGTATAGCTGCGAGAATAGTTGTTTTCGGGATACATAGTCGTTCTGTTTTATTTGTTAAAGTGCAAGGTATGGCTCATGCGCTCTTGCTTGGTGCGCAAGTAACGTTCGTTGTAGGGAGTAGGCTGGATTTCCATAGGCACGTTTTCGACGATTTCAAGGCCATAAGCCTCAAGCCCCACTCGCTTCACGGGATTGTTGGTGATGAGACGCATCTTCGTGACGCCCAGTTCGCGCAAGATTTGCGCGCCTACACCATAGTCGCGCTCATCGGGGTCGTAGCCCAAATGCACATTGGCATCGACCGTGTCCAGGCCTTCTTCTTGGAGTTTGTAAGCTGCGATTTTGGCCATCAAACCGATGCCGCGCCCTTCTTGGTTGAGGTAGAGAATCATTCCCTTGCCCTCGCGTTCTATGAGTTCCATGGAGCGGTGCAACTGCTCGCCGCAATCGCAGCGCTGCGACCCGAAGATATCGCCCGTGACGCAACTCGAATGCACGCGCACAAGGAGTGGTTCGCCAGGTTCCCACGTTCCTTTGAAGAGGGCCACATGATCTAAACCACGACTTTTCTCATGGAAAGGAATGAGACGGAAGGTTCCATAATCGGTGGGCATGGCCACTTCTTCGCCACGTTCTACAAGGCTTTCCTCCTGCAAACGATAGGCAATAAGGTCCTTGATGGTTATGATTTTGAGATGCTCACGCTGCGCAAACTCCAAGAGTTGAGGCATGCGGGCCATCGTACCATCCTCATTGAGAATCTCAATCAGACAAGCCACGGGTTGCAAACCCGCCATGCGTGCCAAATCGACAGCGGCTTCGGTGTGCCCAGCACGAGCCAACACGCCTCGATCTTGCGCATAAAGCGGATTGATATGACCAGGACGTCCAAACCATTCGGGACGGGCATCAGGATTGGCCAAGGCCTTGATCGTAGCAGCGCGGTCGTGGGTGGAAACTCCCGTGGTGCACCCTTCGAGCAGGTCGATGGTCACGGTGAAAGGTGTTCCCAAGACCGAGGTATTGCTCTGTACTTGGCGGTCGAGTTCGAGTTCGCGGCAGCGCTCCTTGGTGATGGGGGCACAAAGCACACCACGTCCCAAACGTAGCATATAGTTGATTTTTTCGGGCGTAATCAGCTCGGCAGCCGTGATGAGATCGCCTTCGTTTTCGCGATCTTCATCGTCCACGACGACGAGAAATTTACCTTGACGGAAATCCTCGAGGGCTTCCTCTATGGTAGAGAGTTGAATATCTTGCATGGTTCTAACTTTGTAGTTCTTGAATGTCGCGCTCCAAACTGTTGCAGCATTTCACCACTTGGCGCAGGTCGCGCAACAAGCGTAGGCGAAAGCGCCAACAACGCGCCCACAGGAGCAAGCCCAACGGTACAAAAATACCAAAAGCCCAGTTGTAGCGACGATGCTCAAAGGGGGTGGTATGGGCGTGCGCGTAGATATAGGGAAGATTGTTGAGATGCTTGATGACGTAGGGAGAGCGACTATTGCTCATATCCTCTACCAAGCGCTCTATCTGCTCGCTGAGCAGCTCCATTTGATGGTCGGGTCGTGTGCGAAAGAAGAGGCGGAAATAATTGGGAGCCAGCCACAAGCATTTGCTGCGCCCATATTCCTCGGCATCTTGACGTATGCGCTGTATCCAGTCGAGATTGGACGTATAGTCGGGAGCGTGGAGAATCACTTCCTTGCGCAGCAAGTTGCGGCGCGTGCGCAAACCGAGGAGTCGGCGCCAGAACTGCACATAGGGCTCCCAGTTGAAAACCACCGAATCGCGATTGGCCATGAAGGTCAGATAGGCTCCTGCGGGTGCCAAAATGAGGGAGGAAATCCACATGCCCAGCCACATACTGATGCTCCCCTCGCGTGCCATTTTCATGCCCGACACGTTGATGATGTAGTAGAGGATGAAAATGCCCACCGAAATGACCGTAGGCATGCCCAAGCCTCCTTTGCGTATGATTGCTCCCAGCGGAGCTCCGACAAAAAAGAAGAGCAAACAGGCGAGGGAAAGCGTGATTTTGGTGTGCCATTCGACCCAGTGGCGACGAATGAAGTATTCTTGCTCTTCCACTATTTCCGTGCGCCAGTCAAACTCGGAAGCCAGCATTTCCAACTGGCTCACCGCTTGCTGCTGTGCCTGCTGCACGCGCTCCTTAGGCAGTTTTGCCATGAGCTGATCGAGCGTTTGTGGTTTGCGCTGAAAAGCGCGCTGCACAGCCAGAGAATCCTTTTTCGTCAGCACGCGCCCGTAGCTCTGCTGGTACAAGCGCTCTTTGAAAAAGGCAAGGGCCGTCGAATCGACCGAGAGATTCATCGAATCGACATCGTGTATGATTTGCTGCATGCTTTTGGCCTGCGGTTGTGCTCCGATTTGAGCTTCCTCGAGCTTATTGAAGTTGGAGTCAAAGTCGATGAGTAAAACCTTAAAGCCAAAGGTTTCGCGGTCATAGGGAGCGCTTTCTCCCTTAAACACAGAGAGATTATCGCTCTTGAGGTTTTGGAACTGCTCGCCCGACCAGAGGGAAAGCCGCAGGTGCATCTTGTCGGCCGTCATCTCGAGGCGTGCCGAATCGGCCAGCACGATTTGTGCGCGCTCAAAACCTTGGTCGGTCTTGTAAATGATGGTGCGATAGAGCATGCCCGTCTCGGCATTTTTGCGCTCTACATACAAATTCACATTGGGCACTCCACTATAAAACACCCCTTCGGGAATTTCGACGGCGGGCTGAGAAATCTTGATCGAAATGAGCAAGGCTCGAAGCGAACGAAAGGCATTGGGCCCTGCGGTGTTCTGAAAATAAAAAGATACGCCCGTGAGCGGCACCACCACGAGCAGAATGGGCAGCATGATGCGCACGAGCGACACGCCAGCAGCTTTCATGGAGAGCAATTCGAGCTTCTCGCCCATGTTGCCAAAGGTGATGAGCGAAGCCAGCAAAACAGCCAGGGGCATGGAGGTGGGCACGAGCGTGATGCCCATGTGCCAGAAAAACTGCGCCAAGATGTCGAGCGTGAGCCCCTTGCCAACGAGGTCGTTGATGTAACGCCACGTGAACTGCATCATGAAAACGAACAGACAGATGAAGAAAGCACCTACAAAGAGCTGTAGGAACTGAGCAAGGATAAATCGGTCAAGTCGTTTGATGCGGAACATGAAAGTGCACTACGATATAAGTCGCAGCAAAAATACGATTTTTTTTCGGGCTACGCGCCTGGCATGCAGCCTTTTCTTAGCCCCGTGCACAAGGCTCCAAAGCTTTCGCGCGCGCATGCACGCTCCCCTTATGCACCTGCATTTTACTTCCACTGCTTCCACAAAGAGAGTTAAACGACTGTATTTCAGGCCATCAACCTGTGGAAGCAAATCTACATTTCGCTTCCACAAAGCCTATACTTGTGCCTTTTTCCCTCCACACGCCCTACTCTCTCATCGTTGGAAAGAGGGGAAGGAAGTGGAAGCCATGTGGAAGCAAAAGCAACAAGTTTTTTCCTTAAAAATCAACACATTACCCCTAAAATGGAAGCAATGGAGGTAAAAAACAGAACTATAAGAAGGGGATGCGCGCGCACGCGCGTAAGTTTTGGCAGGTAATGGATTCGCTCCTACGAAACTCGCAATCCGACATACGAAAGTGGGAAGGAAAAAATTCTGCTTCCCACCGCGAAAAACGGCGCTGCGAGTTGGATGCTACAAGAGAGATAGGCGACAACGATGCGTCGAAAAAACAAGGTGCGCTCATAGACAAAAGACTCATCGCCCCACTCGACGCAATAAAGCCGGCGAACACTTATGGAGCAACATGGGCGGCACGCTGCATTTCGAGAGCTTCACGCCAACGAGCTACGAATGCAACAGCAAGAAGCTGTGTCAAAACGAGCGTTTCGACACAGCTTCTCTTCAAAATTCAGTGGGTGCGATGCACAAAGCCGCCGTCGCACACGCTCCAAGCGTTAATATCCAGGATTTTGGGTGAGCTTGGGATTGCGCTCGCGATTTTTGCGAGGAATGGGGTAATAACGATAGTGAGGCTTGAACAATCGCGTTTCAATCTTAGCCACACTCTTGGCTATGGTAGCTCGTTTTTCGGGATTGCTCTCCTGGGCATTGACCGTGCCTGTGATGCGGTTCAAGGTGCCATTCAGGAGGGTCATGGCCAACATTTCGCCCTTGCTATCCTTCCAGCGCACGATGTCGGCACGGCGCAAACCTTCTCCTGCCAGCTCCACGCAACGCTCGCGACGAATGAGTTCGCGAAGGCTTTCCTGCGTGGCATAGGCAGCGCGGTCTACGAGAGGCATTTTGACACGTTGGCGCAACTGGTCGATAAGCGTGTAGACCTCTTCGCTGGGGCCATTTTTCTCGTTGAGAGCCTCGGCGCGAGTCAGCAAGACTTCGGCATAGCGGAACACCACGATATTGGCGGGCGAAGCCCACATATCGGCAGGTACCACTGAGCTTACATATTTGCTCCACGTGAGAGAGGTTTTCGACGCGTTATCGGCCGAGGTGGGATAGTTGGGATTTTTCTTCCCGTCGATTTCTTGGTCGAGTGTGTTGAACACTTTGCCTTGGAAATTGCAGCCAGGATAGAGCACCGTCATACTCATGCGTGGGTCACGATTGGCAAAGGGATGGGCCGCATCGTAAAGGGGGGAAGTCTCCTTGGGTTGGCCGTCGATCATGAGATACTGATCGATAAGTGCCTGCGTGGGTACCACACTGGACCATCCGCCCTCGCCATTGTTGAAGAACTGCCCGAGGGTGTAGAGCGTGCGCTGCGTTTTGTCGTAGGAGTGCACAGCGATGTGCTCAGGACTGGTTTGATGCACGTTGAAGACGTTGGCATAGTTCTTGTCCAACCGATACTGATTGAGGATCATGATATCCTTGGCGGCCTTGGCAGCCTCGTCCCATTTGCCTTGATACAAGGAGGCGCGCATCTTGATGGCCAAGGCAGCTCCTTTGGCGATGCGGCCGTACTTGGCGGGCTTTTCGTCGAGCAGGGAGATGGCGCGGTCGATATCCTTGTTCACAAAATCCCAAACTTCGGCTTCGGTGTTGCGAGGCACTTTGGCAGCTTCGGCATTTTCAAACAAGTGCTCAATGATGGGCACACCTCCATACCAGAAGTTCATGTTCATGTAAGAGTAGGCACGAATGGCCAGCGCCTGTCCAAGAAGATTGTTTTTGACCTTCTCGTTGGGGAAAGTGGCGCGGTCAATGTTGTCCACTACGTTGTTGCAACGAGCAATGACTCCGTAGTCGTAGAGATCGGAACCCGTGTCGCTCTCGGTCCACGAGCCGTTGCCGATGACCGTCCATCCTTCCCAAGGGAAGTTATTGTAGGCGATGTCGGAAGCAGCATCCATGTAGAGCAAATGCACACCCCACAAGTTGCCCCAGTCTTCGTAGCAGCCCACGACAAACTTGTCGACATCTTCGGCCGTTTTCCAAGTGGTGGAGGGAGAAAGAGCATCGCGAGGAGTCGTTTCGAGAAAATCGGAACACGAGGTGGCCGTGAGGCAAAGTGCCAAAGCGGCATATATGATGCGTTTCATAATGTTACGTATTTAGAAGTAAAGGGTACATTAGAAAGTGATGGAAAGTCCTAACGAGTTGGTGCGAATGAGAGGATAGCTCGAACCGCGCTCGGAGCTGATTTCTGGATCGATATTGACCTTCATAGCATCGATCGTGAGGAGATTTTCCACAGAATAGTAGAAGCGCACCTTGCTCGTGCCGATAGCCTTGGCCCAAGCAGTGGGAAGAGTGTAGCCGATTTGCAAGTTCTTCAGGCGCAAGTGAGAAGTATTGGCCAGCCAGAAGTCGCTCATCACCTTTTGAGGATGGCTATAAGAGGTGTTGCTCTCGCTGATACGAGGCATTTGAGGATTGCTGGGATTGTAGGTCCAAGAGTCGCGCCAAATGGTAGAGGGGTGAGAATTGTCGCCACGGAAGTCGCCATAGACTTCTTGGTTGATGACGCGTGCCGCTTGAGCATAGCCCGAGAAAATGGCTTGGAAGTCAAAGTTGCGCCAAGAAGCATTGAGCACAGCACCAAACACCCAAGCGGGGGTCGAAGAGTTGTGCATCGTGCGGTCGTCGGCCGTCATCATGCCATCGCCATTGGTGTCGCGATAGATGAGATCGCCCGCTCTGAACTCGTAACTTCCGAAAGGATATCCTGGACGGCCCTTATATTGGCCCATCCAAGCCTTGGCCGCCTCGTCGCTGGCAAAGAAGCCATCGGTCTCGTACACATAATAGCTGTCGAGGGCATAGCCGATTTCGCGACGTTTGTTGCCATCGGGCATGGACTGTACACCACCCAAATTGAGAAGTTCGTTCTTGTTGTAGGATACGTTGCCTTGCAAGCCAAAGTTCCAATCGCCCCAGCGTTTGTTGTAGGCCAAGGAGAGCTCGACACCACGGTTGCGCATCGCACCGACATTGTCAAAATAGTCGCCCAATTGGAATTCGGCAGGAGCAGGCACTTTCATGATGATGCCCGTCGTTTCGCGGTCGTAGTAGTCAATGCTTCCCGAGAGCTGTCCAAACACTTCAAAGTCGGCACCCACGCCCCAAGTGCGAGATTTTTCCCAAGAGATGCTCTTCATCTTGTAGCTCTTCTGGTAGTAGCCTGGCGTGGGCGTTCCACCAAGAATGGAGAGAGCATCCGTGTTGTAAACATTGAGGGCAGGATAATAGTCGTTGAGAGCATCTTGGTTACCGAGCAAACCCCACGAAGCACGAATCTTCAAGTAGCCCAGCCAATCGCGACTGGCTTGCATGAATTGCTCTTCCGAAATGCGCCAAGCGGCAGAGAAGGAGGGGAAAGTGCCCCAACGATGTCCCTTGGCAAAGCGAGAAGAAGCGTCGGCACGGAGGTTGGCCTCAAAGAGATAGCGCCCCATGAGGTCATAGTTGAAACGGCCAAACCAGCTCATCATATTGAGTTCGCGACTAAATCCGCCATTGGTAGAGCTGGAAGCATCGCCCGCATTCATATCGTCGAGTGCGTTGCCTGCAAAGTTTTTGCGATAGCCCGACAATTCATTGTAGTCGTAAGCCTCAGCATGATAGCCCGCCAGCAACTTGAAACCATGTACTCCTACTTGCTTGTCGTAGTTGAGCAGGGCGTCAAAGTTGTTGCGTTGCCAGTCGAAATAGGTCTCGTTCAGGTTGTTGGGATTGGTGCGTTTGTTAGGATTGTAAGCAAACTCCTTGAGGAAAGCCTTGTAGTGCTGCCCACCCGATAGGTGAGAAAACTTCACACTCACAGCCAGTCCCTCCATGAGTTTATAGTCCAGTCCCAGATTGGCTGTTACGTAGCTATTGTCGCGCTTCACGGGTTGGTCTTGGTCAAGCCAAGCAATGGGGTTGCCATCGCCTATCGTGCCCCAAGTACCATCGCTCTTGCGCGCCGCAATCCAAGGAGCTATAATGTTGAGCTGACGAATGATTTGGTCAGAGCCACCACCCACGTAGTTATTGTTGGGGTCTTGGTTGGAGTCCTTGATGTAATTGATGCCAGCATGTCCCGTGAAACGGGGAGAGAAGGTAAAATCAAGATTGGTACGAATGTTGAACTTTTGACGTCCCGACGAAGCCAAAATGCCTTCTTGGTCCATATAGCTGGCAGCGGCCATATATTTCACAGCGTCGGTACCTCCGGTCACATTAAACGAGTGGGTGTGTTGCACGCCGGTTTTGAAGGCCAGCCCATACCAATCTGAATTGGGATAGTTGTCGGGATCGCTACCATCGTTAAACTTTTTGATGGCTTCCTCACTCCAACGTGGCTGCTTGCCATTGCTCGTAAGGGCATCGTTGAGCATCTTTGCATATTCGCCAGAACCCAACCGCTCCACGAGCTTCGTTGCATCAAGAAAACCTACGTTGCCATTGTAGGTAACAATGGGACGCCCCACTTTACCTCGCTTGGTGGTGATGAGAATCACACCATTGGAGGCCTTCGAACCATAAATAGCTGCCGAGGCGGCATCTTTCAAGACCGAAATACTTTCAATATCGTTGGGGTCTATACTATTGAGCGTACCCGTTTCGATACCATCGACCAAAATGTAAGGATTGGAATTGTTGAGCGTACCGACACCGCGCACACGAATCGTCGATCCATCTTGTCCCGGACGTCCCTGGCCCGAAGTGATGGTTACACCAGGCATCAAGCCTTGTAAGGCCGACGAAACATTCTGTACGGGACGGGCCTGTAATTCTTCGCTTTTGATTTGTGCTACAGCACCCGTCAAGTTGGCTTTGGCCTGCTTGCCATATCCCACAACGACGGCTTCGGCAAGATTGTTGTTGCTCTCCTTGAGCTGTACATCCACCTCACCATTGCCCACGGGAACGGTCTGTGTAGCAAACCCTACATAGTGCACAGTGATGTGCTTCCCTCTGATACCGCTCAAGGAGAAGCGACCATTATTGTCGCTCACCGTAGCGGTGCGAGGATTGCTTTCGTCACGAATGACCACGCCCGAGAGGGGCTCGCCATTTTGGTCACGAACCACACCTTTGACACGTACACCTACTTGACGCTGTTGGGGAGTTTGCCCCATCCATTCAGGATGCTTCAAGGTCGAACTCTCGGCTTGAATCTGCCCCGAGGGAGCAAGACTCATCGCACACACTAAGCACAAGGGAGCAGAGAGGGAAAAAGGAAGTTTTCCCGTCGGCCACAAAGGGAGAACTGTGCTCTTCATAGGAAATAAGAATTAGATTAAACAAAAGCAGGACTTTGAAGAGCATTCAAAGTACCAAGGGTTTCCAAGAAGTCGATGCACTCGCTTCCTCAACCTTATTGTACTTCGTCATAAGGAGAAGCGGAAGAAGCGTAAGGATTTCGCCGTAAAATTAGAAACTTAAACTGATACCACCAAAATTTAATTCGTATTTATATAAAAATGAAATGTCTACTCAACAAAATAAACACAAAACACCTCCGAATTCGCAGAATAGGCTACCAAGCAATGGGCTTACCTACAAGTACGAGCGCAGCTCTCCGTTGGAGAACTGCGCTCGTACATACACTTTTTATGAAAGAAGCCCTCGGGCAAAGCGAACTCTCGTTCAGCTCATTCTCCCGAGAATTTCCAACGCCTGCTCCACTTTTTGCTCCATGGGCAGCGTAGACTCAATCCAATGAATGGGACAGCCGCGGCGTTCCATACCTCGGAACCAAGTCATTTGCCGCTTAGCAAACTGATGAATCGCTGTTTCGAGTTGCGACACCATCTCCTCGTAAGACAATTGGCCAATGACATGAAGCGTAAGGAATTTATATTCCAGACCGTAGTAAATCAAGTCCTCGGGAGCGATGCCTTCGTCCAGCAAGGCCCGCACTTCATCGACCATGCCTGCAGCCAAACGGTCGTGCAGGCGACGCGTGATGCGTTCACGACGCAGTTCTCGAGAGAGGGTCAATCCCAGATTGATACTACTAAAAGCGGGAAACTCTCGCTGGCCTACGGGTTGACGCAAATTGTGTTCCTCAATTTCAATGGCACGAATGGCTCGCTTGCAAGAGTCTACATCGGTATGATTGTGCAACTGTGTGCCCGATTGAGCCTTGAGTTTTGCGAGTATCTCGGTGAGTTCCTCAAGGCTTTTGCCCTCGAGACGCTGCCGCAAGGCCTCATCTTGAGGCACATGGCTAATGTTGTAGCTGCGCACTATGCTTTCGAGATACAAGCCCGTTCCTCCGCACACCACCACTCGCTTTCCGCAACGACGAATCTCTTCGTAGGCCGCCAAGAAGTCTTGCTGATAGCGATAGAGGTTGTACTTTTCGCCTGGCTCCACAATGTCAATCAGGTGGTAGGGAATCAGCGTTCCATCGGGCAGACGATAGTCGGCTAAATCCTTGCCCGTGCCCAAATCCATGCGCCGATAAAGTTGCCGCGAGTCGGCACTAATAATCTCGGCTCCCAAACGACTGGCCAAGGCCACAGCAAAGGAAGTTTTACCGCAGGCCGTGGGGCCGAGAATGGTGATAAGCTCGTGCATGGGACAATCTTAGAACACCTGCTCGAGTGCTTGACGCAAATCGGCTAAAATGTCTTGAGCATCCTCGATACCTACCGAAAGACGAATAAAATCGGGAGCGATGCCTGCGGCCTTGAGCTGTTCGTCGGTGAGCTGGCGGTGCGTGTGGCTCGCAGGATGAAGCACACAACTCTTGGCATCGGCCACGTGCGTAGCAATGCTCACAAGTTTCAGCGCATCCATGAAGCGCACAGCCTCTTCGCGCCCTCCCTTCAGGCCGAAGCTCACGACCCCACAGCCTCCCTGCGGCAGATATTTCTGTGCCAAGGCATAGTTCTTATTATTGGGCAATCCTGCATAATTCACCCAAGCCACGCGTTCGTCGGCCTCCAGCATCTCGGCCACGGCCTGGGCATTGGCCACATGCTGACGCATACGCAAGTGAAGGCTCTCGATATTCGCATTGAGCAAATAGGCATTTTGAGGGCTTTGGCAGCATCCCAAGTCGCGCATGAGTTGCGCGATGGCTTTGACAATATAGCCTGCAGCGCCGAAATCCTTGGCATAGGTCAAGCCATGGTAGGAGGCATCAGGCTGGCAAAGGCCTGGGAACTTGTCGGCATGGGCCATCCAATCGAACTTTCCGCTATCTACGATGCAACCACCCACACACTGCCCGTGACCATCCATATATTTGGTCGTGGAGTGAATCACGATGTCGGCTCCCCACTCGAAGGGGCGGCAATTGATGGGGGTGGCAAACGTGTTGTCAATGATGAGGGGCACCCCATGACTGTGAGCGAGGCCTGCAAGGCGCTCGATGTCGCACACATGACCAGCGGGGTTGGAAATGGTTTCGCCCAGGAAGAGTTTCGTATTGGGCTGGAAGGCTGCATTGATTTGTTCATCGCTCCATTCGGGGTCGACAAAAGTGCAGTCTACCCCCATCTTCTTGAGGGTCACTCCCAAGAGGTTGAAGGTTCCTCCATAGATATTGTTAGAGGCCACGATATGATCGCCAGCTTCTGCAATGTTGAACACAGCAAAGAAAGTGGCAGCCTGACCGCTCGAGGTGAGCATAGCGGCAACTCCTCCTTCTAAATTAGCGATTTTTGCCGCTGCGTGGTCGCAGGTCGGATTTTGGAGGCGCGAGTAAAAATAGCCCGTTTCGGCCAAATCAAAAAGACGAGCCATTTGCTCGCTATTGTCATATTTGAAAGTGGTGCTCTGTATGATAGGGACTTGGCGAGGTTCGCCTTTGGTAGGCGTCCAGCCAGCTTGCACGCAACGCGTGCCAATGTTTTGCTGTTCCATGGGTAATCTACATATTTGTTTATTCGCTTACAAAGGTAGTGTTTATTGGCCAAAAACTCTCGTCCATTGTCGAAGAAATACCACTGCGACAAGTTTTTTGCAAGTTTTCGGAGCAAAACTTTGGTTGTTTCAGAAAATCTTTCTACTTTTGCACACGCAAATCAGTAATGATGGCGAGGTAGCTCAGATGGTTAGAGCGCAGGATTCATAATCCTGAGGTCCCGGGTTCAATCCCCGGCCTCGCTACTCCAGCACCCAATCTCTTCGGAGTTTGGGTGCTTTTCTTTTTGGGCATAGGCAGGATACCTCGCGCGCGTACGCGCACGCCCCTTATGGCATCTTGTTTTTTACTTCCACTGCTTCCAGCAATCTACCCAAACATCTGGAAATCAACAAAAAGTGAGATGGAAGCCCCTTCCATTTTCTCCTCCACTACACTTCCACTTTTTTGTTTTACGAGCGAGGAGCTCGGATTTTTCTTCCACACCCAAGCGCGCAATCACAAACTTCCCTTCCACAGCAGTATAGATTAACAATCAGGCAATTAGCATCGGCATTGGAAGGAGTGGAAGCAAAAAAACAAGCCCTAAAGGTAGACAACACACGCGCCTGCGTGAAGCTATCTCCCACTTCCTTCCTTTCGATTCGCGATGGGAGAAAAAACATCCGCGCTGCGAGCCAGGATTTTCTACGACGCACGTAGAATTTTACAGCTCGCAGCGCGGATGCTCTTCCCCGATAGTCCTCGAGAAGTAAAGATACTTTTCGCGCTAAACTCCGTTTTCCTTGCCTCGCCACACACGACTCATGGCTCAATCAAGGCCCTTGGCACTACGATTTTTAAGAAAAACTTTCCTAAAACCACTCCTCTAAAGGGCATTTATTCAAGCTGCCACGTATGTATACCCCTTAGAAGGGAGAACGAAAATCATCACGAGGCAAAGAAGTAGGTCTTAGAACTTCGCACCTATGCGACAACAAAAAACGATGAGCAACAGTCTATGCCTCAAAAGTGCGACAGAGCACGATGATAGTAGCGCCGAAATAGCCAAGCCGCAACCCCCAAACTAATGCTAAACGAGAGAAAAAGCCCCTGCAAACCCAAATGAAGCGGAAAGGCTAACAGATAGGAACAGGGCAAGCCAACGAGCAAATAGGCGACAAAGGCTATCCACGTCATGGGACGCACACGACTCGTGGCCCGAAGAGCATTGGCATAGCACACCTGCATGGCGTCGAAAAGCTGATAGACCACGAGTGGCAAGAGAATGGCCGTGGCGGCAGATACGACTGCAGCATCGCTGCTAAACACGCCCAACAGCTGGCGACCGCCCAAACCAAACACGAGCGAGACCAAGAGGGCGCAGAGCAGCAAGACATTGCGGCCTGCTCGTCCCGCCAGCAGGGCACTCGGAGCATCGCTCATCCCCAAGAAGTGGGCGATGCGTATGCTCACTGCAGCCCCCATGCTGTAATAGAGCAAAAAGCCCAAGTGGCCAAGGGCAATGAGCACTTGATAGGCAGCAAGTGGTAATGCTCCCAGCCAGCCCGCCATGAGCGAGGAACAGCTGAAGGCCGAGGCCTCCATGCCCATCTGCGCGGCCACAGGCCAAGATTGGCGGTGCACACAGGCTGCTGTAAACGTGCTGGGCGAGGAGGGGAATTGGCGATAGGGAGCATAGCGAGGGTGCCCCACGATGAGGAATAAAAGCACGAGTGCCATGCACACGCGACTCGTCAGCGTGGCGATACCTGCTCCCCAAAGCCCCCATTCAGGAAACCCTAAATGACCAAAAATGAGCAAATAGTTGAGGGCGATGTTGAGCAGATTGCCTCCCAAAAGCAGCCACATCGAAAGGCGCGTATGGGTGAGCGCATCGGTAAATTGACGCAACACGCCAAACAGCAGGACAAACCACAAGGAGCTCCACATCACAAGGTAGTAGGGCCGCATGAGCGGAAGCAATTCGGCTGGCTGCCCCAAACGATCGAGCACAAAATAGAGCAAGGCAAACAGCAACAACAGCACGCTACCAAAGCGCAAGTTGGCTCGCCACCCACAACGCAAAGCCCAGCCCGCCGCGACCTGCTCGCCGCGGCCCTCATGGGCCGCAATGATGGGGGTAAGGCCGTAGTTATAGCCCAAAATGATCATCGTGGCCAGATTGAACACTCCATTCACAAAGGAGGCAGCCGCGAGTTCGGCCGTGCCATAGTGCCCCACCATAATGGTATCGGCAAAGGCCAGCACGATAGTTCCCAACTGCCCTGCGGCAATTGGGAACCCAAGTTGCAAAGTCGCACGATAATGTTGCTTCATAAAATGGTTTAGTCTACAATGCGCACGGGAAGCGTTTTGACCATCATGGGACGCCCCTTAGCATCGGGAAAAGCGACTTGAAAAGTCACCGTGCGGCTACGCGCATTGTCGCGCGGCACGACAGCCACTTTGTAGCGCACGCTTCTTCCAGGAGGGATACTACCGATGATGGCCGCCGGAGAAAGGTCTACACGCTTATAGTTGCAGCTCACGAGAGGAGCGATGTTGCGCGCCACTTCATGACCCGCATTGTAGATTTCGAAGGAGATTTGCGCCCGTTCGCCAGGCGAAAGCATACGATCGCCGTCGGAGTCGGAAAAGGCGAGGCGGCTCACCTCCAAAGGCATATTGTTGCCCGACACGAAATCGGCCTCATCAAGGCGGGTATAGTTCACCAACTCTGTTTCTGTGCCATAAGGCCGCAAGTTGTTGTAGTAGTCATTTTGCGCCTCGACAGCTCGCAGACGTTCGTAATGTTCGGCACGACGGCGGTCTTCCTCTGCACCCGAGGCTGCACCGATTGCCGCCCCAGCCACGGTTCCGATAAGATTGCCAGCGTCGGCCCCTTCTGAGCCACCCACCACGGCACCGACAATGGTGCCGAAAGCAGCCCCGATTATGCTGCCTGTTGCAGCACGGTCCCAAGCATTATAACTGCCACAACTGCTCAGGCTGAGCATGGCCGAAAGGAAAAGAATGGGGATTAGTTTTTTCATCGTCTTGTAGTCTGTGTGTTGAAAGGAGAGGAAAAATAAAGACAAAACTCTTCGGGATTGTTCGCCACGATGACCAACGAGCCTGAAGAGTTTTTCAATAGTAACGAGTGAAGATTACTTCACGATAATCACGAGATACTTGCTCACACTCCAGAAGCGCTCAGGATCGGTGATGCGCAAGGTATATTGCCCCTTGGCATCCTTATCGAGCGAGTAGCTACCCTCGGGGTGAGTGGTGCGCAACTCTGCGCGCTTAGAATAGAGCTTAATGATCTTGTCTACGCGGATGTCAATGCGGGTGAAGTAGTCTTTGTTGAAGCTACCGTCGCGCAACACTTCTCCGCTTTTAAGGATGTTCTGCTCCTTGAGTTCGCTCTTTGTTCCAAAGACGTAGTAGGCCGTGTTGAGCTCTTTGTCCTGCGTAGCCACGGTGCGTGCCTTCACTTCGTTTTGCACAGAAAGGGCACTTACATTGCTCTTCAAGTTGCCAATTTCTTCGCCTTGCTCAGCAATGGTAATGTCCTTGGCTGCGAGTTGGCTGCGGAGGTCTTCCATTTGCTTATTGAGGTCGTCGAGCTGGCTGGTGAGCGAAGCGATGGTAGCCTCCATCGTCTGACGCAATTTGCTATTGGCCGACTTAGACTGCTTCACTTGATTGCGCAGATTTTCGATGAGTTCGTTGTTCAAACGCATGGTTTGCTGGATGAACTTCATATCCTCGACGATGACCGAGCGGCGATTTTGTTCGCCCTTTTGGCGCTCGACGGTGATGCGTCCTTGTGCTTCGTTGATTTGGCGGAAGCCTTCTTGTATTTCATTGAGTGTAGACACCATATCGTTCAGCTCATTGTCCTTCTGATTGACAATCTGTTGTAGCGAATCGGCCATGGTGAGGCCATTTTGAGCTTGTTCCTTCTTCGTCTCACACGAAGTCATACTGCCGATGCCTAGCATGGCGATGAAGATAAAGAGGATTTTTTTCATGGTGATGTAAAATAAGTGTATCGAATGATAGGATTGCAAAGCACTACGCAAACAATTCGGCAGCGAACCATCAAAGTCAATTAGCGATGACGCTTGCTCTTGCGTAGAGTTGCTTTGTCTGCCACGATTTCGGAGGAGGTTGAACCTTGGATAGGTTGCCCCGTTATGGGGTCGGTCTGTACGACACGGGAGGTTTTGGATTCACTCGTTGCAGAGGAGCTGCATCCCGCCACGACCAAGACAAATTCGCCGCGAGGCTCTTGGTGTTCAAAATGGGCCAGCACTTCTGTCAAGGTGCCTCGCACACATTCCTCGTGCAATTTGGAGATTTCACGACAGGCAGCACAAGGTCGCTCGCCACCAAAAGTAGCCGCCATCTGTTCCAGCGTTTTGCACACCCGATGAGGACTCTCGTAAAACACCATCGTGCGCTCTTCCTCGCGCAGCGCATCCAGTTTGGATTGGCGTCCTTTCTTTTGAGGAAGAAAACCCTCGAAACAAAATCGTTCGCACGGCAAGCCACTCGCCACCAAAGCTGGAACAAAAGCCGTAGCACCAGGAAGACATTGCACTTCAACTCCTCGGGCTATGGCCGCACGAACAAGCAAAAAGCCAGGATCGCTAATGGCAGGCGTGCCCGCATCGCTGATGAGTGCCATCGTTTCGCCGGCGGCCAAGCGAGCGGCAAAGGCTTCGGCCGTTTGGTGCTCGTTGAATTTATGGTGGCTCACCAAACGAGCAGCGATGTCATAGTGCTTCAAAAGTAGGCCACTGGTGCGCGTATCTTCGGCCAGTACCACATCGACCTCGCGCAGCAAGCGAAGGGCACGCATCGTGATGTCTTCAAGGTTGCCCACAGGGGTCGGAATGAGGTAGAGCATAGCCTAAATGTGTGATTACCAAAACGGGCTTTCGCAAGAAGTTGAGCCCCTATCCTGCTTGCAAAAGTAAGCGTTTCTAAGTTTTGCGACAAATAAAAAGGGCAAAACTTCGTTTTCTGAACCAAAATCGACTAACTTTGCAGCCATCATCAACATCTTTCTTTATGCAATTTCTACAACAAGAAATCACCTTCGATCGCTTCATACGAGGCATCATTTTTATAGCCCTTATCATTGGATTGGGCTTTGCCCTTCACTGGCTGAGTGCCATCCTCATTCCTTTTCTGGTGGCTTGGGTTGGAGCATGGATTCTCATTCCTATTGTGCATTTTTTCGAGCAAAAATGTCGCATCTGCAACCGTCCTTTGGCCGCTGTGCTCACCATCTTTGTCACGGCATTGGTGGGTGGAGGAGTCGTCTGGCTCTTTGCTCCTATCGTTGTGGACAGTGTGAGCCATATCAAAGATGCCACGCTACGCCACATGCAGGAAAGCGAAAACCCCTTGGGGCTACCACCCTGGCTACACGATTTGGTTACCTCATGGGTCGATAGTCTTAACTTAGAGGGCCTCTTGCGCGAGAAGAACATGTTCAATGCACTGCGTTCGACAGTGCCCCAAGTATGGGACGTTCTGTTATCTACGGCCAATGTCATGCTGAGTCTCATCGGCTCGACGATTGGTATTTTGTACTTCATTTTCCTGCTCATCGACTACGAGCGTTTTGCGCATGGCTGGTTGGGCTATATCCCCCGAGCTTGGCGAGGCTTCCTCTCGCAACTGATGAATGATGTAGAAACGGGCATGCGTGGCTATTTCCGTGGACAGGCTTTGGTTGCAATGAGCAATGCCCTGATGTTTTCCATCGGTTTTTGGATTATCGATCTCCCCATGCCCATCGGAATGGGATGTCTGGTAGGCCTCATTAGCTTTGTTCCCTATGTCCAAGTGCTGGGATTCCTCCCTGCCGCGCTGCTAGCTTTGATTCAAATGTCCGAAACCGGACGCTCGTTCTGGTGGGTGATGTTGCTGGTGCTCATCGTCTACGTCGTCGTACAAATCATCCAAGATGTATTCTTTACCCCTAAAATCATGGGAAAAATCATGGGGCTCAATCCTGCGGTGATTCTGCTTTCGCTCTCCATTTGGGGATATATCGCTGGCATCGTGGGATTGGTGATAGCCCTCCCGCTCACCACTATCCTCATTGCTTATTATAAGCGGTATATTATAGGAGAACCTGACGAGCAAGCAGCATCTTCCAACTAACAATTTGTTCTAACCCTCCTACGAGGAGTGGCAAGCCACTCCTCGTTCGCTCTATCTTTTCTCAAATTCTGTCCTCGACATTCACAGGCGTTTCCAACTAAGTTTTTTAGTTGGAAACGCTTTTTTCACGCCCATTTTTCACTCTTTTGCCCTTAGAAAAAGGGCGCATTCGCTGCTGCTATCTTTCTCTATCCCAGCGAGAAAGCTTGCTTAATCTTCATTATTATTCTTTTTTATTGCAGGGGCATGGTTTATTCCAAAGGAAAGTCCTATCTTTGCCGCACACAGAACATTTTTGACGAAAAATTCACGAATTCCGCACCCTTTCACCCTCAAGAGTAACAGAGCGCGACAAGCCTTCAAGTAGATTTCTCTCCAGCAAAGAGGCTTGCTATGAAAGATTCCTCAAAAGCACCAACTTTTTTTTCAACACAATATCTACTAAACTATTTTATCATGAACAAGCATTTTGTTTTTGCCTTGGGATTGGCCACCACGCTGGCTTGGTCGTCCTGCAGCGATGAAGAGCCCGTAAACAAGCCCTCTGCTCTCATGGCTCAGCTCCCCGAAAAAGCGCAACAGTTCGTACGCACCACCTTCAATAGCGGTACGATTGTCGAAGTCGATCGCGATCTTGACAATGCGTTGCGTCAGCGCGGCTCCTTGTACGAAGCCACCTTGCGCGTGAATGGGGTGGAAATCGACATCGAATTTGACCAAAAAGGAAACTGGATCAACATCGAGGCCGACAACAATAAGGCTATCCCCGCAGCCGCTTTCTCGCTCATCAGCGATTTTCCTAAGCACATTCTCACCTACATCGCCGAACAACACAAAGGCATGGGCATCAACGAGGTGGAACAAAAGGCTTATGGCACAGAAGTGGAACTGGTGAATGGACAAAAACTACTCTTCGACAAGAGTGGCGCTTTCCTCAATGGTTCTCAAACGGGCAGCACTCCTCCCCCTCCCAATATGCCTGAGGCACTTCCCGAGAATGTTTCTGCCCTCGTCGAGAAACACTTCGCAGGCTATACCGTTGTCTACCACAAGCCCACTCAAGAAGATGGCGTAAATGTGACCAAGTACTACATTCAAAAGAAGGGTAGTTACTACGAGGGCTACAAATTGGTCTTCGACGCTGCGGGACGCCTCATTGAGGTGGAGGGCGACGACGATCCTATGCTCCCCGTCGGCTTGGATGTTGTGCGACTCTTCTCTCCTCAAGCAGCCGACAACATTGCGGCAAAATATGCAGATTATTACGTCACCGAAGTAGAATTGAAGGGACAACGCGTTAAAATCGAATTGGAACACCGCACCAGCGACCGTGAGCTCACCCTCAACTTTCCACTGAATGGTAATCAAGGCGACAACGGCGGAGGCGGAACCGTGACACCCAATACCAGCGAAGTGACTCCTGCCACTGTCGAGGTTTATCTCGCCACGCACTTTCCAGGATTCTTGTTGGCGCAGCGTTATGCCGAACAGGAAGATGGAATGCAGGTAACGAAATATGTCGTACGCAACGAGCGAGGTTTGGAGTACAAGCTCGTGTACAACACAGCAGGACAGCTCGTAGAGGTTGAGGGCGATGATAGCCCCTTGGCCGAAATTCCAACCAGCGTTTTGAACACCTTCTCGCCCAATCTGAGCCAGCAAGCCAAAAACGCGTATCCCGATTATGCCATTGTCGAAGTTAAACGCACGGCCAATGGTTTTAAGTTGGAATTGGAACACCGCATCACAAAGCGCGATTTGACCCTCCATACCGATGCCAATGGCGTGATTGCCAATGGAGGTGGAGGCAATGTAACTCCCCCTACTCCAGGCAACCAACTCCCCGCAGAAGTACAAAGCTATATCAAGGCACATTTTCCTCAATACCAATTTGCTCAGCAACAAACGGAGAAAGAAGATGGCGTGAGCGTGACGAAATACATTCTACGCAACGCCCAAGGTTTGGAGTACAAACTGGTGTACAATCTCGCAGGACAGCTCGTTGAGGTAGAAGGCGACGATAGTCCCTTGGCCGAATTGCCCAAAAGTGTATTGAACACCTTCTCGCCCAATCTCGCTCCACAACTCGCCACCAACTATTCGGCCTATGCTGTGGTAGAAGTGAAGCGCACGGCCAATGGTTTCAAGCTTGAGCTGGAACATCGCACGACCAAGCGCGATCTTACCCTCCACGCCGATGCCAATGGAACGCTCCTCAACGCTGGAGGAGGCAGTGTTGTTCCGCCAGCAACAGGTACGGATATCCCAACCGAAGTGCGCAGCTATATAGACACTCACTTCCCACAATTCCGCTTGTTCAAGCGCAACTCCGAGCAAGAAGATGGTCAAACCGTCACGAAATACACGCTACGTAACGCCCTTGGCTTGGAATACAAGCTCGTCTACAACACAGCTGGTCAGCTCATCGAAGTCGAAGGAGACGATAGCCCCTTGGTCGAGATTCCTACCAGCGTTTTGAATACCTTCTCACCGCGCTTGGCTCCTCAGATTGCCGCCAACTATTCGGCCTATGCCGTGGTAGAGGTGAAGCGCACAGCACGCGGTTTCAAACTCGATTTGCAGCATCGCACCAGCGACAAGGACATTGATCTCTACTTCGACCTGCAAGGTCAGATTGTGCGACGTTGATCGCCAGTATTTCCTCTTTGTACTGCCCCAAAGTTCTCCACTTTGGGGCACTTTCTTATCCTGCTCCCAGCCCTCTACAATTTCAAGCCATCGCTTGTTGGTCGTTTCGCCAGCTCTTCGTATTTTTGTGGCTCAATAGAATACTCACACAGGAGCCCTTTTTCCTCCTCCTCAACTTCATCTATGCAACAACGTTTTCTTTACCTTCTCTCAGCACTTTTCTTTGTTCTTAGCCTGTCGGCTCAAAATCCCTTTGAAGGGCCCAAGCGCGAAATGCGAGGGGCATGGATTCAGTGCGTGAATGGCCAGTTTCAAGGGCTATCGCGCGCACAGATGCAAGCCAACCTCACGCAGCAACTCGATGCAATGCAGCGTGCAGGCATCAACACAATCATGTTTCAAGTACGTGCCGAGGGCGATGCACTCTACGAGAGCCCCTACGAACCTTGGAGCAAATTTCTCACAGGTCGCCAAGGGCAGCACCCAGGTTGGGACCCTTTGGCATGGATGATTGAGCAAAGCCACCGCCGTGGCATGGAGCTCCATGCTTGGATCAATCCTTTCCGAGCCAAGACCAAAGGTACGACTCAGCTGGCCAGTTCTCACCCTTACTTCCGATGGCCCGACCGCTTTTTCCAGTACGATGGGCTCTACCTCTTCGACCCAGGAAAAATTGAAAACCACGTGTACATCTGTGAAGTTGCGGCCGATATCGTGCGCCGCTACAACATCGACGGGCTGCACATCGACGACTACTTCTACCCCTATCCCGTGGCTGGCGTGCCACTACCCGACACGCAGACGTTCCGTGGTTTCGGGCAGGGATTTAGCAACATCGCCGATTGGCGACGCTACAACGTGAACCTTTTTATCAAGATGCTCTACAACACGGTACATGCCGTGAAACCTTGGGTCAAGTTTGGCGTATCGCCTTTCGGCATCTATCACAACCTCTCCTCGGGAGGTAGCGTGCCTGGAAGCGACACGCGAGGACTGCAAAACTACGACGACCTCTATGCCGATGTGCTCTACTGGGTGAACCAAGGTTGGGTAGACTATGTCGTGCCCCAACTCTACTGGGAGATAGGGCACCGCACGGCCGACTATGAGCGCCTCGTCAAGTGGTGGGCCCGCCATGCCAGCGGCCGTCCACTCATCATTGGGCAAGACGTAGGTCGCACCGTACGGGCCAAGGATTTGACCAACCCCACGGTCAATCAAATGGCCGCAAAGTTTGAATTGGCGCGAAAAACTCCAGGCGTTTCGGGCAACTGCTTTTGGTATTCGGCTGCGCTGGCGAGCAACGAGGGAGGATATGCCACCGAGCTGCAAAACAACTACCACCTCGAGCCTGCGCTGCAACCGCTCATGCCTCACATCGACGACAAGCGACCAGGCAAGCCCCGCAAGCTCAAAGCACTGTGGATGCCCGATGGCTACTACCTCTTTTGGACTGCGCCCAAGGCCAAGAGCGAAATGGATGTAGCCAAGCAATATGTGGTTTACTGTTTTGAGCGAGGACAACAGAAAAACCTCGACTCCTCGACCCACATCATCGCCATCACGAGCAACACCTGGTTCAAACTTCCCTACAACTTCGGACGCGAGCGCTATACCTACTACGTCACCGCTCTCGACCGTCTACACAACGAGTCGAAAGCTTCCAAGAAGAAGCTGAAACTCTAATACTCCAGCAGACTTCGTCCTATGAAAGTACTCAAATTCGGAGGAACCTCGGTAGGTACTCCAGCCAGCATACTCAACGTGAAGCGCATCGTTGAGCATAGCCAACAGCCTGTCATCGTGGTCGTTTCGGCCCTCGGTGGTGTGACCGACCAACTCATCGCCTTGGGCAAGCAAGCCACCGCCACCGACCAGGACCATCGCGACACCTTGTCCGCTTTGCGACAACGGCATCACGAGATGATAGAGGCCGTCGTGGCCCAGGAGAAGCAGGCCGACTTGCGCACCATTGTCGATAAGCATTTCGACGAACTCGGCACCTTGCTCACAGGCGTGAGCTTGATTCACGACCTCACACAAAAAACGGCCGAAGCCATCGTGGCCTATGGAGAGCGCATCTCCTCGCTCATCGTGGCGGCTATGATCGAAGGAGCGGTGCACATGGATTCGCGCGAGCTCATCCGCACCCTTCCACAAGGGGAGAAACACATCGTCGATTTCGAAGCCACCAACACGCAGATTCGCCAGGCCTTTGCCACGCAATCGCCCATCACGGTGATGGGAGGCTTCATCGCTCGCGACAGCCACACCCTGCGCACCACCAATTTGGGGCGGGGGGGCTCGGACTATACTGCCGCACTCATTGCGGCCGCACTCGATGCCAGCACCTTGGAAATATGGACCGATGTTGATGGGTTCCTCACGGCCGACCCGCGTGTCATTCCCACGGCCTTCACCATCGACCAGCTTTCCTATACCGAAGCCACCGAACTCTGCAATTTTGGTGCAAAAGTCGTCTACCCTCCTACCATTTTCCCCGTATGTGCCAAGCGCATCCCCATTCTCGTGCGCAACACTTTCAATCCCGAGGGGCGGCACAGCATCATCACGGAGCAAGCTGCCAAAAGTGAACGTCTCATTCGCGGCATCTCCTCCATCAACGACACGGCCATCGTCACCGTCAGCGGTATGTCCATGGTCGGTATCATCGGTATCAACCGTCGCATCTTCTCGACCCTTACGCAGGAAGGGATTAGCGTGTTCATGGTTGCCCAGTCGGCCTCGGAAACGTCCACCTCGCTCTGCGTGACTCCCGCCGATGCTCCACGTGCCTGCGAGGTGCTCAATCGGGAGTTTGCAGCCGAAATCGAAGAGGGGGCGATGAATGCCACCCAAATGCGCACGGGCCTCTCGGCCATCGCCGTAGTGGGCGAAAACATGCGCTACCATACAGGCACTATCGGCAAACTCTTCTCTGTGCTCGGCCGCAATGGTATCGGTGTGTGCAGCGTAGCCTTGGGAGCCTTGGAAATGAGTGTGAGTTTTGTCGTGGAGCGTCCTCATTTGCAGAAAGCACTCAATGTACTGCACGACAGTTTCTTCCTGGGGGACTTCGAGGAACTCAATATCTTCCTCTGTGGCACTGGTACCGTAGGCAGCCAACTACTGCACCAACTCGCCACGCAACGCGAAAAACTCCTGCGCCAACGTGGCCTGCGCCTCAACCTAGTCGGCATTAGCGGACGCAGCAAAGCCATCTACCGCCGCGAAGGCATAGATGCCGCACAATGGCAGAACGAACTGTCCAACAGCCACACGGTAGGAGGCATCCAAGAGTTGGTCAAGGCCATCCAAGAGATGAACATCTTCAACTCCGTCTTTGTCGATTGCACAGCTTCGGCCGAGGTAGCGGCCCTCTACCCCACCCTGCTCGATAGCAACGTAAACATCGTGACGGCCAACAAAATAGCCGCTTCGAGCGCCTACGAAGACTATCGCCAACTCAAAAACTTAGCGCGCGAACGAGGTGTAAAGTTTCTCTACGAAACCAACGTGGGTGCAGGCCTCCCCATCATCAATACCATCGGCGAACTCGTCGCTTCGGGCGACCGCGTAGTGGGCATCGAAGCCGTCTTATCAGGCACGCTCAACTATGTGTTCAACACTCTCTCGGCCGAAACGCCACTCTCCGAGGTCGTTCGTTTGGCCCAAGCCAATGGTTACAGCGAACCCGACCCTCGCCTCGACCTGAACGGAATGGATGTGGTGCGTAAAATCACCATCTTGGCACGCGAAAGTGGCTACCGCGTAGACACGAGTGACATCGAAGCCCGCTTATTTCTCCCCCAAGACATGTTCCAAGGTTCGCTCGATGATTTTTGGGCGAAACTCCCCACGCTCGATGCCCAATTTGAGGCCGAACGCCAACGCCTCGCGGCCGAGGGCAAGCGCTGGCGCTTTGTAGCCGAGTGGAACGAAGGAAAAGGCAGTGTCGGCTTGAAGGAAATCCCACAAGGCCATCCCCTCTACGACCTAGATGGCTCCAACAACATCGTTTGCCTCACCACCGAGCGCTACGATGCTCCCATGCTCATTCAGGGCTATGGCGCAGGAGCCGCCGTAACGGCCGCAGGGGTCTTTGCCGACATCATGCGCGTGGCCAACATCTAATCCCTCCACGGCTTCCCCTCCCATCACAAGAGCGGTGGCGAAACTCAAAATGGTTTCGCCACCGCTCTTCTTTTTCTCTCTACTTCCCAATCTTCTCCCCTCCTAACAAGAAGCCACGGTAATGGCTCCTTTCTCGAAGTTATTGCTGTCCGGAAAAATATGCGGTTTTGAATTTTACCGGACAGCAATAATATTGGTTTAAGGGCCACGAGAAGCCATGGCACGTCGCAAGCACACGGTGAGGAATGCTAGCCTTGCTCCTGAATGGGGATGGAGAGTCAAACAAATCATCTTGGAGGAGGATGGGTCTCCGCGTCAAATATCGGGAGTATTAAAGAAAGAGGGTATCAGTGTTTCCCACCAAAGCATCTGCAATATCATACACGCTGTCAAGACAGGCCAGCTGGCTAACCACACCCGTCACAAGCTCAAATATCGCTATCGCCCCAAATACAAAACATTCCCCATCGCCGATAGAGCCAGCATCCACCAACACCCCGTGCAAGCGGATGGACCTCATCGTAGCCCCTTATCATCACGCTATCTTAACCATCGTGGAGCGCTCCACCAATATACTTTTTATGACCAAACTACGCCATGGAAAGAAATCTGAGCCATTGGCCAAAGAGGTGCACAGATTGCTCTCACCCTACAAGAAAAACATCAAGACCATAACGACAGATAATGAGTCTGACTTTGCAGCTCATAAAGAAATCACAAAAACATTAGGAGCTATCATTTACTTTGCCGACCCCTACTCATCATGGCAGAAAGGAGCTATTGAGAACACAAACAAACTCATCAGGCAGTACATCCCCAAGCATGCGAACTTTGATGACTATACTAATAAAAGAACTGCACAAATACAGAAGAAAATAAACAGAAGACCAAGACAAAAACTAGATTTTGAAATACCTAAATCTGAGTTCTACAAAAGAATATCATAATTTTGCACTTGCTGGTTGACTCTACACTAACACTAGTAGCGTAACCCTATACAGAAAAAACGGAGAAAATTTCGCCTTTCTCCACAAATTACCTTTGCAGCGGACTATTTTAGAGATGCAACACGTTGCATGCTATCACCGCACATATATTTCTCAACCATTACTTGCTGAAAAAACACTATCTTTTTCAGTCGTCCATAACAACGACCAATAAACAAAGGCAGGATTGTTTAGAAAGCAGAGCGCCCGAAGGTCTGCAAACAACACAAGCACCAAGTTCCTAGATATGTTTTTATAATATGTGCGAGAAGGTAGTGTTTGCAAAACATAGACTATCTGACAAGAGCACAAATTTCAAGTGCATTCTGAACTCGGGTAAGACAAAGTGCTTTTCTATTTTTGTATACATAGGAATTCAGCACATTGAGAATGTATTTTTCAAAATTATTGCTGTCCGGTAAAGTTTAAGAGGTTAGAGATTTGGGGGTAAAATCTTTCATTTTTCGCAAAATCAGCCTTCTAAGGGGCATTACGAACAGAAAAGTCGCTTGACAATGTTAGAAATGATAGCATGGAAAAATACAAGCCCCCTATTTCGTTTTTCCTTGTAAGCTGCTCTATAACAATAAGTTTTGAAGCTGTCTTATTTTTTTACCGGACAGCAATATTTCAAAATATATTTGCTGGTGAGGGGACTTTGTCTATCCATTGGTAGATGAAATCACTAGCCCCCACATAATGAACAGAACTTAGTGAGAAAAACATCCGATGTGTCGAAGGCTATTCAAATAGAGTATAAACCAACTTTTTCTGGAAATGAAAAGAGGGGCGGCCTATGGTCTACTCAATCTCATTAGCTATAAACATCCCTACTATGGATATCTCTATTATACCAAGATGATAAGTATAGATATAATTGCACTAAAATTAAACAGACATGAAAACAGTATTTCATAAAGCAGACACCAGAGGTGTTGCCAACCACGGTTGGCTAAAAAGCTTTCATAGTTTCAGTTTTGCAGACTATTACAATCCCGAACGTGTAAACTTCGGTGTCCTAAGAGTGATCAATGAAGACCGAGTAAAAGGTGGAGAGGGATTTGGTACTCACCCACACAAAGATATGGAAATTATCTCAATACCTCTATCTGGCGCCTTAGAACACAAGGATAGTATGGGTAATGGAAGTATCATCAAACGTGGAGAAATCCAAGTAATGTCGGCAGGAACAGGTGTAACTCACAGTGAATTCAACGCTTCTGATAGCGAGCTGGTACATTTCCTGCAAATTTGGGTGTTCTCACGAGAAAGAGGAGTTAAGCCTCGTTATCAACAAGAGCCTATTGCTCAATTTCTCAAGAAGAATGAATTCCAACAAATACTATCTCCTAAACAAGATGATCAAGGGGTATGGATACACCAAGACGCTTGGTTCAGCTGGGGAGAGTTCTCAGAGAACACCAAGACTTCTTACTCCATCAAGAAAAAAGGAAATGGTGCTTATTTCTTCGTTCTCAATGGTAGCATAGAAATAGCAGGTCAAACCCTAGGGCTTAGCGACGGCTTGGGCGTATGGGAAACAGATGAAGTAGTAGTAAACGCTTCAAAGGATGCAATCGTTCTTGTAATGGACGTTCCAATGGAATTACCTAATTATTTATTTAAACGATAAGAAAATGAAAGTATTAGCCTTTGCGGGAACAAATTCTCGCAACTCAATCAACAAGGCTCTGCTCGGATATGCACTGAGCCTTGCAGAAGGAATCGAAATCGAGTGGGTAGACCTCAACGACTATGAGATGCCTATATACTCTATCGAACGTAATGAAGAAGGGGTGCCTGCACCTGCGAAACTCTTCAAACAGAAACTAAACGAAGCCGATGCCATTGCTTGCTCTCTCGCAGAACACAACGGTGCATTTAGCACAGCCTTCAAAAACTTGTACGACTGGACATCTCGCATCGACATGAATGTATTCGGCAACAAGCCTATGCTGCTGATGAGCACATCTCCCGGTCAGAGAGGAGGTCTTTCTGTATTCGAGCTCGCTTCCAATACTTTTCCTTGGTTTGGTGGCAACATCGTAGGAAAATTCACTCTTCCCAGTTTCGGAGAGAATTTTGACTTATCTGCGGGAAAGATTACAGATCCTAAAGCAGATCAAGAACTCCGTGAACAAGTTGCTTTATGGCGTAATTCCCTATAATCAATAGGAGACCGTTGCACAGTCTCAAAAATGACAAGTTTAGCTTGTCATTTTGCGAGACTTTACAGAGTGCGATAATCACAAGGCATTGAGACCGAGAGCGCGAGGAGTTTACTTCTATAAATGCCTAAAGCCCGAGAGTCGAAAATAACGCAGTGAGTGCCGTATTATGCAACAGTCTCAATAAAGGAGATTCATCTACTAATAAGGAGGCCGTGTCAAAATCTTTATTTTGACACGGCCTTCCTTTTTGGCAATGTATGGTTGGTGTTTATTCTGCGGCAGTTTCTGCTGCGGGAGCTTCAGCAGTCTTCTTCGAGCGACGAGTGCGCTTAGCCTTCTTCTCGGTCTTAGCCATATGCTCGTTGTAGTCAACCAACTCGATGAAGCACATCGCAGCTGCGTCCTGAGCACGGAAACCCGTCTTGATGATGCGGGTGTAGCCACCAGGGCGATCGCCCACCTTCTGGCTGATTTCTTGGAAGAGCTCGGTTACAGCGTACTTATCCTTGAGGTAAGAGAACACGACACGACGGCTGTTAGTAGTGTCCTGCTTGCACTTAGTGATAAGGGGCTCAACGTACTTCTTCAGTGCCTTGGCCTTAGCGACAGTCGTAGTGATTCTTTTGTGCTTGATCAACGACACTGCCATGTTAGCAAGCATAGCAGCACGGTGAGAAGCAGTACGACTGAGATGGTTGAATTTCTTATTGTGTCTCATTGTTGTACTTGGATGTTAATGGGATAGTTGACTTTCCATTACAGTAGATCACTGTAGGTTAGTCCTTGTCCAATTTGAATTTTGAAATATCAGTTCCAAACGATAGATTCAGACTCTCGAGCAAATCATCAAGCTCCGTGAGCGATTTCCTTCCGAAGTTGCGGAACTTGAGGAGGTCGTTCTTGTTGTACTGCACCAAATCGCCCAACGTTTCTACATCAGCCGCTTTCAAGCAGTTGAGAGCGCGAACCGAGAGGTTCATGTCGACGAGCTTTGTCTTGAGCAATTGACGCATGTGAAGAACTTCTTCGTCAAACTCTTCGTTATCACTATCGGCAGAATCGTCTACCGTAATCTTCTCGTCGGAGAAGAGCATGAAGTGATAAATGAGGATTTTGGCCGCCTCTTTCAAGGCATCCTTCGGTAGTATGGAACCGTCCGTAGTGACGTCGAGCACGAGCTTGTCGTAGTCGGTCTTCTGCTCTACGCGGAAGGGTTCGACAGCGTACTTGACATTACGGATAGGGGTGTAAATAGAATCGATGGGAATTGTGTTCACATCGGTGGCGAACTCGCGATTTTCATCAGCGGGAACATATCCGCGGCCCTTGTTGATTGTAACTTCAATCGTCATAGAGGCTTTGGAATCCAAGTGACAGATAGTCAGGTCGGGATTGAGAACTTCAAAACCAGACAGCTGCTTGCCAATGTCACCCGCTTTGAACTCGGTGGAGTTCGAGATGGTGATACTCGCCTTCTCAGTCTCGAATTCTTCTACTATCTGTTTGAAGCGCACTTGCTTCAACTTGAGAATGATGTTGGTTACGTCTTCCTTCACACCAGGCACCGAAGCAAATTCGTGCTCTACTCCATCAATTTTGATGGCACAGATGGCGAAACCTTCGAGCGAAGAGAGGAGGATGCGACGTAGAGCATTGCCGACAGTGGTACCGAAACCGGTCTCGAGCGGACGGAATTCGAAAACTCCGTGCTGAGCATCGCTTTCGACCATCACCACTTTGTCGGGTTTTTGGAATGCTAATATCGCCATGAAAAATCGTATTATATATTAGTTCTTAGAGTAGAGCTCGACAATCAGCTGTTCCTTGATGTTCTCAGGGATGTCAGCTCGTTCGGGCTTATGAAGAAGCTTACCAGACTTTGTGGCCTCGTCCCACTCAATCCAAGGATACTTAGAATGATTGAAACCAGCAAGTGCATCAGCTACAACCTCGAGCGACTTAGACTTCTCACGAACTGCAACGATTTGACCGGGCTTAACGCTAAAAGAAGCAATGTTCACCACACGACCATCTACAGTGATGTGCTTGTGGTTAACAAGCTGACGAGCTGCGGCACGAGTAGGAGCGATGCCAAGACGATAAACCACATTGTCAAGACGGCACTCCAACG
The DNA here is from genome assembly GCA_030532685.1 of Bacteroidales bacterium. GTDB lineage: Bacteria > Bacteroidota > Bacteroidia > Bacteroidales > Bacteroidaceae > Alloprevotella. Next base: position 8,893 of record JAUNKN010000010.1, on the reverse strand, counting down.
CTTGCAGCAAGAGTTCACCAGTGATACCGCTGGCAGCAGCAGCCTTGTTAAAGAGGTTGCGGAACTGCTTCTCGAGCACACCATAGGTGAACTTGGCCTTTTGCTTCTCAGCCAGCATGATGCCGTATTCAGAAGTCTTGCGACGACGCACGTTCTGATTGCGACCGTTCATGCGCTTTGTAGTATTGCCAAAGATGTCTTCACCAAACTTGCGAGAAAGACGAACCTTAGGACCTGTATATCTTGCCATATATTTATATGCTTGATTTATTGACGTTCAACGTTTCGATTAGGGCTTGCGACGCTTGGGAGGACGGCAACCGTTGTGGGGAAGAGGAGTCACGTCGATGATCTCAGTAACCTCTACACCAGCACCGTGACAAGCACGGATGGCACTCTCACGACCATTACCAGGACCCTTAACGTAGGCCTTCACCTTGCGGAGACCGAGATCGAAAGCCACCTTGGCGCAATCCTGAGCTGCCATCTGAGCAGCGTAGGGAGTGTTCTTTTTAGAGCCACGGAAGCCCATTTTACCAGCGCTTGACCAAGAGATTACTTGACCCTCGTTGTTGGCAAGCGAAACGATAATATTGTTGAAGGAGCTGTGAATGTGAAGCTGACCTTGTGCGTCGATCTTCACGTTACGCTTCTTTGCAGAGACTGTTTTCTTAGCCATAGTTTACAGATTATTTAGTAGCCTTCTTCTTGTTAGCAACAGTCTTCTTGCGACCCTTACGCGTGCGAGCGTTGTTCTTCGTGCTCTGTCCACGGAGGGGAAGACCGATACGGTGACGCACACCACGGTAGCAACCGATGTCCATGAGGCGCTTGATGTTCAGTTGGATTTCAGAGCGAAGGTCACCTTCTACTTTGAATTCTGCACCGATAATCTCACGGATTTTTGCGGCTTGGTCGTCTGTCCAATCTTTTACCTTGATGTCTTTGTCTATGCCGGCCTTATCAAGGATCTTTGCCGAGCTACTACGACCGATACCAAAGATATAGGTCAAAGCGATTTCACCTCGTTTGTTCTGAGGCAAATCAACACCAACAATTCTTATTGCCATATATAGTTAGTTGTTTTGCAAGTTAGATTAACCCTGACGAGTCTTGAACTTAGGGTTCTTCTTGTTAATCAAATAGAGGCGGCCCTTGCGACGTACGATCTTGCAGTCGGCAGTGCGCTTCTTCAAGGATGCTCGAGTTTTCATATTTGAATGTTATTTATTTGTATCGGAAAACGATTCTGCCTTTCGACAAATCGTAAGGGCTCATTTCCACCTTCACCTTATCACCTGGCAGGATTTTGATGTAGTGCATACGCATCTTACCAGAAATATGAGCGGTGATGGGATGACCGTTCTCTAACTCAACACGGAACATAGCGTTGCTCAACGCCTCAAGAATGGTTCCGTCCTGTTCAATTGCAGTTTGTTTAGCCATATTCAGTATGGATACTTAATAAAGTAGACCTTCTATTCGTTCGATTTCTTCAAAAGAAGAGAGAATATCTGCTTTGCCGTTGTGAATGGCAATGCTGTGCTCAAAGTGAGCAGCGGCACTACGATCACGAGTGATGATACTCCAGCCGTCGGAGAGAAGTCCTATTTCAGGACTACCCAAAGTTATCATGGGCTCAATAGCAATGCACATACCATTTTTCAATTGCTTCCCAGTACCTGCTCTCCCATAATTGGGAACAGCGGGTTCCTCGTGCATTTCACGTCCTACTCCATGCCCAACAAACTCACGAACGATGCCGTAACCTTGGGCTTCGCAATGACTTTGCACGGTGTAGCCAATGTCGCCAATACGTCGACCAGGAATGGCCATATCAATGGCTTTATAAAGGCTATCTTTCGTAGCACGTAGAAGTTTCCTTTTTTCTTCACTTACTTCTCCCACACAAAAAGTGTAGGCAGAATCTCCACAAAAGCCCTCGAGGTAGGTACCGCAATCTATTGACACGATATCGCCCTCACGCAAGGGTTCGGAAGTGGGGACTCCGTGAACAACGCATTCGTTGACCGAAGTACACAAAGAAGCAGGAAAAGGAGGAGTTCCAGGGAAACTGGCAGGAAATCCCTTGAAAGTTGGGATAGCTCCGTGGTCACGGATAAACTGCTCGGCCAAGGTATCCAGCTCAAGAGTGGATACACCTGGCTTCACATGTTTTGCTATCTCTGCGAGTGTTGCGCTCACCAACAAGTTGGCTTTGCGCAACAACTCGATTTCTTCTTCTGTCTTCAGATAAATCATCTGAGTGTAAGGTCTTATTGTGGCTTAGTCGTTTGAACGGTTTCGTGTATGTCCAGCATTTAGCATACGATCATAGTTGCGCACCGACATATAACTGTCTATCTGTTGTATAGTATCGAGCACTACACCAACAAGGATGAGCAACGATGTGCCACCAAAGAACTGTGCAAACCCTTGCTTCACACCAAACATGCTTGCAAAAGTAGGAAGGATGGCAATCAGCGCAATGAACAGAGAACCAGGCAATGTGAGATGTGACATTACATTGTCAATGTAATCTGCCGTATCCTTTCCGGGCTTGATACCAGGAATAAAACCATTATTACGCTTCATGTCTTCGGCCATTTGCACGGGGTTCATGGTAATTGCCGTATAGAAATAGGTAAATGCGACAATCAGGAAGACAAACACAAGATTGTAAAGCACGCTGTGGTGATCCATAAACTGGCGCAAGATAGCATTCTCACTACCTGAAACCTGCACAAGCATCATAGGGATAAACATAATGGCTTGTGCAAAGATGATAGGCATCACGTTAGCAGCGAAGAGCTTGAGAGGAATGTATTGGCGAGCACCACCAATCTGATTTCTTCCATTTCCTTCGATGCGCTTTGCGTACTGTACAGGAACTTTACGAACAGCTTTTACCAAAAGAATAGCAACAGCCATCACTCCAACAAGGATAAGGATTTCTACCAAGAACTTGATAAATCCACCTCCTTCTGCGCCCGAAGCTGCAGAGGTAAATTCTTCTATCAGCGAAAGGGGCAAGCGGGCAATGATACCCACCATAATGATGATTGAAACACCTTGTCCGACACCACGATCGGTGATACGCTCACCAAGCCATAGTACAAACATTGAACCTGCTGCCAAAATAAACGTAGAAGTGAGCATAAAGCCCAATCCATCGCCCATCAAGAAAGCACCGCTACCAGCGGTTTGCTCCTTAAGGTTGAGCAGATAAGTAGGTGCTTGGAAAGTGAGAATGGCCAAGGTCAAAAAACGTGTGTATTGATTGATCTTGCGACGACCACTCTCGCCTTCACGCTGCATCTTTTGGAAATAAGGAACTGCAACTGCCAAGAGCTGAATAACAATCGAAGCCGTAATGTAGGGCATAATACCCAAAGCAAAGATTGAAGCTTGTGAGAATGCACCACCAGAGAACATATCGAGGAGCGACATCAGTCCACCAGATGTTTGCTGTTGCAAGTTGGCCAGAGCTGTGGAGTCGATGCCCGGAAGGACAATCTGAGAGCCAAAGCGGTAAATGGCCACGAACAAAATGGTGATGAGGATACGCATGCGTAAGTCCTCGATGCGCCAAATGTTCTTGAGGTTTTCGATTATTTTTTTCATTCGACTCTAGGAATTACGAGAACATTAGAGTTTGGTTACCGTACCACCAGCTGCAGTAATAGCAGCTTCGGCAGTAGCGGAGAAAGCATGAGCTTCTACAGTAAGCTTGGCCTTAAGTTCACCATTACCCAAAATCTTTACCAAAGTCTTAGGAGTGATGAAACCAGCTTCAAGCAACTCTGTCAATCCGATTTTTTCAAAGTTCTTAGTCTCAGCAAGAGCTTGAAGAGTGCTCAAGTTGATGGCCTTGTACTCTACGCGATTGATGTTCTTGAAACCAAACTTAGGCAGACGACGTTGAAGAGGCATTTGACCACCTTCAAAACCAATCTTCTTGCTATAGCCCGAACGTGCCTTAGCACCCTTGTGACCGCGAGTAGAAGTACCGCCGAGACCAGAACCAGGACCGCGACCAATGCGCTTGCGAGTCTGGGTAGCACCACATGCAGGCTTAAGTGTATGTAATTTCATATTGTCTTGACGTATTTGATTATTCTACTACGGTTACCAAGTGGTGAACCTTGCGAATCATACCCTGAGTGCAGGCATTGTCTTGGAGTTCTACAACTTGGTAGAGCTTTCTGAGTCCAAGAGCATCGAGCGTGCGCTTCTGATCAATAGAAGCACCAATGCGGCTGCGGGTTTGTTTAATCTTGATTGTTGCCATGATTAACCTCTGAAGACTTTTTCGATGGATACTCCGCGGTGCTCAGCAACAGTGCGAGCGTCGCGCATTTCAGCAAGAGCGGTGATGGTAGCCTTCACCAAGTTGTGGGGGTTGGAAGAACCCTTAGACTTAGCCAAAACGTTGTGGATACCTACGCTTTCAAATACAGGACGCATAGCACCACCGGCTACCACTCCCGTACCCTCAGATGCGGGGCGGATGAGAACTTCAGCACCACCAAAGCGAGCAGCCTGCTCGTGAGGTACAGTACCCTTAATGATGGGCACCTTAACGAGGTTTTTCTTCGCAGCTTCTACGCCCTTAGCAATAGCGGCGGTAACTTCGCCGGCCTTGCCAAGACCATAACCGATAACTCCCTTACCGTCGCCCACTACTACAATAGCAGCGAAAGTGAAAGTACGGCCACCCTTGGTAACTTTTGTCACACGATTGATAGCAACGAGTCTATCCTTCAATTCTTCATTGTTTACGTTTACTCTGTTTGCCATAATCATTAGAATTTGAGTCCACCATTACGAGCGCCTTCAGCCACTTCCTTCACACGACCGTGATAGAGATAGCCGTTACGATCAAAAACAACAGTAGTGATACCAGCTTCGAGAGCTTTCTTTGCAGCAGCTTCTCCAACCTTGAAAGCTTGTTCCTTCTTGGGGCAAGCTTCCAAACCGAGAGAAGAAGCAGCTACGAGCGTGTTGCCAGCCTCGTCGTTGATGATTTGGACGTAAATCTGCTTATTACTGCGGAACACACTCATACGGGGACGCTCAGCAGTACCAGAGATTTTATTGCGAACGCGATATTTGATTTTTACGCGTCTAGCTTCTTTTTCTTTTGTCATAATCTTGTGTCGTGATTAGAGATTACTTAGCACCTGCTGACTTACCCGACTTGCGACGAATTTGTTCGCCAACATAAAGGATACCCTTACCCTTGTAAGGCTCAGGCTTGCGGAAGGAGCGAATCTTGGCACATACAAGTCCAAGAAGTTGCTTATCGCAAGAGGTGAGGCAGATATAGGGATTCTTATTACGTTCCATCTTCGTCTCTACCGAGATTTCCTTAGGAAGCTCGATCACGATGGGGTGCGTAAAGCCCAAAGCGAAGGTCATACGATTACCTGCATTTTCTACACGATAACCAACACCTACCAATTCCATTTCAGCCTTGTATTGCTCAGTAACACCAACAACCATGTTGTTTACAAGTGCACGATACAGACCGTGGAAAGCTTGCTTCTGCTTTTGCTCAACTTCGCTGTTCTCATCGATAGCGAAGGTGATTTGTCCATTTTCGATTGTGACAATGATAGAGGGATCAACAGCCTGAGAGAGCTCACCCTTCGGACCTTTTACAGTCACTACATTATCCTGCAAAGTGGCAGTTACGCCTGCGGGAATGTTAATCGGCAATTTACCAATTCTAGACATTTTGTTCCTTCTAAGAGATTAATATACGTAGCAAAGAACCTCGCCGCCAATCTTGAGTTCAGAGGCTTCTTTGTCTGTCATTACACCTTTGGAGGTGGAGATGATAGCGATACCAAGACCATTGATCACACGAGGCATTTCACGATAGCCAGTATACTTACGCATACCGGGCGTCGAAACACGCTTGAGGTTCTTGATGGCGCTCACCTTAGTGGCGGGATTGTACTTCAAGGCAATCTTGATAGTACCTTGAGGACCAACTTCCTCGAACTTGTAGTTGAGGATGTAGCCCTTTTCGAAGAGGATCTTAGTGATGTCCTTCTTCAAATTTGACGCGGGCACTTCAACAACGCGATGCTTAGCTTGGATAGCGTTGCGAAGACGGGTCAAATAGTCTGCTATAGGATCAGTCATTATGATGATTTTAATTTATCGGGAAGTCCCCGACAGTGTTAAAGTATTTGCGCGATTCACGCGTTTTAGAAGAGTGGCTTACCAAGAAGCCTTGCGAACGCCAGGGATAAGACCGGCAGAAGCCATTTCACGGAATTGGATACGGCTCAGACCGAAAAGGCGAATATATCCCTTGGGACGGCCCGTAATCTGACAGCGGTTGTGCAGACGGATGGGGTTGGCGTTGCGGGGGATAGACTGGAGCTTTTGAGCAGCTTCGTAAGCAGCCTGGGGATCATCGCTGTGATTCACGATTTCTTTGAGAGCTGCACGCTTAGCGGCATACTTGGCTACCATCTTAGCACGCTTCACTTCGCGTGCCTTCATTGATTCTTTTGCCATATCGCTGATTAGTTATTTTTTGCGTTCTTGAAAGGAAGACCGAACTCCTTGAGAAGAGCGTAGCCTTCTTCATCCGTAGCAGCCGAAGTCACGAAAGTGATATTCATACCGAGAATACGGTCGATAGCATCAATGTTGATTTCGGGGAAGATGATCTGCTCTTGAATACCCAAGGTGTAGTTGCCACGGCCATCGAGTTTGCTTTCGATACCCTTGAAGTCACGGATACGGGGGAGAGCTACACGAACGAGCTTCTCGAGGAATTCGTACATACGCTCACGACGGAGAGTAACCATAACACCGATAGGCATCTTCTTACGGAGCTTAAAGTTTGCTACGTCCTTCTTAGACACGGTAGCAACGGCCTTTTGACCCGTAATAGTAGTGAGCTCATTGATAGCCACGTCAATGATCTTCTTGTCGGCTGTAGCCATTCCGAGACCTTGGTTGATGACGATCTTCTTGAGCACGGGGATTTGCATAGAAGAAGAGTAGCCGAACTTCTCCATCAGCGCAGGAGCAATACGCTCCTTGTATTCTTTCTTAAGTTGTGCTGTATTCATTACTTAATCTCCTCTCCTGATTTTTTAGCGATGCGGACGAGCTTACCATCCTTGAGCTGACGGCCAATACGAGTAGGCTTGCCAGTCTTGGGGTCTACCACATTCAAGTTGGAAATATGAATGGGAGCTTCGGTCTTTACGAAACCACCCTGAGGATTTTGTGCACTGGGTTTTTGGCTCTTCTGAACCATATTGATACCCTCTACAATTGCACGCTGCTTGTCAACGAGAACGCGAAGCACCTTACCGGTTTTGTTCTTGTCCTTACCAGCGAGTACATATACGGTATCACCCTTCTTGATATGTAACTTACTCATTTTGAGATGTAGTCTTTTTGTCTTGTGAGGATTAGAGTACTTCGGGAGCCAAAGACACCACCTTCATGTTCACAGCACGCAATTCACGAGCAACGGGGCCAAAGATACGGCTACCGCGGATTTCACCAGCGTTATTGAGGAGAACGCAAGCGTTATCGTCAAAACGAATATAGGAGCCATCAGGACGACGGATTTCCTTTTTGGTGCGAACAATGAGGGCTTTCGATACAGTACCCTTCTTGATGTCACTTGAGGGGATGACGCTCTTTACAGTAACAACGATGACATCGCCCACCGAAGCATAGCGACGACGAGTACCGCCGAGCACGCGAATGCAGAGGGCTTCACGAGCACCACTGTTGTCGCAAACAGTTAATCTTGATTCTGATTGGATCATGGTTACTTAGCTCTTTCTACGATTTCAACAACTCTCCAACGCTTGGTCTTGCTCAGAGGACGAGTTTCCATGATGAGCACGGTGTCACCGATGTTGCAATCGTTCTTCTCATCGTGTGCATGGTACTTCTTCGTCTTGGAGATGAATTTACCATAAATAGGGTGCTTTTCCTTAAACTTGGCAGCGACAACGATGGTCTTGTCCATCTTGTTGCTCACTACAACACCCTGTCGAGTTTTTCTGAGGTTTCTTTCCATTCTGGATTTCTATGGTTTTGGTTTCGGGGCTTGTGGATGCTACTCGTCGTGTTTTGCCCTCACGAGCGATGCGTCGAGGCTCTGCGGTGTTCATCAATTGCCGTCTCGCAAGGGGAAAACGCGCACGTGTAGCATACTTTCAAGCTCCTATGCCTTGGTTACTTCTCGTTGAGCACAGTCTTCATCTTAGCGATGGTACGACGCAAAGTCTTGATCTGTGCAGAGTTTTCCAGGGGAGAGATGCTGTGGTTGATCACCATATTTTCATAGGTGGCAACTTCAGCTGCAAGGCGTTCTGCGAGTTCACCCTTGCTTTTGAGTTCGCGAATTTCTGCAATTTTCATAATCAAGCGTTTTTGTCGTAGTCGTGTCGAACAATGAACTTAGTTGTCACGGGGAGCTTCTGAGCGGCGAGACGAAGAGCTTCCTTGGCAACCTCGAAGGGAACACCTTCGATTTCAAAAATGATGCGGCCGGGGGTAATGGGGAACACGTAACCTACGGGGTCACCCTTACCCTTACCCATACGTACGTCGGCAGGCTTCTTAGTGATTGGTTTGTCAGGGAAAATGCGGATCCAGCTCTGACCCTCACGCTGCATATAGCGCGTCATCGCGATACGAGCGGCTTCGATTTGACGACCAGTAATCCAGTGCGTATCAAGGCTCTTGATACCGAAACTACCAAAAGCGAGTTGGTTGCCGCGCTGTGCTGTGCCTTTGCTGCGGCCCTTATGCGGGCGGCGATATTTGGTTCTTTTAGGCTGTAACATGTTGTCTTAGCGGAAACGTTTAGCGATTAGAATTTCTCTTGTTGCGGTTGGAG
>JAUNKN010000046.1 GCA_030532685.1 Bacteroidales bacterium | reverse complement strand
TACGTGGGAAGGAAAAAACTGATGTGGAATGCAGCGTTGGAACCACGGGGAGCAATAGGAAAAAGAATCGTACGAATCAAGATTTCTTTTATGTATCAACAACAAGTAGCCGTCGTGGGTGGCGGTGCCGCAGGTCATTTTTTGGCCATTCGCCTCAAAGAGTTGTGCCCTCGGGTGCGCGTGGTCATCGTGGAGCGCGCGCGGCGCGTGCTGGCCAAAGTGAAAGTGAGCGGTGGCGGTCGTTGCAACGTGACCAACACCTTTGCCGCTGTCCAGGACCTGGGGCAGGTGTATCCGCGCGGTGCCAAACTGCTGAAACGCACCTTTCGCGCCTTCGACCACGAGGCGGCATGGGAGTGGTTTGAGGGGCAGGGCGTGCCCTTGGTGGCGCAGGAGGACGAGTGCGTGTTTCCGCGTTCGCAACAGTCGGATAGCATCATCATGGCTCTGACGCGCCGCGCGCAGCAGTTGGGCGTGGAGACCGTGACGGGCGTGAGCGTCGAGGCCGTGGAGCGCGAGGGAGAGGCCTTTGTGTTGCGCTGTGGGCTGGGGCAGGTGGCCCGCGAACGCTGGACGGCGGTGGCCGTGACCACGGGCGGTGCGCCCAAGGGCGAAGGGCACGCGTGGCTCGCGGCCTTGGGGCACAAAATGGAGGCGCCCTGCCCCTCGCTCTTCACCTTCGAGGTGCAGGATGCGGCGCTCACGGCCCTTATGGGCATCGTGGTCGAGGGGGCTCAGCTGGCCATAGCGGGCACGAAGTGGCGCAGTGAGGGCGCGCTGCTCCTGACGCACTGGGGCATGAGTGGGCCAGCCACGCTGAAACTCTCGGCTCATGCGGCGCGCTACTTGCATGAGCACGACTATCGCGCACCGCTTTTGGTGAGCTGGCTGGGCACGCCGCAAACGGAGGTGGCGCTACAAGAACTGTTGCGCCTGCAAGGGGAAGCTGGCCATCGCCTTTTGGGGAATGTGCGCCCCGAGGGTTTGCAAACGCGATTGTGGCACTATCTGCTCCAGCGCAGTGGCTTGATGCCCGAAAGGCCTTGGAGCGAGGTGGGGCGCAAGGGCTTGAACCGCCTGGCCAACACGCTGACGGCCGATGCCTATGAGATTTCGGGCCGTGGGGCGTGGAAGGAGGAGTTTGTGACCTGTGGGGGCGTGGCGCTCTCCTCGGTCGATGCGGCACGCATGGAGAGCCGCGTGTGTCGGGGCTTGTTCTTTGCGGGCGAGGTGCTCGATATTGATGGGGTGACGGGTGGTTTCAACTTTACGGCCGCGTGGAGCACGGCTTGGGTGGCGGCCGAGGGACTGGCCCAGCATCTCGTGGCGCTGCACGGAGAGGGGGAAAGCGCTGAGGGCTTTTCTCTACATGAAAAAGGCTAAGAAGGTGCAGAAAGGCCTTTTTCCCAAAAAAAAAGGAAAAGCAGCAGGCACTCTCAACATCCTTGTTGGGAGTGCCTGCTGCTTGGGTTGGAGAGCGATGAAGGCTTAAGCCTGCTCTTCGGCTGCTGCCGCTTCGGCTTCGGGGGCTTCGGCGGGCTCGGCATAGAACTGGGTGATGCCGCCCTCGATGAGGAGGTTGTACCACTGCACGAGCTTGCGGATGTCGCTGGTGTGCACGCGGTCGCTATCCCATGCAGGGAGGGCAATGTCGGACATGAACTTCTCCAACTCGTCGACCGAGGCCGTCTTGTGGGTGAAGCTCGTGGCCTTACCTTGGAGGGCATCGCTGATGTTTTGGAACACCTTCATGAGGGGCTCGTCGCCAGCCTCGGTGTACATGGTTACGTCGCCGAGTGAGGTGACGCGATCGCGCGCACCAACGGGCAAACGGCGGCGCGTGCTGTCGATGGTTTCTACGATGAGATTGCCATTGCCACGAGCCACAAGGCGGTAGAGGCCGGGCTTGCCGGAGATTGCGAGGATTGTTTCTTGCATTATGGGTCTATGTAATTGTGTTACAAATTTGGCTGCAAAAGTAGCGCATTATTTCCTCTTGAGCAAGAAAAAAAAGCGCAGAGTTTAGAAGCAAAGGTGTTTTTGCTTGGGCCATGTAGAGGCTATTGCCCCTCGTTGGGGGCCAAGCAGTTCCCTCCTATGTGTCGAAAATCGCATGTGCTCGCGCAAACGTCACGCGGCACATGCGATGTGGGGCAATGGTCGTCCCGAAGAAAAGGGGGCAGGGTGTTTATTGCATCTTCCACTTGAAGGCGCGGAAGTAGCATTGCACCTCTTCGCCAGTTATGTTGGTGATGCGGAAGGCCTTAGCTTTGCCAGCCACGAGGGCATCGGTGGTGTTGATCACGGGCGTGTCCTCCTTTTTGTGGAGCAAGCCCACTTCGCGCCACGTGCCGTCTTCGCTCTGCACCTCGAGGCGGAACTTGGCGGCAATACCTGGCACGCCAAAGTTGAAGTCCATGCCTTGGAAAGCAAAGGGCTTTTCGGCCTTGATGGTGAACTGCGACCCCGCGGGCCACTTGATTACCTCGTTCGAGGGCGTTACGTTCACCGTCTTGCCATAGTCCGAGAGCGTGAGGGGCTGATTGGCCAGTTGGGGCACGTTGCTCTCGATGGCAAAGGGCGTATAGGCTGCGATGGGTTGGAGCTGCGTGCCGCGCTCCTTGTTGTAGCGCTCGATGGCCTTGTTCAGGACGAGATCCAAGAGGGGCATGAGGCGCAAGGTGGCGAGCTTGGTGCCCGTTTGGTAGAAGTGCAGCTGTCGCTTGTCGATTTCGTTTTCGTACATCTGCTTGCGCAGGGCACGTGCTTGGGCATAGCGCGCCTCGAAACTGCCGAGCGGGTTCTCGTAGACTTCCTTGTCAAACTGCGTGTCCATGTCGCACACCAACTGGCCATATTGCGCCACGAGTTTGCCCTGAACGAGCCAAGGGCGCAGTTCGTCGATGAGCCAGGGATTCTCCTTGTTCACGAGCAGCAGGTCGCAGGCCGTGCCCAGCATTTGGCACTCGCCGCGCAGCAGACCGAAGGCTTCGGCCGCCTCGCCATCGCGCACGGCCTTGCCCGCCAGCACGCGCTTGATGCTCTCCTCGATGCCCTTCAGATGGCGGCTCTCGTCGCGGCGGAAGCGGTGGCCGTTGGGGCCGAGGTCTTCATTGTAGGAGGCAAAGGTCTTGAGCGCAGCCGAGTCGGAGGGGAGCAGGTCGCGCAGCGCCTTGTCCCACGATTGTTCCCACTGGTAGGCCTTCATGTTCCACGTGTAGTCGGCAATGGAGTAGAGGGCAATTTTGGACGATTCGGCATATTGCATGGGGTTGCTCACAAAGCCGCTCAAATCGCCAGCAATGTTCAAGTCGTTGCCGTAGGTGGGGCCGAGCAGCAAGTGGTCGCGCACGAAATCGTTCACGGGGAAGTTGAACCAGATGTAGCCCTTGCGCTTGATGCGCTGGTTGATCCACTCCATGCCTTCCTTGCTGATGGTGTGTACCACCGAGTTGCCCGTCCACATCACTTCGATGCCCTTGTTCAGGCCTTCGCCCAGGGCTTTCAAGTATTTGCTGTCGTCGCGGCTCCAAGCGCGGTTGTACTCCGTGGGGCAGAGCACGAGGGGCGCCACATCGCCGTGCTTCTTGACAAACACGGAGTCTACATAGTTCAGGAGTGCAGCCTGGTTCTCGCCCTTGGCACCTTCGCCCCAAATGTCGTCGAAGAAAACGGCAAAGGAGCGAATGCCCAGTGCGTACATCTTCTCGAGCTTATTGACCAGGTTGTGGCGGTCTTCCTCGTTCCACTTGATGTCCACCCCAGGGTGAATGGCCCAATAGAAGTTCACACCACGCTTCTTGGCGCGCTCGTTCAGTTCGAGGATTTGTTGCATCTCCTTCTCTGGATAGGGCTCGCGCCACTTGTCGCGGTGGTAGGGGTCGTCCTTGGGGCCGTAGATGTAGACGTTCATCTTGTTGGCACCATAGAAATCGAGCTGACGCAAACGATGCTCGTGGCTCCAAGGGCGACCATAGAAGCCCTCGATGGCTCCGCGGAAGGGCACATCGGGCCAGTCGCTGATGGTGCAAGTCTCGAGTTGCCCCTTGCCCATCATGCCTCGCAGGGTTTGGAGGCCATAGTAGAGGCCGCGCTCATCACGGCCTGCCACCACTGCTCCCTTGGGCCCCACCGCCAGATAGTAGCCTTCGGCCTGTGTCGGAATGAGGCGAGCATATTTGCTCACGGTCTTGTCGCCCGCCACGCCCAAGGTGAGGCGAAAGGTGGCTTTGGCGCTTTGCTGCACGCCCATTTCTGCGAGAGCGGCATAGGCATAGGACGAGGTCAAGGCCTTGGTCGTGCTCACGCGCCAAGCCTTGGGAGCTGCAAAAAGTGCCCCCTGGGTGCTCACGCTTTGTGGCGTGGGATTGACCAACTGAACCTGCGCGGCAGCTCCCAAAGTGAGGAGCGAGAAGAGCGAAAGGGAGAGTATTCGTTTGTGCATGTCGTGAGGTTTGGAGGGGGCTTGGCCTCCTGTCGCTGTGGGCGAGTGGAGTGGCCTATCGATGGGTTTCAAAGCTCGTGCCCCTCGGGTAGAAAATGAAAAGTTTACTGCGCAAAAGTAGGAAAAAAAGCGGGGAAAAACAAGAAAAAAGCAAAGATTTGTGGCGAAATGTGGAGGAGAATGGCCGTAAAACAGACATTGTTCTATGCCGAGCGGCTGCCTTGATTTTTTCTTCTTTTCGGGCTTGGACGCGAGCGGAGCAGAAAGAAGGAGCGCGGACATGGCGAGCATCCGAGAAAAGAGAGGCTCTCTTCCTCTCTCCTCCTCTCTCCCTTGGGCTGAAGGGGGAAAATCGAGGGAGGAGGCGCGCGGCGACGAGGGGATTGCGCGAGCTTCCCGTAGGAGAGCTGCGCTGCCCGCTGTGGGAGGGGCGAAAATAAACTTCCCACGCAGAAAATCCTACGTGCGTCGTAGAATTTTCTGCGTGGGAAGAAAAAAATCCTACGTGGGAAGAAAAAAAATCTGCGTCCCACGTAGAAAATCGTACGTGGAACGCAGAAAAAGGCCTATCCCCAGTAGGAGAGCGACCGAAGGAGGGAGGACTATTTGCTCCAAAACCAAGTGTTGAAGGCAATGCCCACGGCCCACTCGTTTTCGGAGTTGTACAGGCCATCGCCGATGCGGCGCGTCGTGTAGTCGGCTTTGAGCACGATGCCATCGCCCACGCGATAGTTGAGGCCCGCCACCCACATGGAGGTTTTCAGTCGGGCTTCGGGGGCTTGCGTGCCTGCTACTTTTTGCTGAGGATTGTAGTATTCGTAGCGCACAAAGGGGACGAGGTCGGGCATTTGCTCGCTCACCCAACTGCGCAGGTGCAAGCCAGCTTCGCCTGCATAGCTCACGGCAGTGGCTGCCACAGGAGTGAGGCGCGAGTAGGGAGCAAGGGGGCTCAGGTGAGCGTTGGTGCGGCTCAAGTATTCGCTATTCGAGAGCTGCCCCCACACGATGTGCCCACGAGCCGTGAGGAAGCGACTGGTGTATTGCGCATCGGCCGTGAGGATGTTCACGCGAATGGGGCGGGAAGCGAGATAGGTGCTGCTCTTGTCGGCATTGCGCCCTGCATCGGCACAATGGTAGTAGCTCACTCCGAGGCGCAAGCTCTGCTTGTCGTGATGATGGCCCTTGGTGCCTGTCCAGCTCAAACGGCCCACGAGGGCCGGGGCATTGAGGTTGGCTTGTTCAAAAAGGCCTTGCTGCCCCGCAGCCACCCAAGTGTTGCGGTCGAAACCATTGGCATTGAGCCCCGTGACGAACATGGCCTCATAGTCGAAGCGAGAATGCCCCGTGCCCCAAGCTCCAAAGGCCGAAAGGCCCGTTTCGTGCCAAGTGGAGGGCAAGAGGGTGGTTTCGCCCTCAGGGCGCACCGTGCCCAAAAAGTGGACGGGCTCGCGCAGGATATTGGTCAGACCGACGGGAACAATCAGCTCTCCTGCACGGAGATTGAAGGCGGGATGGATGAAGCGTGAGAGGTGGAACTGCTCGATGGCCAGCTTTCCGCCTTTCTCCATCTTTGTGTGGTATTCGTCGTTTGCGCTTTTGCCCATCTCCAAGCTCTGTCCCGCTCCGCCTGCTCTCCATGCAACGGCAGTCGAGAGTTGCCAGCGCGGAGAGAACTTGTAGTCCATGGTCAAGACGAGGCGGGGGAGGGCGATGGTGTTGCGATTTTGCTTGGGACTGCCCTTGAGCTGGTCGGCAAAGCGGTGAGGCCCATAGTCCTTGAAAGCGGCCACCGCCTCGCCACCGCCTCCCACTCGGAAACTGTGGAACGTGCTGGGCGAAGGGAGCGGGCAGCAAGTGGGCTTGGAGGCCGGTTGCGCCTTGTCCTTGTGGTCGGTGTGCGAGGTGGCTCCCGTCACAGCATCGGGCTGAATGGGGAAGAGCTTGTCCTCGTTCATGATTTGATCTTTGATGGGACATTGCGCCATGCCGTGCAGGGCACAGCCCACAAAGAGGAGCGATATGAGGGAATACTTCTTCGTGTTCATGCTTCTTTTGGGGATTTTATGAGTAGGCAAAGGTACAGCTTTCTTGGCAATGAAGCAATCACTATATTTAGGTATGTGGGGAGAAATAATGGGGTGCGTAAATCTTCTTATAGGCTTTTTTATGTGATAATACCTATAAATAGGGATAAAGTGCTACGTGAAATTTTTGTATCTTTGCAGCACAGGTCGAACACGCTCCGTCCTATGGCGCGAAGTGCTAAAAAGAATGATGGAGTGTTGTTATTTTGACCTCTCCGACCTATGACTATGTCCATCAGTTACAGCGAACACGATAAGATTAGCGACGTTATCGCTTCGCAGCCCTCTTTGCTTCAAATGATATGCCGCTTCGGCATTCAGTTGGGAGTGGGCGACAAAACCGTGCGCGAGGTGTGCGAAAGCGCCTCGGTCGATACCAATACCTTCTTGGCCGTGGCCAACGTGATGAAGGAGGGACGCGCCATTGCACCCTTCTACATCGACAAAATTGACATGCCCACGATGATGCGCCACCTGAAGGCTGCCCATGAGTTCTTTTTGGACTTTCAGCTCCTCCACATCCGTCGCAAATTGCTCGAAGCCATCGACTGCTCGCGCAATAACGAAGTGGCTTTTCTCATTCTCAAGTTCTACGACGAATACATGAACGAGGTGCGCAAGCACATGGAGTATGAGGACAAACGCATCTTTACCTACGTCGAACGCTTGCTCGAGGGGCAGCGTCCCAAGGATTTTCACATCACGCAATACTCCAAAAGCCACGACGGCATGGAGCGAAAATTGCAGGAGCTGAAAAACATCATCATCAAGTACTACACACCGGGCGAGGGCACCTCTACCGATTTGTTGTGCAATGTCCTTTTTAGCATCTACAACTGCGAGGCCGATTTGCGCTCACACTGCGACATGGAGGACGCACTGTTCTTCCCCGCCATCGAATTGCTCGAAGAGCGCGTGGTCAACGAGGTGCGCGAGCGACGTAAAAACGGCGAAGTCGAAGAGGAAGCCTTGGTGCTCTCTGAACGCGAACGCGAAATCGTGGCCTACATCGTGCGAGGTATGACCAATAAGGAGGTGGCAGCCGAACTCTTCATCTCCATCAATACGGTCTTGACGCATCGCAAAAACATTTCGCGAAAGCTCGACATCCACTCCGTGTCGGGGCTTACGATTTATGCGCTCGTCAATGGCATCGTGAAAATCGACGAAGTCAAGATGCAGTAGTTTTTATTTATTCTCGCAACATTTATTCTTATGCACGCTTTTTTACGCACGTGTGTGCTGAGCCTGCTCGCGCTTTTTGCCACGCAGGGAATGGCTCAGCGCAATGTCTACTCCTATTCGGCCTATGACTACAAGGGAGAAAAAGTCTCCTTGTCCAACTATCGAGGCCAGGTGATGCTCATCGTGAACACCGCCACGCAATGTGGTTTCACGCCGCAGTACGAAGCGCTCGAACAGCTCTATCGCACCTATCGCGATCAAGGCTTTGTCGTGCTGGACTTCCCTTGCAACCAATTTGGCGGACAAGCCCCAGGCACTTCCGAGGAAATCAATGGCTTCTGCACCAATACTTATGCCACGACTTTCCCACGAATGCAAAAGATAGAGGTGAATGGCGAAGGCGCTCTTCCGCTCTATCACTACCTCAAGCGCAAATGCGGCTTCATCGGTTTTGACCGCTCCACAGAGAAGGGCGAGCGCATGCACCAAATGATGATGAAGCGCGATCCGCACTATGCCGAAAAGTCCGATATTAAGTGGAACTTTACGAAGTTTCTTATCGACCGTCGCGGTCGTGTCGTGAAGCGCTTTGAGCCTACGGCTCCGCTGGGCGAAATCGCCTACGAAGTGAAGCGTTTGTTGAAATAAATTCTATTGCTGTCCGGTAAAAAAAAATAAGACAGCTTCAAAACTTATTGTTATAGAGCAGCTTACAAGGAAAAA
>JAUNKN010000045.1 GCA_030532685.1 Bacteroidales bacterium | reverse complement strand
GGAATAAAAAATCCTGCTTGGCACGTAGAAAATTTTCCTTCCCACGTAGGATTTTCTACATGGGACGTAGGATTTTTAATGAGAGAGAAGTTTTTTGTTCTTCCTTTTCTCCCTGTCCTAATTCCTCTACAATTTCGTGCTTAATCCACTCCCCCACTCCATACCTTGATTTTTGGGGCTTTTCTACCGCTTTTCATGGACAAGTTGTGCGCTATAAATTTCGCAGATTTCGGCAGAACACTTATATTTGCAGTCTAAAAGACCCTTTATGCAGTTTACCGCACAACAAATAGCTGCCCACCTCGGTGGCCAACTCGAAGGCAACCCCGAGGCCAGCATCACCACCTTTGCCAAAATCGAAGAAGGGCAAGAAGGAGCCATCTCCTTTCTGGCCAATCCGAAATACGCTCACTATCTCTACGAAACGGCTTCGAGCGTAGTGCTTGTCAATGCCGATTTTCAGCCCGAACGTGAGGTGCACACCACCCTTATTCGTGTGCCCAATGCCTACGAAGGCATTGCTCAGTTGCTTTCGCTCTACGAGTCGATGACGCAACAACGTAGTGGCATTCATCCCTTGGCCTTTGTGAGCGAAACAGCCACCATCGGCGAAGAGGTGTACATAGGTCCTTTTGCTTACGTGGGCGATGGGGCCACCATTGGCCGCGGCACACAGCTCTACCCGCACGTTGTGGTCGAAGAGCGTGCAAAGGTGGGCGAGGACTGCAAGTTCTATCCTGGCGTGAGTGTATATCACGACTGCGTCATTGGGCATCGCGTCATTCTGCACAGTGGCTGCGTGGTAGGTGCCGATGGCTTTGGTTTTGCCCCCACGAGCGAGGGATACAACAAAATCCCCCAAATAGGCATCGTGACCATCGAGGACGATGTCGAAGTGGGTGCCAACACCTGCATAGACCGTTCCACCATGGGAAGCACCTACGTGCGTCGTGGGGTGAAACTCGACAACCTGGTGCAAATTGCCCACAATGTCGAAGTGGGTGCCCACACCGTGATGTCAGCCCAAGTCGGTGTGGCGGGTAGTGCCAAGCTGGGGCAATGGTGCATGCTGGGCGGCCAAGTGGGTGTGGCAGGACACATCAGCCTGCCCGACGGCACGCAGGCCGCCGCCCAAGCAGGGCTCCACTCAGGACGCATCAACGGCCCCGTGATGGGTACGCCAGCCATCGATGCCAAACAGTTTTTCCGCGCTTCGGCCGTGTTCAAACAGCTGCCCGAACTGCGCGACGAATTGCGCAGTTTGCGCAAAGAAATCCAACAACTCAAAGCCGAGCTGGGGAAATAAGTTGGCCCCACGACCACTCGGCACTCCGCTTTATGAAACAACATACTCTCAACGATAAGTTTTCCCTCACGGGAAAGGGCTTGCACACGGGGCTTCCCCTCACCTTGACCTTTTTGCCCGCCCCCGAGCATCACGGTTTCAAGATTCAACGCATGGATCTTCCTGGACAACCCCTCATCGATGTGCTCGCCGAAAACGTAATCGACACCTCGCGTGGCACCGTCGTGGGCACCCCCGATTGTCGCGTATCGACCATCGAGCATGCCATGGCTGCGCTCGTAGCTTTTGAAGTGGACAACTGCCTGATGCAGGTAGATGGCCCAGAATTTCCAATACTCGATGGTAGCTCCATCCTCTACGTAGAACAACTCCAAAAGGTGGGTATCGCCGAACAGGAAGCCGAACGCCTCTATGCCGAACTCACAGAACCTCTCGAGTATTACGACGAAATATCGGGTTCGTGCCTACGCTTCGAACCTTCGACCCACTTTTCGGTCGACTCGACCATCGAATTTCCCGATAGTCCTTTTCTGCAAACACAGCGCGCAGTACTCACACAACTGGCCGACTTTCCGCGTGAAATCGCCTCGGCACGTACTTTCGTCTTCGTGCGAGAAATCGAGCCTCTCCTCAACATGGGGCTCATCAAGGGAGGTGACCTAAACAATGCACTCGTCATCTACGAGCAGCAATTGAGTCAAGAGCGCCTCAACACGCTGGCCGACACCCTCGGAGTGGAACACCGCGATGCCTCTCACTTGGGCTATCTGCAACAGAAACCCATCACTTGGGAGAACGAACCTGCGCGCCACAAACTACTTGATATCTTGGGAGATATGGCACTCATAGGCCGACCGCTACGAGGCCGCATCATCGCCATCCGTCCCGGGCACAAGGCCAACAACAAGTTTGCTCGCCTCGTGCGCACGAAACTCAAACTCAACTCCTAACACTCCGCAGCTATGATTTCCCCTCTCGCACACATCCACCCTGACGCAAAAATCGGAGAAAACTGTGAAATAGGCCCCTTCTGCTTCATCGATGCCAACGTCGTGATAGGCGACAACAACAAACTGATGAACTCCGTGACTCTCCTCTCAGGAACGCGCATGGGCAAGGGCAATACCGTGTTTCCTGGTGCCGTGCTGGGTGCGGTGCCTCAAGACCTGAAATTCAGAGGCGAAGAAACCACGGCTGAAATTGGCGACAACAACACCATTCGCGAAAACGTGACCATCAACCGAGGCACAGCCGCAAAGGGGCGTACGGTGGTGGGCTCGAACAACTTGCTCATGGAAGGCATGCACGTGGGACACGACGTCATCATAGGCAATGGTTGCATCATCGGCAATCAAACCAAATTGGCTGGCGAAGTGGTCATCGACGATTTTGCCATTCTCTCGGCCGCAGTACTCGTACACCAATTCACACACATCGGCTCGTACGTGATGGTGGGGGGAGGCTCGAAGGTGGGGCAGGACGTTCCTCCTTTCGTGACGGCTGCCCGCGAACCTTTGGCCTACTGTGGTCTAAATTTGGTAGGCTTGAAACGTCGCAATTTTTCGAGCGATGTCATCAATGCTCTCCACTCTGCATTTCTCATCCTTTACCAAAACTCCAAGCTCTTCAACGAGCGTATTGCCGAAATCCGCGACACGGTGATGCCCTGCAAAGAAATCGACTACCTTATCGACTTCTTGACCAACTCTAAACGCGGTTTCATTAGCAAATAAGCCTTATATGCAATATCTCATTCGTGTCATCTGCGACGAAGTCGAAGACTTTCGCCGCGACATCCTCATCGACGAAGACGCCACCTTTCTCGACTTAAGCCACGTGCTCTTGGCCTCTTGTGGCTATGCCGACGACCAAATGACCTCTTTCTATATTTGCAACGAAGAGTGGGAGCGTGGCGAACAAATCACACGCGAAGATGTGCGCGACTCTGCTGCCGACCAGGACATCTATGTCATGGGCGATACGGAGCTCACCACCTTTCTCGACGAAGGCGTGGTACATATGGAATATGTGTTCGACCCTTTCAACGACCGTGTATTTTCGCTCATCGTTCGCGAAGAACAAGCTGGCCGTGGCGAACCTGAAGTGGTCAAAAGCGTGGGAAAAGCTCCTCGTCAAATCGCCGATCTCGACTTGAGCGATGCCGCACTCATTGCTGGCACAGCTGGTACAGGAGGTATCGACCTTGACGATTTTGGCATCGAAGCCTACAATTCTGATGAAATAGACCTCGAAGGCTTTGAAATATCCGAGAGCAACGACTACTAATCATCCCATAGAGGGACTGTGTCAAAATGTAAGTTTTGGGGCAGTCCCTTTACGATAGGATAGAACTCCACACGTATGAACACCCTTTTTGTCCTGCTCGGTCCCACAGCGGTGGGCAAAACAGAACTCTCCTTGCAACTGGCCGAGCGCTTGGACTGCCCTATTCTTTCGGCCGATAGCCGACAGATGTTTCGCGACATCCCCATCGGCACTGCCGCTCCCACACAAGCCGAACAACAACGCGTGCCTCATCACTTTGTCGGTACGCTTGGATTAGAGGATTACTATAGCGCCGCGCAATACGAGCAGGAAGCTCTTGCTCTCGCCCAACGCCTCTTTCAGGAGCACGCGTCGCTCGTGGTGAGTGGTGGGAGCATGATGTACATCGATGCGCTTTGTCAAGGAATCGACGATATCCCGACCATCACTCCCGAAGTGCGCGCTGCCGTGCTCGCTCGCTACGAGCGAGAGGGACTATCTCCTCTCTTGGCCGATCTCATTCGCTGGGACCCTGACTATGCCGCCATCGTAGATCCTCACAACCACAAACGCATCGTTCACGCGCTGGAAGTGATCACTCAGACGGGGCAAACCCTTACTTCTTTCCGCCAAGGACGTAAAAAAGAACGACCTTTTCGCATTGTCAAAATAGGTCTTAATCGTCCACGCCCAGAACTCTTCGAGCGTATCAATCAGCGCACCACTCTCATGGTGGAGCAGGGCTTCGTCGACGAAGCTCGCCGCGTGCTCCCCTACCGCCATTGCAATTCGCTCAATACGGTAGGGTTCAAGGAAATGTTCCAACATTTAGATGGCAAGTGGGCACTTGACTTTACGCTCGATCGCATTCGCAAAAACACCCGTGTATATGCCAAAAAGCAGCTCACGTGGTTTCAAAAAGATTCGAGTATTACCTGGTTTCACCCCTGCGATATAGCTGCCGTGCAAGACCACGTTACCGCTCACCTCTCCCTTTCTCATCCCTAAACTTCTCCCTCTCATGACCAAGCAAGAACTCATCGACAACATTCGCCGCAAGCAGAGTTTTCTATGTGTAGGCCTCGACACTGATCTCAAGAAGATTCCTCAACATCTCTTGCAAGAAGAAGATCCTATCTTCGCCTTCAACAAGGCTATTATCGACGCCACCGCTCCTTATACCGTGGCCTATAAGCCTAACTTAGCTTTTTACGAATGCTTTGGCCTGCGCGGATGGGCTGCCTTCGAGAAAACCATCGCTTACCTGCGAGAGAACTATCCCGATCAGTTCATCATTGCCGACGCCAAACGTGGCGATATCGGAAATACCTCGGCCATGTACGCTCGCGGGCTCTTTGAAGAAAGCGGTGTCCATTCTATCACCGTAGCCCCCTATATGGGAGAAGACAGCGTCACACCTTTTCTCTCCTACGAGGGCAAATGGGTCATTCTCCTTGCGCTCACCTCCAATAAGGGAAGCCATGATTTTCAGCTCACCACCGACGAAAACGGAGAGCGCCTTTTTGAAAAAGTACTACGCACCTCACAACAATGGGCTGGCGACGATCGCATGATGTATGTCGTAGGAGCCACACAAGGACGCCTCTTTGAGGATATTCGCCGCATCGTTCCTAACCATTTCCTTCTCGTGCCTGGAGTAGGTGCTCAGGGAGGTAGCCTCGCAGAAGTGGCTCGATATGGTATGACGAAGGACTGCGGATTGCTCGTCAATTCGAGTCGAGGCATCATTTATGCCGACAGTAGCGAACGGTTTGCCGAAGCTGCCGCCCGTGAAGCCCAAAAACTTCAAGAAGAAATGGCCACTCTCTTGCAAGCCGCAGGAATTTAAGTCCCGCTCCGCGAGAAAAAACTAACGCGCCCACTTCCACAAAGGAAGTGGGCGCGTTGCATTAGAACTACACTCCAAAGATTATAGCTGCTTCTCGACTGTTTTTTGGAATACTTTCAGTCCAAACTGTGGGAGATCGGCAAAGACTTCTTCCATAAAGGCCGACACGAGCTGTTCAAAAGGCACGGCATCTGTTTCGGAGAGGTAGAAAGAAATTTCGATGGGTAGCCCCTGCCCCGTAGCCGAAAGGAGGCGCACGTAAATTGCATCAGGATAGAGTCGTGGATGCTTCTCGATGAGCTTCCACACGTGCTCGCGGAAACGGGTCAAGTTGACTTCTCCCGTGCTCGCATCGCGCTCCACCGTATTCAAATCAATAAGAATCGTACGCTTCATCAGGCGTGCACCCTTCTCTTTCATTTCCGTCCAATTTTGGAAAGAATCGCTCACCAAGGTGTAAGGAGGTACAGTCGATACGGAGTTGTCCCAATTTCGTATCTTCACAGTGGTCAAATTGACCTCTTCTACCTTACCGTTAATCCCTAAGCGTTCGATAGCTACCCAATCGTCGCGCTTTATCATTTTATTGCTGGTGAGCTGGATCGAAGCTACAAAACCCATAATTGTATCCTTGAACACGAGCATCAAAATGGCGGCCGAGGCTCCAATACCTGTGAGGACAGCTCCCGGTTTTTGTCCAATGACTATGGCGATAATGATGATGGCCATAACAATATAGACAATCAAACGAACAGCCTGGAAAATCCCGTCCAAATGATAGTCGCCATAACGATTGCTCTGCTTCATCATTTCATTGATCGCTGTAATCAGTTTTGCAATGAGCAGAGAAAAAGCTACGACATTGTAAATATCTACTCCGTGTTCGAGCATTGAGCGTAGCCACTGAGGAACTGTGTCTGTGTAGCAATCGCCCAAATGTGCTGAGAAGATGATGCCCGGAACAACCCAAGATACAGCCTTGAGGACCTGTGGCGAGAGCAAAATGTCGTCAAATTGTGAGGCTGTCTTGCTCGTAATCGTTCGCAAGAAAGGAGCAAAAAAATTCTTGAGAGCAAAGGAAATAAATCCCGACACGACGAATAGAACTGCGATAAGCAGAAGGAAAGTTATCCATAGTTGAATCGAGGACGCTTCGCCCAAATACTGAGCCAAATATTGTGTAATCAACACACGGAGAGAGGACATAATCGTAAATATAAAGATGAAACAATAAACAAAAACTGCCGCGAGCCATTCAGCTTTAGAAATCGCGAAACACGAAAGGTGCTTCAAGAAGACAAGATGCTGAATGGTTCGCGGCAATTTGCAGCTTTATCGACTACATAGCTGCCGCGAAAGGCAACTATGCTTAGTGCGCGGCCATAAATTCGTCGAGGAAGCGCACATCATTCTCCGAGAAAAGGCGCAAATCCTTGACTTGGTATTTGAGGTTGGTGATGCGCTCCACTCCCATACCGAAGGCATACCCCTTGTACACGGTAGAATCAATGCCATTGGCTTCAAGCACAGCAGGGTCTACCATACCACAACCCAAGATTTCTACCCAACCCGTATGCTTGCAGAAACCACAGCCTTCGCCTCCGCAAATGTTGCACGAGATGTCCATCTCAGCCGAAGGTTCGGTGAAGGGGAAATAAGAGGGTCGCAAACGAATTTGTGTGTCTGGGCCGAACATTTCTCGGGCGAAGGTGAGCAAAACCTGCTTCAAATCAGTAAAGCTAACGTCCTTGTCGATGTAAAGTCCCTCTACCTGATGGAAAAAGCAGTGAGCACGAGCCGAGATGGCTTCATTGCGATACACACGACCGGGACAAATGACACGAATGGGAGGCTTTTGCGTTTCCATCACGCGGCTTTGTACGCTCGAAGTATGCGTGCGCAAAATCACATCAGGGCGCGCCTCAATAAAGAAAGTGTCCTGCATGTCGCGTGCAGGGTGATCGTCGGCAAAGTTCATAGAACCAAACACGTGCCAATCGTCTTCGACTTCAGGACCATCGGCCAGCGAAAATCCCAAGCGAGCAAAAATATCGTTGATCTCCTGTGTTACGATGCTCAAAGGATGGCGCGTTCCCACCGTTATAGGATAGGCTGTGCGCGTGAGGTCGAGCCCAGAAAGGTCTTCCTCAGTTGTGGCCAACTGTGTTTTGAGCGCATTGAAACGCTCTTGCAGCGCATCCTTCAGCTCATTGACACGCATACCCACTTCTCGCTTCTGTTCGGCAGGTACATTGCGGAAGTCAGCCATAAGCTGGTTCACTAGTCCCTTTTTGCTCAAGTATTTGAGGCGGAGTTCTTCAAGTTGTTGTTCGTTCTCTGCAACGAGAGTGGGTACCTCTGCGAGGATTTGTTGAATTTTCTCAATCATATTCTTATAGAATAGGTATTGGTGAGTTGGGCGAGAGCCATAAGTTTGGCATATCCTCGTCGTGATAGAACTTTATTGGGGAGAATTCTATTACTTTATTTAGTCCAATTTGAGTACGGCAAGGAAGGCCTTTTGGGGCACTTGTACATTGCCTATCTCCTTCATCTTCTTCTTGCCTCGTTTTTGCTTTTCGAGAAGTTTGCGCTTGCGGCTCACGTCTCCACCATAACATTTAGCGGTTACGTCCTTGCGCAACTGCTTCACCGTTTCGCGCGCAATGATTTTGGCACCGATAGCCGCTTGGATAGCGATGTCGAACTGCTGACGGGGCAGGAGTTCCTTGAGTTTTTCGCACATACGGCGACCAAAACGCTCGGAGTTGTCGAAGTGTGTCAAGGTGGACAGTGCATCGACAGGCTCGCCATTGAGGAGAATGTCGAGTTTCACCAAGCGCGAAGTGCGGAACTCGATGGGATGATAGTCGAACGAGGCATAGCCCTTGGAAATGGACTTGAGCTTGTCGTAGAAGTCTATCACGATCTCGGCAAGCGGCATGTCATAGTGCAACTCTACGCGATCGCCCGACACATATTCTTGCTTGATGAGCTCACCACGCTTGCCCAAGCAAAGCGTCATAATGTTGCCGATATACTCGGTGCGCGTGATGATAGAGGCACGGATATAGGGCTCTTCAATGTGGTCAATCTCCATAGCATCGGGCATGCCTGCGGGATTGTGCACTTCTTTCATTTCCAGGTGCTTGTCGTAAATCTTATAGCTCACGTTGGGCACCGTAGTGATAACGTTCATGTTGAACTCGCGATCCAGGCGCTCCTGCACAATTTCCAT
>JAUNKN010000009.1 GCA_030532685.1 Bacteroidales bacterium | reverse complement strand
TATTTAATTATTTCCGCGGACTTAATTTCATAATCTCGCGGAAATAATTAAATAAATCCGCGGAAATAATAAAGTTGCTTCCCTATTTGTTTTTTGAAGAAGGCTGCTGAAGAAAAATGAAACGAATGCAACCTCGTCAAATTCGGCTATTTTCCTTATTTTTGTGCCTGCATAGAACGTAGAAGCCCCTTTGGGAAAACAATAAAACAAGTAGCGCTACGTTCTGAAACTATATGCGCACGAAAAAACACTTTTCCTGCGAAGTTAAGCAACGACACGATATGCTCAAATCGACGATATTAGCCTTTTTCCTCTCAAGTCTTTCTCTCGGGCTTCACGCTCAGGAGAGGGAGTTCCTGCATATTGATGTGCAGGACTATCGAGTGGTCGATAGCTTGCCCATCTTCACCCACGAGATTCGCTTGGGAAAGGACATAGGCGACCATTTTGACGTCCAGCTCCTCTACCCCGAGTATAGCCCGCTCACGGCAAGCGAACGCAAAGTGTTGCAACAAATGCTCCGTAAAGGACGAACGGATGGAGGCTGGCACTTGGAACATCGTCTCAACGTGAGCCGTAAAGAGCGCTACCTCAATGTGAGCATTTCTCCGATTGTCCGCCACGAAGGCAAGTGGATGCGCTTGTCTTCGTGCAAACTAAAAGTAAGCCCTCGAAACACTCGCTCTTTGGCTCCAGCACAAGGAGGAAAGGACAAGCGGGAAAGATGGACCAAGCAATCGGTCTTGAGCCAAGGAAAATGGGCAAAAATCAGAGTTAGCCAAGAAGGCATTTATTGCATCACACCAGCGTTCTTGAAACAAATGGGATTTTCTCACATGGAGCGCATCAAGGTGTATGGCTATGGCGGACGTTTGCAGCCCGAAACCTTCGATTTCTCTGCTCAGAGCTTCGTTCCCGACGATTTGGTTGAAGTACGCACCATCGCAGGGCGCGAAGGTCGCTTGTTTTGGGCAGAGGGGACACGTTCGTACCAATTTGAACGCGCCACAAACCGTTGGACGCACACGAACAACCATTATTCGGCCTACTCTTACTATTTCGTGACCGAGGGAGAAGCAAATGCCAAGATTGAACTCCAAAGCGAACTTTCGCCCAATACCACCGTGCGAACTACCGTTCCCCACATTGCCGTATTGGACGAAGATAAAGAAAGTTGGTACGAGGGAGGACGTCGTTTGTTTGACGCTTACAATTTTGCACAGGGCAACGAACACAGCTATTCCATCGCACTTCCCGATATCGCACTCACCGAAACGGGAACAAAAGTCAATACCGAAATAGCCTTTGCAGCTTCCTCTGCCACTATCCCCACCAAAGTATTGGTGGAACAAGGAGGGGAATTGATGGCTCAAAGCACGCTGGGCACCTACAACTCTCTCCTCGAGATAGCGAGAGCCACAAGCAGTAGCTTCACCAGCACAGCTCGGAGCGAAACTCTCAAATATGACTTCACGACCACGCCTGGCAATGAAGCTCGACTCGACTACATTCGCATCAATTACCCACGCATACTACGCTTATCAACAGCGCCTTATACTTTTTCGCCTCAAGGCATAGGAAAACAAACGTTGCGTCTCGAGGGAGTCACCTCTACGACGCAGTTGTGGCAATTGGCGCGAGGCGTGCAACCAACCCAGCGAGTGCCACTCACACTTTTGGAAGGAGGGAAAGCTACATTTACGACCCAAACTCCAGAAGAACGCTTTGTGGCTTTTGACGCAGCACTCTCCTATCCCGCTCCCGAATATGTCGGAACGATAGCCCCTCAAAATTTACATGCCGATGAAAAAATCGACTACGTAATCGTTGTGCCCGAAAGTGGCAAACTGATGGAGCAAGCTGAGCGATTAGCCCAGTTGCATCGTGAGCGTGAGGGAATGGTGGTCAAAGTGGTACGCGCCGATTGGCTCTACAACGAATTCTCTTCTGGAACTCCCGACGCCAATGCCTATCGCCGATATTTGAAAATGCTCTACGATCGAGCTGCTACAGAAAAAGAAGCTCCGAAATACTTGCTACTCATGGGCAAAAGTCCTTGGGATGCTCGTTTCATCACAGCTCATTGGGCGGGGAAGAACCCTGCCGACTACCTGCTACCCTACGAGGCCGACCATTCTCCCTACAGCATAGGCACCGTACAAAGCTATGTGAGCGACGATTTTTTCGCAATGCTCGACGATGGGGAAGGAGCTAATTTGCGTTTTGAAAAACTCGATTTGGCCGTAGGGCGCATGGTTGCTACCACTGCCGAGGAAGCTCGCCGACTGGTGGATAAGGTGGAACAATACCTTAACAACAAGACCACTGGTGCTTGGAAAACAAAAGTAGTGATGCTCGGCGACGACGGCGATGCCAATGAACATATGGAAGACGCCGACGAGGTGGCCGATGTCATAGAAGCCGCCAACCCCAGCTTGAACGTACGAAAAATTTATTGGGACAGTTTCAAGCGACAAACGGGAGCAGCGGGATTTACCTACCCGCTTGCCACGACACAAATCCATCAACAAATGAGCAGCGGAGCAGCCATGTTCAACTACTGTGGCCATGGTGCTCCCCACCAAATATCGCACGAAAAAGTGCTGGGCTTCGACGATTTTCGCAAAGCCTTTTCTCCTCATTTGGCCTTGTGGGTGGTGGCTTCTTGTGAGATATATCCTTTCGATGCCTACGAAGACAATTTGGGCGAAAGCTCTCTTTATCTTCCCGATGGAGGGAGTATCGCCTTCATGTGTGCTACACGCGCCGTATATGCAGCACAAAATGCTGCACTCAACGCAGCTTTTTCCAAACATGTCGTAGGACGCAATGCCCAAGGAAAACATGTGAGCATGGGTGAAGCACTGCGCTTGGCCAAAAACGAAATGTTATCGGGTTACCTGGATACGAGCATCAACAAACTCAAATACGTACTCTTTGGCGACCCGGCCCTTACACTGGCGCTCCCAACGGGTACTTTGATACTCGAACAAATAGACGGTAAGCCCTTGAAAAACAATATACAACTCGCAGCAGGAAGCGTGGTCACCTTCTCGGGCTATGTCGCTCAAACCAACGACGAAAAGCAAGTCGACACGAGCTTCAACGGAAAGCTCGAAGCAATGCTTTTCGATCGCATCGAAACCATCACTTGTAAGGACAACGATGGCAGTGCGCGGCAAGACGACAAACAACCTTTCAAGTACAAAGAGCGCACGCGGCAGGTATTTGGCGGTAGCCATGTAGTCAAGGAAGGACGATTTGAATTTAAGGTTGTCATTCCCCGAGACATCAGTTACTCCGACGAATCGGCGCGGCTATCCCTTTACGCTGTGAGCGACGACAAACAAAGGGAGTGCAGTGGTGTGAGCACAGCCTTCTACCTAAATGGTACCGACACCAATGCCGAACTTGATGTATCTCCTCCCAAAGTGGTCGCTTATCTAAATAGCCCTGACACGCCTGAACTGGCCATTGTAGACAAGCATCCTACACTCATCGCACACATCAGCGACGACAGCGGTATCCACAGCCTAAGCAATAGCGTGGGCCACGACATCGAACTCACCCTCGATGGCCGGGCCTCTGAGATGGTTGCACTCAATGACTACTTTACCTACGACTTTGGCTCGTATCAGAAAGGCACGCTTACTTATCCTCTAAAGGGGCTTTCCGCTGGTCCGCATCAGTTGTCTCTTCGTGTATGGGACATCAACAACAACTCCACAACCACCCACCTACGCTTTGTCGTAAGTGACGAAGAACAAAAAGCAACTTCCATTTTAGCCAGCAACAATCCCGCTCAAAATCACACAACTTTCGTTGTTCGTTGGGAGGCACAAGCTCAAGAGGAAGGGGAGCTACTCATCGAAGTGTTTGATGTAGCCAGCCACCGCGTGTGGTCGCACATTTCCAAGAGCGCAGCTGGGCAATCGAGTGCGACATTCCATTGGAATCTACACAACAACACTGGTGCTCCTCTCTCTGACGGGATTTATTTGTATCGTGCAACGATTAGCTATCCTCAAGGCACGAGCAAATCTCAAACTCAAAAACTCATTATCTCTCGCTTATGAATCGTATTGTCATAGCCTCTGCATTCATGGCCCTCTCGTTGTCGGCCACAGCACAGAGTGAAACTCAAAAGAAATTCAACCCCGTGCGCACAGCGGTCGTGTCGCAAACCATCGCGGCTGATGCTCGCGGCGCAGCAATGGGCGACCTTGGTGCAGCCACAGACCCAGATGTGTACTCACAAAACTGGAATCCCTCTAAATATCCTTTCACGGTGTCGCGTGCAGGCTTTACGCTCAATTATACGCCTTGGTTGCGCCAGCTCACCGAAGGCATTGCGCTGGTCAATGCTGTTGGCTACACCCGCTTGGGCGATTTGCAAGCCGTTTCGGGTTCAATTAAATACTTCACTGTGGGCGATGTCATTGCCACCGATGGCAGCTACACCGTAAAGCCTTACGAATTTGCTGTCGACGCGGCCTACTCTCGCATGCTTTCTCCGAATTTCTCGGCGTCGATTGCCATGCGCTACATGTACTCCGACTTGTCGGGGCGCTACAATGACCAAGTCACACCTGGTTCAGCCTTTGCTGCTGACATCTCGATGTACTGGAACAATTACATCCTACTGGGTTCTCGCGAATGCAACTTGGCGTGGGGCTTGAATGTACAAAACATTGGTACGAAAATCAATTTCGGCTCAGACTACTCCTATTTTATCCCAACCACCTTGCGTACGGGACTAAATCTTACACTACCCGTCAACGAGTACAATCGTTTTGCCATCACGGCCGACGTGAGCAAATTTCTCGTGCCCTCTTTGCCGCTACAAGCAGAAGGCGAAGCTACGGAAGAATATCAAGACCGCATTCGCCGAGGCTACTACGACGTGTCCCCCATTGCTGGAATATTCAAGAGCTTTTCAGATAGCGAACGTGGTTTAGAAGGCGAATTGGAGGAAGTGCAATGGAGCCTTGGCGCAGAGTATACCTACAACGACAAATTTGCCCTGCGTGCTGGTTATCACCACGAGAGCGAAATGCAGGGCAATCGCAAGTACTATACTTTCGGAGCGGGCTTTAAGATGAACGTACTGAGCATTGACGCGGGCTATGTGGTAGCAACCAATCCCAGCAACCCTCTCGACCAAACTTTGCGCGTCTCGCTATCGTTCGACATGGACGGCATACAAGAATTGTTAGGTCGCCGATAGTTTTGTGTTGCACCAGAATTCGTGCATTCGTATGAAACCATTTTTTTCTCTATTGTTGGGGCTTTCCTTATCTGGAGTGTTGAGAGCACAAAAGGACTATTCTTTGCCTGAAGCTAAAGCCAAAAGCACCCATTGGCTCATCCGACAAGAAGCCAACAAAAGCATTTATCAACTTTCCGTACAGGGCGATGTAGCAGGTAGTGATCTGCTGCACGCCCTGCGCTTGTTGCCTGCACTAAGCATAGAGCCCGAAGGGATACGCTGGGAAGGACAAATTTGGCCAGAGCTTGCAGTAGACGGACGTATGGTACGCCTCATAGGTAACTCCCTTGAAGACTACCTGAGGAGCCTTCCTGCCGACGAGGTAAAGGCAATAGAGTTGGTGCACAACACGATGGGAGAATTTTCCACTCCTGCCGATTATGTGCTTAACGTTCGGCTACACTCCCCTCGTTCAGGGCATTTATCTGGTTTCAACACCCTGTCTACCCATCTACAAGGTTTTATAAGCGAACAGCTTAATGGGCGTTTCGCTTATGCCAATCGTTGGCTCGATGCCGACTTGAACTACGGAGCTTCGCAACAACGTGGCGCCAAAGACGTGCGTATCAATCAAGAGCACGAAGAAGAATGGGTGGCTCCACGGCACGAGGGTTGGGGCAAGGTCCATGTTACACTACGCTTCTCGCCGAACCATACTTTGGGCCTGGGAGGAAATTATCTCAAGACGCAAGAAGACCTGAAATACAGCCATGGCGCACGTGCAGCCTTTGAGGAAGAAGGTTGGGCAGGGCAAGCTCACTATCTCCTACGCACTCCACGTTTCACTTTGCGTTTAGAGGGCGAAGGGCAACACCGACAGTCGCGCCGCTACTACCGCAAGCAAGCCAAGCAGCTACTCCCCTATCGCGACGACCAAACGACAATGGGCGCGGCTCTCGCCGAAGCGACCTGGCACATCGCCCCAGACTGGCGCATCAGGGCAGGAATAAATGCTCACTACAATCAATATCAGGCTGTTCTTGTACGCCCTTATACAGGACGCATCAATCCCGAATTTTCTTGGCAAGAGTGGCGGGCAACTCCACAGCTACAACTGGTGCATCAAGGGCGTAAGAGC
The DNA here is from genome assembly GCA_030532685.1 of Bacteroidales bacterium. Classification (GTDB taxonomy): domain Bacteria; phylum Bacteroidota; class Bacteroidia; order Bacteroidales; family Bacteroidaceae; genus Alloprevotella. Next base: position 45,950 of record JAUNKN010000009.1, on the reverse strand, counting down.
ACAGTTGTTCTGGGTATGCAGTTGGCTCTCGATTCTGTACAGGCCTATCAATCCACAGGGATTATGGCTGCGGGGGCCCTACATGTTCAGCCACTTCCCTATGCCCTCTTGAGCTACCGTCCTCACGAGGCACACCATATAGAAACCGAGTGGGCATCGACCTTAACGCGCCCTCCCTTTAGACAACTCAATAATGGTGCTAGCCTAAATGGAACCCTCTTTGTGGCCGAAGGAAATGCTCAACTGCGCTCCACGACCACTCACCAACTCTCCCTGCGTTATATCTATCGAAATGCCACATTTCTCGAATGGAAATCGGCCTATGTCGAACAACCTTGGATACAAGAATTAAGCTCTGGCAAGGCGGCCGACTATCGTTTGCGTCCCATCAATTGGACCTCTCTGAGTTATACACAATTTTCGGCTCATGTCCCCTTCTATCTTGTTCAACGCCAATCGTGGAGCTGGCGCACTGATTTGTATGGATTTTGGCGCTGGCAGGAGGATTTCGACCGACGAACAAAGGGTAATTTTACCAGACAGTCGTCCAACTATTTGCTACAAGTCAAGGAAATCCTAACTCTGCCTGGGCGCTGGAGTGCCGATGTTGGTGCCTCTTATCGTTCGTCGCACTATTGGGGCGAATGGCAAGTCGAGCCCCAATGGTGGCTCAGCGCAGGCCTCGCCAAACATTGGAAAAATTGGCGCATCGCTCTCACCATACACGATCCCCTGCACACCCAAGTGCAGCGCCTCTCTAAAGGCGAAAATGCTCCAATAAAGATGCACATCAACGAGTTTACGCCCCGCCTCGCGCTCGGTATAACTTGGCGTTGGGGCAGTGGTCGACGCCGTCCTGCTACGCTGCTCGATGCCGATCGCCAACGCCTACAACATACGGGAAAAGAGGGATTTTCTCTCCCCTAATGTTGGCTCTGCGCAAGCATTTCTGTGATTTTGTAGGCCTCTTTACAGCTTCACTCTCGCAAGAAGGTATGCGGCACTCCGACAGCCTTTTATTATTTCCGCGGATTTATTTAATTATTCCCGCGGAAATAATTTCATAATCTCGCGGAAATAATTAAATAAATCCGCGGAAATAATAAACCTCCTACCCAAAGAAAAATATACGAGTCTCAGCTCCACGTTTCGAGAGCGGAAAAAGACTTATTTTGACAAGAAGTTTTCCCCAAAAGTAAGCTCCCTCGTTTTTGTATGCTTCGAGTAGAGGTATTATTTTGTGCTCCTTTTTTACTACTCTATGTCCTACCGTCCCATACACGTATATAAGGCTTCGGCTGGTTCGGGCAAGACTTTTGCTCTTGCTGCCGAATTTATCGCCAATCTCATCAATGACTATGAGAGGGGCGAGTATCCACATCGGCATCAGCTGGCCATTACTTTTACGAAGAAAGCCACTGCCGAGATGAAGGAGCGCATCTTACAATCGCTCTACGATTTGTGGCAAGGCAAGTCGGCCCACGATGGTTTCTTTCGTGCAGTGCGTGCACAAGTACCTCAGCACATCACCGACGGTATGCTGCGCCAACGGGCAGGTCAAACTCTGCGAGAAATCGTGCACAACTACGAGCAGTTTCATGTCACGACCATCGACAGTTTCTTTCAGCGTTTGCTCACGAGCCTTGCCCACGAACTGGGACTTACCAGTAGCTTTAAGGTCGATCTTGGCGATGGAAACGTGCTGGGCAAGGCCGTCGATAGCCTTATGCAAGGGCTTAAACCCGGGTCGGAAGTGCTGGAATGGATCACCCAATACATCGCCGAACAGCTGGACGAAGGAAAATCTTGGAATGTCACACAGCAACTTAAAAAGCTGGCGCAAGAATTGCTCAAGGAGCCCTATTTGAAATATGGCGATTTGCTTCGTGCACTTCCCCTCGACAATGCCACGGTGAGGCAGTATCGACGCTCTATGTCACAGTTGCGCAAGGACTATTTGGAACGTTTATCGACCGAGGCTCAAATGGCGAAAGATTTTGTTGAGCAAACCGAAGGTTTCGCCTCCTTGTCCTATGGAAAGAATATCCTTGCTCGTCTCGACAGACACATCGCTCAAGAAGTGGGAAAAGACCGAAGCGACACCTACCAAAAACAGCTGAAAGATCCCGAAGCCCTCATCAAGGCGGCCGACAGGAAGAAACACCCAGAACTCTGTGCTTGGGCAGAGGAAGTGCACCAACGACTCACAAAAGTGGAGCACACCTACGACCATATCCTGCCCGATGTTATCTCTTGTCTACTCAGCGTACAACATCTCAACGCACTCCGCCTGCTCGACGACATAGACAAGCACGTGCGCCTACTCAACACTGAAAATAATGCTTTCATGCTGGCCCACACTCCTCTACTGTTTGCTCAGTTGGTATCGGGAGCCGAAGCCTCTTTTGTATTTGAGCGTGCGGGAACACAGTATCGCCACATTATGGTCGATGAATTTCAGGACACTTCGACCTTACAGTGGAACAATCTTCAGCACCTGCTCGTTGAAAACATTGCACAGGGCAATTCCTGCATGCTCGTGGGCGATGTAAAACAAGGTATTTATCGCTGGAGAGGGGGAGATTGGACCGCCCTCTCGCAGATGAAAGCAAGCGAGAGTATAGAAGTGTGCACGCTTGATGCAAACTATCGTAGCGGCGAGCGCATTGTCGAGTTCAACAATGCACTCTTCGTACACCTGGCACAACATATTGCGAGCGAACCCAGGGAGCAACTCGATACTCAAAGCTCTGTGAGTATTACCGATATCTACCGCCCCGACGAGGTGAAGCAACGCCCAGTTCTGCCTGGTGGTTTCGTGCGGGTGCACCTGCTGGAACGTTCCAACGAAAACAACACGAAGTCCAAAGAAGAGGAAGAAGACATCATCGTAGCCGATTTGGGCGAACAGATTTTACGTTTGTACGAGAAAGGAGTGCCCTATGAGAAAATGGCCATCCTTGTGCGCAAAAATTCAGAAGTGAAGCGCGTGTTTGACTATTTTGAACAAGACGCCACATTGCGGCAAATTCCTTTGGTATCGGACGAAGCTTTTCTACTTAGTTCCTCCCCTGCCGTACAAACGATTGTCCACGCCCTGCGCTACATCCACCGCACGGACGATGGTGTGGCCAAGGCTTACCTCATAGCCCACGCGCCAGCAGGAAAAACCGAAAGCATCTTGCCCATACTCGAGCAGTGGCATGCTCAACGCTTCCATAGCTTACCCTTCTACGAATTGGTCGTACAGTTAGTGCGTCTTTTCGAGTTGGATGCACAGTCGGGACAGTCGCCCTACATCTATGCGCTCTTGGACAACGTGCTGGCTTTCTTGGAAGACCACGCCCCAGATATTCGCAGTTTCTTGAACGAATGGGAGGAACGACTCCACAAGAAAAGTATCCCCTCTACCGTGGTGAAAGGCGTGCGCATCCTTACCATTCACAAATCCAAGGGACTGGCTTTCCATTCCGTATTCATCCCTTATTGCAACTGGACACTCGAGAAAAGTATCGACAATTTGTTGTGGGTCAATCCTCCCGAAAGCCCCTACAATGCCATTCCATTTCTTCCCATTAGCTGTACCAAATTAGCACAAGATAGTGTGTATCGTGCCGACTATGAAGAAGAACATCGAAACCGGCGCATCGAAAATCTCAATTTGCTCTATGTTGCTTTCACGCGAGCACGACAAAATCTTGTCATCTGTTCACAAGAGATACTCAACGATACGACCATGTACAATCTTTTGGCAGGCGTATTGGGCAGCCCCGAAAGTCCTTTCTTTGTCGAAATGAGCCAACTGGTAGACGAGCCATCTTATATCGAATTTGACCAAGAAAAAAAGGTCGTTGAGTGGGGTACTCCCTCCACATACGAATGCGCCATCGAGGCTGCAGGCGAAGCTCCCAAGAGTAGCAACCCGCTCATCATCGAGGCACAAAATGAAGCCTTAGATTTTCGTCTGCAAGCCAATCGGGCTAAGTTCCGTCAAAGTAACAAGGCCAAGGCAATGCTGGCCTCGCTCGATGAGGAGCAAGAAGCCAATAACTTTGACCTCGCTCAATATCGAGCACGCCGCGTGGGAGTGGCACTGCACAGCCTAATGGAACGCATCGAGACATTGGCCGATGTGGAACGCGTGCTGCAAGAGGCTCGTTTTGAGGGTGATTTGGCAGAGAGTCTACCCGCCGAGGAGGTGGTACAACTCCTTCATCGTGCCCTTGCCCACCCCATAGCTCGCCAATGGTTTGACGGGTCTTGGCGACTCTATCGCGAATGTAGTATTCTGCAACGACAAGCTGATGGAAAACTCGTGGGGCAACGTCCCGACCGCGTAATGATGCGCGGCGAGGAAGTCGTAGTGGTCGACTACAAGTTTGGACGCGCTCGTTCTGTTTATCGTCAGCAAGTGCGCGACTACTGCCGTTTGCTGCATCAAATGGGACATCGCCATGTGCAAGGCTACATTTGGTACGTGTATGCTGGCGAACTCGAAGCCGTTGAATGTGAAATACTCTAACCATGATTTCGATACTCATCCCAACTTACAATTTCGACTGCTTGCGTCTCGTCACCGATGTACAACAGCAATGCGAAGAGCTTCAAGCACAATATGGCCATACTTTCGACTACGAAATCCTCGTCGCCGACGACGCCAGCACAGACGCCAAGTTGGTCGAAAAGTGCGAACTCATCGAGCTACTTCCACAGTGTCAGTACATTCGTATGCAAGAGAATGTAGGTCGTGCTTTGTTGTGCAATTGGCTTTTTGAACAAGCCCAATTCCCTCATTTGTTGCTGATCGATGCCGACGCCCAAGTTGTTAGCGACGACTTCATCGCTCGTTATTGGGAAGCAAAAGAGGAGGCCGAAGTTATTGTGGGAGGGCTGCTTAATCCTCTGACAGCTCCACGGGGCTGCGAACTGCGTTTTCGTTACGAACGAGCTGCCGATGCGTATCGCACCATAGCTTACCGACAAGCACATCCCTACGAACGCTTCACGACATTCAACGTGCTTTTTGCTCACCACGTCGTGGAAAAGTTGCCATTTGATCCACGCTGTGTTGAGTATGGTTATGAAGATGCTCTTATGGGAATTCAGTTAGAGCAGAAAGGACACTCCGTATGCCACATCGACAATCCACTTTTGCACACGGGCATCAACGATAGCAGCACTTTTTTGCGCAACACCGAAGCAGCCATGCGCAACCTCGTACGTTTAGGAAGTCCTCTCACTGAGCGCAGTGGCGTGGTGCGTCTACATCATCGCTTGAAGCAAATGGGAGTACTATCGCTCTTTCGGGCAGTGTTTCGCCATCTACGCCAGCTTCTTCATAGACAGCTCCTTTCGAGGCATCCCTCCCTCCTGTTATTTTCATTATATAAGGTAGGAGTTTACGATACATTCTTGGAGGAGAATGCAGCAGTATTAGATTCTTCCGCTTTCTCCCCGAAATAGTACCTCTTCCTTGTGTAGAAGAACGCTGTACTTTTTATAATCGCTCTTTATATGCCGTTTTTGCTGCGTGCGTCATAAAGTTTCTACGGCGCACGTAGACAAACAGGATACAGAGAGCGATTAAGCATACTAACAACCTCATCAAGCAATACGCACTCAAGCACGCGCACTTTTTCGGACATTACCGATAATGGGCAATAGAAGAGCTCAAATACAGAGAAATATCAACAGAAGGCTAAGTTGGAAACTCTATGTTGCCCCCCTCAAATCAGAGTTCAACAAAAGAATATCATAATTTCGCACTTGCTGGTTGGCTCTACTACGCCTATTCCCTTTCGCTCGCAGAAGGAAAAGAGTAGTTTTTATTTTGTACATTCATTCTTTCGCTGTACTTTTGCTGAAATTAGCTCTGCTCCCTCTTTCAAGGAAAAATCTCTTTCTAAGATAGGTCTACTCACAAGAACACGTCAAAACATTGACTTTCACGTAGGAACTTCCAATGAATCAAAAAAAACACAAGCTCTCTTCTCTCCTCCGAGCTCCTTTCTCTCTATTGGCACGCAGTGGACGCTGGTACAAAAGCCTTTACCGAAATGCACCTTGGTGGAAAAAAATAGGTGTAGCTGTTCTCTCCGCCATCTTTGCCTTGTTCTTCTATGCTTTTGCGGTACAAGTCAATCTTTTGTGGCTCTTCGGGAAGAGTCCTTCGCTCGACAGCATCATGCACCCCAAAACAGCAATGGCATCGGAGCTGATCAGTGCAGACGGAAAAGTACTTGGCAAATACTTCAACGAAAACCGTTCGCCCGTTCCCTATGACTCCATCTCCCCCACATTTTTCGATGCCTTGATTAGTACTGAAGACGAGCGCTTCTATTCTCACCATGGCGTGGATTTCTTCGGTATTTTTGCCGCCATCAAGGACGCAGCGATGGGAAATGCACGTGGAGCTTCGACCATCACCCAGCAGTTGGTCAAAAACATGTTCCGTGTGCGCACTCAATATAGCACAGGACTGCTCGGCTATATCCCCGGCATCAAGATGCTGGTGATGAAAAGTAAGGAGATGATTATCGCCACCGAATTGGAGTTTTTTTGTTCCAAGGAAGAAATCCTTACCATGTATGCCAATACCGTAGACTTCGGCTCTAATGCCTACGGAATCAAAACGGCAGCAAAAACCTATTTTGATACAACGCCCTCTCGCCTAAAAACAGAAGAAGCCGCTGTACTTGTTGGATTGCTCAAGGCAACCTCGGCCTATAATCCGAAACTCAACCCTAAAGACTCTCGCCGTCGTCGCAATGTTGTGCTTGACAACATGCAGCAACATGGACATCTGACGGTAGCAAAATGCCTCGAACTAAAGGAAAAGCCCATTGAACTGAAGTTTAGTGTCGAGACGGCTTACGACGGGCAAGCCCTCTATTTTCGTCAAGCTGTTGCCGAAGAGCTCAAGCACATCGCTCCCGAACTCGACCCCTATCGTGACGGTCTAAAAATCTATACTACACTCGACAGCCGCATGCAAACGATGGCAGAAGCCGCTGTACGTGAGCAAATGCAAAAGGTGCAACGAAATTTCGAAAGCCACTGGGGAAAACAAGACCCTTGGATATCGAACGACAACAAGCCTCTTCCCAATTTCTTACAAGAAAAATTGCGCCAGACCGAAGCCTACAAGATGCTCTCGGCTCGCTATCCTGACAATCCCGATCGTGTACAAGAGTTGCTCAATCGTCCTCACAAGGTACGCCTCTTCACTTACGATGGTATCGTGGAGCGTGAAATGTCAAGCGTAGACTCCCTGCGCTTTATGCTCCGCTACATGCACGCAGGTTTCTTGGCCATGGAACCTCAAACGGGACACGTCAAAGCCTATGTTGGCGACATTGACTTCAATACTTGGCAGCACGACAAAGTCTCGGCTACCCATCAGCCTGGTTCGACCTTCAAACTCTTCGTCTACGCCACCGCTTTGAAGCAAGGTTGGAAGCCCAGCGATGCCCGTTTGCGCGACGAATACATTCAAATGGATGTAATCGACAAAGATGGTAAACCCAGCGTTTGGCGCCCTCACAACGCCAATGGGCGTTTCTCTGGCGCCAACATTCCGCTCCGTGCCGCATTTGCACAGAGTATCAATACTATTGCTATCAAATTAGGACAGGAAGTCGGTATTGACAATGTGATTCGAACCGCCAGAGATATGGGAGTCGAGTCTCCTTTGGAAAATGCCCCCTCTCTACCTCTCGGCGCCAGCGATGCGACCCTTACCGAAATGGTCGGAGCCTTTGCCTCGGTAGCCAACTATGGCGAATACGTAAAACCCACCCTCATCGAACGTATAGTCGATGCCGAAGGAAAAGTGGTCTACGAAGCTCGCCGTGAAGCTCGCACCGTGATGACCCGTACCGAGGCCTTCTATATGCAGACTCTGCTCGCGGCAGGGGTGACCGATGGTGGAGGAACCTCACAATCCTTGGGGAGCGATAGCTACATGGGACGCTGGTTCTGGAGCAAACAAATCGATATCGGCGGTAAAACGGGTACTTCCAACTCTCATGCCGATGCATGGTTTATCGGGACCACCCCCAAACTCGTGGGCGGGGCATGGGTCGGAGGCGAATATCGACAAATCCACTTCCGCACAGGTGCCTTAGGGCAAGGCTCCAAAACAGCTCTTCCCATCTTCGGTTTGTTCATGAAGAAAGTTCTCTCGGATGCACAACTTTCCCCAAAATACTTGGGACGCTATGTGGCTCCAGAAGGTGTGAACCCTGCCGACTTGGAGGGAAGGATGCCCCAGATCCAAACAGACACGACGCAACTCTCCGACACGCTCGACCTCATGCCCGCACTCGAAGAGGGCGACTTGGGGAGCCCTGAAATGGATGCCGAGGGAATAGAGATGCCCGAGAACCTCCCTTCTCCCACCGCACCAACTCCAGCTCCTTCATCACCCAATCCTCAACAACCGAAGGATAGTCCAGCTAAACCAGCTAAGCCTAAACCTTCTCGCGACCGCGACAATCTTTTTGACTAAAACGACCAAGAGCCGCACTCTTACCCTTAAGGTAATGAGCTGCGGCTCTTGATTCATCGACAAAGTCGACTTAAAATCACCTATTGATGTATCACTTCTGACCTCCTACTCTACTGCCAGTGTTCAAATCGCATTTGACTTTCTAACTTCCTCTCCAAGGCATCCTCCAGCCCCGGGAAAAAGTCCATTCCCAGCATACGCTCCAAAGCATCTATAGTCATTGCACGACCTGCCATAGCTTGCTTTCCTGCACGATTTTCATAATAGAAAGCAATGGCTTTCTCCTTCCCTTTTCGAAGAGAGAGCACCGCTCGAAAAAAGCCATGAGGAACGCTAATTTTCACCTTACGCCCTATCGTTTCTATATGCTGTCGTGGTTTGAACACTGGCCCCGTCACGATATACACACTTCCCTCCCGTTTAGCCCATCGACGACACGCCTCTTCGAGTTTCTTCCATGCCCCACTATTGAGCGAAGGTTCCTGAGGACAGATGTTCGACATGTAAAAACATTCTTGTTGTGCTCTCTTCTCCCATTTCATATCGGCCGCAGGACACATGTGCCCTCTATCATAGCCCGAACCTTTATAGTCGGCATGCACCACCTGCAGAGCATAAGGCAAGGCAGGATCTGGCTCAAAACGATCATAGCGTTTGCCCTCTGCTTGAGCTTCACTTGCCGTCAATTCCCAAGCCACCCAGTTGGGACAAAGTGTTCGAGCATTGAACGAAAGCCGAAAACCTGTATGAGCAACAATCCGTTCGAATACACCTTTCAAACGTACAGGCTGCTCCAAAGGATGTTTCCCCAATGTTCCAGCTACGAGAGGTGTCGTCGACAGCCAAAGGAGAAGAAAGAAAATACGCATGACTTATAGTTCTATTCGTTACGAATGCGAAAATAAGAAATTCCTCCTTATTTTTCCCCTTTTATCAGTGTTCAAAAAGCATGAATCCTTCCCTCTCACATTCGCCCGATTGCCCTCGCGCGCGTACTCCTATATATCCGTTCTTTTTCCTTCCATTGCTTCCACAACCCAGCATATCTATCTCAAAGACAAGCCTTTCAACTATGGAAGCAACTTACCGATAGGCTTCCACATCTTCCATCTTCCCAAAGGCTATCCCGTCCTCTAATACCAGCCCCCCTCCACTCAATGGGTTCCAATAGCCTCTTCTCTTCCATCCCTTATTGCCATGATATCAGCCATTTACCTTCGATTGTGGAAGCAGTGGAAGTAAAAAACAATACTATTAAAGTGAGTATATACGTGTAACAACTTTTTCCACCATTATTACCCTTATTGCTCTGCTTCCTCTCCCCCTCTGCTCGTATCCTTGTTCATTTATTTCCAAGGGAGGTAGAAAATCGGCGCTGCGAGCAAAAATTTTCTACATGGGACGTAGAAATTCCTCCTTCCTATTTTTACTCAAAGCCGCGATAGCGTGAGTTTTTTCTCCTTATGTTCTATTCCTGTTTTGTAGAAAATCAGTAAAATACGACTTCAGAGACTAAAATAGGCAGATGGTCCTTTGTAGATTAAAAGATTATGCGTAATTTTGCGTGCCGATTATTATCAAGCGGCCACTATGAGTGGTCGCCCCTGCGTATGAATAGCCGACTTCTTTTTGGCCTGAAGCGGTGGTTCGGGAAGCGTAGGATAGCGATAATTCAATTAGATTTTGGAGCAAACGCTCCCTTAGTAACTACAAAACAATCAACAACTTAGAATGGACACTTTAAGCTACAAGACCATTTCTGCCAACAAGGAAACCGCACAAAAGGAGTGGGTCATCGTTGACGCCACCGACCAAGTGCTCGGTCGCCTTGCTTCGAAAGTTGCCAAGCTCCTCCGTGGTAAGTACAAGCCCAACTTTACTCCCCACGTAGACTGCGGCGACAACGTAATCATCATCAACGCCGACAAGTTCATCCTCACAGGTAAGAAGATGACCGATCGCGTTTACTACACCTACACAGGCTACCCCGGCGGTCAGCGCGAACACACTCCCGCCTCTATCCTTGCCAAGCCCAATGGTGCAGACAAGCTCCTCCGTCGTGTCGTTAAGGGTATGCTCCCCAAGAACCGTCTGGGTGCTCACATCCTCGGCAACCTCTACATCTACACTGGTACCGAGCACAAGCACGAAGCACAAAGCCCCAAGGCTATTGACATCAACACCCTTAAGTAATCAAGTAGACACATGGAAATGATCAACGCACTGGGACGTCGCAAGAGCGCCGTAGCCCGCATCTTCGTTACCGAGGGTACTGGTAAAATCACGATCAACAAGCGTGACCTCACCGAATACTTCCCCTCTTCTATCCTTCAGTTTGTAGTGAAGCAGCCCCTCGCACTCCTCGATGCTACCGAAAAGTACGACATCAAGGTAAACCTCAATGGTGGTGGTTTCACAGGTCAGAGCCAAGCTCTCCGTCTCGCCATTGCTCGCGCACTCGTGAAGATCAATGCCGACGACAAGAAGGCTCTCCGCGCCGAAGGCTTCATGACTCGCGACCCTCGTCAGGTGGAACGCAAAAAGCCCGGTCAGCCCAAAGCTCGCCGTCGCTTCCAGTTCAGCAAGCGTTAATCTTTTATCGGCAAGTTTGCTGAAATTGGACCAACGTTTAGCATCCAAACCTGCTCGACCACTCGCTGCCTAATGGGGTGGCAGTGCTACCTGCAGGTTGGTTGAACACCCACTCGGCTCTCGCAGCCTCCCGTGGGAAACTTCTTTCGGGCACACATCCTGCTTCTTCGCAAGGATTGATACCATCACAGATGCGTTAGAATGCCCAACAACTCAACAGGAACGTAAACAACAAACCCAACATTCAAAATGTCTAGAACAAATTTTGAAACTCTCCTCGACGCTGGTTGCCACTTTGGTCACCTCAAGCGTAAGTGGAACCCCGCTATGGCTCCTTACATCTTCATGGAGCGCAATGGCATTCACATCATCGACCTCCACAAGACTGTAGCCAAGGTAGACGAAGCTGCCGAAGCTCTCAAGCAAATCGCTAAGTCTGGTCGTCGTATTCTTTTTGTAGCTACTAAGAAACAGGCCAAACAAGTTGTAGGTGAAAAAGCCGCAGCTGTCAATATGCCTTACGTGACTGAGCGCTGGCCCGGTGGTATGCTCACCAACTTCCCCACGATCCGCAAGGCCGTGAAGAAGATGGCCAACATCGATAAGCTCACAGCAGACGGCACTTTCTCCAACCTCTCGAAGCGCGAAATTCTCCAAATTAGCCGCCAACGTGCTAAGCTCGAGAAGAACCTCGGTTCTATCGCCGACCTCACTCGTCTCCCCGCTGCCCTCTTCGTTGTGGACACCTGCAAGGAGCACATCGCAGTGAAGGAAGCTATCCGCTTGGGTATCCCCGTGTTCGGTATCGTTGATACCAACTCTGATCCCAACCTCATCGACTACGTAATCCCCGCCAACGACGATGCAACCAGCAGCGTAGAAGTGATTCTCGATGCTTGCTGCGCCGCTATCGCAGAAGGTGTGCAGGAGCGTAAGATGGAGAAGGTGGACGAAGCCGAAAAGCCCGCTCGCAAGAGCGAAGCCACTGAGGCTGCTGAGTAATACCTGACTCAAAATCTCATCCAATAGGCTACAAGCTTAGTCGGTTTGCACAGCCGCAGCCGAGCAGGCTTGTAGCCTATTTTTCACTCAAATACAACAACCCACAAATACTACAATCCCATTATGGCAGTAGGAATTGAAGATATCAAGAAGCTCCGCGCTCTCACTGGCGCAGGTCTTAGCGACTGTAAGAATGCCCTCGCCGAGGCCGAAGGCAACCTCGATGCAGCAGTAGAACTCATTCGCAAGCGTGGTCAAGCCATCGCAGCTAAGCGCAGCGATCGTGAAGCAGCTGAAGGTTGCGTACTCGTGAAGATCGACGGCAACTTTGGTGCTATTCTCGCCCTCAAGTGCGAAACTGACTTCGTAGCCAAGAACGCTGACTTCGTAGCCCTTACCAACGAAATTCTCGATGCAGCTGTTGCTGCTCGTTGCAAGACAATCGAGGAGGTACAAGCCCTCACCATCGGTGGTCGCACTGTTGCAGAACGCATCACCGACCAGTCTGGTATCACTGGAGAGAAGATGGAGCTGGACGGCTATCAAGTGGTAGAAGGCGAAGCTCTCGCTGCTTACAACCACCAAAACAACAACGTTCTCTGCACCCTCGTTGCGCTTAGCTCTAAGGTAGAGGACGAAACCGTAGGTCGCAACATTGCCATGCAAGTAGCTTCTGCAAGCCCCGTTGCAATCGATGCAGACAGCGTGCCCCAAGAAACGAAGGACACGGAGTTCAAAGTAGCTGTCGAGAAGACCAAGGTAGAACAAGTACAAAAGGCCGTTGAAGCAGCGCTCAAGAAGGCTGGTGTGAACCTCTACATTGCCGAGAGCGAAGAACACCTCGAAGAGGGCGTGCGCAAGGGGAACATCACCGAAGAGCAAGCTGAAGAAATTCGCCAGCTCAAGGCCAGCGTAGCTGCTGAGAAGGAAGCAAACCTCAACGAAGGTATGATTGAAAACATCGCCAAGGGTCGCCTCGGCAAGTTCTTCAAGGAAGTTTGTCTCCTCGAGCAAGAATTTATTTGGGACAAGGCTCAAACCGTGGCTCAGTACCTCAACAGTGTTGAGAAGGGACTCACCGTTACTGCGTTCAAGCGTTTCACGCTCCGCGCTGAGTAATTTCTCCTCACAATAAAAATCTTTCTATCAGAACAGGGCTGTGTCAAAATGTAAGTTTTGGCGCAGCCCCGTTCGCCTTTTCGGCTTATCGCCGATACCGAAACCATTAGGCTTATTCTCTTCACTTTAAGCCGCTCCTCTATTTCTTTATGCAACTTCTCACCACAGCTCAATTTGCTGAGCGACTTTCTGCTCCTCACTTTCATCTTCTTTCCGAAACCATCGATGAGATGGGGCTGGAAGGTTACATCGTGGGAGGATATGTACGCGACTTGTTACTCCAACGCCCTTCGAAAGACATCGACGTCGTAGTCGTCGGCTCAGGTATTGCCGTAGCCAAAGCTTTTGCTCAAAAATTGGGAAAGGGGGCACATTGTTCCGTATTCAAGAACTTCGGAACGGCCCAAGTAAAATGGAGTCGCCATGAAATAATCAATGGCAAGAGAACTCGAATAGAGCAAGAAGTAGAATTTGTAGGTGCACGCAAAGAGAGCTATCAGCGCGACTCTCGCAAACCCATTGTGGAAGATGGTACCCTCGACGACGACCAGCGCCGCCGCGACTTCACGATCAATGCACTTGCAGTATGTCTCAATCGAGAACGGTTTGGAGAACTTATCGATCCTTTTGGTGGCTTGTTGGATTTGGAAGATGGCATCATCGCTACCCCACTCGATCCTGATATTACTTTTAGCGACGATCCGCTGCGCATGATGCGTTGCATTCGTTTTGCCACGCAACTCAATTTTCACATCGAAGAAGAAACTTTTGAAGCACTTGGACGCAACAAAGAGCGCATAGGAATTATCTCGGGCGAACGCATCATTGACGAGCTCAATAAAATCATGCTTGCTCCGCATCCCTCCAAGGGCTTTATCGAATTGCACAGATGTGGACTTCTTGAACTGATTCTGCCCGAACTCTCTGCACTTGACATTGTAGAAGAGCGCAACGGCCGCAAACACAAGAACAACTTCTACCACACCCTCGAGGTGTTGGAAAATCTCGTACGTCGCCAAGAAGCCATAGAGGCTGCCAATATGAGTGATACTCCTGTTTTCTCTCCTGAACGTTTGCTTTTTCTCCGTTGGGGGGCTTTACTCCACGACATTGGGAAGCCCAAATCAAAGCGCTGGGACAACAAAATCGGCTGGACCTTTCACAACCACAATTATCTCGGCATGCGCATGATACGGCCTCTCTTTCGTCGCTTGAAACTTCCTCTCGACGAGCGAATGAAGTATGTCGAGAAGCTCGTAGACCTTCACATGCGCCCCATCAATATAGCCGACGATATTGTTACCGATTCTGCAGTTCGTCGTTTACTATTCGATGCAGGCAACGACATTGACGACCTCATGCTTTTGTGCGAAGCCGATATTACTTCCAAGAATGAACAGCGTAAACGCAATTTCTTTGAAAATTATCGCTTAGTACGCGAAAAACTGGTAGCTATCGAAGAAAAAGATCGTATTCGCAATTTTCAACCTCCCGTAGATGGAGACGAAATCATGCGACTCTTCGGACTGTCTCCCTGTGCCGAAATTGGCACACTCAAATCGGCACTGAAAGATGCGATATTAGATGGTAAAATTCCCAACGACCACGAAGCGGGTTTGGCATTTATCATCGAGCGTGCTAAAAAAATGGGGCTCACGCTAAAAGTCACCCCTCCTACAACAAACTAAAAAAGGCTGTGCCAAGTAAAAACTTTTGGCACAGCCTTTTTATTTTTCTTTGTTCCACGAGAAGAGTATCTCTCCTAAGCTCCTGCAAAAGTAGCTACAGCTACAGGAGTTCCGTAGAGCGTAAAAGAGCAAATATCTACCTTTCGTTCCAAACTGGGAATGGTCGCTTTGAGTTGACGTTCCTCCTTGTGCAAGACGATGTGCTCTAAGAAGCCTAAGCCCGGAGTTCGGCAAAGCTTGTAGACAGCTTCCTTGGCACACCATAATTGTACAGCCGTCGTGCCATCGCGCAAGAGATTCCACTGCTCATGAGGCGAAAGGAATCGATTGCGCAAACGGTGAGCACGCTCAGCATCTTTCTCAATATCTATCCCCACTGATTCCCTCGTATTCGACACTGCAATCGCCACCAAATCGTCGGTGTGAGTTATACTACATTCTCTCAAAGTCCCATCGGGACGTTGTATCATCGGGCTTCCATCAGGCCGATACACCAAGCGTATCTCTTGCCCTAACCACGTGTGCAACAAGCATCTTGTAGCCAGCCACTCTCGACGACGCTGCGGGGCAGTCATCGTGCTGAGTTGTTCGCCATAACGATGCTGAGGAGGAAGAGAGGCTAACAGCTGCTCTTCATCTTCTAAAATGCGCCAAAAGCCAACATCGGCTTTTTGGGTAAGATAAGAGGGTAAAAGGGGCATAAGTCAGAAAAATTAAAACGGAACCTCCGTGGGGCGAGGAGGTATAGCAGTCGAAGAGGGAGGAGCGGAGGGGGCAACACCAGGAGAAGCAGCCGATGTCTTGGGGGTAAGCATCTCCATATTGTTCACCCAAATCTCTGTAATGTAGCGGGTGACGCCTTGATGATCTGTGTAGTTACGAGTGCGCAATTCGCCTTCGACAAAAAGTTTATCTCCTTTGTGCACATACTTCTCTACAACTTCGGCCAATCCGCGCCAAAAGAGTAAATGATGCCACTCTGTACGATCGGGTATTTGCGTTCCATTGGGCAAGGTATAGCCCTTTGTCGTGGTAGCCAAAGAAAGTTTAGCCGTGCACACTCCATTGTCTACGTAGCGCACTTCTGGATCTTTGCCAGCATTGCCGATAAGCATAACTTTGTTCATACCAATAGGAGATAAAAGGTTATCGTATGCGATCTACAGAACGTATCAACTGATAGTCACGACGAATGGCACGCCATGCCATGACAACAAAAACGAGCGAAACGACAGGGAGCACAGCTCCAAGATAAGGGAGAATGGGGCCGGCAAGCTGCTGCTTCATAAAGAAAAACTCATAGGCCAACTGTGCATAAAACACAGCAATGGCACAAGTGCTCAGGAGAACAATGCGAGCCTGTCGCTTCAAATTGGAGAAAGCAAAAATCCCCCAACATTGCAAAGCTATCGCAAGTCCAGCAGCCACTGGCATAATCAGCTGCAAAGCGGTGGGAGAGTAGTGAGCCTGCCCAGTCGCTCCAAACATAGAAAGCTGAGTGTAGAGTTTTGATTGAGGTGCGGTAAAACCAATAAGCACGTCGAAAGCATAGCTCAAGGCCATCAAAATGGCGGCCACAAGAAGATAAATGGTTTGGATGCGTTGTATCATGGTTGTGGTTGGGCTTAATTAGAAAAGAATCGAGAAGTCTCTCAATAAATTTCTAATCCTAAAAACAAAGAATACAGAGAAAAAACTCGCTTGGAGTAAGAAAGCAAAACGACAGGCTTCCTCTCTGTGAGCCACAAAGGCTACGATGGAACCTGCCGCGTTGCACAAATATGGGTTGCTTAATCTTCATTGGCCTGCTGTCCACGCTCCTTGAGAGGATTGCGGAAGTAGACTTTTCCGTTCAGGAACTCGTCTGCGGCAATGAGCGTGCTTTTGGGCAAACGCTCATAGTAGCGAGAAATTTCAATCTGTTCGCGATTTTCAAAAGTTTCTTCGAGGTTGTCGCTCGTCGATGCAAACTCTTTGAGCTTCTTGTTCAAGTCCTCCTTCATCTTCCCCGAAATCTGATTGGCACGCTTGCTGATAATCACCAAGCTTTCGTAGATATTGCCCGTTGGTTCGGCAAAATCCATCAGATTGTGAGTCACGGTGTTGAGGGGAGCTTTCGACTTCTTATAATCCATATAGAGAGTAGTATTGTTGTCTTCTAAATCTTTATGTATCGAGCGTCGCACATAAGCAGTGCGCATTCGCCATTTTGCCATTTAGCAGATTTTGCTTTGCGACAGGCCGTTCCGGATGTTTATTTCTGCACACCCACTCGCGTCGTATCAAACTTCTTGGCTTTCTCATAGAGCGACTTGGCTTGAGGCATGAATTTTGACTCTGGATATTCATTGCAAAATCCGTGATACTCATCAATAGCGCTGTGGTAACGCTCTTTCTGTTTTTCCTCTACGCTCTGTTCTGCCAAATCAAACTTGGAACGAAGAATCAAGATGGCAAAATCTTCACGACGCAACGAATAGGGATAGTCGTTGATGGCATTCTGTGCCGTTACGATACAGGCTTGATAGTTGCTTCCGCCCTTGGTGCAGTTGCCAAAGTATTGTCCGAGATCGTAATACAACTTGGCTGCAGCATACTCCTTTTCGATGAGTTTGTCCTGCAAGTCAAAGACCAATTGCGAGGCCTCATCACGATATTTGCTGTTGGGATAGGTTTCGACAAAACTTTGAAATTCAGTAATCGCCTTGTACGTATCGGTCTGATCGAGGATGGGGATAGGCGTATTGGCATAGAGCGATCGACCTGCGTAGAGGCGAGCCTCCTCGACATACCGCCCACTGGGATAGCTCTCGTAGTATTTCTTGAAGTAAGAGGCTGCACTTTCGTAGTCTTTCCCTTTGAAAGCCGACATCCCTAAGAGAAACAAAGCCTCCTCAGCGCGTTCCGTTCCTTTGGTTGCGGCCAACATTTCGAACAGAACTGTCGAACTCTGCTCGTACTTTCCTTGAAAAAAGTATTGTTTGGCCGCCTCGTAGCGATAGTCTATATCGTTCGATTTGAGCACGCTATTGTAGTCGCCACAGGAGCTAAAAGCCACCACGGCTGTGAACAACGAAAGGAGAGAGTGCTTCATGGCTATGTAATTTGGGAGCAAAGATACACAATTTTGTGCATTTAGAATAAGCAAATATACACTTATTTTTCGCTTCGTGCCGCTCCATTATTTTTTTCTCGCAGCACGATTTATTATTTCCGCGCAATTATGAAATTAAGTCCGCGAGAAAACTCAAATAATCCCGCGGAAATAATTAAATAAATCCGCGGAAATAATAAACATCCTTGCGAGTTAAAAAAAATGGCTGCCCTCCCCTACTCTTTTTTCTCCGTGCTACGAAAAGGGAGAATGCTTGCCACAGGCGCCCCTCCAACAAACGGGCATCCTCGATTAGGGCAACCAGCATCAAGAAGAAGACGCCAGCATTTTTTCTTGAAAAACGGACATGCGCTGCCGCAAATAGTCGATAAATGCAGCGCTTTCAAGCACCTCTATATCGTCGAACAAACCAAGGACAAAGCGCCCGATCCCTTTGTAAGAGCAGACTTCTAAACGAAGCAACCAGCGGTGGGTCTCGGGTTCGGCAGTAAGATGTGCCTCGGCCTGCGGATACTCGTCGAGCAGCACGCTTTTGGCCAACAATCCTAACCGCAACACTACGGGCATCGTCTGTTCGCCACTAAAGTGAAACAGGTCGGTCACAATGGGGCGATATTCCTGTTGATGTGTCCAACGCACATCGACGAGCGCCACCTCCTCGACCCGCGACAAGCTGAAGGTTTTGTTCATGCCCGAAGCCAATTCGTAGCAGCGCACCTCGCGATTGCCTGGCAAAAAAGCAAAAGCCTCGACCAGACGATTGCTTTTGACTCCGCTATGGGGAGAAGCATATCCGCGAAGCCATACGCACTGTTCTACCTGCATGGCTTCGAAGACGGTGCGTATGTTTTTTGCTGCACGCTCGTCCACATCAATGGGCACTAAGTTTTCTCCTTGCACTATGCGTTGCATTTTTTCGCGCAGTTGCCGCACAAGAGGAGTCTGTTCGCCCACGGCTTGTAGCAGTTGGGCTATGGCAGCCGCTTCATTGGTCGAAAGGCGAATGTGGGAAGCAATGCGGTCTAAGAAAGGAGCCTCGGGAGCTATGCGGTAGCGAGTGCCACGTTTCTCCACAGGAAGTCCCAAAAGTGGAAGAGTTTCCAAATGCCGATACACCGTGCGCTGCCCGATACCAATGGCATCGACGATTTGCTTCACACTCAAGAATCGCCCCTCCGTGAGGAGGGCGATGAGACGGAGCTGATATTCTAATTTTTCGTATTCCATACCTTAGGTGCTGCAAATCTACAAAAAACAGGCAGAATGCAAGGAGAGAAACGCTGGTATAGCCACAAAATACACAAATTCAACAAGAAGAGCCAACAAATGTGAGAGGAGCGCGGTGGCGATAGTGAAAACTTTTGTATATTTGCAGGAGAATGTTTGGCCACGACGGACAAACAAAAAATAACAGACAATCCACTACAAACTCACAGCCATGACTGACATCGAAATAGCACGCGCCACCCCTCTGCATCCCATCGCGGAGGTGGCACAAAAAATCGGCATCGATGCCAACGATATAGAGAACTATGGTAAGCACATTGCCAAGGTCCCCCTCGCCCTCATTGACGAAGAGAAAGCCAAAAAGAGCCACCTTATTCTCGTGACGTCTATCACTGCTACGAAAGCAGGAATCGGCAAAACGACGGTAAGCATTGGCCTTGCTCTTGGGCTCAACCACATTGGTAAAAAAGCAGTCGTGGCTCTGCGCGAACCTTCCTTGGGGCCTTGCTTTGGCATGAAAGGGGGTGCCGCAGGTGGAGGACGTGCCCAGGTTTTGCCCATGGAGAAAATCAATCTCCACTTCACGGGCGACTTCCATGCCATCACTTCAGCGCACAATATGATAGCTGCACTGCTCGACAACTATCTCTACCAGCATCGAGCTGAAGGCTTCGGTCTGAAAGAGATTTTGTGGCGTCGCGTGCTCGACGTGAACGACCGTTCGCTACGTAGCATCGTCACGGGTTTAGGCCCCTCTACCAATGGCATTGAAACTCAAGCAGGTTTTGACATCACTCCTGCCAGCGAGTTAATGGCCATTTTGTGCTTGGCCACGAGCGAAGACGACCTGCGCCGTCGCATTGAGCAAATCGTGCTGGGCTACACCTACGAGGGCAAGCCTTTCACCGTAAAAGAATTGGGAGTGGCCGGCTCTATCATGGTATTGCTCAAAGAAGCCATACAACCCAACCTCGTACAAACGACCGAAAATACTCCTGCTTTTGTACACGGAGGTCCCTTTGCTAATATCGCCCACGGCTGCAACACCTTGTTTGCCACGAAGATGGCGCTTTCGCACTCCGAATACACCATTACCGAAGCAGGTTTCGGAGCAGACTTGGGAGCAGAAAAGTTCTTCGACATCAAATGCCGCAAGAGTGGCCTGCAGCCTTCGCTCACCGTCCTCGTAGCCACAGCACAAGGATTGAAGATGCACGGCGGTGTGGCACTTGATCAAATCAAAGAACCCAACCTCGAAGGGCTGCGTTCAGGACTTCCCAATTTGGACAAGCACGTGCGCAATCTTCGTTCGTTCGGACAGAGCGTGCTCATTGTGTTCAACCGCTTTGCGACCGATACAGACGAAGAGATGGCACTCTTGCGCCAGCACTGTGAAAAAGTGCTCCAAGCTCCTTTCGTCATCAACAATGCTTATGCTGAGGGGGGAGCAGGCGCTGCCGAAATGGCACAACTCGTGGTAGAAACCATCGAACGCAACCCTTCCAAGCCTCTGCAGTTCCAATATGAAGATGGCGATGGTTTGTGCACAAAAATCGAAAAGGTAGCCCGACAAATTTACGGAGCAGCCAATGTGTCGTTCTCCAAGGCTGCTCTCGACCGCATTCGTCTGGCCGAAGCTGGAGGCATGGGGCATTTTCCCGTTTGCATCGCCAAGACGCAGTTCTCTTTCTCGGCCGACCAGAAGCGTTACGGTGCTGCCGAAGGTTTCGACTTCCCCATTCGTGAAGTGGTCATCAATGCTGGTGCCGAGATGATTGTAGCCATTGCTGGCGACATCATTCGCATGCCAGGTCTTCCCAAAGTGCCTCAAGCCTTGCACATCGATTACATCAACGGCGAAATCACAGGTCTCTCCTAATGCGCATCGTTCTCAATCCCAAATACCAACGCCTCGAAAGCTACATTAAGCAAATTGATGAGCACTTCGAGCAAGAGGGTCGCGAAATACATCGTGGCCGCAATGTGCTCCGCGTACTACAAGTCGATGGTCTTACCCTCGTCGTGAAACGCTATGGACGCATGCCACTAAGCAATCGCATTGCCACACGCATCTACAAAAGCAATAAGGCAAAAAATGCTTACATACGCCCTTTGCTGCTCAAAGAGCGAGGTTTTGAGAGTCCAGAACCTGTGGCTTTCGTGACCTATCGTGAAAATTGGCTCAATGCGACCCACTATTTTGTCTGCCTGCACTCCAATTATCGCTATACCATGGCCGATATCGACACGCTCGATGTCGCGTTTCGCACAGAGGTCATTGAGGCTTTTGCACGCTACGCAGCCCATTTGCACAAAAATGGTTTTCTGCATCGCGACTTCTCTGCAGGCAACATCCTCTTTGACCGCGTAGGTAGCCGCATTCATTTCGCACTCATCGACACCAATTCCATGAAATGTGGTCGTGCCGTTAGTGTGGAGAAAGGCTGTCAAAACTTTGCGCGTTTGCAAGGAAATCCCGATTTCTTCAAGCAGCTGGGTACACTCTACGCACAACACCGCAATGCCGATGCGGCATATTGCATCGACCAAATACAAAAGGGGCATCATGCCTATTTGGTTCGGAAGGGGTTGGCTTAAGAGCACGCTCACCCCTTAAATAGTTTTATCATTTTGCCAACAGCCCCTCTCAGAAATTTCTGAGAGGGGCTGTTGAGGTTAAAAAGAAAGCCAACAAAAGCGAAGTGCTCAAACGCTGCTTTTAAAGCGAAATGCACATTCCCTCTCGAGCAAGGGTTGTCGCAGGGAATAAAGATTGAGCCTCGCTCAAATGCAAACTTTCATTATCGTAGCGCGCAGAAAAATGCCCCAAAAGCAATCGTTTCACCTGGGCATCGCGCGCCAAACGAGCAGCTTGCGAAGCTGTGCTGTGATAAGTTTCAACAGCACGTTTCTCTGCATCGTCGGTGAATGTCGCTTCATGATAAAGCAAATCGACCTGATAAAGTTGTTCTGCGAGTTGAGGCAAATAGCTTGTATCCGAGCAGTAGGCATAAGCACGAGCAGGAGCAGCGGGAGTTGTTAGTTGTTCGTGTTTCCACTCTCGCCCTTCGGCATCTGTCCATCCCTCTCCAGCCTTAATACGATGTATAGCATAGGTGGGGATACCCAGGAAATCTATCATATCGCGCCGAATGTGAGGCTGCAGCGGTTTCTCGCGAAACAAGTATCCGCAGCAAGGCACACGATGTCGCAAAGGAATGGTTTCGACGGTAAGCGTTCGGTCTTCGTAAATGACGGCACGCTCCTTGGGATTGACCGCGTGAAATTCTACGGCATAACTCATACCGCGACAAAAATAGTCGAGCCAAGGGCGCAACAGCTCTTCAAGGTCTTTCCCTGGACTATAAATATGAAGTGTAGCCGTACGTCCTAAAAGGTCGAAAGTACTCAATAAACCAATAAGTCCAAAACAATGGTCGCCATGCAAATGAGAAATGAAGATGTGCCCCAATCTCGAAAACTTCAACTTCTGCCTACGCAATTGGAGCTGTGCGCCCTCTGCGCAATCGATCATAAAAAGTTTGTCGCGGATATCTAATACCTGCGCTGTAGGCAAATGCTTAACCGTAGGAATAGCACTACCACAGCCTAAGATATGTAAGTCAAATTTCTCCATATTACAAACTACATTCCTTCGAGCTCACTATCTTCTCCTCGCAACGTCGGCAAGTTGATGCTATAGCGCACTGCCACCACACGCGCCGCGATGACCGTGAGACCACACACCGTTCCACAGCTCACCGTGTCGAGTCCGAATTGTCCACAAATCCAATAGGTGATTCCTCCTAACACACAAGCCACGGCATAGATTTCTGCTCGGAAAATGAGGGGGACTTCATTGAGAAAGACATCACGAATGGCACCACCTCCTGCTCCTGTTATCGCTCCCATCACAATGGCCACCCAAAAAGGATAGCCTGCATTGATCGTCTTTTCGAGGCCAATCACCGTGAACATCCCCAACCCAATGGTGTCAAAAATAAACCAAGTGTTGCGCTGACGAATCACAAGTTTGCCAAATACTCCTACGAGAATCAAGGCTATGAAATTGATGATGAAGTAAATGCTATTGTGCATCCAAAAGATAGGAACGTCAAGCATCAAATCACGCACCGTCCCTCCACCAATGGCAGTGGCTAAGCCCATCACATAGGCTCCAAAAAGATCAAAGCGTTTGGCACTGGCCAAGCGAATACCAGAAATGGCAAACGCAAGCGTACCTATGTAATCGAGTATCTGAACAAAAGTAATTTCGGGTAAGATTGTCATGAAGTAGTGAAAAAGTAAAGTGCAGGAAAGAAGCTAAGATGAACTACGAGCGAGGCTCCATCCTACCAAACGATCATAGCGCAAAGCAGGGGAACGATGGTAAACAAGCACGGTATAATCGTTGGTCGCTTGGTAAAAATTGCCCTCCGTGGGAGCAGTCGTTGCAACAGTGCTTTCGTCTGGCAACGTCAGGTAACGATAGCTGTAATATCCTTGTTTTAGATAAAGAGAGGCTATGTATTGTCCCGTATTCTCGTCGTAGGTCATACGGTAGGCTTCGCTCAAAGGGGCATCGGGCCATTGTCCATCGATATAGACAGTAGCATTGGGTACACGAGGCATACGTAAGGCAAAATGCGTCATTACGTAATCGGCCTCTGTGTCGGAGCGAGGATTGTCGGTCGTGCGAATCACCGAAATCCCATTTTGGTCTTGGATGTGCAGATAGTTGCGTTGCACCTCATCCACCTGCAAGCTGGCATGGTACAATGGTTTGATCCACTGCAAACGATCGATGTGTAATCCTGCCTGCTGCGTAGAAAGCATTTCAAAGCGTCGATACTCATTGCCCGCAGGAAAGATGAGTGCACGCTGATGCTGCCAAGTCAAGCCTTGGGGCTCTACTTGCGTAGGCGCAGCATCCCACACGGCGTTGTCCCAACGCCCATTCTGCAACACAACGGTGTGCAGCTCTTTGCGCAAATCCTGTGTGCGCAAGCGAGAAGCATTGACTCGCATCGAAAGTTGCTGATGTGCCTCGTTCCAATCAATATCTGTATTGGCACTCACCTGCATTTGCACATTCGTCAAGGGTTCCACCACGGCGAAACAGACTGTCGCCACGGCTTGCTCCGTATTCTCTTCATCGTAGATGTGCACTCGATAATTTCCCGATAGCAGAGGACGTACCTCTCGATTGGGGAGGGCAAAGCTGTGATGGGTGTACTGCTGCATGGTGTTGCGGCTTTGCAATCCTTGAGCTATGAGCGTCAGCTCTTGATTGGCTTCGACCATTTCATTGGCAAAAAGTCCTTCAGTAGGTTTCCAACGATAGTCGCAATGCTCCAAACGATACACGTAACGTCGATGTTCGTGCGACATTTGATCAAAACTCACGACAAACTGCTCCTGACCTCCTAAAGTTATCACAGGAAGGGCGCTCTGCACGCCATTGAGCGTGGTGCGCAGTGTGCATAAATCGGGCGAGAAAACGTGGTGTTGTTGAGCCGAAAGCAAGAGACACCAACACGAAAAAAACGAGAAAAAGAGCGCGCGAAGCATAATTATTTCATCGTTATGGTATATATGCGATCGGGAGTATCGACCTGAGGTTCAAGTGCAAAACGGAGCTTCCCCTTCTTCTGAACAAACTTTATCGTTTCGCCTGCTCCCCAGGTGCGAATGTGGCGCACTCGCTCCGTACAGGGCAGGTCAATATGGGTGATGCTATCGGCCAAGACATGCAAATACACCTCCTTGCCACGACGTGTGCTCACCACATGTTCGCCCTGCACCAACCCTCCAGCTTGAGTGTCGTAGAGGGTTGCTCCATTGCGCTGCATCCATTCGCCCATAACTTCCAAACGTTGAAGTGCCGTTGCGGGCAATTGTCCATCGGGTTGTGGACCTACGTTCAGGAGCAAGTTGGCCCCCTTGGCTGCAGTGCGCACAAGAAGAGCGATGAGTTGAGAAGGCGTCTTGTAATTTTGGTCTTTCACCTTATAGCCCCACATCCCATTCATCGTTTCACAGGTTTCGAGTGGCAGTTGGCTGATGCTCTGCCCACTCATGCCAGCTTTGTTTTCGCCAGGTACATCTCTTTCAAACAGCTGAATATCTTCTCCTTCATTGGGCGTTTGGTGGTGATTATTGCCCACCAAGCAGGCAGGTTGCAAACGATGAATGAGTGCATATTGTCCAGGCAGCTGCCAGTCAAAAGGCGAGGCATCTTTCTCATGGTCCCACCAGCCATCAAACCAAATGGCACGTATGGGGCCATAGTTAGTGAGTAGCTCTGTGAGCTGGCGATTCATGAAGTTGTAGTAGCTGGTCCAATTTTCGAGTTTCTTGTCCTTGCCTGTATTCTTGCCCGTCCAACCCGTGGGGTAATCATCGCGCGTCCAGTCGATATGACTGTAATACAAATGCAAAGCAATCCCATGGCGCTGGCAGGCCTCAGCCAGTGCTTTCACCACATCACGACCATAGGGAGTATTCATGATGTTGTAGTCGCTCTGCTTGGTGTCCCACAGTGAAAACCCATCATGATGGCGCGTCGTAAAAGTGATGTAGCGTGCCCCACTCGCCTTGATGGCTTTGACCCAAGCCTCCGCATCGAAAGCGTGGGGATAAAAAGCATTCATCGACTTGGCGTATTCTCTGTGATCTATCCCTGCATTTTGCATATACCATTCCCCCTGCCCAAACATAGAATAGAGTCCCCAATGCAG
The DNA here is from genome assembly GCA_030532685.1 of Bacteroidales bacterium. GTDB lineage: Bacteria > Bacteroidota > Bacteroidia > Bacteroidales > Bacteroidaceae > Alloprevotella. Next base: position 19,958 of record JAUNKN010000009.1, on the reverse strand, counting down.
AAATATACCAAAACGATCGCGAGCAAACTGTTCGCGATTAGCAATATTATCGGTAGTGGGGCGATATTGCTGAGCGTGTAGAGGAGCGCCCAAATAGCTCAACAACAGGAAAAATAGGAGATAGCGTTTCATGGAATAAGAGGTTAAGTTTTCGACGACAAAAGTACAGAAAAAGCGGCAAATCACGAAGTATTCTCTTTGCTTTTACCTGCTTTCCTTTCAATATTTTCTTCGGCCTTTTAGCCAGCATCTTTCCTCCCTCTTTTTTCCATGCACCTTGTGCCTTGTTCCTCTTCCGCTTCATTCATTTTTCCTCACTCCAAAAGAGCAATTCCCCAAAGTACGTTGTCGCAACCACAACTCGATTCAACTCTAAGCATCACCAATTGTCTTTCTCAAGTTGCTTCGTTTCCCAATTGGTTTCCACGTATTTCTACTTCCCATTTTCTTTTTCCGCGCTGCGAGCTAAAAAATCCGCGCTCCTATTCCCATCAATCTCCCTGCGAGCTTCCCACATCTATTTCCTCGCGCGCGTTTCACTCAGTAAAATTCTGTTTTTTTCCTCCACTCCTTCCACTTCACTGGTTAAACAACAGAATATCAGCAAAATGAGTCGTGGAAGGAATGCCATTTCTCTCCTCCACCTTTATACAAGACCTCGAGACCTCATTATCGTCAAAAATGGAAGCAAAGTAAAAAGTTCACTTCCACAGCTTTTCTCTCTGACAAACAAGCACTTATATCAAACAATGGAAGCAGTGGAAGATATTGTTCACATCTATAAAGGAGAGAGGCACACACCTGAAGATAAGGCTATTGGTGCCATTCTCTCCTCCACTCTTCCTCGTTCCACCCGATTATTTTGTAATTGCCTCAAAAATAAGGCACAACTATCGCTTTGTTATTTGGAGGGAATGTAGTACTTTTGCACCGAAATGCCGAAAGTGTGCAATTTTCATACTTTCCCAAAGGTTCAGAACACATCACACATTCCTCTTAATATGGAAAAAAGAAAGATACAATTCAGCCTCGTCTATCGAGACATGTTTCAGTCCTACGGCAAATTTCAGCCCCGTAAGGACCAATTGGAGCGCATCGCTCCCGTGATTATCAAGATGGGCTGTTTCTCGCGCGTCGAAACCAACGGCGGTGCTTTCGAACAGGTAAACCTGATGTATGGCGAAAATCCTAACGATGCCGTGCGCGCCTTCACCAAGCCTTTCAACGAAGTGGGTATCAAGACCCATATGCTCGACCGTGGCTTGAACGCACTGCGCATGTTCCCTTGCTCCGACGAACTTCGCCAATTGCAATATCGCGTGAAGCATGCCCAGGGAGTAGACATCACACGTATCTTCTGCGGCTTGAACGATGTGCGCAACATCATCCCCTCTATCAAGTGGGCGCTTGAAGCAGGCATGACTCCCCAGGCCACACTCTGCATCACAAACTCTCCCATTCACACGGCCGAATACTATAGCGACATTGCCGACCAGCTTATCGCTGCTGGCGCTCCCGAAATCTGCTTGAAGGATATGGCAGGTATCGGCCAACCCGCACTCTTGGGTAAGCTCTGTGGCATGATTAAGAGCAAGCACCCTGATGTGATTGTCGAATACCACTCACACTCTGGCCCTGGTTTGAACATGGCCAGTATCCTTGAAGTGGCAAAGAATGGTTGCGACGTGATCGACACCGCTATGGAGCCCATCTCTTGGGGTAAGGGACATGCCGACATCCTTTCTGTTCAATCCATGTTGAAGAGCTATGGCTTCGACGTGCCCGAAATCGACATGGATGCCTACATGGAAGCTCGCGCTTTGACACAGGAATTCATCGACGATTTCCTCGGCTATTTCATGGACAAGAGCAACTACCTCATGAGTTCTCTTCTGTTGGGCTGTGGTCTGCCAGGTGGTATGATGGGCTCGATGATGGCCGACCTTCGTGGTGTGATGAGTGCTATCAATATGAATCGCGAAAACCGCGGTGAAACAGCTCTCACCGAAGACCAACTCTTGGTGAAACTCTTCGACGAGGTGGGCTATGTATGGCCTCGTGTAGGCTATCCTCCTCTCGTAACTCCCTTCTCTCAATATGTCAAGAACATTGCGCAGATGAATCTCCTCATGGAGTCGATGGGCAAGCCCCGTTACTCGATGATGGACGACAATATGTGGGGCATGATTTTGGGCAAGAGCGGAAAGCTCCCTGGCCCCATCGATCCCGAGATTGTTGCCTTGGCAAAGGAAAAGGGTTACGAATTTTACGAGGGCGATCCCCGCGAGCTCTATGCTCCCGAACTCGATGCCAAACGCAAGGAGATGGAAGAGAATGGCTGGGATCTCGGTCCCGACGAGGAGGAACTCTACGAGTTTGCCATGCACGAGCGTCAGTATCGCGACTACAAGAGTGGCGAAGCCAAACGCAAGTTCCTCGCCGACCTACAAGCCGCTAAAGACAAGGCATTGGGTGGTTCGGGCATGAGCATCGAAGAAGCTACGGCTTTCAAGCATGCCAAGGCCGACGCTATCGTAGCCCCTGAAGCGGGTATCGTGCTTTGGGAGATTGGTGGCGATGCCGAAGGCGTAAAAGCTATCGAGCCTTTCATCGGCAAAGAATATGCCGAAGGCGATTTCTTCTGCTACATCGAAAACAACTTTGGCAAGATCCTCCCTCAAACAGCAGCTCTCGGCGGAAAATTGGTAGAGATCAACGCCAAACAAGGTAGCCATGTGCAAAAGGGCGATGTAATTGCCTATATCGAACGCCCCGGCGCCTAATCTCTCACTCTTCTCCCTGCGCTGAGCATAGGGAGAGGCAATATTGCTTTTTCAAGAGGCCGTGCCCTAACTTCTCGTTTGGGTACGGCCTCAAAGGCAAAGCTTAGCGCTTCTTGTTTTCATTCCTCTTTGCTCCCTCATGTTACACCGCCTCTTTGCTTATCGGCTCAGTTTCATCCTCACTGGGATTATCGTGGCGTTGAGCCTTATGCCATTGCCCGAAACTCCGCTCAACGAGGTGCGCTTTGTCGACAAATATACCCACCTCCTAATGTATGGAGGCTATGCGCTTGCCCTATGGAGCGAAACGCGTACTTCAACCTTCCTTCGCTATTTACTTTGCTTCTTTTGGCCCATACTGTTGGGAGGACTGCTCGAATTGGGACAAACACATCTGACCAGTGCAAGACAAGGGGATGTCTATGACTTCATGGCTAATGGCCTCGGAGTCCTCCTCGCCCTACCACTTGGCCGCTATCTACACCGCAACCTCGCTCACTGAAACTCCTTTTGCTATGTTCTATCTTCGTCTGGACGAGAATTCGCTCATGCTGGCGGCTCATCATCGCTCTTCACAATCGGAAAGTGAAGGGAGAACTCCTGTATGCTTACAACAAGCCCTTAGCCCCACCCTACCTTTGGAGCAGCAACTTCGGCAACTTCGAGCAGGGCATCCAACATTTGCTCGTAGCGCGTCTATGCAAGTTTTGGTCGTTGGCCCCAGTACACTCGTACCCTTGGCCGAGTTTGACGAAGAGCAGTGCGAAAACATTTATCGCTTTTGCGTCTTGAGCGAAGAAAAGAGCAAAAGCCGTCTGCGCGTGTTCTACGATCTACTCCCAAGTTCCAATTTAGCTTTGCTTTTTGCCCTCAACGAAGAAAAATGTCAGGCCATTGAGGCAGAATTTGGAGAAGTCTATTACGTGTCGCACATCACGGCTCCATTGCGCCACCTTTCCGGCAAGGTCAATCCTATGCACCGACACCGCGTTTACCTGCATTGTCGAGAAACGGCTGTCGATATCGCCATTTTCGAGGATCAGCGTCTACTTGCGCTCAACACCTTCCCTACTCTCACCGTCAAGGACGCAGCCTACTACACCTTCGCCCTCATGCAAACTTTGGGCTTAACGCCCGATGCTACTCCCATCGCGACCTATGGCTGTGAAACGGTTTGTGAAGCAACCACTAGAGAGTTGCAGAAGTATGCTCCACAAACGGGACAACTCTATGCCATAGCCGAACATCATCGTCACCCCGTAGCTCAAATAGAGGGAATTCCTTTTGATTTTGCGACACAAATCATTCAATCAAAATGAGAGTAATTACAGGAAAATACAAAGGCAAACACTTTGAAGTGCCTCGCAATTTCAAAGCACGCCCCACCACAGACTTTGCCAAAGAAAATCTATTCAACGTGCTTCGAGCCTATCTCGACTTTGAAGAAACGCGAGCCCTCGACCTCTTTGCTGGAACGGGAAGCATCACACTCGAACTGCTATCAAGAGGCTGCCCAGAAGTGGTATGTGTGGAGCGCGACCGTACTCATTTCGCCCATATCAGCCGAATGCTACGCACTTTGAACGACTCTGCCGCTACGGCCCTATGCGGCGATGCGTTGAAATTTATAGCGAAAGGAAGCAAGACTTTCGACCTCGTCTTCGCTGACCCTCCTTATGCACTCAAGGAGTTGGGAGAGCTGCCCGAACGCATCATGAATAGCAAGCTCCTTGCTCCTGGTGGACTCTTTGTGCTCGAGCATGGACGTGACTTCGACTTTTCCGAGCGTCCCGACTTTGTAGAACACCGTGCCTACGGCTCCGTGAACTTCTCTTTCTTTCGCCACCATGATTAGCGAACTCTTCGCCCGACATATCGCTCAAGAATTTCCCCACTCTTTCACGCCACTCCAGCACGAAGCGGCTCTGAAGATTGGGGAATTTCTTTCGGATCCACGTAGCGAGCAAACCTTCGTCCTACGTGGCTATGCAGGTACAGGTAAGACTTCGCTCGTGGCCGCTGTGGTACGTGTTTGGAAGCGTTTGCAACGCCCCATTGTCCTACTATCTCCTACAGGACGTGCTGCCAAAGTTTTTTCCCAGCACGCGGGACACCCAGCCTATACCATCCATAAAGTCATCTATCGTGAAGATAGTTCCACTCTTGGAGAAACTCATTTCAGTCGTAGCCTGCACAAACTGCACGATGCACTTTTCATCGTCGACGAAGCCTCAATGATAGCCCAACAAGGGGGAAGTACCATCTTTGGAACGGGCAACTTGATGGACGATCTCATCCAGTATGTTTTTTCCGACTCAGGATGCCGTCTCATGCTTGTGGGCGACACAGCACAATTACCTCCCGTGGGCGAAGACGAGAGTCCTGCGCTCCAGGTTAAAACCTTGGAGGAATATGGCCTGAATGTGCGCTACATCGAACTCACAGAGGTGGTGCGCCAAGCCGAAGCCTCGCTCGTCTTGCGCAATGCCACCCACCTACGTCTGCACATCAGTGCCTTCGACGGCACAGAGGTGAGCGGTGCCTATGCACACGAAACCGAAGCTCTCGAGCAAGTGAATGACGAGGGACTTCCGCTCATCGCTGTGAACAATCACAAAGAAGTACGCATCATGCCTGGCGACGAACTCATCGATGCTCTCGAAGCCTCCTACCGCAACTGGGGCATCGACGATACCATCGTCATCACGCGCAGCAACAAGCGCGCCAATATTTACAACAATGGCATTCGCTCACGCATCTTCGATCGTGAGGAACTCTTGGAGCGAGGCGACTTGATTATGGTTGTCAAGAACAACTACTATTGGACTGCAATAGAAGCTACCAATACCAACAAGAAAAAACGCTTCACTCTCCCCTTTATCGCCAATGGCGACTGTGCCGAAGTGCTACGCCTGCACAACGTACACGAGATGCACGGCTTTCTCTTTGCTGATGCGACGCTTCGCTTCTTCGACTACGATAACTTGGAGGTAGACTGCCGTCTTCTCCTGTCTACTCTGCAAAGCGAAAGTCCCTCTCTCACGCAAGAGGAAGCCAATGCGCTCTACGAATCCGTACACGCCGATTATGCCGACATCACCAATCTTCGTGAACGCAGGAGAGCCATTCGCCAAGACCCTTACTACAACGCGCTACAAGTGAAATATGCCTACGCCATTACCTGCCACAAGTCGCAGGGTGGACAGTGGCACGAGGTCTACATAGATCAAGGCTACATCCCTGACGATGCCGATCTCACAGGCTACCTTCGTTGGCTCTACACTGCCTTCACGCGTACCTCTGCGCAGCTCTATTTGGTCAATTGGCCCGAAGAACAAACTATCACGCTCGCAGATGAGTAAAGCCCTCTGCACTCCGTACGTCACGGGTTTGAATCCCATTTTCGCCCTATTTTTGTCGAAAATCGAAAAAAGTAAGTCTAATATTTGGTGAAGTCAAAAAGATTTGCTTCCTTTGCACTCGCAAAGCCGACCAAGGTGCGTTAGTTCAGTTGGTTAGAATACATGCCTGTCACGCATGGGGTCACGGGTTCGAGTCCCGTACGCACCGCCAACATTCGCTGTACGACAATTGTCGTACAGCGTTTTTTGTATTTCCTCACAACAACAAAACGATTGCGCACTTAAACAAAATTCATCCCGCAACAAGCCCTAAAGCTTTGTTGCGGGATAAAAGTGTTTTCAATCTCTCTATTCTACAAGTGGAGAGATTTCCCAAGAACGTCCTGCGGCATCAGGATTGTCCGTTGGCGTGTCGTCAAAAGGTATAGTTTTATCATTGTTGGGGCCTTCCCCTCCACTTCCTGTAAGAAGTGCTCCTTCGATTTGCAATGCAATGTGCTGAATAGCGGGAGCGATATAATGTTGTTTCATAAAAAGTATTTGTTAGAATTGAGGAGGATTGTTTTTTATTTGACTACTTTCTGACCATTTACAATATAGATACCTGCGGGTAACTCCTGCAAAGGACGTTGCTGGCGGCGACCATCGACCGAGAAAACACCCAAGGAGGAAGAAGACTCAATAGAAGGTGCTCCACCCAAAGCGGTAGGCAATGCTCCATCTATGCGCAAAGCGAGTTGCTCTACATTTGCTCCTTCTGGTGCCTGCAAATACCAGCGTAAAGCGGGCAATTCTCCTTGGCTGCTGGCCAAAGGACGCAAACGGCCATTCTTCATCACGTAAAGCCCGTCTTTCTTCAACCCTGCTTTTCGAGTCCAATTGCTCACAAAGCGGTAAGTTGCGTTGCCTACCGCAATGTCTTTACTCTTTTCTTCGGCCACATCGAGCATCACGTTGCGGAGGTTGAAAGTGTAATTTCCTGCTTGCTTAGCTCTAATCACATAAGGCTGATAGCGCTTCACCATCTCCTGGGCATTCAACTTTCGAGCATTGAATCCTTTTGCATCTCCTTCGACAAGCTCTGCCACTTCACAATACTGCACGAGGTCTTCCATAGCCACATCACAAGGCAAATAGAGTGGTTGCCAATGGGTGTTCGTAAAATTGCGCGTATAGGACAACGTAGGATAGTATTCACGCATCTTTTTATCGTAGTTCTCGCCATCTACCAGTTTTGTAGTGGGAGGCTGTATGGCAGTGCGAGATAGAGAGCGATAACCATCGAAAGCCAAATCTCCACCTCTATTTACATAATAGTAAGGAACTTCCCACCATGTACAAAGAGGGTTAAAATCACCTCGAAACTCACTATTTCGAAAGTTTCTCTTGTGTGCAAAATTATAAATTGCAGTCAAACTTAATGGACGAGCATTTTGATGGAAACCCTCCACCTTCTCTACCAAATACGGAGTTGAGAAATTTGTAATACCATCACATTTCACAAACGAGGATAAACCTATCGTAGTCAGACTCCAAGGCAAACGAATATCCGTCAATTGAGTACAGGCATAAAAGGCAGCTTCTGCGATGTTCGTCACTCCATCTGGAACAACAAACACTCCTGTTTTAGCAGGAGGACACAAGACTAAGGTTTCGCCTTTTTTCGAATAGAGAACTCCTCCCTCACTCTTAAAGTTTGGATTAGCTTCATCTACACTAATATTGGCCAATTGCGTGCAGCCTTCAAAAATAGGACGCACTTTTACACCCGCGTAGTCCTTATGCAAAAAATCAAATTTTTGGAAGCTTTTCGGAAGGTGCAATGTTGTCAAATTACGACAATGAGTAAACGCCCCCTGAGCTATCGTCGTAACTCCTTCGGGAACACGATATTCTCCTCCTCGAGCTCCAGGAAATGCCATTAAGATTGTACCATCATGGTTGAATAGTACCCCTTCTATGCTCTTGAAATGAGCGCTACCTTCGGCTACTTGGATGTTGTCTATATTTCCAAAACTAGGGCCGCGTTTAGCCATATATTGATTGCGCAATTGCGTCACATTAGCAGGCAATACGTAAGTACCACGCTTACCTGCAGGAAAAACAGATAACCAAACTTCTCTAAGACCTTGTGCCGCTTGTTGATTTTCATAACGATACTCATACAAGACTCCATCTACACTCTTCAAGTAATCGTTGTCCTTCACCATATCTATACGCTCTAGCTTATGACAATCGGATAGGGCCCTATTTCCTCGAATATTTTTCATAGAGTGAGGTAAACGCAACGACGTTATATTCTCACAATTATGGAAAGCATTGTAATCTATAGACGTTACTCCTTCAAGTATTTCATAAGCTCCAGCTTTGGCAGGTGGGAAGCGACGAAGCTTAAACGCCTTTCCCGACTCATCAATATTATAGAGCACTCCTTCTGGAGCGATATAACTTTTATTCCCCTCCTCCACTTCTATTTTTTCAAGAGTAGGGTTTCGAAAAATAAGAGAGTTAGTGTCAAAGCGATAAAAGTCACGCCCCACACGAAGTTTTTTGACAGCCAAGCAATCATAAAAAGCTCCGTTATCAACATTGCGCAGTGGTCGTCCAGAAAGATCTATCGTTTCCTCCTTTGTTTTTCCGTAGTAACTCAAAACCACACCATATTCTGTTGTAGTATACATGGGATATTTACGAATAGAGGTTTCATGCAATTGTGCAGTAAGGGGTTCCGCACTGCCAAACAAAAGTACTCCCGCCAGAGCACTGAGAAATGTGTTTTTCATCATTTTTTTGTCAATCAGTCTTGTTTTGAGATTATACCTGTCGGAGCGAAAGTACTAACTCCGAAAAAAACGGACACAAAGGTACGACTTTTATTTCACACATTTCTCATCTCCCCTTCTCTTCTCCCATTATCAGAAACGCTGCAACGAATTTAGATTCGCCGCAGCGTCTTTTTTTATGCCCCGAGACTGCTATTCCAAAAGTTTAAAGCTATCTCCATCTATTTGCAAAGGTTGCTCCATAGATATACCTCTGCCTTGAGGAAGTTGAGCAAGGTCACAAAAATCACGACGCTTCACCGTGGCATAACTCCGCACCTCTCTACCTTTGCACAACAAGATGGTACAACGATCGTCCAGCATCGTTTCTTTCAAGAGCATCGTCTTCAAATCGCTCGAAAGATTCAAGGGCAAAACCTCTACATCGGCATAGGGAGCCACGACATAAAAACTATCGCTGACCTCATCGGTACACACAGCACGCAGCGCGAAAGTCGTGTCCCGACCTGCCACACGCTCCATATCGAGGGTTGCGCGCTGTGGCAAATCGCGGCAAGCCACCCAAAGAAATGAAAGGAAGATGGGGAAAAGTATTTGTTTCATTGCATAGCTTTTATAATTGGCAAAACTAAAAAGGAAGCAAACGCAGCTATTACACGGTTGGAGAACAAAGGTAATGCTTTTTTTAATCGGCCCACACGCTCTCTCGTTTTTTCTTCCCACATAGGATTTTCTTCTTCCCACGTAGAAAATCCTGCGTCCCACGTAGGATTTTAGGCTTCCCATGTAGAATCACGAGACACCTACACACTTTTCTCGTAGCAGCACATCCGTATTTTCCCTACCTCCTCCCTCGCTCTCCTTTTCGTGTGGCATCTCCATTTTGTCTCGAAAAAACAGAAAACACACGTATCTCAACAAAAAATCGTATCTTTGCCTCCTCAAAACAACAAGCACAATATGGCATCTAACAAAATAATCCTCACGGGCGACCGTCCCACGGGTCGCCTACACATAGGCCACTATGTAGGCTCGCTTCGTCGCCGCGTAGAGCTCCAAAATGCTGGCGACTTCGAGAAGATGTTCGTTTTCATTGCCGATGCGCAAGCACTGACCGACAATACAGACAATCCCGAAAAGGTTCGCCAGAACGTCATCGAAGTAGCTCTCGACTATTTGGCTTGTGGCCTCGATCCCGAACGCGTCACCCTGTTCATCCAAAGCCAAATCCCCGAGTTGTGCGAACTGGCTTTCTACTTCCAAAACCTCGTCACCGTGAGCCGCTTGCAGCGCAATCCTACGGTAAAAACAGAAATCGGTATGCGTGGTTTTGAAGGCAGCATCCCTGTGGGCTTCTTCACCTATCCCGTTTCGCAAGCTGCCGACATTGCAGCTTTCCGTGCCAACACCGTTCCCGTGGGCGAAGACCAAAAACCCATGCTCGAGCAGGCCACCGAAATCGTGCGTCGCTTCAATCACATCTATGGCGACACGCTTGTAGAGCCCCAAATCATGCTCCCTGACAATGCAGCCTGCCTGCGCCTCCCAGGCACCGATGGCAAGGCCAAAATGTCCAAGAGTTTGGGCAACTGCATTTACCTGGCCGAAACTGCCGACGAAATGTGGAACAAGGTCAAGTCCATGTACACCGACCCCACTCACCTCAATGTGAGCGACCCTGGCCATGTCGAGGGCAACACCGTCTTTACCTATCTCGACGCTTTCTGTCGCGACGAGCATTTCGCTCGCTATTGGACCGACTATGCCAACCTCGACGAGTGCAAAGAGCACTACCAACGCGGTGGCCTGGGCGACATGAAGTGCAAGCGCTTCCTCGAAAACGTCTTGAACGAGACTCTCGAACCCATCCGTGCCCGCCGCCTCGAATGGCAAAAAGACATCCCTGCGGTCTACGACATTCTGAAAAAAGGATGCGAGCAAGCTCGTGCCGTGGCAGCCGATACGCTCGACGACGTGCGCCGTGCCATGAAAATCAACTATTTCGACGATATTGCTCTTATCAATGAGCAGTCGGCACGTTTTTCTCAATAAAAATACAGCTCAGAGGTGCACTATTTGACTGACTTTCTTGGTCGTTCGAGAAATTGTTACTAATTTTGCGCCTCGTAAAGATGGATGCGTGAGCATCGTACTTGACCAACAAATTATATCGATATATCAAAAAGTAAAATGAAAAGAACGTTCCAACCCCACAATCGCAAGCGAAACAACAAGCATGGTTTCCGCCAGCGTATGGCCACTGCTAATGGCCGCCGCGTACTGGCTTCTCGTCGCGCCAAGGGCCGCAAGAAGCTCACCGTATCTGACGAAGTACACGGTAAGAAGTAAGCCAAAGCGCTTACCCCCCCTACAAAAGAGGCTGTGCCAAAACATCGTTTTGGAGCAGCCTCTTTCTTTTTTAGGAATACAGACACAAGCTGCTGTGCTTTTTTAGAGCATACGCTTTGTCCTTCTGGTAGTTTGTGCTAAATTTGCGCTATACTATGCACAGACGCATACACATCTGTACTCTATGACTTTCAAAGCATTTTTCTCCAAACTCACGAGTCGCTACCTTTGGGGGCACCTCATCGCAATGGGCATCATCGTTGTGGGGCTCGGAGTGGGGCTTTTCTTTTTTCTCGACGCCTACACTTATCACGGCCACACAATATCTATGCCCAACGTGTGCGGAGAACGCAGCGAGGTGGCTCAACGTAAACTCGAAGCCTTGGGGCTCCGCATAGAAGTGAGCGACACGGGCTATAATGCTCGCTTGGCTGCCAATGTGATTTTGGCACAAAGCATTCCCGCTGGCACCCCTGTCAAACCCAACCGCCTACTTTTCATAACCATCAATGCCTCTAGTGCACGCACCATTCCGCTACCCGACTTGGCCGACAACTGCTCTCTGCGTGAGGCTGAAATGCGCCTTACGGCAATCGGATTTCGCCTCGGCCCCATCAAACGCGTGAGTGGCGAACGCGATTGGGTATATGGCGTTGAAATAGGAGGGCGTAGTTTGCGCCCTGGCGAGCGCATCTCAGTGGAACGTCCCGTCACCTTGCTCGTAGGCGATGGCAAAAGCGAGGAGGTGTTCAATGGCAACGACTCGCTCGATTACATGTATTTCTCGCCCAAAGATACCAGCGACATCCTCCTCGAAGACCTTAGCTCTCTCCCATGACCCACGACCTCTCTTCTTTCCCTCCTCACGAACTGGACGACGAACTTGAGCTGCTCGACGAGCAAGAATCCTCCTTGACCAACGAGGGACAACTCTACGAGCACCACCGATGCGTAGCCGACAAAGGACAGCAGCCGCTCCGTGTGGACAAGTTCCTCATCAATCTCATGCCCGATACCTCTCGCAATCGCATACAGGCAGCTGCCGATGCAGGATGTATTCACGTCAATGGGCGAGTCGTGAAGAGCAACTATCGTGTGAAGCCTTGCGATGTCGTTACCCTTATGCTCGATCGACCTCGCTTCGATAGCACAATCAAAGGTGAGGACATCCCCCTCGACATTGTTTACGAGGACGAAGCACTTATCGTCATCGACAAGCCTCCAGGACTTGTTGTTCATCCAGGATGTGGCAATTACAACGGTACACTCGTCAATGCCTTGGCTTGGCATCTACGTGATCTTCCAACTTACGATCCCAATGATCCCACCGTGGGCCTGGTGCACCGTATCGACAAAGACACGAGTGGACTATTGGTCGTGGCTAAAACTCCAGAAGCCAAGACAAAGCTCTGTGCACAATTCTTCCACAAAACAACACGGCGTCGATACCACGCTCTCGTATGGGGAAATCTCAAAAGCGACGAGGGACGCATCGAAGGCAATATAGGGCGACACCCCAAAGATAGGATGCAAATGGCCGTATTTCCTCCCGATAGCGAAATAGGCAAACCCGCCGTAACGCACTACCGCGTTTTAGAACGCTTTGGCTACGTGACGCTCGTAGAATGCATTCTTGAAACGGGACGCACCCACCAAATTCGTGCTCACATGAAACATCTGGGTCACCCACTCTTTGCCGACGAGCGTTATGGAGGCGACCAAATCCTATGGGGAGCACGCACGAGTAGCTACAATGCTTTTATTCGCAATGCCATGGCCCTCTGCCCTCGACAAGCACTGCATGCCAAGACCTTAGGATTTGAGCACCCCACGACGGGAGAATCCATGGATTTCAACAGCGAAATTGCTCCGGATATGGAGGCTCTCCTCAACAAGTGGCGCACTTACATTGCAGGACTACAAAAATAAGGTTTTGCTCCTCGCAAAACCTTGTACTCACTCCGATATAGAAATGGTTTTAACAATGAAAAAAAATATAGCCATCGTAGCCGGAGGCGACAGCTCCGAGCACGGCGTATCGCTGCGTAGTGCAGCAGGCATCTTGGGCTTTATGGATGCTGAAAAATACAATTGCACCATCGTCGAACAGCGCGGCCGCGATATGCACGCCCTCTTGGGCGAAGAAAGATTGCCCATCGACTTGAACGATTTTAGCTACACCTATCAAGGGCAACGTCAACATTTTGATTTTGCCTATATCACCATACACGGCACTCCTGGCGAAAATGGTATTCTGCAAGGCTACTTCGACCTCATTGGCCTCCCTTACAACACCAGTGGAGTTTTGGTCGAAGCACTCACCTTCAACAAATTTGCTCTCAATGCCTATCTACGTTCGCTTCCCTATGTCAATGTAGCGAGAAGCATCGTAGTGCGACGCGGAGAGCAACTCCTCAAGCCCCAAGACGTGGCTCAACAAATCGGGCTTCCTTGCTTTATCAAGCCCAATGCTGGAGGTAGCTCCTTTGGAGTGACCAAAGTAAAAACCGAAGCCGACATCCTTCCCGCCATAGAGCGGGCAATGAACGAGAGTGACGAAGTCATGATAGAAAGCCTACTCACGGGTACCGAAATCACCTGCGGTTGCTATCGTCGACTTTCTGGCGAAGTCGTGACTTTCCCTATCACCGAGGTCGTCGTGAAAGGCGTTGAATTCTTCGACTACGAGGCAAAATACGAAGGCAAAAGCGACGAAATAACCCCAGCACGCATCCATCCCGAAACGGCACGTCGTGTTAGCGAATTGACACAGCGCATTTATCGACAGATGGACTGCTATGGCATCATTCGTATCGACTATATTTTATCGGGCGAAGCTGGGCAAGAAACCATCAACCTACTTGAAATCAACACCACACCGGGTATGACTCCCGCATCGTTCATCCCTCAACAAGTGGCTGCTTCCGAATGGGAAATAGCCGATGTATTGAGCGAAATCATAGAAGGTAAACTATAATCTCACATGAAGCACATTCCCAGCGAATTTGACGAAATACGCCCCGTCGCCGACGAGGAAATCCGCGAAAACTTTGAGCAACTTCTTCACGATCGGCTCTTCATGCAAGTTTTACGGGGTTTCGTCCCTTGGCTCCCCAAAGGCTGGATACGTGGATTCCTACGTGCCACCTCTTGGGGAGTGAAGAGTGCTTTGGGATTTCAGAAGCGCTACATGCTTCCCGCGATGCACCTTTTGATTAGGCGCACCACTAAAAAACTCACTTTCTCCTACGAAGCGCTTCCTCAAAAGCAGGCGGGCTACACCTATATCTCCAATCACCGCGACATCGTGCTGGACTCGGCCATGCTCTCTGTGATTCTCATTGATGCGAAATTCCCCAACACCGTCCAAATCGCCATTGGAGACAATCTGCTCATTTATCCTTGGATACGGCGCTTTGTACGCATGAACAAAGCATTCATCGTGCGCCGCTCGCTCTCCCCCAAAGAATTGCTGAACTCTTCTACGCTCATGAGCCGCTACATGCATTGGGTCATAGAAAGTGGAAAAGATAATATTTGGATAGCGCAACGTGAAGGACGCGCCAAAGATAGCAACGATCGCACGCAACCCTCAGTGCTCCGCATGATGACGCTCGGCTACGAAGGGAATCCTCTTGATGCCTTGCGAGCCATGCAGCTCGTGCCTCTCACCATTTCCTACGAATACGACCCCTGCGACTATCTCAAGGCTCAGGAGTTTCAACAAAAACGCGACAATCCCTCCTTCAAGAAGTCGAAGCAAGACGACCTTGACAATATGCGCGTAGGTATTTTAGGGAAGAAAGGACGCGTTCATTATCAGCTCTCGCCCTGCATCAACGAGTGGATCGAAGAATATCGAGCACTTTCTCCAAAAGAGATGTTCGAGGCTGTCGCGGCACGTATAGACCAGCACATTCATCGCGGCTATCGTCTCTACCCCTCCAACTATGTTGCGGCCGATCTTTTGGAAAACAATACGCGCTTTGCGCAGCACTATACTCACAAGGAGAAAGCCACTTTCGATCAATACCTGCAGAGCCGCTTAGCACTCATCAAAATTGAGAATAAGGACGAAGCCTACTTGCGCCAGTGTATGCTCACGATGTATGCCAATCCGCTTTACAACCATCTTGCCGCCCATGCTTAAACAGCTTGCCACCGCCCTACTCTTTGCTTTCGGTCTTGCCGCTTGCAGTACCGACGACGAAATCGCCGCTCCGGCCTTGCGCTACGAATTGGGAGAATTGCGCACCGATTCTCAAGGCAAGCCGCTGATTGTCAAACTCGACAATTCGCTTTTCATCGAAACGAAAGATTATCCGCTTACGCTTCACCCCAGTTCACTATATCGTGTGCTCGTTGCTTACGACCATGAGCATCAGTCGGGGCTTTCCACCAAAGTGTATCATATCGTAACGGTGCCAGCTCCTCCGCCTTCTGCAAGCTTAGAGGCTCAGACAACGGCTCCCGTACGGCTTCTCTCCCTTTGGCGTACCGAGCGATACATCAACCTTCGTTTGGGCATAGGACGCTCGTACAAGGGCGAACATCGAGCTGGTTTTGCCGACAAAGGTATTATTGAGCATCCCGATGGCCGACGCACCCAAGTCTTACAGCTCTTTCACAACGATGGAGGAGATCGCAGCGACTATACCCAAGAGATTTACCTCTCCTGTCCCACGCATCAGCTTCGTTCCACCTTGCGCAGCGATATCGACAGCTTGCGTTTTCTTGTCCTTACCGACAAAGGCTTGTACCAATACAACTTCTTGTATTAGCCCTCTCCACGACTTAGTTTCAACATGCTACAATTTCGAGACCTTACCTACGCCGACCGCGACCTGGTGCAACGATACACCTTAGGAGCCGAGTGTAGGAATTGCGACTATAACTTTATCAATCTCATGTCGTGGCAGTTCATCTACCACGCCCAAATGGCTTTGCACCGAGATGCACTCATCATTCGCTTTCGCAGCGACGGTCAAACGGCCTATCTTCCTCCTCTTCTCCTTCCTCCTTACGACTGCGCCACCATGGGTAGCACCTATGCTCAAATCCTACTCGATCTCGTTGCGCACAGTCAGGAACGAGGCGAAGCCTTTCGCATCATGGGGGCTTGCGAGGGAATGCTCACTCGTTTTGAAAACGTATTGCCAGGACACTTTCGAGCCACAACCGATGCCTCCTATACCGACTACATCTACGACCGAGAAGCCCTCTCTACGCTTGCCGGCAAGAAATTACAATCCAAACGCAACCACGCCAACCGCTTCGAGCGTACCTATCCCAACTATGAGTATCGAGCACTCACACCCGATTTGGTACAAGAGTGCTGGCAACTCGAAGAACAATGGGCTGCCCGCCACACCGAAAGCCAAGCTCGTCTCAATGCCGACGACGAACAGCACTCCATGCGCCGCGTCTTCAAACATTGGGAAGAACTCGGTGCCATAGGAGGAGTAATCTTGGTCGAGGGCAAAGTTGTGGCCTTCACCTTTGGCGGCCCCATCAATTACGACACTTTCGATGTGTGCTGCGAAAAAGCCGATACCGATTATGACGGCGCCTATGCCATTATCAATCGCGAGTTTGTGCGGCATCTCCCCGAGCAATATAGCCTCATCAACCGCGAGGAAGATCTCGGTCTCGAAGGATTGCGCCGTGCCAAACTCAGCTATCAGCCCAAATATCTTCTGCAAAAGTATAGCATCACCATTGCTTGACCCTCTCTTCATACCTTGATCATGATACTTAGCCCCGAACAACTCCAAACTCAGACCCGTCAGCTCTGGCAACTGTGTTTCCCCAACGATAGCGAAGATTTTCTCGACATTTATTTTACCGACCGCTACTCCACTGAACGCAATGTGACTCAACGTCGCGATGCTCAAGTGATTGCCGCAACACAGGTTTTGCCCTTTCGTTTCAATTTTGCTGGCAAAGCCATCAAAGCAGGCTATATTAGTGGACTCTGCACCCATCCCGACCACCGTGGAAAAGGATTGGGAAGTAAAGTGCTGCACGATGCCCATCGAAAGATGTATGCCGAGGGGCAACTCATATCTTTCCTGATTCCAGGGAACGATAAGCTCCGCAAGTGGTATGAAAAGCAAAATCACGGTGCCTATTGGACCGCCACTCATCGACTCACCGTCGATGTGACCCCTAAAAATGATTTTCGGCCGGACCTCCACCTTGACATTCTGGCCGAAGAAGAATGGGGGCGCGACCTTTGGCAATACTACAACACCTTTGGCGGTCGCCACGACTACGAGTTGAAGCTCGACAAAGCGGCTTTCTTTGCCGCCATCGAAACCCACGACCTCTCAGGAGGCAAAGTAGTGGTGGCTCGTCGTCGAGGCAAAATCGTAGGTTTCTGCCTCGCCATTCGCGAGGGCAAACCTTTGAAATCAGGCAAGGCATCGACCAAAAACTTTCGCGGTCTCATTCGCTACATGATCACCACCGACGAGCACACCATGCGCTACCTCCAATATCGAGCCATGCAACTGCTCGACGTCAAGGAGATGGCCATGCAGGGCGGATGCCCAGGAAAAGGATTTGAACAAAGCCGTCCTTATGCCATGGCACGCATCATCAACGTCGAAGCTTTCCTCCGCTTCGTAGGGCGCATCTACCCAGGTCTGCAACTGCACGTAGGTATCGACGGCGACCTCGACATCCCCGAAAACAACGGCTACTATCAACTCATGGACGGGCAGCTCACCATCACCGACCAACGCCCCGACAACATCATTACCCCTGGCGGACTTGCCGCCCTCTTCCTCGGGGCACAGCCCGTGCTCATGGCCATGCTCTTGGACGAATAAACATTTCCCCTCTCATGCTTCGCCTTTTTTTCTCCTTTCTCATCGCCTGCTGCGCCCTCCACGCGAGTGCCCAGCAGGCGATGCTGCATCCGCAGCAAAAGCTCACCCCTTGGCACATCACCACCGCCCATTATAGCGGCATTACTCCCCTTGGCGAGCAGCGTTATGCCCTCGTCAGCGACAAGTCTCAAGCCGATGGTTTCTATCGTTGGCACATCGAGCAAGACTCCCTCACAGGACGCATTATCCACGTGGAGCAAGAAGGCTTCTTTGGCGTGCGCCCCACCTTCACCGATCGCCACGGATGGACACGCCGCGACCTTGAAGGCATAGCCTATCTTCCTTCCGCTCGCAGCCTGTGGATCAGCGGCGAGGGCGACCAGCGCATCGTTGAGCATCGTCTCGACGGGAGCCTCACTGGACGCGAGCTGACCGTCCCTTCACAATTTTCCGTCGATAGTTGCTACCTCAACTGCGGCTTTGAAGCCCTTTGCTACGACAGCCTATATCGTCGTTTTTATACCACCAGCGAGACCACACTACGCCACGATGGTTTTCCTCCAGGCGTCCAACACCCTCAGGCTGCCAATCTTCTGCGCCTACAAACTTTCGACCATCATGGACGCCCCACCGAACAATATGCCTATCGCACTGATAGAGCTCGTGCCACCACCTTTGGACGAGCCTATATCTCTGGTGTTCCCTCCCTCTGTGCGCTCCCCGATGGTAGTCTTTTGGTCATGGAGCGCGAAGGCAATTTTCGTCTGCCTGGCTTCCAGTCTTGGGTCGAAGTCAAGATTTATCGTGTGCAGCCTCGTCAACAATCCTCCATATCCCCCCAACAAACTCTTAGCAGCCTGCGTCCTGAACATTTTTTACGCAAACAACTCATCGCCAGCTGGACCACACGCCTCAATCTTACAGCTCGCTCCTTGGCCAACTATGAAGCCATGTGCCTTGGCCAGCCTTTGAGCGATGGACGCCTCACCCTCCTTTGTCTCAACGACTCCCAAGCCAGTATGGGACGATGGCCCATTCGCATTCGCGATTACATCCGTGTCCTTGTGCTCCCCTTCTAAGGGTATACATACACAACAATCGGTTTTATGCCACCCGTTTTTACTTATTTGATTTTCCTTACGACTCTCCAACACGTAGGACAAACTTTCCCCTCTTCCTTTCGCGCATAGGCACGCGCACGCTCCCCCCATAAACATCGTCTACATTTCCTTCCACAAGCTCCACAAATGGATATAAACATCTGATTTTCAATCACGATAACAGTGGAAGAGAAGCACGATTTGCTTCCACACCCCCTCCATTCTCTCTATACATCATTGCAAAGGACTGGAAGTTATTTATCTCCATAGTGGAAGTCAGCTTATCGCCCACCTCCACTTTATTTCCCCCTAACTTCCAGCTACTTACGTCATCCTATGGAGGCTATGGAGGTAAAATATACGATAGTTAAAGGGGAAACGCGCGTATGTGCGCGCGAGAAAACTCTAACTCGCATCTAAACTTACGAAAGTGGGAAGGCGGATTTTTTAGCTCGCAGCGCGGAAAACGAAACTCGCACGGAGGTTCATAAAAAAACTACAAAGAAAATTGGGAAAAGATTTGGCAGAACCAGAAGAAAGCCGTACTTTTGCACTCGCAAACGGGCAATAAGCCTCGCACACTACACTTGCACTCTTAGCTCAGTTGGTAGAGCAACTGACTCTTAATCAGTGGGTCCAGGGTTCGAATCCCTGAGAGTGTACTCTTTGTAGTCGAGGATTTGTAACCTAGCTATGCACTCTTAGCTCAGTTGGTAGAGCAACTGACTCTTAATCAGTGGGTCCAGGG
>JAUNKN010000008.1 GCA_030532685.1 Bacteroidales bacterium | reverse complement strand
TCGTGGGTATCTATAGCGCTAAAAAGGATGGGCGTAATTCAAAAGTGAAAATTTTCAAGCACCAAGGTGGCTATCGCGCTCAAGTCATTTGGCTCGAGAACATGACCAACGAGGACGGCACACCACGTACCGATCAGAAAAATCCCAACCCCGCCAAACGAAACACACCTTCTAATCAAATTGTGCTCATAGATAGAGTCGTCTACGATGCCGACGACCAGGAGTGGAACGAAGGAAAAATCTACGACCCCACCAGCGGGAAAGTATATAATGTAGAACTCTACTTTGATAATCCTAACATTCTAACAGTCAAAGGAAAATTAGGCCCATTCTTCAAGAGAGTTTATTGGACCAAGCTACAATAAAGACTTTCCCTCCACCTCTACCCTTCCTCTATCAAGAGGTCAGGCCTAAGCCTCCGATTCGTTCTTCTGCACATCTTGTCGCAAACTCGCCTCTTCCTTCCATCCTTACCCTTAGTAAGGTGGAAAGAGATGAGTTTGCGACGTTTTTTTCTTAAGCTCCCCTACTTCATTTCTTTCCCACAAGAATATCTACTTTATCTTCGAGCCATCAATCCTTTTCACGCAAGAATTCTCTATTCAAAGGCACTGAATGTACATTCGACGCCTTTGAATGCACATTCGGTGCCGCCGAATGTACATTCAGCGCCTCTGAATAGAGAATTTCTCCTTGCTCGTTCTTTTTCCTTCGCAAAATACAGAAAAACGGCTGCGCTCTTTTAGAACACAGCCGTTTTCCTGTTACAAGTAGCCCAAAAGCCTCAATAAGAGTGGAGCTAAAATCGCAGTGAGCACCCCATTAGCTATCAAACCAAGACTCGAGAAAGCACCATAACGCGAGCCATACTCCATAGCCCGTGAGGTACCTACGGCGTGAGAAGCCGTCCCCATGCTCAAACCTTGCGCAATAGGACTACGCACGCGACCCACTTGCAAGACTTTGAAACCTGCCACAGCCCCAAACAAGCCCACCAATACAACAATAGCTGCGGTCAGCGAGGGGATTCCTCCTGTTGCCGTGCACACTTCCATAGCAATCGGCGTTGTTACACTCTTAGGGGCCAAGGAAACAACCACCTCGCGGCTTGCCCCCAACAGGCTCGCCACCAGCACCACCGATACTATCCCCACGACACTACCTATCAGTTGAGAAAGCACAATAGGAAGCCACTGTTTGCGAATGACACGAAGCTGCTGATAGAGCGGAACACCCAACGCCACAATGGCCGGACGAAGCCAAAAGTCTATTTGCTCGCCAGCAGCCTTATAAGTGTCATAATTCACACCCGCAATTTTCAAGAAAGCAATGAGCGCAGCGATCGTAAGGAGAATGGGATTGAGAAGCACCCAACCCGTTTTCTTTTGCAACCATTTGGCCACCCAAAAACAACCAAAGGTAAGCGCAATGAGGATAAATTTATTTTCTAAAACGGACATAGCGACGTAGCATTTGGTGACTCCAACCCGTAGCCAGCAGCACGAGTATTGTACTCACAAGTGTGGCTCCAACAATAGGCCAAAATTCAGCAGCAATCACATCAAAATAAAGCATCAATGCCACTCCTGGAGGCACGAAAAAGAATCCAAGATTGCCCAAAAGGAAATCACTTATCCCCTTGACCCATTGCAGTTTCACCCACCCCATTTGTAGAAAAGCTGCGAGAAGCAACATTCCCAAAATACTACCAGGAAGTGGCAAAGAAAGAGCCCACACAAGCAACTCTCCCAAGGCTAAGCAGCCAAAAATCACAGTGCATTGTCTAATCATAGGCACAAACGTTTAGTATATCACTTACGCACGACCCTCCCTGCCCGTTTGGACAAGGAGGGTCGCCAAGAAAAATCAAAATTAAAACTCGCCGAGTTGTTCTGCAACCTCTGCTTGCACACGAGCTGCAAAGTCGGCAATACTCATCACCTCTGGAGCTCCACCTTGCTGGCCCTGTACGCGCACGGCAACAGTACCTTCGGCAGCTTCCTTCTCACCCACAACGAGGAGATAGGGGATGTGCTTCATTTCGTTGTCACGTATCTTGCGGCCAATCTTTTCGCTACGATCGTCAATGAGTGTGCGCACATCTAAAGCTTCGAGCTGGGCACGTACCTCTTGGGCATAATCATTGAATTTGTCGGAAATTGGCAACACAACGACCTGATCGGGGGTAAGCCACAAGGGGAAGCGTCCTGCTGTGTGTTCGATAAGCACAGCCACGAAGCGCTCCATCGAACCGAAGGGAGCACGATGAATCATCACGGGACGATGCTTCTTGTTGTCTTCTCCTGTATATTCGAGTTGGAAACGCTCAGGAAGATTATAGTCGACCTGTATCGTACCCAGCTGCCAGCGACGACCAAGGGCGTCCTTCACCATAAAGTCGAGCTTAGGTCCATAGAAAGCGGCTTCGCCATACTCAATTTTGGCCGGAAGTCCCTTCTCTGCACAAGCCTCAATAATAGCCTGTTCTGCCTTTTCCCAATTGGCTTCATCGCCAATGTACTTCTCGCGATTGGTCTGATGACGCAAAGAAATCTGCGCTTCAAAGTTTTCAAATTTCAAGGCGCGGAAGATAATCAGGATAATGTCCATCACGTTGAGGAACTCCTGCTTCACTTGGTCAGGACGGCAGAAGATGTGAGCATCGTCCTGCGTAAAACCACGCACACGCGTCAATCCATGCAACTCTCCGCTCTGTTCGTAGCGATACACCGTACCAAATTCGGCCATGCGCAAAGGCAACTCCTTATAGGAACGAGGCTTCCAAGCGAAAATCGCACAGTGGTGAGGGCAGTTCATTGGCTTGAGGAAGTACTCTTCGCCCTCTTCAGGCGTGGTGATAGGCTGGAACGAATCCTTACCATACTTGGCGTAGTGCCCCGAAGTAATGTACAGGTTTTTCGAGCCTATATGCGGCGTCATCACCTGCTGGTAGCCAAAGCGCTTTTGAATTTTCTTCAAGATGTCTTCCAAGCGCAAGCGCAAGGCTGTGCCCTTGGGCAACCACATAGGAAGCCCCTTGCCCACCAACTCGGAGAACATAAATAACTCCATTTCCTTGCCAATCTTGCGGTGGTCGCGACGCTTGGCTTCTTCCAAAAGCAAGAGGTACTCATCAAGCAACTTCTTCTTCGGGAAGGTGACTCCATAAACACGTGTCATCATGGGACGCTTCTCATCGCCACGCCAATAGGCCGAACTTACGCTCATAACCTTCACGGCCTTAATAGGCGCCGTCGTCATGAGGTGAGGGCCACGACAAAGATCGATAAAACTGCCCTGCGAATAGGTAGTGATGGTACCATCTTCGAGGTCGTTGATGAGTTCGTTCTTGTAATGCTGTCCCATGTCGCCGAAGAAATTCAAGGCATCAGCTTTGGCTATGGGCTTACGCACGAGGGCCTCTTTGCGAGCCACAAGTTCGGTCATCTTTTTCTCGATTTTCTCGAAGTCTTCTTCACGCAAGGTTACGCCCTCGGGAGGCATCACGTCGTAGTAAAAACCTACCTCGATGGCAGGTCCAATACCAAACTGCGTACCTGGCCACAGCTCTTGAATAGCTTCGGCCATAAGGTGAGCCGAAGTGTGCCAGAAAGCATGTTTACCCTCTGCATCGTCCCACTTGTAGAGCGCGATGGTTGCATCCTCGGTGATGGGGCGATTGAGCTCTACGGTTTTACCGTTCACTCCGCAAGCCAGCACATCTTGCGCTAAACGCTGCGAAATGCTCTCGGCTATTTGCAATCCCGTCACGCCGCTTTCATATTCGCGCACGCTCCCGTCGGGAAATGTGATTTTAATCATTTGTATCTTGTTTTTTTATTATTGTCTCTCAATGAGCCGACGCAGGAAGGAAGTATCCCTTTCTTTCCCACGTCTTCTTCTCGGCAAAGTTAGGAGTTTTAGGGCGGATATGCAAATTTTGTTTCTGTTTTTCGGCCGTGCAACTCTCATTCCAAAAGAGAAGTTGAATCGTCAATCGCAAGAAAGAAAACTATTCTCGCGGAAATACTCAGCAAGAATCGCTCTAAAAAGTCTTTTGTTGAGCTGTCACCATCTCAAAATAAGACGGATAAAAAAACGAGCTCCCACATCCTTCCAAGGATATGAGAGCCAATCTCAAGAATATCACGCCATCGCTTCACTCCAAGTCTAAACGCTCTTCTCGATGAGCCTTCCAATAGTCCGAAAGCTGCCCCAAGAAAGTCGAAACTTCCCCTGCAGCTTGAGCTGTGCCAGAGCTCACTTCTTTTTGTTGCAAGCGCAAAAGCAGTACTCCGTAGAGCAATTGAAAACAGAGGGAAAGCTCACCCGCGGTGCCTGCCGGAGGAAGTTGCTCTCCCGATTTTGCTCGCAACTCCACCAGCAATGGGAGCACCCGATGGTACAATTCGCGATAGTAGGGATATTTTGTGGAGCGCAGCAGAGCATCATGCACTTCGGCCAAGCCTTCAATTACATTTTCATTGATACGCAGATGCCCACTCTTTTGTTTGCCCTCATGATGCATCATCTCTATGAGTTGCTCATACCAAGTGCGCGTTGCATCACGCTGCTGCTCGTCAAGCTCAAAGCGAGAAAGATATTCTTTTTCGAGCTTGTCGATGTTCAAATCATGGGCACGCAATATATCCTCTACCTGCCACATATAAAGCAGGTACTCCGCGCGATTGGTATATTGCAAACGTTGAGCAATGAGCATAGGTTTAATAAAATTGCAGAGGAATACGGAAGGCCGTAGCGATGGCATAAAAAACACTCACCACCACCAGTATGGTACCAATGGTACGATTGATGAACATCATGCCACGTAGCCCGAAACTATTGCGCATGCGCGTAATCAAATAGGTGAGTCCAAACCACCACAACATCGCACCCCCCAAAATAGAAAGGTAACCGCAGGCCACGCCAAAGGGATTGGCCGGAACGGTAAAGGTGAGCTGAGCAAACAGCGCGATGAGCAAGAAAACGATGAGAGGGTTGGAAAGCGTGAGCAGAAAGGAGGTCAGAAAGTTGTGAAACAACGTCCCCTTTCCACGAGAAGGACGCCGCAAAGCCTTGACAGGATTGGTGAGCAGCGTGTGCAGTCCAAAAATAAAGAGCAGCAAACTACCCGCGACTTTCAACCAAAAGATGATTTCGGGACGCTCAATATAAGCCATGACTACCGTCATGCCAGAACCAGCCAATAGGGCATAGAGCATATCGGAAAGGGACGCTCCCGCTCCCGTCACGAGCCCATAAACACGTCCTTTCTTCATCGTGCGCTGAATGCACAGCACTCCTACCGGCCCCATGGGAGCCGACACAACAACGCCGATAATAATGCCTTTGACGACGAGTTGTAGCGTACTGCTAAACTCCGCCCAAATAGTGGCTATGGTAGGATCGATGGTCATAATTGAAGCAAAGTTCGCAATTTCTCGTCACACGGACAAGCTCTTGGTGCTAAAAGGGGCTCAGTCCGCCAAGATGAAACGCTCTACAGCGAGCCCTACTCCATCCTCCTCATTGCTCGTGGTGATGTGGTGTGCCACGGCCTTAACCTCGGCCTCGGCATTGGCCATAGCCACGCTAAAACCAGCCAAGCGCAACATTGAAAGATCGTTGTAGCCATCGCCACAAGCCATGAGCTGTGCAGCTTTCAGTCCAAGGTGTTCGAGCAGTCGTTGCAAGGATTTGGCTTTGTCAATGCCCAAGGGGGGGAGCTCTATGAAGAAAGGTGCAGAGCGAAACACCTCCATCTCCCCTTCAAAGGCTTGACGCATTTCCTCGGTGAGCGTCACCAAGCGTTCGGGGTCGCCCGCAATCAGACATTTCGTGGGGAGAAAAGGTAGGTTTTCTACTGCCGCCAAGAAATCGGGAACGCGCTCCACCGGCATTTGGTTGATACGCGCCTCTTCGTCCAAGTAGGGATTGCCTGGATGGTCGGTGATAATTCCCGTGTTGCTATAAGTAACGAGCGGCAAATCCTCTCGCTGAGCATAGGCATACAAACGGCGCACGAGCGAGAGCGAAAGTGTCTGTTCGTGCACCACTTCCTTCGTGCTCCACTCTATGATTTTTCCTCCATTGTAGGAGAGCACATAGCCCCCGTAGCGCGCCAATTCAAGCTGTTCAGCCAGGGGAGCAATGCCTCGCGTGGGGCGTCCCGAAGCCAGCACAAGACGTGTGCCACGCTTTTGAGCAGCTTGCAAAGCAGACAGCGTGCGAGGAGTAATGATTTTTTGCCCATTGGTGAGCGTACCATCAAGGTCAAGAGCAAGAAGAGGATAGGACATGAAACAAGGAGATTAGGACAAACTATGCTGAGCTAACACGGCACCATCGAGCGTGTGAATGCGTATCGTGCCAGCCTCGTAGGTGGCAAAGGTGGGTGGATTTCCTCCCTTGGGGAAAGTGGGGCTTCCTGTATTGACCAGAACGCGCCCATCAAGTAGCGGAGTGATGTGCTGAAGGTGAGAATGCCCACAAAACAGTACATCGAATCCCTGTGCAGGGTGTCGCTCTTCGTTGTACACGTGTCCATGGGTCAAAAAGAGCCGTCGCCCTTCGTCCACAACCATGGCATAGTCGGCCAAGAGGGGAAAAGGCATGAGCATCTGGTCCACCTCGCTGTCGCAATTACCACGTACGGCAACAATGCGGCTTGACAAGGCCGACAATCGCTCGGCTACCGCTTTGGGGTCAAGCCCTGGAGGGAGAGAGTTGCGAGGCCCATAGTTCAGCAAGTCGCCCAGTAGCAGGAGCATGTCGCAGCTCATTTCGTCGAAATGATGCAGCACCTGTTCCAAACTATCGATAGAGCCGTGCAGGTCAGAGAGGATGAGATATTTCATAAATCGGCAGAACAAAGAAGGAAAAAATCGTCCACAAAGATACGCATAAATTGGCGGCCTGCCAAGGCCTTATCGTTTCATCCAGTTGCGCAACATTTGCTCTCCTTGGGGAGTCAAAATGCTCTCAGGATGAAACTGCACGGCGCGCACGTCGAGCCAACGATGTCGCAGCGCCATAATTTCTCCCTGTTCGGTGAGCGCCGTGGCCTCAAGACAAGCAGGAAGCGTGCTCTCCTCGACCACCCAAGAGTGATAACGTCCCACCCAAAAAGGGGAGGAAAGATGGCGAAACAACACTTCGTCGTCCACACAACAATGGCAAGGTGTTGCGATACCATGGCGCACCTCGGGAAGTTGTCGAAGCTGTCCTCCAAAGGCTTCGGCGATGGCTTGCTGCCCCAAGCAAACTCCTAAAATGGGCAAACGACCAGCATAGTGTCGCACCACGTCGAGCAGCAAACCGGCCTCACGGGGAAGCCCTGGCCCAGGCGAAAGCAAGAGTCCATCGTAGGCAGCCAACTGGGACAATTCAAAGCTGTCGTTGCGCCACACGTCCACCTCCGCACCGAGATGGGTGAGGAGGTGGACGAGGTTGTAGACAAAGGAGTCGTAATTGTCAATAACGGCGATGCGCATGGGACTATTGACCTATGATTTCGTCTTTCACAGCAAGATAAGTGGACAAATCTTTGTCGCCACGTCCACTCACGGTGAGCACTACGACATCGTCAGCCTTGACCGAAAGGTGAGGCAACACGGCCAAGGCATGGCTCGACTCGAGCGCGGGAATGATACCCTCCAAACGCGTCAATTCAAAGGCGGCAGTGAGGGCCTCGCGGTCGGTTATGGCCAAGGGAGTGATGCGCCCTGCCGTGGCGAGATGCGCATAGAGCGGGCCAATGGCTGGGTAGTCCAATCCTGCCGAGATGCTATAGGGTTCGGCCACTTCGCCTTGGGCATCTTGCATCACGAGCGTGCGACTGCCATGCAGCACACCTGGCACTCCAATGTTGAGCGTAGCAGCGGTCTGTCCGCTGTCCTTACCCAATCCTCCTCCCTCGGCCAGCGTGATGTGCACACGCGTATCGTCCAAGTAGTGATATATGGTGCCTGCGGCATTGGAGCCACCTCCGATGCAGGCAACGAGGTGGTCGGGATAGTCGCGACCAGTCTTTTCAAGCAGTTGCTGCTTGATTTCAGCACTAATCACACTTTGCAAGCGCGCCACCATGTCGGGATAAGGGTGAGGCCCTACGGCCGAACCAATGAGATAGAACGTATCCTCAGGATGCTCACACCAATACATGAGTGCTTCGTTGACAGCATCGGTCAGGGTTTGCGTGCCGCTCGTGGCTGGCACTACCTCTGCGCCCAACATGCGCATACGCTCCACATTGGTGTGCTGCCGCTCTATGTCGGTTGCTCCCATAAATATACGGCATTCCATACCCATGAGAGCGCAGGCCGTAGCCGTGGCCACTCCGTGCTGTCCTGCTCCCGTCTCGGCGATGATTTTGCGCTTTCCCATGCGCTGAGCTATGAGTATTTGCCCAATGGAGTTGTTGATTTTGTGTGCTCCCGTATGGTTCAAATCTTCGCGTTTCAGATAGATGGTGCAACCATATTTCTCGCTCAGTCGTTTGGCATGGTAGAGGGGAGAGGGGCGACCCACATAGTCGCGCAGCAGGGTGTGAAACTCCCGCTGGAAGTCTTCGCTCTCAATAATCGTAGCATATTGGCTCGTCAGCTCTTGCAGGTTGGGCAACAGCACCTCGGGTACGAAAGCACCGCCAAACTCGCCATAAAAACCGTGGGCGTCGATGTGAAAAGTATTGTTCATGGGAAGGATTTTGAAAGGGTGGAACGGAGAGAAAAACGAACGAGATGCAGGCCTAAAAAGAGGATAGACAGCAAGGAACGATAGGGACAAAAGCAACGAGCAATGAAGGCCCTAAATTTGCGTGCGTCGTAGAATTTTCTACGTGGGAAGAAAAAAATCCTACGTGGGAAGAAAAAAAATCTACGTGGGAAGAAGAATTTTCTCCCTCAAAAGCAAGGAAAAGTAGCAGGCACGACACATCTACAAAAAAGAGGTTTGTCGTGAGCTACGACAAACCTCCTTCGTATGGCTTTTAGCAAGGGCTAATGGCGCACGGGCGTTCGACTCACGATAAGCTATATCCTGAGTTACGCCACCAAAGATGTACCAAAATCTTGCTACGCATCATCGTCTTTTTCAATTGTTTCAAAAGCAAAAGTATTACTTTTTGCTGGTGCTACCAAACATTGGAGCAAAAAAAACGGCAAAAAGTGACTTTTTCTGCCTACGACACCACATTTTGTGGTCGTCCGTCCAAGAAGGCTTGCAAGTTGCTCGCCATAATATCGACGATGCGCATGCGTGCCGCCGCGCTGGCCCAAGCTATGTGTGGGGTCAGATAGGTGCGAGGAGCATGCAGGAGAGGGTGCGAGGCAGAGGGGGGCTCTTGGCTCAACACGTCGGCGGCATAGGCACGCAGGCGGCCTTCGTGTAGAGCAGTAGCCACAGCCTCATCGTCGATCAGCGCGCCACGCGCGGTGTTTACAATCACCAAATCGGGCTGTGCTTTGGTGAGCAGTTGGGCATTGATCAAGGCACGTGTGCTGGGCGTGAGAGGGCAATGCAAGGAGAGGAAATGTGCCGTACTCACCGCTTCCTCGAGCGACACTTTGGTGATATAATCGGGCAGTGTCTCTGCCGCACGGCTGGTCACGGCCCAAACCTTTGCCCCCAAGACATGCAGCAGTTCGGCCACTTTCCTCCCGATATTACCCAGCCCGACAAGTGCCACAGGCAAGCCTGAAAGTTCGACTACGGGCGCGTCCCACAGACAGAAGTCGCGCGAACGTGACCAGTAGCCTTCGCGATTGAGCTGTGCATAGTGCCCCACACTATTGCACACCTCAAGCAGTAGAGCAAGTGTATGCTGTGCCACGGCCATGGTCGAATAGGCAGGAACATTGCACACCAGCACTCCGTGTCTGCGAGCAGCTTCGACATCGACGGTGTCATAGCCCGTAGAAGAAACGAGCACCAAGCGCAAACGGGGAAGTTGGGCAAATTCTTCATCGCCCAAACGCCGTTTGTTCACAATGAGCACATCGGCCTCTCGAGCACGAAGCACCACTTCTTCTTGTGGAGTGCGATCATAGAGTGTAAAATTCCCAAAGGCTTCGAGAGGAGCAAAAGAGAGGTCGCCAGGATTGAGCGCGCGACCATCGAGAAAAACGATATTGAGCATAGGGAAAGCGTGAAAAAGGAAGAAACATGTCCCTCCTCCGCAGCGCGACCTCCACGAAACGACCACAGAAAGCACTCCCGGAGAAGGCAAACGCGAGGAAAAGGGAAAGAGAGAAAACAACCGCAGGAACGGACGCTATATGGCCAAGCCTTCGACAGAGGGGCACTACTCAACGCTCAGCCAGAAAGCTTAAATTTTGCCCAAAATGCGATCGATGACCCAATTGGTGGGCGTCGCACTTACCGAATCGCAGGTGCAAATAGCCGTGCCACGGAGATGCTCGACAATGTTGCGAATGAGGGGGAGCTGCACTTGTTCGGGATTGTCGACAGAGATATGCTGCACGCCTTCGCTATTTTGCAAAAAGATGGGAGCGTAGGTAAAAACAGAAAAGTTCAGTTCGCCTCGCTCGCCAATGAGCAGGATGCGGTCTTCGCGCGCAGTCTCGTGGCTGGCAAAGCACCACGTGCCCGAAGCAGGCATGCCATCGGCAAAACGAAAAGCAGCACTCACGGTATCTTCGGTGGGATAAATGCCGCCGCGATTGGCCGTATAGCCTTGTGCTTCGACTATGGGGCCAAAAAGCAACTGCAGCAAGTCGAGCTGGTGGGGAGCAAGGTCATAGAAATAGCCTCCCCCTGCTATGTCGGGCTGTAAGCGCCAAGGCAGACTCTTACTATTGTAGTCCATGTCGCGAGGCGGTGCGGCAAAACGAATTTGTGCACTCATCACGCGCCCTATCGCTCCGCCATCTACCAGTTCTTTGACGCGCAGAAAATAGGGCAAGAAGCGCCGATAGTAGGCCACGAAACAAGAGGCATGCATAGCGGCTGCCACACGATTGATGCGCAGACAATCGTCATAGTGCGTAGCGAGAGGCTTTTCGACCAGCACTGCCTTACCTGCTTTCATCGCCATCAAGGCATAGGTGGCGTGGGTAGAGGGAGGCGTGGCAATGTAAACGACATCGACTTCAGGGTCGGTCACAAGGTTTTGCGCATCGCTATACCAGCGTTCTATATTGTGGCGACGGGCAAAATTGCGAGCACGATCGGCATTGCGGCTCATCACGGCCACCACGTAGCTATCGGGAACATGTTCGAAGGCTGGGAAGAATCGCTTCTCGGTGGCTTCGCCACAACCGATGAAGCCCCAGCATATGGTCTTTTTCTCTTTCATACGTGCGAAGTTACGATATTATTAGTAACTTTGCCCCTATAAGTACACGAAATCCATGAAATCCTTCCGACACTCTTTTCGCCTTCTCCTTTCGCAACGCGGCGCACTTTCTCGCCAGCTTTGGCGTCCCTATACGGCCTTTGCCATTGCTGCTGCGCTGTTCATCGTGGGAGGGGTGCACTTGCTCACGCGTTGGTTCCTGCCACTCGGCTGGCTACAAAGCGAAGGAGTGCCCAACGAGGTCGTGGCACAGATTGTGGGAGTAGATCTCGCGGGCATCGCTTGCACCATAGTTGGGCTACTGGCCTGCATCGTCTGTGCAGTGTGGGCGCATCGTGCCTCACGGAAAGCGGCAGCCCCCTATGCTCGTGCAAAAAACGAAAAGATGCACAGCGAACGCCGCATCATGCGCATCACTCTTTGCGCTTCGCTAATCGCTTTTTGGGGACTCCTTTGGACACTGCCGATGCTCACGATTTCGCTCGGTATCGGTACCCTCACAATGGCACAACTTCAAGACGATTTGGTCGTTCTTCCCATGGCGCTCTGGTGGACACTGGCGGCTATCGCCGCTATCGGTATGTGGGTGCTTCAAGTCTTGGCTTTTTACATCCGCTTAGTGCTTACCCATCGGGCCTTTTAGAGCCACGGCACAAGGATTAGAACACATCCAATAAAACCACAAATGTCTGCGTCTCTTTTTTTGACAAAACATGATGAAAAAGCTACTCCTATATATAATGATGTGTGCAACGCTCACGGCACAGGCTACTCGCCCCGTGCGCACCCTACGCACTCGTTTGGCCGATGGTTCGCTGGCCACCCTTTCCTACTCGCCTCTTCGGGCAGACGACAAGCACGAAGGTTGCCCTTCGCACATGGGACAACAGGCTCTCAACACACGCGCTCTACACGCCCGTAATACCGATGGTTTGGGCACCTTTGGCGAATCGGGAATGGGCGTATTGAATAGCATTGGGAGTCCCAAAATTCCCGTCATCATGGTAGAGTTTTCCGACGTAGCTTTCCAAGCGAGCACTACGCCAGCCCTTGTGGACAGCATCTTTAATCGAAAAGGCTACAAGCAAAATAAACTCTCTCGCGGTAGTGTCCGCGACTATTTCGTCGCGCAAAGCTACGGCATGTTCCAGCCTTCTTTCGATATCGTGGGCAAAGTGAAAACCGCACAGCCTCGTGCTTATTATGGAAAGAACGAGGGCAGCAGCAAAAACGTCAATATCGTTCAGCTCTATCGCGAAGCCATCGAAAAAGCAGCGGCACAAGGGACAGATTTTTCCCAATATGCCAGCCAAGGGAGCGTTCCACTCGTAGTGCTCTACCACGCGGGACCAGGAGAGCACGATGCTTTTGAAACGGGACGCGAAGACTATGTTTGGGCCCATTTCTCGGACACATACCTGCGCAACAAGGGCGTAGATTTCAAAGGGTATTTTGTAGGCTGCGAACTCATGCAAACCTACCGCTCCAAGATAGAGATTGTCGATGGCAAGGAGGTGAAAAAGCCCGTATTGGATTCCCATGGAAATCCCATTGTACAAGATGCCCAGCTAGAAGGAATAGGCGTACTTTGCCACGAGCTTTGTCACGCTCTGGGGCTTCCCGATTTTTACAGCACCGAGGAAGCGCAAGAAACTCCCGACTACCACGATTTGATGGACTATGGCCAATATGGCAACGATGGTTACCGCCCCGTAGGGCTCTCGGCCTACGAACGCAACTGCTTAGGCTGGTTGAAACTCGAGGAATTGGGCGAAACGCCGCAACGAGGGCGCATCGCCGCTTTAGGAGAAAGCGATACGAAAGGAAGAGCTCAGGGATATTTGGTGCGCAATAAGAATAATCCCAAAGAGTACTTCGTGCTCGAAAATCGCCAACCCAACGATTGGTTTTTCACTTCGCTGGGACGCGGAATGCTCGTGCACCACATCGACTACAACCAATCTGCGTGGTTCTCCAACCGCGTGAACACCAATGCCCAGCGCTTGCGCTACACAGTGGTCGCAGCCGATGGAAAATGGCAGGGCAATAAAACGGCCACCGCAGCCGATTATGCGGGCGACTTTTTCCCAGGTACGCAGCACGTAGTCAACTTCACACCCGACGGAACTCCGGCCATGCGCTGGTATAATCCTGCGGACGAACGCCCCATTTATCAAATCGCCCAAGAGGCCGACGGAACAGTGAGTTTCTCTTATCTCGACAAAACTCTACACCTTACTCTCCCAGTTCACAAGTTCTCATCGCAGAAACTCACCACACTCGACGGCCGACACATTGCTCCCGAGCAGGCTGCTCCAGGCATTTACCTGCAAGGTGGTCGCAAAGTTGTCTTCCGCTAACTCCGAAGCACCACTACCGTACAAAAAGCCCACCTCATTCGAATGAGGTGGGCTTTTTATGGAGCATAGGGAATCCCACAATGCACGGGATTTCTCTTGGAGGGAAACAGCATCAACCGCAAGCCCAGCGAACGCATCGTTTAGGCTTGCGGTTGATGTTAGGAAGGAGTTAAGAGAGCAACTTAGCAGCAGCTCATCTTGTCGATGCGACCTTGGTGGCGCCCTCCTTCAAATTCGGTATTGAGGAAGCGCTCCATAATGGCTTCGGCCACTTCCACCCCAATGTAACGACCAGGCATTACGAGCACATTGGCATCGTTGTGCAGACGCGTCATTTCGGCAATTTCGGGCATCCACACAAGCGCCGCACGAATATGCTGGTGCTTGTTGAGCGTCATTGCTATGCCTTCACCGCTGCCGCAAATGGCAATACCACGCTCACATTCTCCCTGACCAATGGCTCGCGCCAAAGCGTGAGCATAGTCGGGATAATCACAGGAAGCCTCGCTATCGGTTCCAAAATCGACAAAAGGGATTTGAGCCGCAGTGAGATATTCCTTTACATACTGTTTGAGGGCAAAGCCCGCATGATCGGAGGCGAGACCTATGGGTTTCATGAACGTGATTTATTGAGCAAGGTATTCCTTTACTTCGTTATAGATATTGCTGGGAGTGAAGCCAAACTTCTCGTCGAGCACGTTGAAGGGAGCACTGTGCCCAAAATGGTTCAAACCAAACACACGTCCATCACAGCCCGCAAGACCTTCGAAGACGACGGGCAGACCTGCTGTGAGGAAGAAGCGCTTGCCCGTGGTCGGGATAACGCTCGTGCGATAAGCTTCGTCTTGGTGACGGAAAAGCTGCTCGGAAGGACAGTTCACTACGCGCGCTTGAATGCCATCTTGCTTCAAGAGCTCGGCGGCAGCCACCAGCGTGGCAACTTCCGAACCACTGGCTACGAGTGTTACATCGGGCTGCGCAGCTTCGAGCACAGTGTAGGCTCCACGCTCCACCTGCTTGTAGTCCGTTCCAGTGGGGAGGTCTGTGATATTTTGACGCGAGAGGATGAGCGCCGTGGGCGTATCCATATTTTCCATCGCCATGCGCCAGCACTCTGTAGTCTCATGCACATCGGCAGGACGCAACACGCGCACACTGTCGCGGCCAGAATGGTTTTGGAGCTTCTCCATGAGGCGAATTTGTGCCTCTTGTTCCACGGGCTCGTGGGTAGGCCCGTCTTCGCCCACGCGGAATGCGTCGTGGCTCCATACGAACTTGACGGGTTGCTCCATGAGGGCCGCCATGCGAATGGCGGGTTTCATATAGTCGGAGAAGACAAAGAAAGTGCCCATTGCCGTGAGCATACCCCCATGCAAGGAGATACCAATGCACACACAAGCCATCGTTAGTTCGCTCACGCCTGCTTGCAAGAAGCCTCCTGAGAAATCGCCACGGCGAATGACATGCGTGTGTGCCAAGAAGCCATCGGTCTTGTCGGAGTTGCAGAGGTCGGCCGACGAAACAATCATGTTCTTGACATGCTCCGAGAGCATAGACAAACAAGTGGCCGAGCCGTTGCGCGTGGGACCATTGGCCTTTTGCTGCACTGCGTCCCAAGGCAAATCGGGGAGTCTACGTGCAAACCAATCGGCTTGCATCTTAGCCTTCTCGGGGTGAGCTTCGGCCCATGCAGCCTCTTCGGCACGATGCTTGGCCACAATTTCTTTGAGTTCCTCGCGACGACGAGCATAGAGTTCGGCCACTTCGGGACGCACGTGGAAGGGGTCCTCGAGCGAACCTCCCAAGTTGAGCACGGTATTTTTGTAGGCATCGCCACCGAGGGGAGCTCCGTGTGTGCGGCAGTCACACTCATAGCTACTGCCATCGGCCTGACGAGCCCCCTTACCCATCACGGTGTGGCCGATGATGAGTGTGGGACGATTGGTTTCGGCATTGGCTTCGCGCAAAGCCTTGCGAATTTGCTCAGGGTCGTTGCCGTCGATTTCGAGTACGTTCCAATTCCACGCGCGATACTTCATTGCGGTATCCTCGGAGATGACGTCGGCCGTCTCGGTAGAGAGCTGAATGTCGTTGGCATCGAAAAACATGATGAGGTTGTCCAAGCCCAAGTGGCCTGCTATGCGACCAGCTCCTTGGGAGATTTCCTCTTGAATGCCTCCATCGGAGATGTAAGCGTAAATCTTTTCGCGCAGGAATCCGGGATTGCCCGTACGAGCATGGAGAGCTTTGGCCGCGATGGCCGCACCTACAGCAAAGGTGTGTCCCTGTCCGAGAGGGCCACTCGTATTTTCGATACCGCGCTCCACATTGACCTCAGGGTGTCCAGGCGTAGCACTTCCCCACTGGCGAAACTCCTTAAGGTCTTGGATATCAAAGCGACCGATGAGGGCCAACTGTGCATAGAGCATGGGCGACATGTGGCCGGGATCCAAGAAGAAACGGTCGCGACACTCCCAAGAGGGGCTGTCGGGATCGTAGGTCAGAAATTCGCTATAGAGAACATTGATAAAATCGGCTCCGCCCATGGCACCGCCAGGGTGACCAGACTTTGCGCGTTCTACCATGCTCACGGCCAAAACACGAATGTTGTCGGCAGCTAAATTGAGAAGTTGAGTGGAGTTTTCCATTGTTGGGATGAAAAGTGGCTACGAGGTTGAGCGAAATAAACTGTGCCCGACGCGCCATCGCGGCTATCGGACACTGTGGCAAAAGTACATATTTTTAAGCATTTAGCCAAGTATTCACCAGTTTTTCCACGAGGGAGCAGAGTTTTACAGAGCGAAAAGAGCAACCGAGTGGGCAGTTTGGACAATAAGAGTCGTACAGAAAAATGACACAATCCCTTGCCTTTGTTTTTTCGTGCGTCGTAGGATTTTTTACGTGGGAAGAAGAATTTTCTGCGTGGGAAGAAAAAAAACCTCTCCTCTTCATAGTCTGTTCGCGGCCTATCTTCGCCACTTCGCCCTCCCCCTACAACTCGCACAACAAGTTCCCCCTCTCTGCGAATGCACACGGAGCAAAAGCTACGCCCAAAGTGGGGGAAGAAGAGAGGAAGATTGCGAGTTTTTCGTTTGGGGCAAACGAGAGAAAAACGTACCTTTGCCCTACGAAAGAGGGAGCCGTTTTCCCTCACAACCCTAACGACTTCAACGACAAGACTATGGCAGAATGGTTTGAATGCAAAATCAAATACGAGCGCACGATGGACAACGGATTGGTCAAGAAGGTGAACGAACCTTACTTGGTCGATGCGCTCAACTTTACCGAGGCCGAACGCCGCATTATCGAAGAAATCACTCCTTTCATGACAGGAGAGTTTCAAGTGAGCGACATCAAGCGTGCACGCTACGCCGAAATGTTTGAAACAACAGACGAAAGTGCCGATAAGTGGTTTCGCGCAAAACTCACCTTCATCACCCTCGACGAAAAGAGTGGGAAGGAAAAAAAATCGAGCCACAACATCCTCGTGCAAGCAGCCGACCTGCGCGATGCGGTGAAGCGTTTGGACGAAGGCATGAAGGGCTCGATGATGGACTACGTCATTTCCTCCGTGACCGAAACAACCATTATGGACGTGTTCCATTATACGGCCGAAATCCCCGAAAAGCCCGAAGGACAATAATATCCCTCCCTACTCTCCGCGTATGACTCCTTTGCAACAGCAACTCTCCACGCTACACGCGTCGCTCCCTCAGGGCGTACGCTTGGTGGCCGTATCCAAGTTTCACCCAGCCTCGGCTCTGCAAGAAGCCTACGATGTGGGACAACGCATTTTTGGAGAGAGCCGCGTGCAGGAACTGCAAGAAAAACAGGCTCTTCTCCCCTCCGACTGCGAGTGGCACTTTATCGGGCACTTGCAGACGAACAAGGTGAAATACATCGCTCCCTACGTATCGCTCATTCATGCCGTCGATAGTTTGCGACTGCTTCAAGAGATAGACCGACAGGCAACGCGTTGCCAACGCCGCATACGCGTGCTGCTGCAGATACACGTAGCTCAGGAAAGCACCAAGTTTGGGTTTTCGCCCGACGAATTGCGCGACTTCCTCAACGAAGGCGCATGGCGCGGCTGCAAGCAGGTGGACATTTGTGGCCTCATGGCCATGGCCAGCTTCGTGGACGATGAAGAACAAGTGCGGACAGAGTTCCACACTGCCCATCAGCTTTTCACTTGGGCAAAAGCTCATCATTTTGCCAATGCACCCCATTTTTCGGAATGCTCTTGGGGCATGAGCGACGACTATTCGCTGGCCATCGCCGAGGGAAGCACTCTCGTAAGGATAGGCTCCAAAATCTTCGGCGCGCGCCAATAGAGAGATTTTGCAAAGCGAAGAAATCGAAATCAAAGTACGAAAAACGAAAAATAATCGCATTCAGAAGAAAAAAAGCCTTTTTCATGCACTGCGATTGCTGAGAATACTTTATTTTTGCCTTATGAGAAGCAGAGACGAAGTCAAGAAGCTCATCGAAGAGCAACGTTTAGACGAAGCCGAAGCCATCTTGGAGCAAACTCCTGCCCACGCAGCTTTGTCACAGGCCGATATCCACTATCTTTACGGCCTGCTTCATTCCAAGCGAAGCGATTGGGCGAGCGCCAAGGGAAGGTTTCTACAAGCCTACGAGCTGGAACCCGACGGGCCAGCTGGCGAGGCGCTGGACGTTCTTACTGACATCTACGACTTCTACTACAAAGACTTGCTCAACCCATAACAACTTAAATTCTTATGGCTAAGATTAGAGGCGCAGTAGTCATCGACCAAGAACGATGCAAAGGCTGCCGGCTTTGCGTCGTGGCCTGCCCCACTCAAACGCTCGCACTGAGCACCACCGCGGTGAACCATCGCGGCTATGCGTTTTCACAAGACGTGAATCCCGACGCCTGCGTGGGATGCGCGGCTTGCGCCACGGTGTGTCCCGACGGCTGCATCGAAGTTTACAAACTCAAGGTGGAATAAATCCTCCCACCTTCCAGATTGCACACATTATGGACAAGGAAATATATCTGCTCAAAGGCAATGAAGCCGTGGCCCATGCCGCCATTCGTTGCGGCTGCGACGCCTACTTTGGCTATCCCATCACCCCTCAAAGCGAAGTGCTCGAAACTTTTGCCGAGCTCGCTCCCTGGAACACAACGGGCATGGTGGTACTACAAGCCGAGAGCGAAGTGGCCAGCATCAATATGCTCTATGGCGCGGGAGGTTGCGGCAAGCGCGTCATGACCTCATCGGCCAGTGTGGGCATAGCCCTGATGCAGGAGGGCATTAGCTACATGGTAGGCGCCGAAGTTCCCGCACTCATCGTCAACGTGCAGCGCGGTGGCCCAGGCTTAGGCACTATTCAACCCTCGCAGAGCGACTACAACCAAGCCACACGTGGAGGAGGAAACGGCGACTACGAGACCGTGGTGCTCGCCCCCAACAGCGTGCAAGAAATGGCCGATTTCGTGGACCTCGGTTTCGAAATTGCTTTCAAGTATCGCAATCCCGTGATTATGCTTTCCGATGGAGTCATTGGGCAAATGATGGAAAAAGTCGAATTGCGCCCACAAAAACCTCGCCTCACCAACGAGGAGATTGCCGAACGCTACCCTTGGGCCACCATCGGTGCGCGAGGCCGCAAGCCCAACGTGATTACCTCCGTGGAGTTGCAACCCGAAATTATGGAGAAGCATAACCTCCATCTTCAAGCCAAATATCGAGAAATTGAGAAAAACGAAGTGCGCTACGAGCTCTCGGGCTCGGACCACCCAGTTTTGGGCATCGTGGCCTTTGGTTCGGCAGCCCGCATCTCTCAAAAGGTGGTCGATTTAGCCCGCGAAGAAGGCATCGAAGTGCAGCTTCTTCGCCCCATTACCTTATGGCCTTTCCCAAAAGCTGCGATTTCAGAAATGGCTCGCAAAGTGGCAGGCATTCTTGTGGTCGAAATCAATGCAGGACAGATGGTCCATGACGTACGCCTCGAAGTCGAGGGACGCGTCCCCGTGAAGCATTACGGACGCCTCGGTGGCATTGTGCCCAGCCCAAGCGAGATTTTGCGCGAACTCAAAACGATGCTCCCCCAATGAAGTCCCTTTCTCCCCAACAGCAATTAGAAAGCGAGCGTCGCAAGCATCGCCTCCTCGTGGTGCGCAATTGGCTCAACGGCATCTTCATACTTTTGGCCCTTCTTGCCATTCTCGGAGTTTTGCTCTTCGACGCAGGCGACATTAAGCTCTACATCAGCTACGGCATAGCCCTCGTGGCCATTCTTATCAAGATGGTCGAAGCACTATTTCGTATGCCTGGTATTTTCAACAAGCTTTAGCACCTTGAAGCTATGACCAAAGAAGAAATTATCCAACAAGGCACACAGGTCTATAAGACCTCTTCGCTGCTCAATAGCAACACCATGCACTACTGTCCAGGGTGCTCGCACGGCGTCATCAACAAGCTCATCGCCGAAGTGATTGAAGAGATGGGCATGGGCGGACAAGCCATAGGAGTGAGCCCCGTAGGTTGTGGCGTGTTCATTTACAAATACGTCGATGTAGACTTCCAAGAAGCGGCACACGGACGCGCAGGCGCCGTAGCCACGGCCATCAAGCGCGTGCTGCCCGAGCATTTGGTATTCACCTACCAAGGCGATGGCGATGCCTCCGCGATTGGACTCACCGAAACCGTACACGCGCTCAACCGAGGCGAAGGTATCACCATTATCTACATCAACAACGGCATTTACGGCATGACGGGCGGACAAATGTCGCCCACCACGCTACTCGGACAAGTCACATCGACCAGTCCTTATGGGCGCGAAGCGTCGTTGCATGGCTATCCCATCAAGCTCGCAGAGATTGCCGCGATGCTCGAAGGCACAGCCTATGTGACCCGACAAAGCGTGGAAAGCGTAGCCTCGATACGTAAAGCCAAATTGGCTCTGCGCAAAGCTTTCGACCTTTCTTTGCAACACAAGGGTTCGTGCTTCGTCGAGTTCGTTTCGACCTGCAATTCGGGCTGGAAGATTTCGCCAGCCGATGCCAACGAGTGGATGAAGGAGAACATGTTCTCCCACTACCCCAAAGGCGACCTTAAAGACATCACTAAGACTCCGCAACCATGACACAAGAGATCATTATCGCAGGATTTGGCGGACAAGGCGTGCTCTCTATGGGTAAAATTCTCGCCTACGCAGCTCTGATGGAGGGCAAAGAGGTGAGCTGGATGCCCGCCTATGGTCCAGAACAGCGCGGTGGTACAGCCAATGTCACCGTCATTGTGAGCGACGACAAAATTTCCTCGCCCATCCTCTCGCACTATGATACAGCCATTCTTCTGAACCAACCCTCGATCGACAAGTTCCAGAAGAAGGTGAAAGAGGGCGGCACACTCATCTACGATGGTTTTGGTGTGATGGACGCTCCTTCGCGCGAGGACATCGCTGTGCATTGTATGCAAGCGATGAACACGGCCACAGAGATGAAGCTGGCCAAATGTTTCAATATGATTGTCCTTGGGGGATACTTAAAAGTGCACCCCATCGTACAAATCGACAGCGTTATGGCTGCCCTGCGCAAATCCCTCCCCGAGCGGCACCATCACCTGCTCCCCATCAACGAAACCGCCATTCTCAAAGGAATGGAACTTATCAACCTCTAACCCCTTACGCTTATGGCTAGCCGCCGACAACTCAAAAAAACGCTCAAGAACATCTGCCAGTCGCTCTTTGCCGACTGCCTGGTATTGCAGCTCGTAGACGACACTGACAAAGCTGCACTCGAGTCCTTGATGCAAGACGTCGTTCGCCTCAATCAAGAGTATGTAGCTCGCATTTCGCACACCGAACCTGGTAGCGAACGCCTTTACTACCGCAAGTTACGTAGCGAATTTCTCGACAAGGCCAATGCCATTGGGCAGGCCATTCTCAAGGCTTAAGCCAAGGAGCGCAAAGCTCCTTCTCTCTCAGCATTTGCACCCAAGAACCGCCACGCGTGCGGCTACTGGGTGCAAATGTTGCGTTACATCAAAACACCCTCACAGATGCTCCAATCTCTCTGTAAATTCCTTTATTTTCGTGTGCTGGGCTGGACTATCGAAGTCAGCGTGCCCCAGCGCGACAAATGTATTCTCTGTGTAGCCCCTCATACGAGCAACTGGGATTTCATCCTCGGTGAAATCTTCTATACCGCCCTCGGTCGCAAAGCAGGCTTTCTGATGAAAAAAGAATGGTTTTTCTGGCCATTAGGTCCCCTTCTTCGTGCCATTGGAGGCATACCTGTGCATCGCTCCAAACAAGTTTCGCTCACCGACCAACTGGCGGAGGTGGCTCAAAAGAGCGACTATTTCAATCTCGCTGTTACCCCCGAAGGCACTCGCTCGCTCGTGCACACTTGGAAACGCGGTTTCTACCACATCGCCCACAAGGCAGGCATTCCCATTCAGCTCTTTGCCATCGATGCTCGCGCCAAGCGAGTAGTATGTAGCAAAGAACTATTCCCCACAGGCAATATCGAAGCCGATATGCGCGAAATCATGGAATACTACCGCGCATTTGAAGGTCGTGCCATTCATCCCCATAAGTTTGCCGTCGAATCGCTCTAATCCACCTCTTTCATGCATCAGTTTCGCGCTGTTCTCTTTGTTTTCGCTTTCCTTTTTGCCCTTGCGCCCTTCCGTGCGCAGGGGCAAAATGCTGTACCTCAACTTCCCTCCTTCCTTTCTTGGGGATCGACCCAACATCAAGGCGAACCTTGGGTGCTCAACGCCTCTCGTCCTTACAACTTCAAGCACGGACTGGCTGGACGGCACCTCTACATCTCTCCCAGCCATGGGCGATATTTCGACGGAACGAAGTGGAAATGGCAGCGCCCCATCATGTTCTGCACGGTCGAAGATTTGCTCACTCAGAGCTATGTCTTCCCCTACCTCATTCCCATGCTCGAGAAAGCAGGGGCTGTGGTGTACACCCCACGCGAACGCGACCCTCAAACCCGCGAGGCCGTGGTAGACAACGATAGCCCTTCTCGCTATGGTAGCTATGTCGAAACCAACACCGCGAGCCAATCTTGGCAAACTGCATCTGTGCGAGGTTTTCTCCAGCCGATGACCACGCTCAACGACCTCTCTCAACCCTTTCTATCAGGTACGGCACGCAGCATCCCGACGACTCGCAATCGCGACAATGCCGCCAGCGTCAGTTGGACTCCTCTCATTCCGCAAGCTGGACACTACGCCGTCTATGTGACCTACCCCAACCTTCCCGATGCAGTGAGCGATGCGCGCTACACGGTGCGCCATTCGGGTGGCAACACCACCTTTCGTGTCAATCAGCGCATTGGGGGCGGCACGTGGCTCTACTTGGGCACCTTCTTCTTTGACGAAGGAAAAAATGCCCAAGGAAGCGTGATGCTCCACAACTACAGCAAACAGCAAGGCAGTATTGCTGCCGATGCCGTGCGCTTTGGAGGAGGTATGGCTCAAACAGAACGCTCTCTCCCCATCGAAACGCTACAAGCCGATAGTACTATTGTGCGCAGCTATGCCAGAGGGCTCACTTCGGGCATGGCTCGCCAGCACGAGGGGGCCCGCTACTATGCACAGTGGGCAGGGCTCCCCGACACGCTGTTCAATACGGGATTGAGCCTCAACGACTATGCCGACGACATTCGCTCACGCTCACACCTGCTCAACTATCTGGCAGGAGGTTCGGCCTATGTTCCCGACACAACGGGACGTGGAGTTCCCTTCGAGTTGGCCTTTGCGCTGCACACCGATGCCGGCTTTTCTCGCACGGGAGCCCACACGGGAGCGTTGGGCATTGTCACCACCACGGGCGATCGCGCCGACTCGACCTACCGCACAGGTACCGATCGTCGCAGTGCATTCAGCTATGCCCAAGAGGTGCTCAATAGCGTCACGAACGACATCTCTCGCACCTTTAGCCCCACGTTTCCTCTCCGCGAATTGCGCAATGCCAACTATGGCGAAACGCGCAGCCCTCTCGTGCCCAGCATGATTTTGGAACTCTTGGCCCATCAAAACTTCTACGACATGAAGTTGGCCCATGACCCTCACTTCAAATTTTTGGCTTCGCGCGCCATTTACAAAGGCATCTTACGCTACGTAGCTTCGATGCACGGCGAGCGCAATCCCGTGGTGCAACCTCTCCCTCCCTCCTCCTTTAGTGCAACACTCGTGAAAGGTGCCAACCAAGTGAAACTCGCTTGGCAGCCCACGCTCGATACCCTCGAAGCTCACGCCCAAGCCAGCAATTACATCGTGTATCAGCGCACGGCTCATACCGACTTCGACAATGGACGCCTCACCAATGGTCGCACCTCCATCACCCTCGACATTGAGCCCGGTGTGCACTATATCTACAAAGTGGCAGCCCTGAATGCTGGGGGCGAAAGTTTTGCTTCCGAACCTCTCAGTGTGTATGCGAGCAAATTGCATCGCAGCGGTCGCGGAAGAGAAGTACTCATGGTCAATGCCTTCGATCGTTTGTCGGGGCCCGCTCGCATAGAAACAGCCGATAGCTTGGGCTTTGACCTCTCGGCCGATTTAGGGGTACCCTACCACTATACGACCGCCTTTACAGGACAACAAACCAATTTTTCTCGTGCCGCCATGGGCAAAGAAGGGCCATCAGGATTCGGATTTGGAAGCACCGAAATCAATGGTCAACTCCTTGCAGGCAATGCTTTCGATGGCGTAGAATTGCATAGCAACGCCCTCCTCGCTACGCGCAGCGACCTCTCCATCTCTTCGACCTCCGTATCGGCTTTTGGCCGCATGAGCGAACGCCAGCTCCAGCCCTATGCCCTCATCGACTATATCGCAGGCCTTAATCGCGATGTCCCTCACAACCTCCTCCCCTATCGCGCCTTCCCCACAGCCGCCCAAGAACAGCTTTCACGCTTTCAATCGCGCGGAGGAGCACTCTTGGTGAGCGGCAGTTTCATAGGGAGCGATATGCCCAGCGAGTCTCAGCGCCAATGGCTCGCCACGACACTGCGCTTGCGCCACGAAGCCAACATTGCTCACGGAGAACGACGTAATTTTTATGGTCTCAAACTGCATCTCCCGGTCTTCACACAGCTCAACAGCACGCACTACGCTTGCACGC
This sequence comes from Bacteroidales bacterium, assembly GCA_030532685.1. GTDB lineage: Bacteria > Bacteroidota > Bacteroidia > Bacteroidales > Bacteroidaceae > Alloprevotella. Next base: position 29,569 of record JAUNKN010000008.1, on the reverse strand, counting down.
ACAGCGACGTGCTCAGTCCTCTCGAAGGTGCCTTTTCGGCCTTCACCTATGGCTATGGAGGCTACTCTGCTGGAGTTGCCTATTCTTCTCCGCAGCGACGCTGCCTCACTTTGGGCTTTCCTTTCGAGTGTATCGTAGGCAACTCTCTTCGAGCACAAAGCATGGGAGCAATCTTGCGCTTCTTACTCCCCTAAGCCATAGCTCCTCCCTCTCCTGCCGACCATGCCTCCCGACGCTTCTCTCTCTTTCTTTGCCTCTACCCTAAGTCGGGAACACTACACAACTCTGCAAGAGCAGAGCCTTTTATAGCTCTCATTCCAATAGGTCCTCCACTTTCTTAGTGACAGAGGGCCTATTTTTTCACTCCGTTCAAAGTTTATTATTTCCGCGCAATTATTTAATTATTTCCGCGGACTTAATTTCATAATCTCGCGGAAATAATTAAATAATTGCGCGGAAATAATACATCAACCTGCGAGTTAGTATTTTCCTCCTCCCTCTGTTGGGAAATTCCTCGGCTTTAATCAAACGTAAAGAGGGTTTCTAATCCTTCTCCGTGAGACAGAGCGATAAAAAGGATTTCGATTCAAGACATTAGTCGCATTTTATCGCTACAAATACTGTACATGACACGTTTCACTCCTTTGGTATTGTTCTCTCGGATAGGGTTTAGCACTTTTCTTTTTCCCCTGCATGACGCTTTCTAAGAGAAAGCGAAAAAAAAGCTCCCGAACCTTGACGCCTTTGGTCGAGGTTCGAGAACTGAAGAAAGTCTGAATAATGTCAATACTGCGATGTCTTATAGCAGCATTTCGGCCTTTACTCGTGCGAGGGTGGCATTGTCTACAAAGCGTGCAGCAATGGCAAAAGCAAAGTCGGTGGCGGCAGCAGGGCCACGGGCTGTGATAAAATTGTCGTCCTCGACAACCATTTCGTTGGTGCAAATGGCACCTTCCAATTCTGATTCAAAGCCAGGATAGCAGGTTGCTCGACGTCCTCGAAGCAAGCCATGTTTGCTCAGCACCTTAGGAGCAGCACAAATGGCCGCGATGAGCGTACGCATGGGAGCGTGGTAGTGAAGAAGTTTGCCCAGGCCATCATGGAGTCCCAAATTTTTAGCCCCAGGCATGCCACCAGGGAGAATGAGTCCCATGCTTTTAAGCAGTTCACCACGGCGAAATACAGTGTCGACCATCACTGGAATACCATGAGCACCACGTATGAGACGGGTGCCAGTGATGGATACCAAGGTAACCTCCAAACCGCAACGGCGTAGGATGTCAATCGTGGTAAAGGCTTCGATTTCCTCAAAGCCTTCGGCGATAAAAATGTGAAGCATAGTTCGCCAATATAGTTGTTGTGTTGGTTTTGTTCAGCAAAGAAATATCGCTTATTTCTGTAAGCATTGACGATAACGGCTTATCGTCGTTTCGAGTCCCAGATAGAGTGCATCGCATATTAGAGCATGCCCTATGCTCACTTCGTCGAGAGGTTGCACAGCTTGCGCAAAATAGGCCAAATTTTCAAGGCTTAAATCGTGCCCTGCATTGACACCCAGTCCTATCTTTTTGCAAAACTCTGCACAATGCACATAGGGGGCGACAGCTGCCGCAGGATCTGAGGGGTATGCTTGGGCATAAGGCTCGGTGTACATCTCGATGCGGTCAGCTCCAAGGTCTTTGGCTCCCTGTGCCATGGCTTCGCTGGGTTCTATGAAGATAGAAACCCGAATGCCTTCCCTTTTCAGACGTTGTACGATGGGCCCTAACTTCTCCTTTTGAGCACAAGTGTCCCAACCCGCATTGGAAGTGAGGGCATCGGGAGCATCGGGTACGAGAGTGACCTGTGCAGGGTGTACTTGGCACACCAAATCAAGAAATTCAGGAGAGGGATAGCCTTCGATATTGAACTCTGTGCGAATCGCCGAGGAGAGTTCACGAACATCGCTTTTTCGGATGTGTCGCTCGTCTGGTCGAGGATGTACCGTGATGCCTTGTGCCCCCCATTTTTCACAGTCGAGAGCCACCTGTAAGACATCGGGAACGGAGCCACCACGGGCGTTTCGCAAGGTAGCTACCTTGTTGATGTTCACACTCAGTTTAGTCATGATTAGTTTTGTATAGCAGGGAGAAATGTGTACTTTTGCTATTGAAAATATACTTCTCCTTGCTTTTGGATTACAAAGGTACAAATAGTTTTCAACATCTCGGAGTCGCAAATTGTTAAATCACGAAAAATCCTATGCTCCAAAGTAATACCCCCAGCAAAATAGCCGTATTTGGGAACAATTATCAGGCAGAAAAAAGCCAATATGCTGCTCGGATTATTGCCGCTCTGCAAACTCAAAGTGTACGCGTACAGGTAGAAAATCGGTTTGCAGAGTTTCTCAACAAACACCATGCATCGCTGTTAAAGAATGTACAGCCTTTTGAGACATTCGAGGCTGATTGTTGCGAGGCCGACCTTGTTGTATCGGTGGGTGGCGATGGGACTTTTCTCAACACGGTGGAGCAGCTGGGACGTAAACGTGTGCCTATTCTTGGCGTGAATACTGGGCGACTTGGTTTTTTGGCCGATGTGAGTCCAAACGATATAGAGGATGCCATGGCTTGTGTGGTACGAGGAACTTACGAAGTGCAACAGCGCAGTCTTATAGAAGTGAGCATTGAAGAACGCGAGCTGGGGATTCGCCCTTATGCACTCAATGAGGTGGCTCTTCTGAAACACGACAACTCTTCGCTCATCGAAATTTCGACACTCGTCGATGGACAATTGCTCACGAACTATCTGGCCGACGGGCTCATCATATGCACTCCTACAGGTTCTACGGGCTATTCTCTCTCTGTAGGTGGTCCCGTCTTAGAGCCCGTTTCGGCAACTTTTTGCCTTTCTCCCGTAGCTGCGCATAGCTTGACAATGCGTCCTATGGTGCTTCCTGATGATGTCGAAATTGATTTGTGCGTGCGCAGCCGAAGTGGGAGTTTTTTGCTCGCGCTCGACGGGCGCAACCAGAGCCTACCAGAAGGAACTCATGTACATTTGCGTCGAGCAAATTTCACACAACCAGTGGTAAAGATACAAGGCCAAAACTTTTTCCGCACACTTCGCGAGAAACTGATGTGGGGCAAGGATCAACGTAATACATAGTCAGCATGAGGCAACTCTCTTCTTACACATCTATCGCGCGATGGCTGCTGAGCTACTGGAAAGATTTTCGTGGACAAGCCTTGCTCAATACATTCTTGGGGATTTCACTTGTTGGTTTGAATTTGGGGCTCGTTGCTGCTACTAAACTCACGATCGATATCGCCACGGGACAATGTCGAGATTTCACCTTGCTCCAAGGTTTGAGCTTGATTGGAGGAATCATTCTGACGCAGGTATTCTTGGGCTTCGTAAGTCGTTGGGTGAAAGCCGTGTTGGGAGTGCGTTCGCAAAATAGGATGCAGCGACGTTTGTTTCACCGTCTGCTTTGTGGCGATTGGAGCAGTTTGCGTCAATATCATAGTGGCGATGTGCTCAATCGTATGCTCAAGGATGTCTCCAACATCGTATCGCTACTCACAGAGGATATTCCTGCCATACTGACGACTCTTGTACAATTTATTGGTGCTTTCTTGCTTCTCTATTATATGGACAAGCATTTGGCGCTGATTGTCGTGATTATTGCGCCGTTTTTTATTCTCGTGAGCAAACTCTATGTGCGTCGTTTGCGACGGCTTACCCATGAGGTGCGCGAAGCCGACAGTGGCATACAGGCCATGATGCAGGAGAGTATGCAACACTCGCTCGTCATCAAAACGTTGGAACGTGTGGAACATGTGGTCGGGAAGTTAGCGCAACAACAAGGACACTTGCGAGCATGCGTCATGCACAAGACGACATATAGCAGCATTTCGGCTATGGTGATGAGCCTCGGATTTGGAATCGGCTACATGGTTACATTTGCTTGGGGCGTTTATCAACTACAAGAAGGTACAGGAGGGTACGGACAATTTTTAGCCTTCATTCAATTGGTAGGGCAAATGCAAAGCCCTGTTCGTGCTCTTTCCCAATATATCCCTGTGCTGATTAGTGCAGCTACTGCCAGTGAGCGGTTGATGGAAATGGAACAAATGCCACTCGAAAAATCGATGCTAGAAGTATCGTCGTTGCGAGAAACACCGCAAAGCGGGCGTGAGAACATTTTACCAGCTCCTGAGCCTATCGACACATTGCTGCTGGAAAATGTGGATTATGCTTACGTGAATGGAAGTCGTCCTATTTTACAGAACTTCTCCTACTCGTTTCCTCCTGGTAGCATAACGGCGATACAAGGCGAAACGGGAGCAGGAAAGACAACACTCATTCGACTGCTATTGGCATTGGTTGCACCTCTGAAAGGAAAAGTCGGTTTTCGTAGTCCTGATGGTCGATTTTCAGCGATAGATGTAACGAGCCGACGCCGTTTTTCTTATGTTCCTCAGGGCAACACACTACTCTCAGGTACTATACGCGAAAATTTATTGTTGGGCAACCCTTTTGCTCATGAAGCAGAAATGTGGCGCGCTTTGCATGTCGCCGCCGCCGATTTTGTGAAACAACTTCCACTACGTTTGGATACGTTGTGTACAGAGATGGGAGGAGGATTTTCCGAAGGACAAGCGCAACGCTTGTGCATCGCCCGTACGCTCCTGCGCGATAGCGAGGTGATGATTTTTGATGAAAGCACCTCTGCACTTGACGCTGAGACAGAAAGCAAAGTCATTGAGCGCATCATAGATTACTGCCAAGGCAGAACATTGATCTTCATCACTCATCGCCCCTCTGTGTTGAAATTCTGCACACAGCATCTGAAGCTTTCAAGACACTCCTCCTTTCCAGAGCAAAGTCTTTGCTAAGTAGGCTTTTCAGACCATCGTGCAAGATATTTTTTTTCTGCGCTTTTCCTCTTCTTTTCTTGGAGCAAGGCAGAAAAACGGTGTACCTTTGCAGCGTTTTCATGGTATTAGATTTAAGGTTAAACAGAGGATTGATTGTCGAGAGACAGTTAGTCCTCAACTTTTTATCTATAAAACAAAAAGTTTTGAAGTATGCAAGCGGTATTTTTTGACTTAGATGGTGTTCTCATTGATTCGGAGCCTCAGTACACAATGTTTTGGCAAAAGATGGGGGAAGTCTATTTCTCTGATCAAAGAGACTTCGCGGCTCGGATAAAGGGATTATCGTTGCACCAGATTTTTGACGAATACTGCTCACAAAGTCCAGCCATACAGCTTCAAATCAAACAGCATTTGGAGAGGTTTGAACACACGATGTCCTACCCACTCTTTGCTGGTGTACGTGAAATCGTAGAACAACTACGGAAAGAAAATAGACCTTTTGCGATTGTCACGAGTAGTAATCGTGCAAAGATGGAGCGAGTATATGCTCAACATTCTGACTTCCATCACCTTTTTCATCATATTCTTACCTCTGAGGATTATACACACTCTAAACCTGCACCAGATGGTTATCTTAAAGCCGCGGAACGCTTGCAAGTCCTCCCCTCACAATGTGTTGTTGTGGAAGATAGTCTCAATGGTTTGCAGGCTGGTAAGGCTGCTGGTTGCAAAACGATAGGTTTATCCACTTCTCTAAACTCTGCTATTATTCAGCCATTTTCCGATCTTTCTTTTGAGACCTTCGCCAATATCAATTGGAAAGCTGTACGTGCCCTGTTTAAGGAAGCATACGAGGGTCTGTAAGATATTCTTTTAAAAGTTCTTTGCAGTTTCGTGGATTAGAGTTACTTTTGCAGAAACTATACTCTAATCTCCCGAGTTATTCTTTTATGGATTGCAGTTAAAGGAGGAGAGGAGTTTTTTCAATATACTATGCGCATTAAATCCCTTTATCTTATGGGCTTGGGGCTACTATTAATGTCCTCTTGCAATTCTTATCAGAAAGTTCCTTATTTCCAAGACTTACAACAGGTAACACAGAGTGTGTCGCTTTTGGCGCCTCACACCCAATTGCGTGTACAACCTGGCGACAAACTCAACATCATTGTTAGCAGTAGCAGTTCTGCCAATGATATTGCAGCATCTTATAATCTTCCTTTACAAGCCGCTCGTATAGGCGCTCTAGGAGATTTTGGAGGAGCTCAAAGCACGATGCCCTATTATGTAGACTCTAAAGGAAATATTGATTTCCCTGAAATTGGAAAGATACGCGTAGAAGGAATGACACGTGAAGAGGTTGCCGAGAGTATCAAAGATATTCTGTTGAAACGCAGTCTCTTGAAAACAGCTGTGGTAACGGTGGAAATTCTCAATCATTATGTAAATGTATTGGGAGAGGTGAATCGTCCAGGACGTGTAAACATCGACAAGGATAGACTCACCATTCTCGAAGCTCTTAGCCAAAGTGGGGATCTTACCATTAAGGGAGAGCGTCAAAATGTATTGGTGCTCCGTCAAGAGGGAAATACTCAGAAGGCCTATCGTGTAGACCTATCCAACGCCCAGCAATTGGTGACATCTCCCGCTTACCAGTTGCAGCAGAATGATGTTGTGTATGTACAGCCCAACGTGACCCGCCAGCGCGAAAGTACGCCATGGAGCAATTCATGGCAGAATCCATCGATTTATCTGTCTATGACCTCCGTCATGGTTTCTGTGGCTGTGCTGATCACGAATTTGGTCAAGAACTAAGCAATAAGAAAGTATGGTTGCTCAAGGAAATTCCTTTCAAGAGCTGGAGCAAGAATCGGGCTTCGATTGGCAAAGCTTTCTTTTTCGTTGCTAGTCTAAATGGTATTGGTTTGTACTCTCTCTTCTTCTATGTTTAGGGTGGGGAGTCTTCGAAATCCTACGTACTCCTCCTTTATATCAACGCCAAGCTATGGTTTTGATAAAGGATGATCAGAGTTCACGAAATACAAACATTGAGCAACAATTTTCTCAATTAGGTCTGCGTTCATCTTCCATGGTAAGCAATGAAATGCTTGCCTTTCAATCGCCTTCGCTCGCCCAAGATGTGGTGAAGCGATTACATTTGGATGTAAGCTACCACACGAAAGGACGTTTCCATGACCATACTCTATATGGTAGCACATTACCTTTACAAGTCACCTTTTTAACCTTAGGACCTGAAGATGCAGCCTCTCTACGGATTCAATATACCCAACAAGGAAGTGTCGAACTGAGTGATTTTCAAAGTACGAGAGCAGGAACTCAATATCAAGATCAAGTGGTTCAGGGGCGGCTGCATCAGACCATCAGTACCCCCATCGGTCGCGTAATCGTGACACCAACTTCCCACTTCTCCTCAATCATTCCTCAGACGATACAAGTGACTCGCCTCCCACTGGAGCAGGCTACCGCGATGTATAACACCGTGAACGTAGAACTCGCCCAGAAAGATGCCGAAATGATTACGCTTTCTTGCTCGGATGTCTCGGCAGAGAGAGCTACGGATATCATCAACGCTCATATTGAAGCCTACAACGAAGCTTGGCTGAGCGATAAAAAGCAAGTGGCACTTACTACTTCAAAATTTATCAATGAGCGCCTACGCATCATAGAAGAAGAATTGGGCAGTGTAGATCGACGCATTTCGAACTACAAGAGTGCCAATCTCATGCCCAATGCAGACGCAGCCTCTGACCTGTACATGCGAAAAACGCAAGATAACAGTGACAAGCTAACCAGTTTGGAGAGCCAGCTTTATATGGCACAATTTGTACAAACGGCAGTAGGCAGCGAGAACAAAGATTACGAAATTCTACCAGCAAACTCAGGCCTCAATGCTCCTGCCATCGAAACGATGATAGCCGAGCATAATCGCGATGTTCTCGAGCGCAATCGCATCGTCCTCAATAGTTCTGCAGCCAACTCTCGTGTACAGGAGTTAGATGACCGTATTCACAAAGAACGTCAAGCGATTATCGCCTCGGTCAATAATCTCATCGTTACATTACAGGCACAAATTGGTAGTCTAAAGACTCAAGCAGGTAGCCTCACGTCAAAAATAGCCCAAGCTCCAAAGCAGTCTTCCTTTCTAACGTCCATTGGGCGCGAACAAGAAGTAAAATCTACCCTCTATATCTTCTTGCTTCAAAAACGTGAAGAAAATGAACTTTCAATCGCCTTTACAGCCCTAAATACTCGTGTGGTTACTCTCCCCATGGGAAGTACTCTCCCGATTGCTCCCGTGAAAAATAGAATCATGCTCATTGCTTTTGCCGTGGGCTTATTCTTGCCCTTTGTTCTTCTCTATTTGAAAGAGATTTTGAATACTCGCATCCGCAATCGCAAGGATATAGAACATTTGAGTTTACCATACATAGGTGAGATACCCCAAATGGAGGGCACGCAAGCAAACACTCGGGAAAAACTCTTAGGATTTCTCGGTTGGAAGGTTTCTCGTCCTCGAACAGACAATGCAGAAATTGTAGTCAAAGCTCAGCAATCGGATTTGATGAATGACGCTTTCCGAGTAGTGAGAACGAATTTTGAATTTGTCGTAGAGCGCCAGGAACAGGGAATTGTTACCATGATTGTTTCGGCAAATCCTGGCTCAGGAAAGACATTCGTCACGATGAACCTCGCCATGAGCATGGTGCTCAAAGGGAAACGAGCCGTTGTCGTTGATTTGGATTTGCGTAAAGCCAATGCCTCTCTATTCGTGAATCGTCCTAAAATAGGAATTTCCAATATTTTGAATGACCAATGCGAACTACGAGATGTCGTTTGTCACTATTCAGATACTGATCTTGCGGTCATTCCTGTAGGAACTATTCCTCCTAACCCCACAGAGCTTCTCTACTCAGAACGATTGTCTGAAGTCATTGAACAGCTTCGACAAGAGTATGATTATGTGTTTTTAGATTGTCCTCCTGTCGAAATAGTTGCCGATAGCGCTATCGTTGCTCACCATGTTGATCGCACTATTTTTGTGGCACGAGCAGGATTGCTTGAGCGTTCGCTCCTCCCTGACATCGAGAAAAACTATCAGACGGAGCGTTACCCCAAGATGATGCTTCTCCTCAATGGCACTTCTGATGAGTATAAGCCTTATGGTTACCGCCGTTATGGCTATAAGTATGGTTATTATGGCCATTCTTCTTAATAAAGAGGCGGCATTTTGCTTTGGAACTTTCTACTTTCGTTGGACGATTCTCAATCCGTCATAAGGCGAAAGGCTGAAAGGCTTCTACAAAAACTTATCTTTTCATTTATGCGTTTACTCTCCATAGATTTTGGCAAAAAGCGTACGGGGATAGCTGTGAGCGACACTTTGCAGCTCATAGCAAATGGGCTCACGACCGTAGAGACGTCCGAGCTCCTTTCTTTCCTCAAAGACTATTGTGCCAAAGAACAAGTGGAGCGTTTCATTCTTGGCCTCCCCATACAACCCAATGGGCAGCCTTCAGAGAATCAAGCACGAGTACGCGCTTTTGCCGAAAAGTTGCATCAGGCTCTTCCCGATATTCCAATTGAGTTTTACGATGAGCGTTTCACTTCTGTTCTTGCTCACCAAGCAATGCTTCAAAGCGGAATTGGGAAAATGAAACGACGAGACAAAGCGCTGGTTGATGAAATATCGGCTTGCATCATTCTTCAAAACTACATGGAAAGTCGAAGATAAATAAAGACTTAGTCTCGCTTCGAGCCCCTTTCCTCAAATTATAAGACCGACAAAAACAAATGATACTTCCCATTTATACCTTAGGACAGAAAGTGCTGCGAGAAGTGGCACAGGATATCACACCAGATTATCCTCAACTCCAAGAGCTTATCGACAACATGTTTGAAACCATGGACCACTGCGATGGTGTTGGTTTGGCCGCTCCTCAAGTGGGGCTCCCCATTCGAGTACTCGTGCTTGGACTGGATGGAATGAGCGAAGATTATCCTGAATACAAGGACTTTCGACAAGCCTATATCAATGCCCACATTGTAGAAGCCGACGAAAGCGACATTTGCTCGATGGACGAAGGTTGCCTCTCTATTCCTGGCATTTACGAGTCCGTACGTCGTCCACGTCGAGTGCGCGTACGTTGGTTCGATCGTGAGTTCAAGGAGCACGATGAATGGTTAGACGGGTTCTTAGCACGAGCTATCCAGCACGAAATTGACCATTTGGAGGGAAAACTATTTACGGATTACCTCTCTCCCTTGCGAAAGCAAATGAACAAGAAAAAGCTTTCTAATCTACTTTCGGGTAAGTTCTCTTGCCGCTACAAGGTTAAACCCAAAGCTTAAATCAAAGGATGGTAGGAGTCTGTCCTCGCATCAGCAACATATCTAAGCGTGTCTTGACGATATGCTTAGTCTTTCTTTGCGCCCTGTTTACTTTTGTAAGCAGGGCGCAAACAGATGCTTCTGCTGTAGTACAGTTAGGACGAGCAGCACTTTCTTACGACGACTATGTCACTGCTATTTCTTTTTTTAATCGAGCCATCGAGGCTCGACCTTATATGTCCGAACCCTACTATTGGAGGGGCGTTGCTAAATTTTCATTGGACGACTATCCTGGAGCAAATGCCGATTTAGATTCGGCTATCACACGAAATCCCTATCAGGCAGACTACTATCGACTGCGTGCACTGTGCCACATCAACCTCTATGATTATCGTGCTGCCATTGCAGACTACAATCGCGCACTCGCAGACTTCCCAGAAGATCAAAGTATGCGTTTTAATCGTAGTTTGTGCTTCATCGAACTGAAAGATACCGCCTCCATCCGTCTGAGTGTAGCAGAACTCTTGCACCAATACCCCAAGTGGTCAAAAGCGCATATGCTTCATGCTCAATACCTCTTTCTTGTGGGCGATACCCTTCGAGCACTATCGAGCATAGACACCTTGCTTTCCCTTTCGCCTACCGAAACTTCTGCATGGGCCTTAAAAGCACGTTATGCCTTGCAACACGACAACAACCAACTCGCCGATAGCTTGTTTACGCAAGCTATACGATACGACAAGGATAATCATGATTTTTACGTTGCACGTGCCCAAGCTCGCCACGCTTTAGGACGTTATGGCGATGCACTTTTAGATTATGATAAGGCTATCCTGCTGATTCCTCAACATTTTGTGGCTCACTATAATCGTGGTTTGCTACGTTCCTTTGTCGGAGATGACAATCGAGCTATTGAGGATTTTAATTTTGTTTTGGAGCAAGAACCCGACAACACGCTGGCGCGCTATAATCGTGCTCAACTTTTTGAACGAATAGGAAACTACCGAAAGGCCGCCCATGACTTCTCTTCCTTGATAAAGGCCTATCCTAATTTTCTTTATGGCTATGCTGCCCGCGCTCGTTGTTTACGCAAGTTGGGCAACATTCGAGGAGCGCTGGCCGACGAAACCTATCTCGCCCGTCGTCAGTTAGACAATCGCTTCAAACCGCAACAGCGTAGAACGACCAGCCGTGTGCGTCGTCGTTCAGACAAAGCTCTTGAGCAATATCAACAACTCGTAGAGGCGGAGTCTCCCTCAACGCGCACTTATTTCAATGAGCATTCCGGACGCATACAGAATCGCCGCGTAGAGCGTATCGCACTGCCCATGTATCGCTTCGTACAGCTCCCCCCTACGGAGCGAGAAAAAGCGCGTAGGCTCTATACCCCTGCCGATAAGTCGCTCAGCAAGCAGCATGGCCACCTTTCTTCAGCTGAAGGTACATTGCTTCCTCTTGCGGCATTGGAAAATCTTTCTTTCGCTTCCAATCCTGAGCTCCAAGCTCTTATCGAAACGCAACGTGCGGCCCACCTATCTGACAGTTTACCCCAAGAGGCTCTTCGCGCCTCAGAGCGAGCACTTGCCCTACAGCCTCAACTGGCCTTTTTGCACTATAACCACGGTTGTTTGTTAGCAGCATCTGGCAATGTTCACGATGCCATTTCCTCTTATCATAAGGCAATCGCTATAGACCCTCTTTTGGCAGAGGCCTATTACAATCGTGCGGTGGCTCATTTACTACTCGGCGAGAACGAGGCTGCCGTGCCCGACCTCTCGCGTGCAGGCGAGTTAGGGCTGTATCGTGCCTATGGATTACTGAAACAAGTGAAATCGCATTCCCCCAAAGCCCAATAGTTGTGTTCCGCCCCCAAACTCAGCTCATCTACTCTATTCACCCTCCTTTTCTTGCTTTGAGGTCTTGCGTGTCATGGCTTCCGCTGTCGCCTTTTTAAGGTAAAAGAAAAAGGATGCGAAGCCGAAAATTCTACGTCCCACGTAAAAAATCCTACGACGCACGCAGGATTTTTTACGTGGGACGTAGATTTTCTTTTCTCCCATATCAGATTTCCGAGCTTGAACGAAAGGCATACGCCTATACAGAGGGGGAGAAAAAAAGCTATCGGACGCTCTTTTTCTCCTTTCTATCCGTCAAAGGAAGCCCCTTTGGGGAGCTACAGAAATCTAACCTTTTGCTTGTTCTCTCCTTGCAAATGTCTTATATTTGCGAAGCCAAAAAGAAAAAACACCTATGTACTCCCTGCAACTCAATGAGAGTGGCACTCGCCAGCTCACAGTTCTTCCTCAACATCTTGCCACGATCGAGCGCTATGCTTTGCTGCGAGATTTGGTCGACTCGACCGGCTATGTGACCGAAGATGTACTCGAGAAACTGCGTCAAAACGTAAGGGCACTCATTGCCACCTCGGCCGAAAATACAAAGGATCTACTCGACCTTTGCATCGATGTGATTTACCATGAGAAGATGAAAGCCTTTGGACTCAAAAACTTGATACTCCTTTATGTCGAATGGGAAAACCAACGCCATGAAAGCGCAGCCCAATAGTACCCAGCCATTGCTGAGCGACTGGTTGCCCACGACGCGGCGCGAAATGGAACTGCGCGGTTGGGAACAGCCAGATGTGGTGCTCTTTTCGGGCGATGCTTATGTGGACCACCCCTCCTTTGGCGCAGCAGTGGTGGGGCGTCTCATCGAGGCCGAAGGCTTGCGCATTTGCATCGTTCCACAACCCGATTGGCATGGTGATTTCCGCGACTTTAAGCGTTTTGGCCGTCCCCGATTGTTCTTTGCCATCTCTCCAGGCAATATGGACTCGATGGTCAATCGTTACACGGCAGCCCGTCGTTTGCGTTCGGAAGATGCATATAGCCCCAATGGCTCGCACTCCATGCGCCCCGAGATGCCCAGCATCGTTTACACACGCATTTTGAAACAGCTTTACCCCGATGCCCCCGTTATCTTGGGAGGCATCGAGGCTTCGCTGCGTCGTGTGACGCACTATGACTATTGGAAAAACCGCATGCGTCCTTGCCTCTTGGCCGAGAGTCAGGCCGATCTCATCATATATGGCATGGGCGAGAAACCCATTCCTGCCCTTTGCCGCTTGATAGAGGACAAACTCTGTCATGGCAAGGAGGAACGCTACGCGACAGCTCACGACTTTCATCAAGTGCTGCGCCGCTATCCCATTCCGCAAACAGTGGTGCTCGAACATGAAGCCGACATCCCAGGAGGTTTAACGCCCGACGATATTGTGCTGCACTCACACGAGGCAAGCGTGGCCGATAAACGCAAGCATGCCGCCAACTTTCGCCATGTAGAGGAAGAGAGCAACAAGTGGGAAGCACAGCGCATGGTGCAACAAATAGGCCGATGGGTGGACGACGAAGGGCAAGAGCACTACGAACCACGCTTTGCCGTAATCAACCCTCCTTATCCTCCTCTCACACAGGCAGAAGTCGACCATAGTTTCGACCTCCCTTACACTCGCCTACCGCATCCTAAATACCGCGGGAAGACAATTCCGGCCTACGAAATGATCAAATTCTCGGTCAATATGCACCGAGGATGCTTCGGCGGCTGTTCTTTCTGTACGATTTCGGCCCACCAAGGCAAATTCATACAGAGCCGCTCGAAGGAGAGTATTGTGCGCGAAGTGCGCAAAATCACACAAATGCCCGATTTCAAGGGTTACCTCTCAGATTTGGGCGGCCCCTCGGCCAATATGTATGGTATGCAGGGCAAAAACCTCGACATTTGCCGCAAGTGCAAAAAGCCTTCTTGCATCCATCCCAAGGTTTGCCCCAATCTCAATGCCGACCACGCGCCGATGCTCGAAATCTTCAAGGAGGTCGATGCTCTCCCTGGCATGAAAAAGAGTTTCATCGGTTCGGGCGTACGCTACGACCTCTTGCTGCACCCCTACAAGGAGGAGCACTTGCGCAAAGCTGCGATGGACTACGCACGTGAACTCATTGTCAATCATGTATCGGGGCGACTAAAGGTAGCTCCCGAACACACGAGCGATCGCGTGCTCAACTTCATGCGAAAGCCCTCCTTCCAGCTCTTCCACGAGTTCAAGCGTCTCTTCGATCGCATCAATCGTGAAGCCGGCTTGCGCCAGCAGCTCATTCCCTATTTTATTTCCTCGCACCCTGGTTGCCTGCCCGAAGATATGGCCGATTTGGCCGTGCAAACCAAAGATTTGGACTTCCAACTCGAACAAGTCCAAGACTTCACTCCCACCCCCATGACGGTGAGTACTGAGGCCTGGACCAGCGGCTACCACCCCTATACGCTCGAGGAGGTATTCTCGGCACACACGCCCGAGGACAAAAAACGCCAGCACATGTTTTTCTTCTGGTACAAACCCGAAGAACGACAGCGCATTGTGAGCGAACTTCGCCGTTTAGGACGCGAGGACCTTATTGCACGCCTCTATCCTCAGGGGCCAGGGGCACGGCCTTCGGAAAAAAACTCGAGTGGCAAAAACAAGGGAAAGCGTGAGGGAAAGTCAAAAGCCAAGAGTTATAACCCCAATTTTGCAAGCCCTGCCAAGCCATCGCACAAGACTCACAAACCCAAACGAAAACCTTAATTCTACTTCTATTATGCGTATTCTTTTTCTCCTTCTGCTGGTTAGCAGTTCGCTATTGGCAGTCGCACAACCTCAAGTTCGTCCCACAGCTCACTATTTAGCAGGAGCCGTGACGGAGCGCAATGGCATGGTCGTTTTTGAACAAAAGTTTCCCGTAGCGCAACGGAGTCGTGCACAAATTTATGAGCGCCTCCAGCAGTTGGTGCATCAACTCGTAGAGGTCAAAGACAAACTGCCTCATTCACGCATCACTGAACTATCGCCCGATTCGGGCACTATAGCAGCTTCTGTCGAGGAGTATATTTGGTTCAAGCGCAACGCCTTTGTCTGGGATCGCGCCGTGATGCGCTATCAACTCGTGTTCAACATTGTCGACGAAGCCTTTACCGCCACAATGCGCAACATTCGCTACGACTACGAGAGTATCCAAGGTACGGGAGTCGACAGCAACTACAAGGCCGAAGATTGGATTACCGACCGTGCCGCTCTCACCTCCAAGGGAAAGAAACTCACGCGGGTAGGTGGCCGTAAATTTCGTGTACGTACGATAGACCGCAAGGACGATATTTTTGCGGCTGCCGCGCTGGCCGCTACACAATAACTCACATAGCTTTTCTCCTTTCCGTTTTCATTCCTATGCTGCGGTTTTATCCTCTTCTTCTCTTTCTCGCTTTTTGGTTTTGCGGCCTACATCCCCATACGATGTGGGCGCAAGACCGTAGCATCCTGCTCCACATCCATGGTAGTACCCTCACTCTCCCTCTTTCTGAACAGGGAGTCACACTGCCTCACCCGAAAGACGTGGGGCAATATGCTTTTGTGGGATGGAGCACGCAGCCCATCGCCCTCTCCCCCATTCCTCCCCAATGGGTAGGAGATAGACAAGGACGCATCTCTCCCAACGAACAAGCAAAAGAATTGTATGCGGTGTATCAACAAGCACATCGTTGCACCTATTTTCGTCGCATCTCCACTCGTCCTTCTGAAGGAAAACGCTATATATTCGCTGGAAAGAACGAGAGTGGGCTCACCTTTGCCCTTGATGCCGCCAAAATCCCCTTAAAAGCAGGCACTGCCACAGGAACACAGGTATTTCCCTTTCTGTCGCAAGGAGGAACCTGCTTGTATGCCCATCAAAGCACTCTCTGGTGGGACCTTCCACAATTAGGAGGAATCTGTCCCCGTTCAGTATATCTGTCCAACTCCAAAACGCCTTATCTGAAAATTCTTCGCTCTGGCATTAGCCTAAATTCTACTTCATGGGAGGCAGGTTGGAAAGAAGGATTGTGCAATCCCGATGCGCCTGAACACAGAGTTTATGTAACGGGGACCGGCACAATACGTATGGCAAAAGGGGCCAACAAAAACTACAGCCTTTTGGCCTACGAAGAAACAGAGGGCTCGCTCATTTTTTACACCTCCTCGCCCAGCTATACCGTACGCATGAGCGAAGCCCACTATGCCACTTTCTCGGCTCCCGATCCCGTGGCCATTCCTCAAGGCGTACAAGCCTTTGTCGGTGTCTTGAAGGCGAACACACTACACCTCAAAGAAATTCACAACATTATCCCTCCCCACACAGGGGTAGTTTTGTACAGCCCCGAAGTAAAAAGCTACGACTTCATTCCTCTTCCTCACACATCGATTGCTCCTCGCAACGATTTGCACGCAGCCGTACGAGAAATCAAGCATCAGCAAATTCAGAATTTGCCTAACCACACTTTCTATGCCTTGGCACATCTCAACGATCGCTTAGCCTTCTATCCCGTGAGCACAGGTGTGGATATTCCGGCAGGAAAGGCCTATCTTCTCCTATCGGCCGAACATCAAGCTCAAGCGCTCCGTTTGCATTTTCTTGATGCTCCCCTGGGTTTGCACGCTCCCCCTATCTCGCCCGTTCGCTCTACCGAATGTTATGATTTGAACGGACGTCGAATTGTTGCTCCCCACTCGGGCCAACTTTATTTACAAGGAGGCAAAACACATTTGGCGCACTAACTCTTCGGAACACTTTTTGGCAGGAAATCCTATTCGGGATGAGTTTTTCTCTTTTTCCTTGCTTCTTATACAATTTAGGCGACCTTAGAAAAGGTCGCCTTCTTTTTTGACTCACAAGTAATAGGATACTATCCCATTGAAAGAATATAAGCTCCAAAGTTCTGACATTTACAACGCCTTAAAAAGCTAATCCAAAAACAATGAAGCTTACACTGGAACACAGATTGGACATTTCCGAAACGAACTCCGATGAGCACATCATCGAGTCATGTCGGGCTCATTTACTCCCCTCCTTTAGCACAACAGACAGGCGAGTTACTTAGTAGGAGCTTAGTATGAAAAAAAACAAAGAACTGGCCTTTTCTCTATCCCTCTATAGTATCTGACAAGAAATTGGGCACCTTAACAATAGCTCCTCCTTGTTGAGCCGACAGGCGGGAGAGTTCAGCCAAACAGCTCCATTCGGCGGCGTCATAGACATCGATATCGAGCGGCAAGCCTTCTCTCAAGCAATGGATAAGACGGGCATCCATGGCATAATTCATCGGATTGTCCACCCCACGTGCTTCTCCCTCTCGCCACAAATCGGCTGCATGACCTTTCATGTGTTTTCGCACCCAAGTCTCGGCATCCTCTGGCGTTCGCTCTCCAGCAGCATCAGAAGCCTGAATCAAAGGATATTTTTGCACAAAGCCTTTCGTGCCGCTCACCCCTTGAATGCGCGAATAGGGACGCGGAGTGGTGCCGTCAAATTGCAGGAGTATCGTCACTCCTCTCTCGGTCGTGAGCAAAGTGGTATTGGCATGCCCCAGCAAACTCTCTTCACCATCGGCCTTGCCCGTCATCGATACAAGATGACTCAAACGGTCTTGACGATGCAGGCCCAACAGCTGAGCAATAGGGCCTATGCCATGCGTGGGATAGGGGTTGCCCCCGTGCCGGCAACTATCGCGATACCATGCCCTTGCTCCCTCTGTGTCGAGAGTGGAGAAAAGCGCTCGCCAGTCGTGTAAATAAGCTCCTTCGCAATGAGTAATGGTTCCAAAGTATCCTGCGTCGCGCAGCCCCAAACAGCCTAATGCAAACCAATCGTAGCAGCAATTTTCAGTCATGAAGCAATGCCGCTGTGTGGCCTCAGCCATACGCACCAAAGCCCAGCACTCTTCTACACTCGTGGCCGCAGGCACCTCGACCGCCACGTGCTTGCCACAACGCATCGCCTCGAGAGCAATGGGCGTATGGCTGGCCCAATCGGTACAGATATAGATTAAGTCGAGATTTTCGTCCTTACACACTTCACGCCACGCTTCCTCGCCCACAAATGTACGGGCCGCAGGCCGTCCACTCTCGCGAAGGCATTTCTGTGCCTCAAGCATAGGGGCTTCAGTGAGATTGGCCAGCACTTGTATTTCTGCTCCTTCAATATAAGCATAGCGACGCAGAGTGGCCAAGCCACGCTGCCCCAAGCCAATCAGGCCTATGCGCACCAAAGGAATGGGGTGAGAGCGCAGTGCGAGTACAGAAGTGTTTTTGGGCATTGTGTTACTAATTTGGTAGAGCAAAAATACGAAAAACTCGGGGAGTTCTTCCTCTCTTTGTGCTTTTTCTTCACTTTTCTACACGAAACCCTTGCACGGTTCAAAAATAGTACGTACTTTTGCACTGCGTTTGAGGGGCGCTCCTGCTTCTCAGGGCAAAATCCTCCACAGGTAAGGAAGGATGGGTGAGTGGCTTAAACCACCAGTTTGCTAAACTGACGTACGGGCAACCGTACCGGGGGTTCGAATCCCCCTCCTTCCGCTCTATGCTGCCTTCATCTAATGGTTAGGATACATGCCTCTCACGCATGACATACGGGTTCGATTCCCGTAGGCAGTACTTAAGATTTCCCTCATCGTCGCTGGACGTTGGGGGATTTTTCTTTTCAACATATTTCAGCAGGATTGACCAAGGTGCTAGACAAGCCAGCTCTCTACTACCCTATTTCACCATCACAAGTCCTACTCTAAGAACATCATCGTCGTATTTTCTACATCATGGTTGCACAAGGATAGATGCTTTGTGCGCCCTACCTGTGAAAAAACAAAGATTCTTTCAGAGCGTTTCTCCTTATTTTTCTACTGTTCTCGTTCCAATATTGACTTTCTACGCAAAGAGTTTTGGCAGATTAGAAGAAAATTGATAAATTTGCCGCATCTATTCACCCTTTATACCCCTACAGCCTATCGAAACAGCACTACGCTAACACCAAACTTCCCAAAGTAATGGAAAAGCTCAATGCAATGAGCGACCAGCAATTGGTGGCTCTATATTTGGCAGGCGACAATGAAGCGTTCGACTGCCTGCTCTTTCGTCACAAAGATAGGCTATTCAACTATATCTACTATCGGGTGCACAACGCCGACTTGGCCGACGACCTTTTTCAAGAGACCTTCACAAAAGTGCTCTACTCCTTGCACGAAGGACGCTACACGGAAACAGGCCAGTTTTATGCATGGCTCACACGCGTAGCACACAACCTCATCATCGACACTTTTCGACAAGAGGAACGCGCTGATCTCAGTTATCAAGAGGAATACAAGTGCGACTTGTTCTATCAAAGCCAATTGGCCGACAGCTATCAAGAAGCCGAACTCATCAATGAGCAAACGCTGACCGATGTGCGACGTCTTATGAACCATTTGCCCGAAGAACAAAAGCAAGTCGTGTTCATGCGCTTTTATCAAGATATGCCTTTCAAGGAGATAGCTGATGCCACGGGAGTGAGCATCAATACTTCCTTGGGCCGTATGCGCTATGCGCTCCTCAATATGCGTCGCATGGCACAAGAGCATGGCATCTCGCTCGAAGCCGTGTGAAAACAACCCAACAAAAGGGGAAAGAGTAGAAAAGCGATATAATTCATACTGCACAATATACTAAAAGCGTGCTGTAAGCGTTTAGAGAGATATATCCCTCAACTAAACCCTTGCCTATGGAGCATTCTACCCCTCAGCCTCGACCGAGCACGCTCGAATACCTCAAAAAGTTAGCCCGCGATTTGCAACCTGCCTCTCAGGCGACCAATGGTAAGCTGGCCTTTATTTCAACCTCCCAAATCTATGCCCTCTGCTCCTGCTGAGGGCTACTTTTTTACACCACCTTATGAAGAAAATCCTCCTTCTTGGATCGGGCGAACTCGGTAAAGAGTTTGTCATAGCTGCTCAGCGCTTGGGGCAGCACGTCGTTGCTTGTGATAGCTACGCAGGTGCCCCCGCCATGCAAGTGGCCGACGAGTGCGAAGTGTTCTCCATGCTCGACGGCGACGCTTTGGATACCGTCGTAGCCAAGCACAAGCCCGACTTGATTATATGCGAAATCGAAGCTATTCGCACAGAGCGCCTTTATGCCTACGAAAAGCAAGGCGTGCGCGTCGTTCCTTCGGCGCGCGCTGTGAACTTCACAATGAACCGCAAAGCCATACGCGACCTCGCGGCCCAAGAGTTAGGCTTGAAAACCGCCAAGTATTTCTATGCCACGACCTACGAACAACTCGAAGAAGCAGCCAAAGTCATCGGCTATCCCTGTATCGTGAAACCGCTCATGTCCTCGAGTGGAAAGGGGCAAAGCCTTGTCAAAAGCCACGACGACCTGCGCCACGCCTTCGACTACGGCATGGAAGGCAGTCGCGGCGATGTCAAAGAGCTCATCATTGAGGAATTCATCCATTTCGACTACGAAATCACCCTCCTCACCGTGACTCAACAAAACGGCAACACCCTCTTCTGCCCTCCTATCGGACACGTGCAAAAGGGCGGCGACTATCGCGAAAGTTTCCAACCCATCGCCATGAAACCAGAACACTTGGCCGAAGCGCAACGACAAGCCAAACTCGTGACCGAGGCACTCACAGGTGCGGGCATTTGGGGAGTAGAATTCTTCATCAGCGACGAAGGAGGTGTATATTTCAGCGAGCTCTCTCCTCGCCCCCACGACACAGGTATGGTAACCCTGGCAGGCACGCAAAACTTCAATGAGTTTGAGCTCCATTGCCGTGCAGCATTGGGCCTCCCTATCCCTTGTATAAAAACTCTACGTCACGGAGCAAGCGCAGTGATATTGAGCAATATAGCTTCGCAAGAACGACCCAACTTCCGTGGTGTAGAACTGACCTGCGAGGAAGATGCCGACTTGCGGCTCTTCGGAAAACCCAGCACACGCGTGAATCGCCGTATGGGCGTGGTGCTGGTGAGCGGAGAAGTTGGTGCCGATCTCGAACCTATCCGCGACAAGGCCAAACGTTTGGCCAGCTACGTCGAAGTATATTAAACCCAACTTTTCGTGCCAACGCAGAGGCTTATTGCTCTGCGTTGGCACGTTTTTCTTTCGGTAATTTTGTGCCTCCACCTAAGTCTACTCGAAAAAACAACTTCATTATTATTTCACGCAAGTCCTTTCGCCAGAAAACAGAATGAGCACTCAAGTTCTATCCTATCTGCTCCAGTAGAGAGCTTCCCTCTTCGCCCAACGGCGTTCCCAGTTTCGCAATTCGCGCTGCGAGTTTTATTTTCCGCGCTGCGACTTTCGTCGAGCTTCCTCGCACGCGCGTCATACTAAGGGATTGTTTTCTACTCTTTCCTTCCATTTTCGACTATAAGCCATTGATAATAAGCTCATACCCCTATGGAAGCGACCCTCCAAGCACTTCCACAACCTCCAGCCACTTCGTCCTCATTGTTAAGAACAACAGTAAGAAAAAGTGGAAGCAAACTTCCTCTTTACCTCCATCACTTATTCACTGAAAAAGAAAGGGTTACGATAAATAGTGGAAGCAATGTAGGCAATGTACACAGCCTATAAGAGGAGGCGCACGCGAGGAGGAGGAGCTCGTCGTGCAATTCCTCAAGACGGCCTACTCCCTCCATCCACCTATCGCTCCACAAGCCTCTACCATTGCACCATTCCCTTAGCGACAACCCGCTGTTCCACACTTGCCCCTCAACACTCATTTCCAAAGAGGACAAGCCATAAGCGGGAAATTGAACAATCGAGAGTGCATAAAGAGATAGAAAAAGTTAAAAAAGTTGTCCAAACAAGAAGAAGTTTGTATTTTTGTCGGCAGTTTTGTAACACTAATCTATCAACCATGAAGTTCTTTACGCATCTTGCAGTGGCGGCGGCCTTGACCGTACCCACCATGGCGGGAGCGCAGGGTTTGGCCATCAAACCGCAAACTCTGTCCAATCCCGAAAACGAACCACTTCCCGTTCACCCCGTTCCTCACCCTCGTCAATTGATGTGGCAAGAAACGGAGTTTTACGCTTTCTACCACTACTCGATGAACACCTACACCAACAAGGAGTGGGGATTTGGCGACGAAAAGGAAACCCTCTTCAAGCCTACGGCAGCTCCCAATCCTCGTCAATGGGTAGAAACGGCTCAAGCAGCTGGTATGAAAGGCGGCATTGCCGTGGTGAAGCACCATGATGGTTTTTGTCTTTGGCCCACTGCAACCACCGATCATAACGTGTCCAACTCAGGCAATGAGTTTGGCAAAAACACCAACATCCCTCGTGATTTCGCCCAAGCCTCTAAGGATTTGGGCATGAAGTATGGCTTTTACGTTTCTCCTTGGGACCGCAACTCGAAATGGTTTGGCAAACCCCAATATGTCAAGGAGGTATTCTTGAAGCAATGTGCCGAATTGGCCAAATATGGCGACGACCAGTTTGAAATGTGGTTTGACGGTGCCGCTGGCGACGATGGACACTACGGTGGCGAAGCTCCCAGAAACCGCACCGTGGACCGCTCGACCTACTATGACGTGCCCAACCTGCGCGACACCATTCACAAGATTCAACCCAATTGTGTGATGTGGGGAGTGGGTGGCGAAGCCCGCTGGATAGGCAATGAAGAAGGCTGGGCAGGCGAAACCAACTGGAGTCCCGAAAACCGCGACTATGCTCCCGAGAAAAATGGCATGTATGGTGCAGAAAACGGCTGGTTCTGGCTTCCAGGCGAGAGCGATGCCAAGGGTACCAACAAAGGATGGTTTTGGCATGCGGGCGAAGCTCCTCTCTCTCCCGAGCGTTTGTTCCAAATGTATCTCGAAACGGTGGGCCGCAACTCTACACTCATTCTCAACTTGCCTCCCGACAAGTCAGGTAGCCTTCCCGACGCAACTGTCAAATCGGCCGTGGGCATGGGCAATCTGATTAAGGAACGCCTCAAAAACAATCTGGCTAAACAAGGAAAAATCACCGCAAGTGCCACTCGTACAGCAGGCAAGACCCGCACCTATGAAGTGAAGAACTTGGTGGACGACGACAAAAAGACTTACTGGGCCACCAACGACGATGTCAAGACAGCCTCTCTCACTATCGAATGGGAACAGATGCAGACCGTGCGCTATGTCGAGCTGATGGAGTTCATTGCCAAAGGACAGCGCGTCAAGAAGTTCAAACTCGAAATTTCGGAAGATGGCAGCAACTGGAAGCCCACAGGCGTTGGCGTGAAGCAAACCACCATCGGCTACAAGCGCATCATTCCGCTCAACGGCTCGACTTCGCACAGCTATGGCAACGGTTTCAAAGCCAAGGCATTGCGCATCACTATCGAAGACTCAAAGGCCTGTCCTTTGCTCTCACACATCGCTGTCTACTAACCTCTTAGCCAAGCAACAACCATGAAATTCAAGCATATATTCACTATGGCTGCTATGGCTTTGCCTATCGCAGCGACTGCACAAAACATTGATTTCGACACCAACAGTGGAAAAAATATCAGCGTCTACGACACTTGGGAGGAATCTCCATTCCGAAAAGGCGACCTTCCTGGTAATGTAGCTGTTGTCGAGAATCCCACCAACAAAGTAATCGACCCCATCACGGGTAAAGTGAGCAATGAGTCGAAATTTGTGTTGGGCCTGCAACGCTCTCGCTACGGCTCAAACACCTTCGGAGCGCGCATTGACCTGAAGGAAACTTTCGAATTGACGCCAAAGTCTCAATACGTACACGTATGGGTCTACAAGCCTGTAAAAGGCCGCGTAATGGTCGTAGGTTTAGGAAAGCGCCAGGATCGTCCTGGACAAAGTGCTGAGACAGAGCAGTTCTGGGGGCTTTCCTCCATCACGGTCGAGGCCAATCAATGGACCGAGGTTGTTATTGCGGTCAAAGGAAATGGTGGCATCGACATCCACAGCCTCGTCGTGGTACCCGATGCCGAAAGCCCACATGACCTCAAGGAAGACTTCGTTGCCTATATCGACAATGTTGTCGTAAACAACGACCCCAAGCCTTCGCTCCTGGTGGGCTACTACCCCATCAACTTCGACTACGAGCAGAAGTACACCCGTCCCGACAACGGGCGCCACATGGATGTCGTGAAGCTCACTTCGCCCAGCGATGGCACGAGTAGCTTCGACACTCCCACCAAAGGCAAGACTGGCGATGCTATCAAGAAATGCCCCGTCTATGTCAATGCCAAGGGTACAAGCTTATGGGCACGTGCAGGAGAAAAGGTGACTCCCTCAGTACAAATCACTGGCGGATGGATGAACAGCTATGTCTACCTCGACAAGAACAAAGATGGCCTGTTCAACATGGACGCCAACAATTCTGAGCTCGTCAGCTACTCTTTCCTGAGCACCAGCGACGATGGCGAGCGTGGTCAAAACAGTGCAGGAGAGGCCATCTCTGGCAGCCGACGCAACACGGTGAAACTTCCTCCTTTCGACATTCCCAACGATTTGACGCCTGGTTACTATCGTTTGCGCTACAAGCTCGATTGGAACAACTCAGACCCCGCTGGTAACCTAAGTGGCGACAACAATCTGTTGAGCAACGGCGGTAGCTTCGTGGATATTCGTCTGAACATTCACGGCGAAAACGTAACGCTCACCTCCAGCAGCCGCAACGGCGAAGTACTTGCTGCCGATGGCGAACGACTCATCAACAAAGTAGTTCCTTTCGGCAAGGACTTCAAGATTAAGATGCGTCCAGAGAACGGATTTGAATACAGCGGAATCATTGTGAAGCACGGCTACAACCTCGATAAGGATAGCCTCATCAAGGACAATCAGCAATGGGAAACCATATTCATTTCTCGTGAAAACTTCGACGAAAGCGACCATTCCTACACGATTCCCGGACGTCTCTTAGATGGTGATGTTCAAGTGGAAGGCGTATTCGTTCAAGAAGGACGTTACACCCCACCTGCTCGCTACAAAACGACCAAAGTGGAAAATGGTGTTTTCGCAGCCGGAACCACTTGGTACACCATCCAAATAGGCCAGCAGGGCTACGTCGTAGCCGCAAACGATGCACAGACTATTGCACTCAACTCTACCGAAGTTGATCGTGAGAATCCTGCTCACCTTTGGTGCTTTGTAGGTAGCAATCGTAAAGGCTATCAGCTCTACAACATGAAGGAAGGTTCCACCAAAGTATTAGCTTCCCCAACAAAAATGGAAGGAAAAGCAGGAGGCAGTACCTTTCCTACGATGCGCCCTGTAGACAAAATCCCCGAAGGCTATGTCGCTACATGGAATTTCCTTGACTCTTCCGATCTTGGTACAGGTGTAGAATATGCCTACATGCACATGTTGGGCTATGTCTCAAACAAGGTCAACAATCGCGACAATAAGTTCTCTTTTTGGACAGGCGGACAAGATAGCGGTTCTACACTTCGCATCCTCGAAGCCAAAACAACCGATGGCCCCATCACCAGCATCGAAAGCGTACACAACCAGAAACGTACGTCCAACACCTACGATTTGACAGGACGTCGCGTTTCCAAAGCCGCACACGGCATTTATCTTCGCGGTGGCAAGAAAATCGTAATCCCTTAATGGGCTGATTTTTTCCTCTTTTTGACTCCCACACTTGCTTTTCAAGTGTGGGAGTTCCTTTTTATGGTATTGCTATTGCCAGATTGCATAAGATATCGTATTTTTGCCCGAGAAAGGTAGTTTTCACACTCGCACTATACAAAAACAAACCATAATGAAAAGAATTATTACACTTTTCTCCCTTTTCGTAGGGATTGCGGTAGGTCTGTTTGCACAGGACGACTTTCCCAAATTTAGCACGGCCGAGCAGCCCGTGTACTATCGTGTGCAATTTAAGAACAGCAACCTTGTCTTGGAGGATAAGGGGGCCGAAGCTCAAATTCTCACAGCCGCACTCGGAGCAAAGGATCAACAACTCTTCGCACTCATCGGCAACAAAGAGAACTTCAAGATGAAGATCAAGAGCGGTCATTTTGTAGGAACCAAAGCAGGAAAAGCGACCAACAACCAGAACGGTACTTTCCTCATCGCCACGGCCAACGAAAACAATGCCACAACCTTTACGCTCAAGAAAGGAGGCCCTGCCGACTACTACCATGTTGTGCGCACCACCGACAAGAGCAGAAGCTTCAACCAATGGGGCGGTGCTAAGGAAGGACAAAGCATTGGTTTTTGGGATGCAAACGACGCAGGCAATCTTGTCACCTTCATCGACCCTAACGATTTGCCCGAATATGCTTTCCGTGGTGCCAGCAGCTTTACTCCCGAAAGCAAACATACCCTTTGGTATGATCGCCCTGCCACAGCAACAGGCGTTGCCAACATTTGGATGGAATACTCCTTGCCCATCGGCAACGGAGAGTTTGGCGCCAGCCTCTTCGGTGGTGTAAAGAAAGACGAAATCCAGTTCAACGAAAAGAGTCTTTGGGACGGAAAGCCCAGCGACCTTCAAGGTGCTGGTGGTGGCTATGGTAAGTACATGAACTTTGGTAGTGTACTCGTAGACAACATAGCCAAGGATCTCTTCTCGACCGACGAAAGCAAGACCTTGACTGATTATGTGCGCTATCTCGACATTGAACGCGCCATCGCAGGTGTCAACTTCACAGGTGCTGACGGCACGAAATATACTCGTCGCTACTTTGCTTCTCAGGTGGATGGAGTTGTCGCCGTACGCTACAAGGCCGAAGGTGCAAGCAAGCTCGCTCTCCGCTTCTCTTACAAGCCCGGCGACCAGCTGAACAACAATACGCCCAGCTATACCAACGATGGCTATGGTACCTTTGCAGGTAAGCTCATGACCGTCTACTACAACACACGTTTCAAAGTCCTCACTCCCGATGGACAAGTGAGCTCTTCGGAGAAAGGTGTAGAAGTAAAGAACGCCAGCGAAATCTACCTCATTTTGGGCGGTGCGACCACTTTCGATGGTTTGGCTGCAAGCCGCACCACTGGCGACGCCAACTCTGTCATGAACAAGGTAAAGGAAACGGTAGATAAGGCCAGCCAAAAGAGCTGGGACATGCTCCTTGCCGACCATGTGAAAGAATTCCAAAGCTACATGAACCGCGTTTCGCTCAATCTCAACAACGCAGCAAGTAGCAAGAACACCGAAGAACTCGTGAAGTTCTACAACCAATCGGCGGCCAACAAGAAAAGCACCGATGGTCTTTTCCTCGAACAGCTCTACTTCAACTACGGCCGCTATCTGAGCATTTCTTCAAGCCGTGGTAGTATGCGTGCTCCCAACAACTTGCAAGGTATTTGGAACGACAAGGCCGATGCCCCTTGGAAGAGCGATATCCATACGAACATCAACATTCAGATGAACTACTGGCCCACCGAGCCAACTAACCTCAGCGAGTGCCACGTTCCCCTCTTGAACTACATCATCGACAATGCTGCTTCGGCAAACTGGAAACGCGCAGCCAAAGAGTATGGTAAACAAAACAAAGGCTGGACGGTATTCACCGAAAGCACCATCTTTGGAGGTATGTCGGTCTTTGCCAGCAACTACTTTGTAGCCAATGCTTGGTACTGCTCTCACCTTTGGCAGCACTACCGCTACACGCTCGATAAGGAATACTTGAAGCGTGCATTCCCCGCGATGTGGGGCAGCGCAGAGTTCTGGATGGGTCGCATGAAAAAGGATCGCCGCGTCAAGGACAACACTTGGATTTGCCCCGACGAATGGTCGCCCGAACATGGTCCAAGTAGCGAAGACGCTACAGCGCATGCTCAGCAACTCGTGACCGAGAATTTGCAAATGTGTGTGGACGCTGTTGAGGCTTTGGGAGGTCCTGCTGCTGCTAACATCTCTCAAGCAGACTACGAGAATCTGAAATCCTACTTGGCTAGCATCGACCGTGGTCTTCACATCGAGACTTACGATGGTGCATGGGGCAGTCCTTTCAACGGTGTGAAGAGAGGCGAAAAACTCCTCCGCGAATGGAAGTACAGCAACTACAAGAGTGCAGAAAAGAACCACCGCCACATGAGCCACTTGATGTGCCTCTATCCCTTCAGCCAAGTGTCTCCCGGCGAAGAAGCCTATGAAGCAGCTGTCAACTCTCTCCGCCACCGTGGCGATGCCGCTACAGGTTGGTCCATGGGTTGGAAGGTGAACCTCTGGGCTCGTGCCAAGGACGGTGACCACGCTCACCTCATCATCCGCAACGCCCTGAAGCACTCGACTTCTTATGGCACGAATGCAGGTGCAGGTGGTATTTACTACAACCTCTACGATGCCCACGCTCCTTTCCAAATTGATGGAAACTTCGGTGTATGCGCAGGTGTAGCCGAAATGCTCATGCAGAGCCACCTCGGTGTTATCGAAATTCTCCCTGCACTCCCCAGCGATTGGAAGAGCGGTTCTATCACAGGCTTGAAAGCCGTGGGTAACTTCACCGTAGACCTCACTTGGGAAAATGGTAAGGCCACAATGGTTAAGATTGTGAGCCACAAGGGCACTCCCCTTGTCGTTAAGAGCGAACAAGACCTTACGAAGGTACGTGTGAGCAGCGGTGCTGAAGAGCTGAAAGTGACTCCCGTCGAGGGTAAGCCTGGCCAATATAGCATCCCCGCTGCAGAAGGTTCTACCATCGACATCGATTTCTCCAAGACTCCCACTGCCATCGCTACTGCAACGACGGCACAAGGTAAGCAGGAAGTCTATGACCTCTCTGGTCGCCGCATTTCTGACAAGCATCATGGTATCCGCGTGATCAATGGTCAGAAAGTTGCACAATAATCCTCTCCTTTTTTCTCTTATTCAGCAAGCCTCCTTTCCTCTCCTCGAGGAGGAGGCTTGCTTTCCTTTCAAATCCTCTCACCATGCGTATTCTTCCTCTTCTTTTCTTCTCTACGCTGGGGCTAATGGCTTCGGCTCAATCTAAGGAATATGCCCTCAATTTCTCGCCCACGGAAAAAGTGACTCACCCCAGCCGCTTTTTAAGCAGCGTAGGGATCAGCACTTCCCGCGGTGCACAGCAACAGGTTCGCGAGCGTGCCCATTCTTACACCTATTCACCTAATTCCGTTCCTTTATGCGCTTTCCCTGGCGAATCCTTGCGTTTCGATTTTGCTTTTAGTACAGGCTGGATGCACGGCTATGTCTATCTCGATCGCAATCAAAATGGAAAGTTTGACGTCACTGAAGGTGCCGATAGCGAACTAATCAGCTACTCCTACCATCAAGGGAAAAACTCTCTCGGAAATAAAGTCGCAGGCAATGTGGGAGTAGCGCCTCCAAGCTATATGCTCCCCAAGGATATAGCTCCGGGCATTTATCGTTTACGTTTCAAGGTCGATTGGAACAATGTAGACCCCGCTGGAGCACTCTCGCCCGATGATGGAAGCCCAATGGGCCCCAATGGGATTTTGAAAAATGGTGGTGCCATAGCCGATGTGTTGCTCAATATTCAATCGCCCACCACTCCGCTGGTTCTCGATGTCGAGCCTCAAACGCTGCGCCTT
>JAUNKN010000044.1 GCA_030532685.1 Bacteroidales bacterium | reverse complement strand
CAATTTTCAGGAGGAGCGATGAGTAATTGTCGATTGCTCAAGCGATGTTGCTCCCCCATCAATAGATTCTGAAAAAAACGCTCAAGGGGGGCATACTCATAACTGATGCCCAGCTGTACTTGCTTATAGTTGGCTCGCACCAAGGCATTGCGAAAATACCAAGAGTGTTGGGCAAAAAGAGCATTGCTCACCTCAAAGCCGATGGAGCGTAGATATTGAATAAGAAAGACAGCCGTGGTACGCGTGTTTCCCTCGCAAAAGGCGTGCACTTGCCACAAGCTCGCGACAAAGCGTGCCAAATGAGCTACCACCTCTCGCAATCCCAAACCTGCATAATCGAACGAGCGCTCTTGTTCTATTTCATAGTGAAGCGCAGGCATGATGTCTTGATGGGCAAGATAACTCACCGTATCGCCACGCAACACCCATTCTTCTTTGGTAATGTTGTAGTCACGCACACGCCCAGCATGCTTTAAGACTCCTTCAAAAATGCGCCGATGCACAGTCAAATACCCGTGAACTGTGAAATCGAGCGTGGGCTGTGAGAGCAAATGGGCGATATTGGCCGACGCCTTGTCAGCTTCCTCTTGTTCGTATTCGTTCTCACGCTGAGCCTGTACCTGATAATAGCTGCGCAGGATATGAGGCACTTCGCCCATTTCGACCTCTCCCTCAATATTGCGTTTGGCCACCTGGTGCAAGTATTCCGAGGTGCGAAGCCCATCGACCGCTTGCAGACCAATAGCAATGGCCCAGTTTTCAGCCCGACGACGCTGTGAAGGTTCGCCCTGCCGAATATAGGAAGTAAAATCGGGATACAGAAAGGGATCGTGCATAAGCTATGTCCAAAACTAAGCGTGGGACGAGGGCTTGATATAAACGCGATGGGAGCCTCGACCTGTGCAGCCGAGCAAGCCCTCTTGAAGCAATTCGCGCAGTTCGAGCGATGCCGAGGTGCGCGCTAAGCCCGTGAGCTGCACGTAGTCGGCAAGTCGCAGCAAACCATGACGCTCCAAGTGAGCCAAGGCCATGGCCAGACGAGCCTGACGGCCATCGACCTGAGGAGGACGCGCTGCGGGCTGAGCACGCTCCAAGCGGCAAGCACTGCGTGTGCGAGCCACCAGCTGGCTGTCGGGGCGAAACGACACCGAACGCACGCACACACTCTGCGCATTGCGGTGTGGGCCCTGCGGATGTTCGCGTTCGGCACCTTCCACCAAGCCGAGCGTAGCTGTAAAGAGGCCTATGCCTTCGAGTTTCACCGAGCGGCCTTCGGCCATTTGTTGTGCCAAATAGCTGGCCAAACCTGCGAGCAGGCCTTTGATATCGGCCGAGGAGAAGGAGCTGTCGCGTTCCAAAGCGGCCATGAGGTCGTCGGTCGTGGCGAGCCCTTCCACAAGCAGCTTGGGGTAGGTCGGTTCTTGCCCTTTGCCACTGAGGTCGGGCATGGTGCGCATGGTAAATTTAGCCATAGGAAGAGGGTAAAAGTGCGTGTTGCGAAGTTACAAAAAGCTGAGGGAAAAATATCTTTTCGCGCCATCTTTTTTATTCCTCCTCGCCCGTTTTCTCCATTCAAAGGCGTCGAACGTACATTCAGCGGCTTTGAATGTACATTCAGCGCCGTCGAATGCACATTCGACGGCGCTGAATAGAGAAGTTCTCGCAGAAGGACGAAAAAAAGATTGCTCCTCGTGGCTTTGAAAGCGACGAAAAGCAATCCTCAAAAGGAGCAGCCTCGCTGGCGCCCTACTCCTCCCCCAAAGAAAGAGGACAGCAACCGCAGCCCATGCTCCCTACCCTCCTGCCAAGGGCAACTCGATGCGAAAGGTCGTGCCCACCCCTATCTCGGAGTGCAACACATAGATGCGGCCGTGGTGATAGTCGCTCACGATGCGGCGTGCCAGCGACAAACCCAACCCCCAGCCACGTGCCTTGGTCGTGAAACCTGGGCGAAACACATTGGAAAAATCGCGACGCGCTATGCCCTTGCCCGTGTCGGTAATGTCGATAAAGGCACGCGTGCTGCCCAGCGTGGTGCTGATGTCAATGCGGCCTTGCCCCTGCATGGCGTCGATGGCATTCTTGCAAATGACCTCGATGACCCATTCGAGCAGAGGCGGGGAAAGAGGCAGGCGCAAGTCGGGCTGTGCACTGTGGGTGGCGAGAAGAACGTGGGAGGAAGAGCGCCTGCGCAGATAGCAAGCGGTGCTTTCTATCACGGGTTGCAAGGCTTCGAGCTGTAAAGTGGGCGCAGAACCGATTTTGGAGAAGCGCTCGGCAATGCGTTCCAGGCGTTGCACATCGGCCGCCATCTCAGGGAGCATTGGGTCGGTGGGATAGCTCTCGCGCAGCACTTGTATCCAGGCCATGAGCGAGGAGATGGGCGTCCCGAGCTGATGGGCGGTCTCTTTCGAGAGGCCCACCCAAACTTTGTTTTGCTCTGCTTTTTTGCTGCTGAGCAGTGCAAAAATCGCCACCACGACAAAAAGAGCCACGACACCCAGCTGCACGTAGGGATAGGTGGCCAAACGGCGCAACATGAGGCTTTGCCCGTAGTGCACAGTGATGTAGTCGCCTCGGGCTATGCCTATGCTGGCATCGGGGGTGAGTGCCATGCGCAGCGAATGCCCTTCTTGCTGCAAGGAAAGCAGCTGGGCACGCAGTTGGGAGAGGCTATCGGCAGGACTACTCGGCGAGAGTTCCAGATTGCGATGAGTGGTGATGTTGCCATGGCGGTCGGCCACGATGAGGGGGATGTTGTGGTTGTCGCCCAGCACGCGCAACACGAGATTCAAATCGGTGTTGTCGTTGGCCTCGGTGAGGGCGCGCATGGCTTCGGCCCACACCTGCACTTTGCGCAGCTCTTCCTCTCGCAGGTCGTTGGTGAGCTGTTGCGATACCCATAGCGAAACGGCGGCGATGAGTACCGCCGTCGCAACAAGGGCCAGTTTGACGAGCCTAAGATGGGAAAGCGGCCATTTGTTCATTGATACTGTCGATGTATTGCAGCACTTCGTCGCGCCCAGTGCCTCGCTCGCTGCTGGTCACAAAGTGAGGAGGAAGCTCGTCCCAGTCTTTGCGCAGCGTGTCGAGGAAGGCTTTGACATTGCGCGTGAGTTCCTGGCGTTTGTTCTTGTCGGCCTTGGTAAAGATGATGGCAAAGGGCACTCCGTGTTCGCCCAACCACTCGATAAATTCCAAGTCGATTTTCTGAGGTGGCAGGCGCGAGTCGATGAGCACAAAGAGGTTGGTCAGTTCTTTGCGCTCGAGCACGTAATACTCAATGAGCAGGCGCAGCTTCTGCGTTTCTTTCTTGCTGCGCTTGGCATAGCCATAGCCAGGGAGGTCGACGAGAAACCAATGGTCGTTGATCAAAAAATGGTTGATGAGCATGGTCTTGCCCGGCGTGGAGGAGGTCATGGCCAGTCCCTTGCGCCGCGTGAGCATGTTGATGAGGGAACTCTTGCCCACATTGCTTCGCCCGATAAAGGCATATTCGGGACGAGCCGTATCGCTCGGGCACTGGTCGGCACGGGAGGAGGAGATGAAAAACTCGGCAGACTTGATGTTCATGACTTAGTTTTTTGGAAATAGGGAATGAAGGCGAGCAGAACGATGAGAATCACCGCATATTTGGGGGTATGGGCATAGCCGGCCAAATGATAGAGCGCGACTTGGAGACACAAGAGAAGGCTCCAAACCAAGGCACGCAGGCGCGCAGAAGTCAGTTTGTAGAGATACACCCAATAGCCGCCCAACAGAAGGCCGATGCTGCTCAAATCGACAAGGTAGAGTGCCTGTGCCTTGCGCCCCACGAGGTCATAGCCTTCGAGGAGATAGGACAGCAGGAGTGCAAGCAAGACGCCCACGAGATGGTAGAAAAAAGTGGAATTGAATTTGAACATTTCGGTGCAAAAAGAGGGATTAAGTTTTTAGCGTTACGCGATCCAAGAGAGAACGCCCGAGGGTCACTTCGTCGGCATATTCGAGGTCGTCGCCCACGTTCAGGCCTCGCGCCAAGACACTGAGACGCGGCGAAGAGCCGAGCTGTAAGGCTTGCAGACGACGAGAGATGTAAAAGTTGGTCGTGTCGCCTTCCATGGTGGGGTTGAGGGCAAAAATCACCTCCTGCACGCTCCCCGTAGCCACGCGGTCGATGAGCGACTGCACGTTGATGTCGGCAGGGCCTATGCCGTCCATAGGACTAATCAAACCGCCCAAGACGTGATAGAGCCCGCGGTATTGTCCCGTAGCCTCAATGGCCATGACATTCTGCACGTTTTCGACCACGCAGAGCGTCGAGGCATCGCGCTGCTCATTGGCACAAATATCGCAAACGGGCGTGTCGCTGATGTTGTGGCAGTGCTGGCAATACATCACCTCGTCGCGCAAGCGCAATAGGCTTTCGGCCAGCGCGTGGGTGCTGCTGGCTTCTTTGCGTAGCAGGTGCAGGACGAGGCGTAGCGCGGTTTTCCGCCCCACGCTGGGGAGCTTGGACATTTCGCCCACAGCACGTTCAAGGAGTTGGGAGGGATATTGTTCGATTTTCATTGCTGGCAAAAGTACGATTTTTTTAGCGTTGTGCCAATCGGAGCTGCGTGGAAAAGCCTTTTTTCGTACCTTTGCTCTATGAAACTCCCGTCGCTCCATCTCCCTCGTGCTCCGCTGCGCTTGCGCCGCGATGGCGAGGGGCGCGTGCAGGTGTACGACGCGCTGCGCCGCCGCTATGTCGTGCTCACTCCCGAAGAGTGGGTGCGCCAGCATTTTGTGCACTATCTGCTCTCACAGTTGGGTTATCCCAGTGGTTTGCTCAGCAACGAAGTGGGAGTGGAGGTCGGGGGCGTTGCTCGGCGCTGCGACACCGTGCTCTTTGCCCGCGAGGGCATGCACCCACGCCTCATCGTCGAATATAAAGCTCCACAAGTGCCCATTGGCGAGGAGGTGTTTCGGCAAATACAAAGTTACAATAGTGTGCTACGGGCCGACTACCTCATCGTGAGCAACGGACTGAAGCATTATTGTTGCCACATCGACTACGAGAAAAGACAGCTCCGCTTTTTGCCCGACATCCCTCGATACGAGGATTTGTAGCTTCCACAAAACACGAAACGCAGGAACGAACTTAATGTTTGTTCCTGCGTTTCGTCTTGACCTCCTCTATTATTTGAGACGAAGCACAATGTTCATATAGCTTTTGGCTGTGATGGGGGCATTGTCCTTGATTCGATAGGTGAGAAGGCCTGCTGCATTGACGGCCACATTCTCGTACACCGCATTGTCATAATAGGTCACGAAATAATAAAGTTGGTTAGCATTCATTTCGGTTGGCAATTGGGAAGCTCCAGGGCTCTTGGTCGAACTGCCCGAGAGACCATACTGCGACTTGTACTCTTGGAAAAGATCGAGGGAGTAGACCTTGCTTGCCAAATCATAGCTAACGGGAGCTTTGACCTCCTCGGGATTTGTGGGTAGATAGGTCGAAGGCATATAAAAGAAGGAAGCAGGCACAAATTGACTCTTGCCCAACACTCCATTATAGTCGGCCACAACCGTGCTGGTGGGAGTGAACATTTGGTTGGAAGCACCTGCAGCTGTTCCATCAGGCTTTGTGTAGATAGAACGATAGCCAGGAAAGGGCAAAGAGCCAATGCGAGCAGTGCCATTCACATGCAGATTTTCACTGGGGTTGTTCGTATTGACCCCCACCTTAGGCGAGACCGTAGGTGTGGGAGATTGAGCCGATGCTTTGTGGTGTGCAAAGCACAAAGCTAGGAGGAGAAGAAAACAAAGGCGATATTGCATAAGGTGAGATAGAAATCAAAGTTGAAAAATGAGGGAACTTTATTGCCACGGTGTGCTACGATTCATCAGCTGCGGATTGACAGGAGCCCAGCAAGGCAATACAGTAACTTTTATGTAGCCATCGAGTTCAGAACCACACTGATTGGAACGCACGTGCACACGATATATTCCAGTTTGCGAGGGTTTGACGTTCGTAATCACGGGATTTTGCTGCGTCGAAATGAGCTTGCCCTTGGGGTCATACCATTGGTAGGAGTCAAAGGGGAGAGAGAGGAGCTCTATCTTCTCGCCTGCACACACAACCGAGCGGCGCACGGCCGCCACAATGGCGAGCTTCATATTGAGCATCGTAACCTGTTGGGCAAAGCGATTGCCACAGGCATCCTGCATACGTATGGTGAACACCTCATTGGCTTTGCCATACACGTAGTGCCAAGCGTCATTAGGCTCAACAATGTGATCAATGTTAATACGTTTGGTATTGGTCTTGTCGTACAACTCGTAGGTGTAGGGGGGTACACCATTTTCGGCTTTGACTATGATGTGTCCATTCACATCTCCAGCGTTGCAGACATAGGCCGCAGTGTGGGCTGTGGAAAGTTGGAGTGCGGAACGCTTATACTCTACGATGATCGTACGCAATGGACAACTAGCATAGCTGTTCGAAGTGCAAAGCGCAAGCTCATAAGTACCCTCTACGCTCAGGGTCAATTCGCCACCTTGGGCAATGCTTTGGGCGACAAAACCTCCTTCAGGCCCTTTTTTGATGCGGAAGTAGCAAGGAGCAGATGCTCCCAAGAGGGTGAGTTGTGCTGTAGGACGAATCACCAAACCTGCACAAGTTAGGCGAGAAGTGTAGGAGAAACTCTGGACTTTATAAAAGCCTGTGTGCTCATAGGTCGCCGTTTGAATTCCACACTCATCAGTTGCAGTCATCGTATAAGTTCCTGGAGGCGTATAGGCCGATTTAGACCTGACTTCATTGTATCCTCCATCTGTAAAAGATTGAGGTTCAAAGCCTTCAGGCCCTGTCAGATTGATGCGAGTATTGGAGCGAAGGGAAATCACTTTTTTGATGATGAGTTTTCCCCAACCTTCTTGACAAGCATCGGCATAGCCTGCAGAGGTACTCATCGTGTAGGTTTCATCTGGCTTGACTACATTTCTCGTTGCAGTATACAAGGTGTTAGGTTGGTCGTCCCTTCGTACGCGATACTCGTAGAGAGTGCCGTATTTTAAGGGTGGCGTAGGAAGGTAGTTGTTTGTCGTATAGCGCAACGAGGTGACTTTCCTCTCTGACTTTCCATTCATTTCAAACACCTCTATCGTCACAGGCAAACAGTCTAAGAAAGAAGCCGGCTGAACTGTCTCCACATAACTATCACAGTGTGGAATGGTTTTAAAGTACAAAAAGTATTTAGAGGAGATATCCCTCGTATAAGTAAACTTACCCTCCTTATCGGTCACAGTGAGATGATAATCTCCCGTTTCATAAGGAATAGAAAAGACTTGCGGGTCTTTGTGGTGATTGATAGTCTTCGTGGCTATGACCTCTCCTTTCTTCGACGAACTGCCTCGAAAAAGAGTTAAGGTGAGCGGAAAGCAATACATTCCGTCAAAATCTTGCCAAGGTGAAATCGTATAGTTCATGTACAAGCAATCGGAGCTTTGCGATACACTGGTAGTTATATACGGTTTCTTAACATTGATAAAAAATTTGCGCACAAAGGTAGGGCAAGCCTTGGCACGAATGTGCACTTCGAGCGATTGGGGAGTATAAAGATCCGACACCTTCTCAGGAGCTATATTATAGCTCAAGACTTCCGTCGTTTTAGGAAATGTATGCCAAGTGGTAGGTGTTCCTCCTGCAGGTACCATCGATATTTCCAACAGGCCTTGTTCAATGTACTTCTTCAACTCAAAATCTTCCAAGCTTTCATTACTTGGAGATACTGAGGCACGCAACACGCTACAATCGTAGCTCTCCACAGGTTTTGGCGTGAAGATAGTCTGAGACTCATTATAGAGGGTAGGAAGTTTAGTTAGCCTGCCAACATTGAGTTCGACCGAAGCCGTGTAGCACCCATCTTTGACTTCCACACGATAAGTGCCCTCAGGATAGCTATCGGTAGGAAAGGTGTAATCGTCGCCCTTTTTAATGGGAACTATCGTTTGAGGCACAGGCACGCCATCGGGCGCTTTTACGATGGTGAAGGTATATTTCCCATTGCCCTCTTTCACATTGAGCACAATGCGTCCTGTGGAGCAATTCGGAAGTGTGGCCACGGAAAGCGATTGATTGAAAGAAGCCTGAATCACCTTATAAGTTCCTGGCACGACAATATCTGAAAAAGTCTTTGTCACTCTGTGCTTTTCATTGCTCTTGCACACAGCCGAAACGATGATAGAATACCTACCTGCAGGAATGCCCGTCAGCGTTGTGTTGGTCGTTGCTCCAATAGAAAAATCACCAGTTTTGTCTGGCTGCAAAGCATATTGGAAGTTATAATAATTGCTGTGTTCGCCCGTGAGCGTTATCTCAATACGTCCATTACTTTGACAAAGTGAGGGGGAGATATTGGTCGAAATCCCAAAGCTCTCCGCACAAGCATCTACCGTTTGTGCACACAAATTTGTCATACCGACCAGAAGCCCCAAGAAGAGCAGCACCCAGCCTTTACGTGTGTTTTTCATGTTGTTTAGTCTTATCTCAAAAAGCGTTGTTTAGTCTTTTCTTTTGGGTGGACGAGAAGGCCACCACTCCCACAGTGTGAGGGACTCGAAAGGAAATACTCAACCCTTGACCCGAAACACAATGTTCATGTAAGTTCGCGGGCTGGGATCGATGTTCTTTTTCACCCGATAGGTGAGCACTCCAGCGTCGCTCACCGTCACATCCTGAAAATAGTCTTGGTCGTAGTAGGTCACAAAAAACATGAGCTGACTTTTTTCCCACACAGCCTTATCGGGCAATTCCGCTGTGTTGGAACGCACTTGACGAGTAGCATCGCTCATACCAAACTGTTGGCGATAATGTTCATAGAGATCCACTCTAAACCGCCCATCGGTTGTTGCATCTCCCTCATTCAGATATTCCCCTGTAGCAGCCTTCTCCTTGCACAAGGGGAGCAATATGGGGGGCATATAAAAGATCCATTGAGGCGAATGCTTTGCAATTCCGAGCACTCCATGCTTATCGGTCACAACAACATATCGCGGATTGAAAACTTGCGTAGCGCTACTCGTATAGTTGAAGAGCTTTCGCTCGCCATCGAGGGGAAGTGTTTCTACTCGCATCGTCCCCTCCACATGTAGCATCTCAGTGCCCTGACGGGCCCCGATGGTCACAGCGTTGGGCGAAACACGCTGCGCCGCAGCGGAAATACCAAAAAAAATCAGCAAAACAAACATCCCTAAACGAGAAGGTAAGGTCGAAAAAATCATAATAAAGTCGTAAAAGTGGCTTATGGTCGAGCAGAATGTCGCATTCCAGACTTTTCCAGTCTGCATAGCATTTCTTCCCTTTTCGGGGTGCAAAATTACTTCTTACATAGAGGAAATTTCTTCATAGCCGCTCGCACGAAATAAGAAAAAACAAAAAAAAATACCTCTTCGCACAAAAACCAAAGTAGGATTTGCATTTTTACAGCTCTTTTTCTCATTTATTTCTATCCTGCAATTTTTTCACAAGCCGTATTTCAGAAGCAGCCCCATCGTGTATTCTACTCCTTTGGGCGTTTCTTTGCAGCGCATTGTGGCAAGAATTGATACGGATTCCCAAGAGGCGCGTACTAAAGTAGGAA
>JAUNKN010000043.1:8285-10259 GCA_030532685.1 Bacteroidales bacterium | reverse complement strand
ACTCTATAACAATAAGTTTTGAAGCTGTCTTATTTTTTTACCGGACAGCAATATTTTCTTTTGAGGTGTTGCCTGTTACGTTTTTCAAGTATTCCTTGAAAGGGGAGAAATGAGTGTACTTGAAGAGATTGTACCATGAAATGTTGGTGTGAATCTCGCGATTTTTGAAAAAAAGAAGGGTATACCTTGAAAAACTTCTCTCAAAATTTGGTGCGTTAGAGAAAAGTGCGTACTTTTGCAGCGCAATTGGGTCATGGTGTAATGGTAACACTACAGGTTTTGGTTCTGTCATTCTGGGTTCGAATCCCGGTGACCCAACACTCGCAGCGCTCACCTTCGCAAGAGGGTGGGCGTTTTTTCATACTTTCTTTTTCCTCTTCTTCCTTATCGCTTACCGAACGCAACTTGTTGTGGTGGGCAGACAGACAGGGAGAGGACCCCCGTATTTTTGCCCAAAAGTAGCAAAGCGATGGCTTCACTCAAATCTTTGGCCAAGGACACGGCCATTTATGGTATCAGCTCCATTGTGGGGCGTTTTCTCAACTATCTTCTTTTTCCGCTCTATACCCACGTAATTGCCGCAGCTAGTGGTGGCAACGGAGTGATCACGGAAGTGTATAGCTACACGGCTTTACTTTTCGTGATGCTTACGTTTGGTATGGAAACGACGCTCTTTCGTTTCATCAACCGTGAAGAGGAGCAAAATCCTCTTCGCGTTTATACCACAGTGCTCTCGCTTGTGGGGAGTGTAGGCTTGTTGTTTGTGGGCATTGTCCTGTTGAATTTGGGAGGGATAGCTCAGGCCATGGGATATGCCGATCATCCGGAGTATATCGGCATGATGGCAGCCACCGTGGCACTCGATGCTTTTCAGGCCATTCCTTACTGCTATTTGCGCTATCAACGTCGTCCTCTCAAGTTTGCAACTCTCAAGCTGTCTTTTATCCTGCTCAATGTAGCAATGAACTTGTTGTTCTTCCTCGTATTTCCTCGTTTCATCGAGGGCTGGACCATCGAGGTGGGACACGTCTTTGCCATCAATCTGGCTTGCACGGCACTCATTACACTCGGTTTTTGGAAAGAGGTGCTTTGTGTACGCTGGAGTTTTGACAAGGCGCTGGCCAAACGTATGCTCTCCTATGCTTGGCCTATTCTTGTGCTGGGCATTGCGGGGATATTGAATCAAACGGCCGATAAAATACTCTTTCCCCAGCTTGTGCCAGGACAAGAAGGGCGTGTACAGCTGGGCATTTATGGAGCAGCTGTCAAGATCGCCATGATCATGGCGCTCATCACCCAAGCCTTTCGTTATGCGTATGAGCCTTTTGTTTTTGCCTCGGCGAAGAAGGGAGAAAATAGTGATAACCGTGCCACCTATGCTTTGACGATGAAGT
The DNA here is from genome assembly GCA_030532685.1 of Bacteroidales bacterium. Taxonomy (GTDB): domain Bacteria; phylum Bacteroidota; class Bacteroidia; order Bacteroidales; family Bacteroidaceae; genus Alloprevotella. The sequence continues at coordinate 8,865 of JAUNKN010000043.1, read as the reverse complement.
ATTTCATCATCTTCACGCTCTTTGCCTTTTTGCTGGTGATGGCCTACATTGATGTGTTCAAACACCTCATGGGGAGGGATTATTGGGAAGGGCTGCATACGGTGCCTATCGTTATGGTGGCCGAGATTTTAATGGGAGTCTATTTCAACCTCTCTTTTTGGTATAAACTCACTGACCGCACCATTTGGGGGGCATGGTTCTCTGGAGCAGGCTGTGTGGTACTTATTGCTACCAATGTGCTGCTTATCCCCCACTTTGGTTATATCGCTTGCGCTTGGGCGGGAGTGGCCGGATATGGAACGGCCACCTTGTTGAGCTATTTCGTGGGGCAAAAGTACTATCCCATAGCTTATCCTCTGCGAAGCATTGGAGCGTATGTGTTACTCACGGGCTTGCTTTATGTTGCAATGATATTTTTGCCCGATTTCATCGAGAATCTCTACCTCCGTTTGTCGATGAATACGGTATTGGTAGTGCTTTTCCTTCTCTATGTCATCAAGCGGGATATGCTGCTGCATAGCCTTCCGGTGATAGGAAAGTATTTTCGTTGACGTCTCCTCTTTTCCTCCTCTTCTCTCGT